>JBGSHY010000067.1:0-49994 GCA_041751995.1 Rhizobiaceae bacterium | reverse complement strand
GGCGTCGATCTGGTCATACGCCTTGAACTCGCCGAAAAACTTGGTGATCGCCGCCGTCAGCGACGTCTTGCCATGGTCAACGTGACCAATCGTGCCAATGTTCACATGCGGCTTATTGCGTTCAAACTTGCTCTTGGCCATTTCAGATTCCTGTCCTTGTCAAACTGATCCGACCTTGCCCCGACATGGCGCAGTGTCAGAAATCCGCGCGCTCTATATGAGAATCCGTCACGGCTCGCAAGCACAAACCCGCTGCCCCGCAGACAGGAGTGATATCCCGGTCAGCCGACCCGGCCAACGGCGCAACTGACAAAGGACTTTGCGGTCGCCAAACCGGCCTCCAGCCCATGCGTGCTGCCCTTTTCTGGATAGCCCATGCTCTTCAGTTTGGTCAGGGCCAATTCCCGGATTGCGGCAGAACCGTCAAATTTCACGAATTTGGTTTCCGGATCGACATCAATGTTGGCAATTCCGCCGATGTCGGCCAAGCCTTTCCGGATCGTGTTGGCGCAGCCGCCACACTTCAGATTGTCAACTTCAACGGCATGCATCTGCATATCAATGCTCACGTCTATTTCCTTCCAGTGGCAAACAGGTCTTCAATAGCAACGGTTCACCGCGAACACATTCTGAAATCAGAATATGTTGATTGGCGTGCAATGCAAGTGCGCAGCAAACCGATTTGCTGCGGCCAATTGACATGAGAGGATGAACGGGAAGCCAAATGAGCCGCTTTGACCCTGGTTTTGGACAATACCGATTGCCGGATGCTCGCACTACAGGCGTTACGGGCGCCGTAGCCAACGCCAAACCGCAATCATCAGCAAAATCAACAGCGCCACGAAGACCAGCGTCGAACTGATGCTTTTCAGCAGTGTCCAGTTGCTGGCGTTTTCGACCATGGCATCGGTCAGTGCCTCGGGCCCTGCGCGAAGCATGCCTGCCACCGCACGGTTCTCCAGATAGTCGGAAAAGGCCATGACAATGGCGCCAGCACAAAGAAGCCAAACCAGCCAGCCTTTCGCCAGTTTGAAAAAGGCCAGCACCAGCACGCCTGCAAGCAGCCCCGGATATGCGGTATCCAGCCACATTTGCGTATTCAAATAGAAATCGGCGCCGGGGCTTCCCAATGCCGCAATGAGTGCACGCGCTTCGGGCGGCGAATACCCGGTAGGGCGCATGTCGAAAGCCGACAGGCCTCCGGCCATTTGCTGCAAATGCGGCAAGGACCACAGGACCATCGTCAGATAGACCGACATGGCAATGGCAAACAGGGTCCAGAATATCAGTGCATGGCGGCTCATGCTCTTGGATCACCAGGTCAACCCGAGGCTGACATACTAATCCTGTTCAAGCTCACGGAGCAAATTGATTTCTGCAACAGGTCAAACGGCAGCGTCCACCATGATCTCAACATCATAACCCGGTGCGGCGAGCTTCGATTCGACCGTGGCGCGGGCCGGAGTGTGGCCTTCAGCCACCCAGCCATCCCAAGCTTCATTCATCTGGGCAAACGTGGACATATCGGTGAGCCAAATATTTGCCTTCAGAAGCTTGGACTTGTCTGAACCGGCTTCGGCCAAAATGCGGTCAATCTCGGCCAGAACTTCCTTGGTCTGCTCCAGAACAGACTTGCCTTTGGACTGTTCGGCAACAACGCCCGCGGTATGGACGGTTCCATTGTAAACAACAGCCTGCGACATGCGCTTGCCGACACCGATGCGTTTGATGGTCATGGGAATGCTCCTGAAAAATGTGACTTCTGGCGGCGCTTAAACGGCAGAATGATTGCAAAGGCAAGCGGTGACAATTGCGGTGCGTTTGCTGGCAACCTTACCAACCGAGCGCGGCAAAAAGCGTCCTTGCAGTCATGAAGATCAGGATCAGCGAGCCGATGGTCCAAAGTGTCGCCCGCACATCATGGATCTGCGCGGTCAGATAGGCCGCAAAATGCAGAAGGCGGGAAATGACATAGCCATAAAGCGCAATGCGCGCCAAAAGCAGCGACGGATCGGTCAACACAAACAGGAAGCCTGACACAAGAAAGAACGGCAAATTCTCCAGATCATTCATCTGGATGCGGCGAATGCGGTCCACGCGTTCGTTCGGCATGGTCTGCGTTGGATTTGGCGCCGGATTGAGTGGCGTCTTTTTCAAATCCTCCGGTGAGCGGTATCCGCCCTTTTCCGACATCATCCGCCAAACCGTCAGCCATGACATGCCCACCGCCTTAAGGATCATCAACGACGCGGCAATGGCGTAGGTGGCGAAAACAGGATCCTGCAGACTGATGATCGCCATGCGCGCGTGTCCCCGGATATAGCTGCGCCGACAGTGATTGCTCAACGCAGTCCGGCATAGTCTACCATCAGCGCACCAGCCTTCAAGTGCTCTGGAAAAGCAGGAGAATTCCTTGGAATAGGCAACAACGCCACAGGGGGCAATCAAATGTCAGGACGAAATCTGGAGCGGGTGAAGGGAATCGAACCCTCGTATTCAGCTTGGAAGGCTGCTGCTCTACCATTGAGCTACACCCGCACCGCACCGGCTTTGTAACATGTTGCCGGAGACCATAAAGCCCGCCATCGCCTGAAGCATTTGCGGGGCATTTTCCATGTTTCAGGCGAAGATCCTAAAACATGGAAAATGGTGGGAGATGTAGGACTCGAACCTACGAAGGCGTAGCCAGCGGATTTACAGTCCGCCCCCTTTGCCGCTCGGGACAATCTCCCACTTTGCCACTGCCGTCCAAACCGAACCGCAGTTGCGAGCGCCTTATGGCGACTGGCATTTGCACTGTCAACACTGGAGCCAGCGTATTTTTGCTGCCGCCTATTTTTCACCGTGCGCATAGGCATCAGGCAATGCTGGTGATAAGGAGCGGCCATGACAGACAATTCAGACGACCGTTCCGCCAAAGACACCCACTATGCCAAGCTGCGCCGCGATTTCCGCGACAAGAAGGCTGGCGGCCCGCCCAAGCGCCCAGAACGCCCGGCCATTGCCGGCACGCGCGGTCCGGAAGGGCTGGTGCGACTCTATGGCATCCACACGGTGCGCGCCGCACTCGACAACCCGGAACGCACCATCAAGCGCATGCTAGTGACGCGCAATGCGCTGGAGCGGCTGGAAATCGACGACGTCTCGTCCCTGCCCTTCACTGCGGAAATCGTCGACCCCCGCGCCATCGACAAGGAAACCGGCTCCGAGGCTGTGCATCAGGGCGTAATGGTGGAAGCCGAACCGCTGCGGGCCAAGACGCTCGGCGCGCTCGGCGAAACTGATCTGCTGTTGATCCTCGACCAGATCACCGACCCGCACAATGTCGGAGCGATCATGCGCTCGGCGGTGGCGTTCAACTGCGGCGCGCTGATCACAACGGCGCGGCATTCACCGCAGGAATCCGGCGTCCTCGCCAAGGCCGCCTCCGGCGCGTTGGAGCTGATCCCGCACATAGAGGTGCGCAACCTTTCCGATGCGCTCAGCGAAGTCGAGGCGCTTGGCTACCAGACCATCGGACTTGACTCGGAAGGTCCGGTTGAACTTGAGGCAAGCTTCTCGGCCAAGAAGGTCGCGCTGGTGCTGGGCGCCGAAGGCAAGGGCCTGCGGCAGAAAACGCGCGAGACGGTGAACACCTTGGCGCGGCTGGACATGCCGGGCGTCATCAAATCGCTGAACGTGTCGAACGCGGCGGCGCTTAGCCTCTATGCGGCGCGCAAGGCCTTGACGCGGTAACGGACCGGATGGCCGCTTCCGCCAGTGAGCCAGCCCTCCGCATCTTCGTCAGCCTGACGACCATACCGTCGCGAATGCAGGGCTTGCCGTGCTGCATCGCATCGCTCGAGGCGCAGACCACGCCGCCAGAGCGGATTTTCCTGTGTATCCCGCAAACCTACAGGCGGTTCGAAACACCGGATCCGCTGCCCTTTACGGCGGCCGACCTCGGCAGTTCGGTGGAAATCATTCGCTGCGCCGATGATGGGCCTGGCACGAAAATTCTCGGCTCAATTGACCGGCTGCCGCCTAGCCCCAACGTCCTTCTCGTCCTTGTTGATGATGATGCCGAATATGAGCCGCACATGCTGGGTGCCTTCGCCGAAATGTTCCGCAAGAATCCCGGTGCGGCCGGTTCATTCCATGTCTATCGCTATCGCGGCATTGATGTCGGCCAGGGCAATGACGGTTTTGCAATTCCGGTGGCAAAGCTTGCCGGGCTTAAGAGTTTTCATGCCAAAATCCGCAACAATCCATATGTCTTTTACGTCGACGATTTGTGGATTTCATTTTATCTCTGGATGAACAGCGTGCCCATCCTGAACCTTTCAGCCATGTCAGGAAATGCCGGTTTCATCCGCAAGGTTTACAATGATGTTGACGCCCTCACCCGCCAGACAGGCACGTTCACGCGGCGGCGGACGATGTCCCGGTCAATCTGGTATCTTCGGTTCAGGCTTGGTGTGACAGGCCTTTTGATACGGCTGAGGGCACGCTTGAAAACGACCTAAGCCGCTCCGCTCCCCCAAGGCCCGTGCTGGCCGACTCCGCCGTCCGTCCGCTCAAACCCATGCGCGCCGAAGAAGTCGCGCTGGGCCTGGATGACGTTGGCGACGCCGCGCCCTTGCCGGTAGCTGTCGAAATAGCCGAGGGCTGACGAGAGTGCCGGGACCGGAATGCCGGCTTCTGCCGCGAGCGCGACGGTTTTGCGCAACGGGCCATGACCCTGTTTCATCATCTTGATGAACTGCGGCGCGACGAGAAGGTTCACCGGCTTGTCCTTCTTGCGGTAGCTTCCGGCGATGGTGTCGAGAAACTGCGAGCGGATGATGCACCCTGCCCGCCAGATTTTCGAAATCGTTGCCATCGGCAGGTTCCACGAAAACTCCTTCGAGGCCGCTTCCATCACGGCAAAGCCTTGCGCATAGGCACAGATTTTGCCGGCAAACAGCGCAAGCTCAAGCTGGCGCAGGAAGGCGTCCGTCGGCTTGGCGCGGAATTTCGTCTTGAGTTCGCCATAGGCGGCCTCGGCGGCCACGCGCTCATCCTTGAAAGAGGACAGGCTGCGCGCGGCAACGGCGGCCTCAATGGCCGTGGCGGGCACGCCCATCATCTGCGCCTCGATCACCGACCATTTGCCGGTGCCCTTTTGGCCGGCACGGTCAACGATCATGTCGACCATGGCCTTTTTGGTCTTCGGGTCCTTGGCCTTCAGGACTTCGGCTGTAATTTCGATCAGATAGGAATTCAGTCGTCCCTTGTTCCAGGTGTCAAACACCGCGCCGATATCAGCCGCGCCCATGCCAGCGCCATCGCGCAGGATGCCGTAGATTTCGGAAATCATCTCCATGTCGGCATATTCGATGCCGTTGTGGATGGTTTTGACAAAATGGCCCGCGCCATTTTCACCGAGCCACGCAGCACATGACTCGTCCTTGAACTTCGCCGAGATGGCTTTCAGAACCGGCTCGACACGCGTCCACGAAGACTTCTTGCCACCGACCATGATGGACGGGCCGTGGCGCGCACCCTCTTCGCCGCCAGACACGCCCATGCCAATGAAGGTGAGGCCAGTGTCTTTCAGTTCATCAAAGCGGCGCACAGTGTCGCGAAAATTGGCGTTGCCGGCGTCGATGATGATGTCGTTTTTGGAAAGCAGCTTGCGCAGGACGGCGATCTGTTCGTCGACGGCTTCACCGGCCTTGACCATGATGATCACCGGGCGCGGCGGGCGGATGGAGGCGGCGAATTCTTCAAGCGTTGCGCAGGGAATGATCCTGGACTTCAGCTTGCCTGCAGAGGCGTGAAACTCGGTGGTTTTTTCACCGGTGCGGTTCCAGACCGCGATGGGGAACCCTTTTTCCGCAATGTTCAACGCAAGGTTTGAACCCATCACGCCAAGACCGATCAAGCCGATCTCGGCGCCTTCTACTGCACCAGCCATAAGAATCTCCTCCGCGCCGAACCCTGTGGCGCGGAAATCAGACTAAAGTGGAAATCGGTGTCCGTAAACGGCGACGGTGTGTTTCATTCACAATGAATGTTGCTTGCCTGCAATTATTCACGCCTCCCAGCCGCCGATGCCCTTCACTTCGAGGAAATCATGAATGCCCCAATCGGCATATTCACGCCCGTTGCCGGACTGTTTGTAGCCGCCAAACGGCTGGAATGTGTCCCAGGCCGGATGGTTGATGTTGACCTGACCGGCGCGGATATGTCGGGCAACTCTGCGGGCGCGCTCAAGATTACCGGACTGGATGTAGCCTGCAAGCCCATAGACGGTGTCGTTGGCGATTTCGATCGCGTCGGCTTCATCCTTGTAAGGCATGATCGCCAGCACGGGGCCGAACACTTCTTCAATGGCGATGGTGTGGTGGCGCTCGACATGGCCGAAAATCGTCGGCTGGACATAGTAGCCGCGGTTCAAGCCGCCTGGACGGCCGGGGCCGCCCGCGACCAGTGTGTTCCCCTCGGCAACTGCCTTCTCGATCAACCCCTGAATCTTGTTGAACTGCGCTTCGGAGACAACAGGGCCGAGATCGGTCCTCTCGTCGCGCGGATCGCCGGTGATGATCTTTGCCGCCGCTTTAGCCGCAACTTCCAGCGCCTCGCTGTGCCGATCGGCTGGCACCAGCATGCGCGTCGGCGCATTGCAGGATTGGCCTGTGTTGGACATGCAGGCGGAAACTCCCTTGGAAACGGATTTGGCCAAATCCGCGTCATCCAGAATGATGTTCGGCGACTTGCCGCCAAGTTCCTGGCTGACGCGCTTGACCGTGTCCGCCGCTGTCTTGGCGACGATGATGCCCGCGCGTGTCGAGCCGGTGAACGACATCATGGCGACATCGGGATGCGCGGCAAGCGGCTGTCCGACCGACGGGCCGTCGCCATTGACGAGATTGAACACGCCCGCAGGGACGCCTGCGTCATGCATGATCTGGGCGAAGACCAACGCGTTGGTGGGCGCAAGTTCGGATGGTTTTAGCACCATGGTGCATCCGGCGGCGAGCGCTGGCGCGACCTTGGTGACAATCTGGTTCATCGGCCAGTTCCATGGCGTGATAAGGCCGACAACACCGATGCCTTCACGAACGATGCGCGTCTTGCCGCGCTGCTCTTCAAACTCGAACGCTTCAAGCGCTGCAATCGCGGCTTCAAAATGTGCCGTACCGCAATAGGCCTGACTGTCCTTGGCCATGACAAGCGGTGCGCCCATCTCATCGGAAATAGCGGCAGCCATTTCATCGAGACGCTCGTTATAAACTTCCAGTATGCGATTGAGCAGCGCGAGCCGCTCGGCCTTGGTGCTGAGTGACCAGGTTGCAAACGCGCGCTTTGCAGCGTCCACGGCGCGATTCACATCATCTGCACCGCCGGCTGCGATTGTCTGGCAAACTTCTTCAGTAGCGGGATTGATCACGTCAATTCGGCCTTTGCCAGCCGGGTCCACCCATTTGCCATCAATGTAGAATTTCAGCGGATTCATAAGCGCCTCCTGCGGCCGAATTTGTTGCCTGCACGCTCTCACAGGGTCGTCAACGGCAGTGCAGTTTTTGCGACGCTTTTGCGCGGTATCGACCAAAATAATGCAAAATACCCGAAAAAGACCGGCAAATGGCCAGCCAAAGCCAATCAAATTTTATGCAATCTAAAGAAACCACAGGTTACCCTAACGGAAAGCTATGCGGGTATTCCATGTCGGCCAACCTAATTGTACGCAACCAACTTTTCATCCTTGCCGGCCCGATTTTGGCCCTTCTCAGTGTTTGCGTGATCGCTGGGGTCTACCTTTCAACCGGAATGGACACAGTCACACTTTTTCAGGCGACGTTGCTGTCCATTGTATTTGCGTTCTTGCCCGCAGCGGTCCGCTCCCCTGTGGTTTCAGGTTATTACGCCACCGGCATGGTGTTGCTGTTCTTTTCGACACTGGCTTATCCCGGCCTGATCCAACTCGGGATTTTTGATGGCGGTTCATATCTCATCTGTCTCGTGCCGATGATTGCCGGTTTCTTTGTCGGTCGCAAATGGGCGACCATCATGCTGATGCTGGTTTTCGCCTACGCTGGCGCACTCGTCTACAAGCACACGGTTTATCCGGATATCGTCACGCAAACGGTGTCAATCGTCGAGACATATGTCCATATCGGCCTGTTTTGTGCAGCTGCTCTGGGCGCATATGTCATCACGGTCATTTTCAACACCAAGAGTGACAATCACCTAGCCGAACTGAATGTGGTGAACCGCGAACTGGAATTGGCAACCAACAAGGCCCTGGTTGCCGACAAGGCAAAGTCAGAATTTCTTGCCAACATGAGTCACGAAATTCGCACGCCCATGAACGGCGTCATCGGAATGGCCGAACTTTTGGGAAAGACGGAACTGACTTCCAAACAGCGGCTGTTCGCCGATACGATCATGAAATCCGGCGCCGGATTGCTCACGATCATCAATGACATATTGGATTTTTCCAAAATCGAGGCTGGTCAGATGACCTTGGACAGTGCGCCTTTTGATCTCCATGAGACGGTCGATGATGTTGCGGCGATCATCGCACCTCGCATAGGCAAGAAGGATGTCGAGCTGATTGTTCGTGTCGCGCCGAATGTCCCGAAGTCGGTGATTGGAGACAACGGGCGCGTCCGGCAGATTTTGATCAATCTCATCGGCAATGCGATAAAATTTACCGATCAAGGCCATGTCTTTGTTGAGGCAACCTGCAAATCCAGCCGCAATGAACCGGGCCAAATGGCTGAGATCTCGGTCCAGATAAAGGACACCGGCATCGGCATGCACCCGGAGGAATGCGAGAAAATATTCAACAAATTCTCGCAGGCAGACAGTTCATCCACCCGCCGGCACGAGGGCACTGGTCTCGGCTTGTCCATTGCCTCGTCGCTGATTTCGATGATGGACGGAAAGATCTCGGTGACAAGTGAACTTGGCGTTGGCTCGACTTTCAACGTGTCCTTGAAAATGGAAGTGGCCGAGAAAACGGGAACGAGAGAAATGACAGCAATGCCCGCCCCCGGAAAGCGTGTCTTGGTGATTGATGACAATCCGGTCAACAGATCCATATTGCTTGAACAATTGCGCTCATGGTCTCTGGATTGCGCTGCCGTAAGTTCAGCGCGCGAGGGAATGGCATTTCTGGAAAGTGCCGCCAGTATCGCGGTGAAAGTTGACCTCGTCATCCTGGATTTCCAGATGCCTGTCGAAGACGGCAAGGCAGTGCTGACCAAAATGCGTCGTGACGAACGCTTCAAACACGTGCCCGTCATTTTGCTGACATCGGTCGACACGGCGAAAAATGACACTGAAATGGCCGCGCTCGGCCTTCAGGCAACTTTGATCAAACCAGCGAGGGCGACACTTTTGCTTGAAACAATTTCAGCCATACTGTCCGAAGAAGAACGCAAATCAATTCCGGTTCCTGGTCCGGCAGAGCTGCAAATCCGCGCAGTTGAGCCGGTGACCGAATTGTCAGCCGATTTTACGACATCAGATTCCATCGACGTGGATATCCTGGTTGCCGAAGACAATGACATCAACCAGCTGGTCATGTCGCAATTCCTCGACACCACCCCCTACAGCTACACAATGGTGGAAAATGGCCGCAAGGCCGTTCATGCTTTTCGCAAGCGCAAGCCGAAATTGATCCTGATGGACATTTCCATGCCGGAAATGAACGGAAAGGAAGCAACCGGAGCCATCCGCGCGTTGGAAGTGGTCGAAGGCGGCCATGTTCCCGTCGTGGCTTTGACGGCACATGCGCTCAAAGGCGACATGGAAGACTGCCTTGATGCAGGCATGGACTATTATGTTTCAAAGCCTGTGAACTTCAAGCAGCTGTCCGACATTCTTGCACAGCACCTGTGCCCGGCCTCGGCAAAAGAAAAGACGGCAGCCTGACGGAAGTTGATCGGGGTCAAAGACCGGCCCCTCCGGGCGTCGCATCCTTCAATTCTGGCAATTGGCAGAAGCAAAGGAAGCAGAATGAATCACAAGCATAGAAAAGTATTGCATGGCGTTTTCAGCCATCCGATTCCGTCAAACATTCACTTGCATGAGGTTGAAACGGCACTGAAGGAACTGGGCGCCGAGCTTGGCCACTCAAGCCACGGTCGTGTCACCGCCACCATGAATGGCCATACCGCTTCTTTCCATGGCGCGGATCATGGACTGTCGAAGGATGAAGTGACTTCTGTGCGTAGATTTCTAGAGTCATGCGGGTTTACCGCAGAATCGTTTCCCGCCTGACGGCTCGTTTGGCGACGACAAGCGTCAGCGCTTGACCTATAGTCACAAATTCATACATGGCTGGCGCTTTGGATTTTGAAATCCGGCGCCGGTCGTTTTATTTGTAGGCAGGACTGACTGATGAACACAGAACCCGCGATCCCATCGGCAAACCTCAGCCCGGAAATCGATCCGGTCTGCGGCATGAGCGTTGATCCGGCCACCGCACAGTGGAAGACAGACTACAAGGGCAAAACCTATTTCTTCTGCGCCGGTTCCTGCCGTACCAAATTCATCGCCAATCCGAAAAAGTATCTGGCCGAAGACACAAGCGCCGCAGAACCAGTGGCCGAGGACGCAATCTACACCTGCCCGATGGACCCTGAAATCCGCCAGATCGGTCCGGGCACCTGCCCGATCTGCGGCATGGCGCTTGAGCCGCTGGTGGTGTCCGTCAATGACGGACCCAACCCCGAACTGATCGACATGACCCGCCGTTTCTGGATCGGCCTGGCGCTGACGCTGCCGGTTTTCATTCTGGAAATGGGCAGCCATCTGTTCAACCTGCATGGATATGTCACGCAGCAAACTTCTAACTACATTGGGCTTTTGCTCGCGACACCCGTCGTACTCTGGGCCGGATGGCCGTTCCTCGAACGTGGCTGGGCTTCGCTCAAAACCCGCAATTTCAACATGTTCACGTTGATTGCGCTTGGCACTTTGGTGGCCTGGGGATTCAGCATTGTCGCGACGCTT
The DNA here is from genome assembly GCA_041751995.1 of Rhizobiaceae bacterium. Lineage (GTDB taxonomy): Bacteria > Pseudomonadota > Alphaproteobacteria > Rhizobiales > Rhizobiaceae > JANMEX01. Next base: position 39,005 of record JBGSHY010000067.1, on the reverse strand, counting down.
GCGCCGCAGCTGTTCCCCCAAGCCTTCCGCCAGCATGACGGTTCGGTCGCGGTGTATTTCGAAGCCGCAGCGGTGATCACCGTTCTGGTGCTGCTGGGGCAAGTGCTCGAACTGCGCACCCGGGAGAAGACCTCCGGCGCGCTGCGCGCACTGATGGACCTTGCGCCCAAACAGGCGCGGCTGGTGCTCGACGACGGCTCGGAAGAAGACGTGCCGGTCGAACATGTCGGGCAAGGAGCGACACTGCGCGTGCGGCCCGGTGAAAAGGTGCCGGTGGATGGCATGGTGCTGGAAGGTTCAGGGCTGGTCGATGAATCAATGGTCACCGGCGAATCCATGCCGGTCAGGAAAGAGGTCGGCTCCAAGCTGGTCGGCGGCACGATCAACCAGACCGGCAGCCTGACGATGAAGGCGGAAAATGTCGGGTCTGAGACCATGCTGGCGCGGATTGTCCAGATGGTCGCGGAGGCCCAGCGCAGCCGCGCGCCAGTGCAGCGCCTGGCCGACACGGTGGCGGGCTGGTTTGTGCCGGGCGTGGTCGTAGCTTCCATTCTGGCCTTTGCCGCTTGGTCGCTGTTCGGTCCCGAACCACGCCTCGCCTATGCGCTGGTTGCGGCTGTTTCTGTGCTGATCATCGCCTGCCCCTGCGCGCTCGGGTTGGCAACGCCGATGTCGGTGATGGCCGGTGTCGGACGTGGCGCCCGCTCCGGCGTTTTGGTCAAGAATGCCGAAGCGCTGGAGATAATGGAAAAGGTCGACACGATCATCGTCGACAAGACTGGCACGCTGACCGAAGGCAAGCCTTCAGTGACCGCCCTTGTCACGGCTGAGGGTTTTGAAGCTGACGAGGTGTTGCGCCTCGCGGCGGGTCTGGAGCAAGGCAGCGAACATCCGCTGGCGCAAGCGATTGTCAACGCGGCCAAGGCCAAAGGCATGACGCTTGGTCGCGTGATGGGCTTTGACGCCCCGGCGGGCAAGGGCGCCATCGGCATGGTCGAGCGCAAGCGGTTGGCAGCAGGCAGCGCCGCATATCTCAACAGCCTGTCAATCAACACCGACGAACTGGCAGGCGAAGCCGACCGGCTGCGCAAGGAAGGCGCGACAGTCGTTTACATCGCGGTCAACGGCAAACTGGCCGCGATTGTGGCCATCGCCGATGCTGTGAAGCCGACAACAATGGCGGCACTAGCCGAACTCAAGGCCGCAGGTTTGCGCATCATCATGGTCACGGGCGACAACAAGGTCACAGCCAATGCCATAGCCGCCAAGCTCGGTATTGACGAGGTCGAGGCCGAGGTTCTGCCTGAGCACAAGGCGGAGATCGTCGCCAGACTAAAGGCTGAAGGGCGGATCGTCGCCATGGCAGGCGACGGGGTCAACGATGCCCCTGCCCTTGCCGCGGCCGATGTTGGCATCGCCATGGCGACCGGCACGGATGTCGCCATCGAAAGCGCAGGGCTGACGCTGATCAAGGGTGACCTCAACGGCATCGTCCGCGCCCGCAACCTGTCCATCGCCACCATGAAAAACATTAGGCAAAATCTGGCGTTCGCGTTTCTCTACAACACGATCGGCATTCCGATCGCTGCGGGCGTATTCTATCCGCTGTTTGGCATCCTCTTGTCGCCTGTGTTCGCCGCCGCCGCCATGTCCCTGTCATCCGTGAGCGTCATCACCAATTCCATGCGGTTGAGCAAAGCAAAGATCTGATTGGAGAACCATGCCTTCGCCAAAGTCCACGACTGACGAAAAAGCCAAGGCATTACCACTTGCCTCCTTTACTGGATTAACTGCCAGCGAGGCGGCAATCCGGCTGGAGAAACACGGCCCCAATGAATTGCCGCGCAATGAATTGAGGTCGCCGTTCAGGATTGTTTTTGAAGTCTTGAAAGAACCAATGCTGGCGCTGCTATTGGGCGGCGGTCTGATCTATCTGGCATTGGGCGACCGCGCCGAGGCAATGATCCTGCTGGCCTTCGCGCTGTTGTCGGTGCTGATCACTGTCGTGCAGGAAGTTCGCACCGAGCGCGTTCTGGAGGCGTTGCGTGACCTGACCAGCCCGCGCGCATTGGTCATCCGAGGTGGCGAACATGTGCGCATTGCCGGCCGCGATGTGGTCCCTGGCGACATCGTGCTTTTGGCCGAAGGCGACCGCGTGCCAGCCGATGCAAAGCTCATCCAAGCTCACGATTTGATGTCCGATGAGTCTCTTTTGACCGGCGAATCCGTGCCTGTCAGGAAATCTGCCTCGGCCAGTCAGAAAGACGCCGCCGCAGTGGAAAACGAGCGTCGCCCGTTCGTATTCGCCGGCTCTTTGGTCGTGCGCGGGACTGCGACGGCAGAAGTCACCGAAACCGGCGCCAATAGCGAAATTGGCAAGATCGGCCAATCGCTCGCCAGTCTCGAAACGCAGGTGCCCCGCCTTGCGGCAGCGACGCGCAAAACGGTGCTTTTTTTCGCATTCTTCGGCGCCCTTATCTCATTGGCGGCAGTGCTTTTGAATGTCGCGATTTTCGGCGATTGGCTGAATGCGTCGCTCGCCGGCATTGCGCTTGGCATGTCGATGATGCCGGAAGAGTTTCCGGTAGTCCTCACCGTCTTCATGGCAATGGGCGCCTGGCGGATTTCTCAAGCGCGGGTGCTGACCCGCAAGGCGTCGTCCATTGAAACACTTGGCTCAGCGACGGTTTTGTGCACGGACAAGACCGGCACGCTGACCGAAAACCGGATGATGGTCGCCGAAGTGCGCCTGCCCAAGGGCGGAGTTTGGCGTCCCGACAACAGCAAACCGGCAACCAAACAGGTTCAGGATATTGCATTACTCGGAAAGCTCGCCAGCGCCCGCGATGCCTTTGACCCGATGGACACGGCGTTTCACCTGTTCGCGGAACACATCGGCAATCGAGTCGAGGCAAACGAGCCGGAGCTTAAGAAAACCTACGGCTTGCGGCCGGACCTCCTGGCCTTTGTGCAGGTCTGGCATAGCGGCAAGAAGGCCGCGACAGTGGCGGCCAAAGGCGCGCCGGAAGCCATCGCCAAACTGTGCAAAATGTCGAAGGCCGAACAGAAGGCCATGGCGGCGGAAATCGACATCATGGCCAAGGAAGGCCTGCGTGTTCTTGGCGTGGCAAAAGCGGCGCACGCGTCCGGCGACTTGCCGCATGCCTCCACCGGCTTCGATTTCGAATTCATGGGTCTGATCGGCCTTGCCGACCCGTTGCGCAAAAGCGCGCCGAAAGCAGTGCGCGAATGCAGGTCGGCAGGCATCCGCGTCATCATGATCACCGGCGATTACCCGGAAACCGCGCGCACCATCGCAAGGCAGGCCGGAATTGAGGCCGACACGGTGCTGACCGGCCCGCAGATGGCCGAGCTGGACGATGCGGCGCTGAGCGATGCCCTGAAGACCTGCAACGTCTTCGCCCGCATCATGCCTGCGCAAAAACTGAAACTGGTCGAAGTCTTGAAGGCGCAAGGCGAAGTGGTCGCCATGACCGGCGACGGCGTCAACGACGCACCCTCGCTGAAAGCCGCGCACATCGGCGTCGCCATGGGCGGGCGTGGCACAGACGTGGCGCGCGAGGCTTCGTCCATCGTGCTGCTCGACGATGATTTCGGCTCCATCGTCAAGGCCGTGCGGCTTGGGCGGCGCATCTATGACAATCTGCAAAAGGCCATCGGTTTCATCTTCGCCGTCCATGTGCCGATTGCGGGCCTCGCGCTGCTGCCGCTGTTGTTTGGCTTCCCGCCCCTGTTCGGACCGGTCCACATCGCCTTCCTCGAAATGGTCATCGACCCGGTCTGCTCGCTGGTGTTCGAATCTGAAGGCGAGGAAAAGAACGTCATGTCGCGCCCGCCGCGCAAACCAGATGCGCCGCTATTTTCGCTGCAGCTCGTTTCATGGAGCATCGCGCAGGGCGCTTTGGGCTTTGCGTTCGTCGCCGCGATTTACCTCTACAGCCTTTATCAAGGTCTGCCCCAGGATGAAGTGCGCTCGCTCGCCTTCTTCTCCCTGGTGTTCACCATCATGGGGCTGATTTTCGTCAATCGCTCCTTCAGCGCCTCCTTGCGTTCGGCTTTCATGCGCAAAAATGCGGCAATCCCCTATGTGCTGATCCTCGTGCCGGCGATGCTGGCGGTGACGCTGCTTGTTCCGGCGGTCAATCAACTGTTCGGATTTGGCCAACTGCATTGGCAGGACATTGCAATTTCCGTCGGTGCCGGCTTTTTGACGTTGCTGGTGCTGGAAGCGCTAAAAGCCTTCTTCTTCAAATCATCGCGCCGCCCGATACACCTATTCTCAAAATGAAATCTGCATTTGGCGTCTGGCGAAAAGCTGGCTAGCTTGGCGCAAACAAAATGAATCGGCTTCGCGCAGGCCGGTTCGGCGGGAGACTTTGACGATGAAGAACAGCTACTATGCGCCGCATGGCGGTCATGTGCCGCAATCGGAGCTTCTGACCGGGCGCGCCATGTTCACCGAAGCATACGCGGTGATCCCCAAAGGCGTCATGCGCGACATCGTCACGAGCGTGTTGCCGCACTGGGAGCAGACGCTGCTTTGGGTGCTGGCGCGGCCGCTGACCGGCTTTGCCGAGACATTTTCCCAATACATCATGGAAGTCGGCCCCGGAGGCGGCAGCGAGCGCCCGGAAGACGACAAACGCGCGCAGGCGGTGCTGTTCGTGATGGAAGGCGAACTGACATTGAGCCTTGACGGCAAAGAAAATGTCATGACGCCGGGCGGCTATGCCTATTTGCCACCAGCCGCCAAATGGACCGTCCGCAACAACGGCGCAAGGCCAACGCGGTTCCACTGGATCCGCAAGGCCTACCAACCGGTCGACGGCATCGCCGTGCCGGAAGCCTTTGTCGTCAATGAGCATGACTATGAACCGGTTGCCATGCCGGGCACGGACGGCAAATGGTCAACAACGCGCTTCGTCGACCCGATGGATGTGCGCTATGACATGCACGTCAACATTGTCACGTTCGAACCCGGCGCGGTGATCCCGTTTGCCGAGACGCATGTGATGGAGCATGGGCTCTATGTTCTCGAAGGCAAGGCGGTCTACCGGCTCAATCAAGACTGGGTCGAGGTCGAGGCCGGCGATTTCATGTGGCTGCGTGCCTTCTGCCCGCAGGCTTGCTACGCCGGCGGCCCGGGACGCTTCCGCTATCTCCTTTACAAGGACGTCAACCGCCACATGCCGCTGGGCTCGTTCCAGAGCCGCTGATGCCGAGGTTCAGCGCCAACCTGTCATTTTTGTATCAGGAATTCGCGTTTGCCGACCGGTTCGCGCAGGCGGCCAAAGACGGCTTCAAGGCGGTCGAATACTTGTCGCCCTATGATATGCCGAAGGAAGACATTGCCAAGCTTCTGGCTGATAACAGCCTGCAGCAGGTGCTGTTCAATTTGCCCGCCGGCAACTGGGCCATGGGCGAGCGCGGCATTGCATGCCATCCGTACAGAGTTGGCGAGTTTCGCGACGGCGTGAAACTGGCGGCGGATTACGCACACGCGCTCGGCTGCACGCGCGTGAACTGCCTCGCCGGAATAGTGCCCGATGGCGTTTTGCGGGGTGAAGCCTGGGATGTTTTCATCGCCAATCTCGCCTTCGCCGCAGACTTCCTCAAACAGGGAAACATCCGCCTGCTGATCGAACCGATCAACCATTTCGACATTCCCGGCTTCCTGATCAATCGGTCTCAAGGCGGCATTAAGGTAATCGAAACAGTGGGTTCTGACAATCTGTTCTTGCAGTATGACATCTACCACATGCAGCGGATGGAAGGCGAACTGGCTGCCACGTTGGAGCGGCTGATGCCTCGCATTGCCCACATCCAGATCGCCGACAATCCGGGCCGCCACGAGCCGGGAACTGGCGAAATCAACTATCCGTTCCTGTTCGAATTGATTGACCAGCTGGAATACGAGGGTTGGGTTGGCTGTGAATACAAGCCATTGAACGGGACCAGCGACGGGCTGGGCTGGCGCCCAGCCTAGAAGGCCGCACTTTGGCAGCAAGGCCGACGCGAAATCGCACATGCTTCGATTGGACACAATCGCGGAGATGGACATCCGCCCATTTTTCGGTAGACCTGAAAAACGGGCACCGGCACATCAGCGGCCTTTGCTCATGATGGCATTGCCGGTTTCGGCCAGCAGATACAGGAGCTTCGCGAATGCCGACTAAGTCAGTTCCAACTGGTGCACAAACAGTGTTGGCGATCGGTCCGAACATTTCGCTTCAATCGATGGGTGATGGCGAAGGCGGCGTGCTGTTGCGCCTCGACACCGGCGAAATGTACACCGTCAATGACACCACGCTCGAGTTTCTTCAGCTGGTGGACGGAAAGCGATCCATTGGCGCCATCGTCACCGGCCTGCTGGAGACGTTTGAAATTGACGAGGCGACGCTTTTGGCAGACCTGGTGTCCATCGCTGAAGATTTGGGCGCCGAGAGTTTGGTAGTGCCTGTCTGATGTTGCCGTTTCCCTCGAGCCGTCTGCCATTTGGCTTGAACCTTTGGATTGCGGCGCGGCTTTTGCCGCAAGTCATGAAATTCCGTCAGCTCGACGATATCCTGCGCCGCGCCACCCCGGCAAAGGCCATGCGCGCCTATGACGATCTCAAGGCCGATGAAATTATCGATGCGGTCAAGAAATCCGTTGCCCGCCCTTGGCGCATGCGCGGCCGCCGATGCCTTCGCGAAGGACTGCTTGCGTTTCATTATTTGAAACTTGCCGGTTATGCACCGGTCCTCCATTTCGGGCTTGTGCCCAAAACCATCACGACCAACCGACCAAAGGCGCATTGCTGGATCAGTCTGAACGGGACAACGGTGCTGAACCCTCCGGTCGTGCCGATGCTGGACCTGTTTGCTTATGATGGAACGGAGTCAATGCCGGCGAACGGAACCGCACAATTGGCAGGCGCTGCACATGACTGACCTTAACCTGCATCTCGATTTCTGCGGCGCTCGCATGCGGGTCAGCGCAGACAATGACAGTTGGCTAAAGCCATTTCACCGGGCGTTTCCTGATTTCATCACCGATAGCCCCTCAAGTGCTGATGAATTCCTGCTGACAATCGAAGAAACCGATACGCCGGCCGTAACCCATGACCTGCCCCTCACCTACGACGGCCCCATGGCGGACGGGCAGATCGGGAGGATTTTCGAAAGCGAAAGCTGCTCGATCATGGAGATCGAGGACGGCGGCACCGTTGTCATCGACCATGGCGCACACAAGGCACATGCGCGTTTGCGCCCGGGCAGCACGCGGTTTTACGGCTCGCCAATGATGACCGTCATTGACGCCGCTCTTGTTGCAGCCGGGCAGCAGATGGTCCACGCCGCAAGCCTGATCGATGAACGTTCCGGAAAGGCTATCCTCTTTTGCGTGCCATCCGGCGGCGGCAAGACGACGACATCACTGGCATTGGCGCATGGCGGCTTCAAGCTCATGACCGATGATGCCAGCATATTGGTGCCGACGGCGATTGGATTTAACGTCTGGGGCATGCCCCGCGCCTTGAAAGTGCATGTCAGAACGGCTGACCTGTTGCCCTGGGTTGGCCCGTTGGAAGACAAGTGGGACGAAAATGGCGAACAGGGCGTAAAAATCAACGATCTGGCAGACCGTATAAGTGTCGCCGAAACCGGGCCTGTTGAACTGGGGGCAATTGTGTTGATCGGGCCGCGCTCATTTTACGGGCACACGGTGACTCCAGTGGCAAAGCCTGAAATTCTCGTGGCTCTTGCGCATGACAATGTCGCCTGGCCGCAGGCCGGGATGACCCCCAAGGCGCTGCGCGCTTTCGCGGTGTTCTCGCGGGCGGTGGCCGCTGTTCCGACATTCAAATTGTCTGCAGGAACCGAATTGGCCACGCTGCCAGACATCTTGAAGAAAGCACTCCAGCATTTGCCGGAGAAAGCCCGATGATCCGCAACACGGAAGCATGGCTGGCACAGCTTTCTGACCCGGCGGGAACGAATACCAGATGGCAAGCAAAGCCATTTGACGCCAGCGATGACGCGACGGCCATCGGACTTCTCGATGAAGCGGCGCGGCACAATGTGCATTTGGTGGCCGGCCGTAACCTTCTTGGTGTCCTCAAGGACAATCCGGCATCATTTCTCGACGGTGACCCGGCACTGGTGATCCAAAGGGCGGCAGCATTGCAAACAGCCATCCGGGACCGCCGCCTGCAGGAAATTGCCCACAATACGGTTTTGGCGGGAACGGCTCGCGAAATCCTCCATGCGACAGCAGGCTTGCCGGTCGCCTTGGTCAAAGGCCTCGACTTCGCCGAAGCCGTTTACCACGGCGTTCACAACCGCAAATTCAGTGATGTTGACCTTCTGGTCGCCCCATCGGCGCAACAGGATATCGCAAATATCCTTTCCGGCCTCGGCTTTGCCGAAGTCATCGCCAAGGGCAAGAAGATCGAGCAGACCGAACGTCAATGGACACGCCAAGCCGCACACGCCGGGTTGACGCTTGTCGAGGTCCATACCGACATGGTGCACGCGCCGGAGCTGCGCGCGCGCATGTCGCTGACCCATGCGCTCTATGCCGGAAGGCCAAACGGCGGGGTTACCGGCGCGGCACGCGTGGTGCTTGCAGCACTTCACGGCGCAACGTCGCACCTGTTTGCGCGCCTTCAATATGTGGTGGACGGAATGATGGTCGCCCGCGCGGGCGTTGACGCCAGGGAATTGCAGGAGCGGGCAAAGCGATCCGGGGCCATGCTGCCTGTTTCGACCATGCTGAGGCTTGCTATTGAAATATATGGCTGCCAGGCAAGCGACACCCTGCTTCGCCAACTCGAGCCCGTTCGTTTTGCCTCCGTTGAACGACGTCTGATTTCGCCGGCAATGGTGATTTCCGCCAAAAGCCAAACGCGATGGCAATCCTTGCCCCAGCGCTTTCTCTACCGGCGGATGATGCAGGCAGGGATTTAACGTGCAAATCAGCGGCGAGTTGACTCTGGAGCAAGACAACACCAGTGTTAGTGGCTAGAAACCGGACGGGGTACTAAGATGAAACGCGCATATTCCAAACCGCAATTGGTTCGTTCCACAGTTACACTTCAGGCAGTTACGGCACTGCCGCCGCTCTCCCTTTCCGAACAATAATCTGGCTGTTTGCGGCCTATATCGAGGCTTTTCGCGCCGGCTTGGCAGACGCATATTATTGAAAATATATCTTCAACGGACAGGTCACGTCCGCCGCTAAAAATTGCGGAGCAAACTGCATGGCCGGGCACAAGGCTCTTTTCCTGTCCGCTCCCTCACCGATGACTGCTGCGGCGATGCGCGGTTGGCTGGCGGCAGGAAATGAAATTGCCGGTCTTTGGGTGCCTGTCCTGCCCAACAAAGGCCTTGTAAACCGCGACCGGCGCCTTTCATGGATTGCTCCCCAATGGTCAACCGCTGCAGTCGCCAGACGCAACGGGATACCGGTACGGACTGTCCAGCGCCTTGCCGCCTGGCCTGGGCGGATGGATGCGGCCTACGAGACTGGCGCAGACACGCTCATTTGCCATTTCTTCCCGTTTCTTGTACCAGACGACATGCTGGCCTTTTTTGACAAGCGGGCGGTCAATTTGCATCCGTCACCACTACCCAGGTACCGCGGACCGACGCCGATCGAAGCGATGATTCTGGATGGCTCCATAAAGACCGATGCGGCCATGACATTGCACTTGATGTCGCATGGACTGGACACAGGCGACATCATTGCCGCAAGGCCGGCTGGATATCCGGCAGATGGAAACCGCGAAAAATACCGGCTTGAACTGGCGAAAGCCGCGCGATGGCTGGTCGGAAATGCCCTGCCTGACTATCTGGCCGGCAATATTGCAGCGATCCCGCAGGACGAATGCAAAGCTTCCTATCACAAGGTGACACAGGCGGACATTGCATTGAGTGGCAGATTCGATTGGCAAACTCTGAAATGGCGTTGTCAAACCCTGGCACGGCATCAACCCCTCGATATCGAAGGTTTGCATTCTGCAAGGATTGTCGCATTTGCCGGCAATTTGGGTCCCGCTTCCGGCAAAGCACCTGATGTGCGGCGCTTCTCCATCGAAATGGATTGTGCAAATGCGCGTGTGCGGCTCAAGCGAAAACGCCCTTGGTCCAGTCTGTTGCAAAAAGCGACGGGGCTCATGGTTCAGGTCATAGATAAGGACCAAAACTGAGCAGCAATGCCTGTTTGCGGGATAACTGTTGCTCCCGCACAACATTCGATCCCGAATATTTCGATCGTTAACAATGTGTTAATCCACATCTTGATTGTGAACTTGGGCCGTGCAAGCATTATCGCTTGAGATTTGTTCCCGAAGGGATGGGTTCATGAAGCGTCAATATGCGAAACCGGAGTTCACAAAATCACCTGTGAATTTACAGGCTGTGACGGCCGCAGCAATTATGACTGCCGCAAAACCTGGTTGAGCGAAACCAACGAAGTGCAGTTTATTCCAGCTAGTTCTAATTTCTGAATGGCCAAAAAAGTCTCGATTTAAGGCAACCCAAACAAAGATCGGAAGGCGCTTAAATGAAACGAACTTATGTGAAGCCTGAACTGGTTAAATCCAACGTGAAATTGCACACGGTGACTGCGCAGATAATGTCAATTCTGCCTGAGTAACCGCTTTAAAGCATGGTTGTCTGCTTGGGATTGTAAGATGGCCGGATTGTTCAAGCTTAAAATGTGGCTACAATCAATGTTTGATCGATATAGCGCCAAATACAGGAGAAAAGCATGAAAAAAGTCTATGAAAAGCCTTTATTGGCAAAGTCATCAGTGAACTTGCAGACCGTGACGGCAGGTCCTCCGATTTCAATCGTATGAATGTCTAACAAGGATAAAGCCAAAGCATGAGCCAAACCGGTGCTGATCGGTATGGACATCGCCTGGCTTAGCCTTCGTCCGCCGTGATTCTAATCAGCGTAATGGTGTCGTTTTGAAAAAGCGTTCATATGTAAAGCCGACGATCGAGAAGGCCGGTGTGATGCTGCAAACCGTTACAGCAGAAAGCGTCGTCACCTTCCCAAATTAAGCCGGGAAGTTGCCTATCGCGATACGCCGAACGGATTGTTGCTGCTTGCCTCTTGCCTGAAGGTAAGCACTGCCTCATGGGGCTTGCAGGCTTCGCATAATCCGGACTGGAAAAACTCATGAAACGCTCATATCAAAAGCCGGAATTGGTCAAGGCAGAAGTGAAGCTGCAAACCGTAACGGCTGCGGCGCCGCCGACAAATCCGAACTGACTGGTTTTGTTGCAATAGTGCAACTTGTCCGGCTTCTCCAATGTATTGACAGCAAAGCCTATACCGATTGAGCGCCATTTGGCGCGCAAACGCTTGTCAACTGCCGGAATTCTAGCTAACGGTAATTCAAGTCCAATTTAAACCGCAGGGTCTTAAAAATGAAGCGCAGCTATACCAAACCGACCATTGAACGTTCGGCAGTTACACTGCAGGCAGTTACCGCAGTTATCCCTCTGTCCATGAAGCCTGCATAAATCAATTTCTGCTGGCTTTTGCGATAGCAATTTCGAAAATACGAAACCCCGTCTTGATAGGCGGGGTTTTTGTTTGGCCTTGAATTACCCCGAGTTGTTCAGATCAGCCAACAAGCTGACCCCGCAATTCCAGTTTTCAGCCATCATGGTGATTCAGCGCCGCAGCAATATCCTGCAGCGACTTGATATTGCTGATTAAATCGCTGTCAAGCAAGCGCCCTGTTTTCGCTTCGATCGCCAGCAAAATCTTGACATGAACCAGACTATCCCATGCCGGAAAGTTCATCACGTCGGCGTCCAGAGGAATTGATGTCGAAGATTGGTCGATGATGTCTGCCAGCATCTGGCGAGCTGCTTCAATATCCTGACGGTTGACGACGTTCAATTTGCGGACTCTTGCCGAACGCCAGCGGCAACAGGTTCGCCTTGCCGCTGCAGCCATTCAGATCGCAACAGTCCAAATCCGAGGTGGTCAGTCAATGAACCGTCGAGCAGCGCGATTTGCTGTCGCATGACGGCTTCACGGGTGAACCCGACCCTGTGCATGGTGTGAATGGACGCAAAGTTCCGGGCATGCACCCAACTGGTCACCCGGTTTACATTGCACCGCTGAAACAGGTCATTGATGATTGCCGTTTTCGCCTCAGATGCAATGCCTTTGCCGCGCCATTGCTGTTCCCCGATCAGGATGCCGGTGCCGACATCTCGGCTCGGCATGTTTATCAATGCCATATGCAGCCCCACCGGACCGCCGCCTTCCTTAAGCCATATGCCGTGGCACATCCGCTTTTTGCGGGTCAGTTTTCGCAATTTCCGCCACCAGGAAAAAAGTGTCCATCCATCCACTTTCATCTGCAGGTCTGACATCGCCTGCCTGTCCTTTGTCCAATGCAGGGTCTGGCGCGCAAAAGACAATGGCGAGACGGGCTTCAGGATGAGCCGTTCCGTGAGGATTTCCACTGCCCCAAATGACCTGTTAGGCGCGCTCATGAAATTGCTCCGCAAATTGGAAAGGAATTCAAATGGCAAAAATCGCTGTTTTTCAAAGGTGTTGGCAAAGTCATTTTTCCGCTTCTACGCCAGAAGAGCTGCCTTCGGCAGCAAACTTTCTGCGGGCCAGCCATTCTGACCGCAGCATGCCGAATGCCAAATAATCCACCCGGGTCCCGTCAAGATGTAAACTGCTCTGCCGCAGGACCGCCTCATTGGTGAACCCGAGCGACAACGCCAATTTGATTGAAGGCGAGTTGGTTGAATTGATCCAGCTTGTAACCTTGTTGATGCTGCAACGGATAAACAAGTCGTCGAGCAACGCGTTTGCTGTTTCCACTGCTACGCCTTTGCCGCGCCATTCGGTCGATGCAATAAAAGTGCTGCTGCTGACATCACTGGTCGCCGGGTTCAACCGTGTCCAGCGCATGCCAATCGGCGCCGTGCCGTCCTTGGGCCAAATGCCATGGCAGGTGCGGTTTTTGCCCGACAGTTTTCGAAGTTTCCACCACCACTTCAAAAAGGACCAGCGGTCTGGTTTCATGGCAAGGTCCGACATTGCCTGAGCGTCCTGAGTCCAATGAAGTGTTTGCCTGGCAAAGCTGAATGGTGAAACAGGCTTGAGAATCAAACGATCAGTCGTGATTTCGACGGCATTGAATGTTTGAACCTGCAAACGCATCAACCCTCTCCACCTTGTGAATCGAGGCATGCTTGCCTGACGACGTCGCGGTTCAGCTTTCCCCGGTCAGTGCGCGGCAGAACCGGCAGCACGAACAATTTCGATGGTACTGCATCACGCCGAATACGGGCGTCACACCAGAGCCGAATAGCCTGATTGTCTGCAACGGATCCGTCTGCCAACACGATGGCAGCCGCAACTGTCTCGCCGCTCAACGCATCGGGAAGCGAGAAAGCACAGGCTTCGACAACATCGGGGTGGCGCTCCAGCAAACCATCCACCTCTTCGGCGGGGATCTTGATGCCGCCACGATTGATTTCGAACTTGCTGCGGCCAACCAGTCGCAGCAGGCCCGAACTATCGATCTCGCCAATGTCGCCGGTGAGGAACCAATCCGCCGTCAGGGCTTCCGCTGTCAGATCGGGCCGGTTGAAATAACCCGCCATCAGGCTTGGCGAATTGACTGCCACCTCCCCGCGCCCGGTCGAAACGAAAGTGCCATCCTCCTGCCGCAGCCGAAAACTGCCGCCCCAAGGCCGCCCGACAAGGCTGTCCTCCAGTTCGCCGTCCTCGGCATTCCACCCGCCGATCCAATTGGCGGTTTCGGTGATGCCGTACATGTTGAGAACCCTGCGGGTGCCGGACCATTCCATTATGTCAGACCAAAGCGGCGCAGAAAGCGGCGCGGAGCCGACATGAACGCGTTTCAGTGTGTTGCGTTCCGGCTTTTTGGAAAGTTTCATCGCCACGCGCCAAAGAGAAGGCACCGAGCTCATGAACGTGACGCCATAGCGGTCGATCACGCCGCCAAGGCCATGCAGTCCGGCAGCACCGGGCTCTGGCCAAACCACCAGTGTTGCTCCAGCGGAGAGCGCAGTCAGCGTGTTTCCGATCAGCCCATGCCCGAAATGCATCGGCAAGACGGTCAACGTGACGGCAAGGTCGTCGTCACCGATATGAGCGCGGTTGAGCGCAATCCGCGCCTGAAGCGCGCGGTGTGTGAGCACGACACCTTTCGGTCTCGATGTCGTGCCGGACGTCATCATGATGACCGCCGGATCATCGAGATTGATTTTCGATGCAAGCGTGGCGGGCTTCCCTGCCTCAAAAGAACCGGCGGCAAGCCCGTTGACGCCAGTTGGCGCATCAGCCCCGATCCAGGCTCTCGCGGTTGTGGTTTGCAGGACGATCTCACGCTCCGGCATTGTGATGGCATGCGAAACAATGACCGCCGTTGCCCCGATATGCCATACCGCAAACAGATCGACCAGGACGCGGGCTCCTTCCCCATGGGCAATAACGACGCGGTCGCCGGAATTGACGCCCAATGCAGCCAGCGATTCTGCGCGCACACCGGCCGCCGCCAAGATTTCTTCGCGGTCGTGAACGCCGCCACTGCGGTGATCAATAAGGCTGACGCCATTTCCGAGATAAGATTGCATGCCAAGTCCGATTTGCGTGATTGGTTCCGCACTTTCCGAAAGGGTCCGCACATCGGCAGATGTCTGCAGACCGCCCTGTCGCAGGCCGTCCCACATCCGTAGAAACTTCAAATGCCCCTGTCAATTTTCAGGCCCGTAACCAGCAGTCACATATGCGACCGGATGCCACAAAAACCGCTTTGTGCGATGCAGCAAATGTGACAGTCTTCCCGTTCAGGCAACGCGGCAATGTGATCAATGTCCATAAAAACAGCGCTCCACCATCTCACGCACTACAAGTATGACCGCCCGGTGGTCCTCGGCCCGCAAACAATCCGCTTGCGTCCGGCGCCACATGGCAGAACACGCATCATCTCGCATTCGCTGAGAGTCAGCCCGCCAGATCATTTCGTCAATTACCAGCAGGATCCCTACGGCAACTGGATGGCGCGGTACGTGTTTCCCAATCCGGTGACGGAACTGAAAATCGAGGTCGATTTGGTAGCCGACATGACGGTCTACAATCCGTTCGATTTTTTTGTCGAGGAAAGCGCCGAATACTGGCCGTTCGAATACCATGACGACTTTCGCGCCGATCTCGCAATCTATCGTGACGCGGAACCGGTCGGGCCGCTGTTGCAGCGCTTTCTCGACCGCATCGACCGCACACGCAAACGCACCGTGGACTTTGTTGTCGATATCAATGCGCAGCTTGCCAACACCGTCGGCTATGTCATCCGCATGGAGCCGGGCGTGCAGACGCCCGAAGAGACTTTCGAGCGCGGGACCGGCTCTTGCCGCGACACCAGCTGGGTGCTGGTGCACGTGCTGCGCCACCTTGGATTTGCTGCCCGCTTTGTCTCCGGCTACCTGATCCAGCTTAAGCCTGACCTTGTGGCGATTGACGGTCCCGCCGGCACCGATCATGACTTCACCGACCTGCATGCGTGGGCCGAAGTTTATATCCCCGGCGCTGGCTGGATCGGGCTTGATCCGACCTCTGGCCTTCTGACGGGCGAAAGCCACATCCCGCTGGCGGCCACGCCGCATTTCCGCAATGCGGCCCCGATCTCGGGCGTTGCGACATATGCAGAAGTCGATTTCGCCTTTGACATGCGCGTCGATCGTGTCGCCGAAAGCCCGCGCATTACAAAACCATTTTCGGAAGAATCTTGGGTTGCCTTGAACACGCTCGGGCATCAGGTTGACCAGTCGCTGGCAGACGGCGATGTACGCTTGACGCTCGGCGGCGAACCGACCTTTGTCTCGATCGATGATTTCGAGGCCGCGGAGTGGAACACGGAAGCCGTCGGCCCGACCAAGCGCGGTCTGGCGGACAAGTTGATCCGCCGCTTGCGCGACAAGTTCGCGCCCGGCGGTTTCCTTCATTACGGCCAAGGCAAATGGTACCCGGGCGAAACCCTGCCGCGCTGGACTTTTTCGCTCTATTGGCGGCGCGACGGCGTGCCGATCTGGTCCGACGAAAAGCTGATTTCGGAAGAAGGCGCCGACACCGGCGCAACACCGGAGACAGCGGAAAAGCTGCTCAAGACCATGGCGTTGGAATTGGGTGTCGCGGATGAGTATGTTCTGCCGGCCTTCGAGGACCCAGCGGAGTGGATTATTAAGGAAGCCAATCTCCCCGAGAACGTCACACCGCAAAACTCCAAGCTGAAGGATCCGGAAGAACGCTACCGAATCGCTCGCGTGTTCGGGCGCGGCTTGACAGAGCCATCGGGCTTCGTGCTGCCGATCCAGCGTTGGCAGGCCAAAAGCACCGGGCCGAAATGGCGCTCGGAAAAGTGGAAGACGCGGCGCGGCAATTTGTTTCTTGTGCCCGGCGACAGCCCTGTCGGCTATCGGCTGCCGCTCGGCACCCTCCCCCATATTCCGGCCGCCGACTATCCGTTTGTCAACATCGCCGACCCGACGGTGCCGCGCGACCCTTTGCCCGGTGCGCCGGTGCGCAATGAAGCGGGCGTGGAACAGCAGGTCCGCGAACAGCCTGTCGCTTCCTTCGCCAGTGCTGAACCCGGTCAACAGCGCGTGGAGCAGACACCCGGCGAATTGGGAGGCGTGGTCCGCACGGCAATGTCAGTGGAGCCCCGAGATGGCCGGCTCTGCATTTTCATGCCGCCATTGGAACGGGTTGAAGATTACCTCGAACTGGTGGCCGTCGCAGAAACTGCTGCCAAAAAGCTCGGCTTGCCTGTGCATATCGAAGGCTATGGCCCGCCAGTGGATCCCCGGTTGAATGTCATTCGTGTCGCACCTGATCCGGGCGTCATCGAAGTGAACATTCACCCGGCGTCGACGTGGGAAGAATGTGTCATCACAACGCAGACGGTCTACGAAGAGGCTCGCCAGACTCGTCTTGGCGCAGACAAGTACATGATCGACGGCCGTCAGGCCGGAACCGGCGGCGGAAACCATGTCGTGCTCGGCGCGGCAACGCCGCTCGACAGCCCGTTCCTGCGTCGGCCGGATTTGCTGAAAAGCACGATCATCCACTGGCAGCGCCATCCAAGCCTGTCGTACCTGTTCTCCGGCATGTTCATTGGTCCCACCAGTCAGGCCCCGCGCATCGACGAGGCGCGGCATGACGGACTCTATGAACTCGAAACAGCATTGTCGCAGATCCCCCACCCCGGACAGGGTGTGCAGCCTGCGCCATGGCTGGTGGACCGTCTGTTGCGCAATCTTCTGATTGACGCCAGCGGTAACACCCATCGTGCCGAAATCTGCATCGACAAGCTTTACTCACCGGATGGCCCGACCGGCCGTCTGGGATTGATCGAGTTCCGCGGTTTCGAGATGCCGCCAGACCCGCGCATGAGTCTTGCGCAACAGGTGCTGATCCGCGCGCTGGTCGCCCGTCTCTGGCATTCCCCGCTTTCAGGCGCGCTGACTCGCTGGGGCACGACGCTGCACGACAGGTTCATGTTGCCGCACTATGTCTGGGAGGATTTCCTCGATGTCTTGCGCGACCTTGGTGATCACGGCTTCACTTTCCGCCCCGAATGGTACGAAGCACAAGCCGAGTTCCGTTTTCCCCGTTGCGGCGAAGTTGAGTACGAAGGCGTGCATCTGGAAATCCGGCAAGCCTTGGAGCCATGGCATGTGTTGGGAGAAACCGGCGCCATTGGCGGCACTGTGCGCTATACCGACAGTTCGGTTGAACGCCTTCAGGTCAAACTGACGACAGCAGACCCTGAACGCTATGTAGTTGCATGCAACACGCGCCGCGTGCCGCTCAAGAAGACCAACATAAGCGGCGCGTCGGTTGGCGGCGTGCGTTTCAAGGCCTGGCAGCCGTCGCTGGCTTTGCATCCGGTGCTGCCGGTCAATGCGCCGCTGACGTTCGATATCTATGACACCTGGAATGGCCGGGCGCTGGGTGGATGTGTCTATCACGTCGCCCACCCGGGTGGACGCTCGTATGATACATTTCCGGTGAATGGCAACGAAGCGGAGGCTCGCCGCCTTGCGCGCTTTGAGCCACGCGGTCATACTCCCGGCTCATATGCACCGCCGCCGGAATCAACGCATGGTGAATTCCCCATGACGCTCGACCTGCGGCGCCCACCCGGATTGTCGTAAATGCCCTTCCAATCCAGCACCGCGCGTCCAGATCCTGTCATCCGGCTTCTGGCCGGATACCGGACCATGGACGGTGTGCCGGACGAATTGATGGCAGCCAATGGGCAGCTGAGACCCGCATGGACCAATTTGATCAGCGCGATTGCTTCCATGTCGGCACAGGAGCTTGAGGAACGGTTTGCAAACGGCGACCAATATCTAAAGGACGCCGGGGTATTTTACCGGCGCTATGGCGCGCAGGATTCCGCCGAACGCGACTGGCCGCTGAGCCATATGCCGGTGCTTATTGCCGAAGAAGAGTGGGCCGAAATCAGCGCCGGCCTGATCCAGCGTGCTGACCTGTTGGAAAGCGTCGTTGCTGATATCTATGGTGAAAACCAGCTTGTGGCTGACGGCCACCTCCCCGCTGAACTGGTCGCCGGCAATCCGGAATGGCTGCGTCCGCTTGTGGGTGTCAAACCGGCTTCAGGGCATTTCCTGCATTTTGTCGCGTTCGATATCGGGCGCGGGCCAAAAGGCCAGTGGTGGGTCATCGGTGACCGGACTCAGGCGCCATCCGGCGCAGGCTTTGCTTTGGAAAACCGCATCGCGACATCCCGCATCTATGCCGAACATTTCGCGCGCAACAATGTCCATCGCCTGGCTGGTTTCTTCCGTGCGTTCCGCGACAGGCTGCAGGACATGCGCGGCGGCGTGGACAGCCGTGTCGGCATCCTCACTCCGGGACCGATGAATGATACCTATTTCGAACATGCATATATCGCGCGCTATCTGGGCTTCATGCTGCTCGAGGGCGAAGACCTCACCATGCGCGATGGCCATCTCATGGTGCGGACAGTCGCCGGATTGAAACCGGTCAATGTTTTGTGGCGGCGGCTCGACTCCAATTGGGCAGATCCGCTCGAACTCAACGAAAATTCAAAACTCGGTACGGCCGGATTGCTGGGCGCGGTTCGCGAGGGCAACCTCACCCTGGTCAATGCGCTCGGGTCCGGCGTCCTTGAAAGCCGGGCTCTGCTTGCATTTTTGCCGCGCATCTCCACCGCTCTGACCGGGCAACCGCTCGCGATTCCCAATGTGGCAACATGGTGGTGCGGCCAAACGGAAGAGCGGGAGTTCGTCAAGGCCAACGCTGGCAGGATGGCAATTGGCGATGCCTTCTCGACACGCCCGCTGTTTGAGTTCGATGACGGCTCCATAGTTGGCGGGCGCTTCAAAGGCGACCACGGTCAATCCCTCAACGATTGGATCGACGACAGAGCGAGGCACCTTGTCGGGCAGGAAGCGGTGACACTTTCAACGACTCCGACCTTTCAAGACGGAGTGCTTGTACCGAGGCCAATGGGCATGCGCCTCTTCCTTGCCCGCACGGACAAGGGCTGGCAGGTCATGCCAGGGGGGTTTGCGCGCATCGGCCGGGCAGATTCTGCAACCGCGCTGGCTTTGCAAGGCGGAGGATCGACAGCTGACGTCTGGATTGTCAGCGACAAACCGGTCGCGCCGGACAGCATGATGGGACCAGCAACCGCGCCTTACAGCCGCCAGCAGCCTGCCGTGCTGCCGAGCCGCGCGGGCGACAATCTTTTCTGGCTTGGGCGCTATGTGGAGCGCGCCGAATTCGCTATACGCCTGTTGCGTGCGTATAATTTGCGCTTGGCGGAATCAGCTTCGCCGGAATCTCCATTGCTGACTTTCATGGCGGAAGAGTTGGAAAAACTCGGGTCTGAGCCAACCGACGGCTTGCCGCAAGGCATCGCAAGGATGCTGGCCTCGGCGGCGAATGCTGCCGGCCACGTCCGCGACCGTTTCTCCGTTGATGGCTGGCTGGCGTTGCACGATCTGTCGAAAACGGTCAATCAGATGACCAAGACGGCGAAGCCCGGCGACGACATGGCCCGTGCAATGGGCGTTCTGCTGCGCAAGCTATCCGGATTTTCCGGGCTGGTGCACGAAAACATGTACCATTTCACCGGCTGGCGCTTTCTCAGCATCGGCCGCGCCCTCGAACGCGCCGTGAATTTGGCCGGAATGCTCGCCTCGTTCGCCGATGCCAAGGCGCCGGATGGCAGTCTGGATCTGGCTGTGGAAGTGGCCGACAGCTCCATGTCGCACCGCACGCGTTTTGCGGTGTCCACCAACAGAGCCACAGTGATCGATTTGCTGGCGCTTGACCAGCTTAATCCGCGCTCCATCATGTTCCAGCTTAATGAAATGAACAGCCACATCGGCTTCCTGCCGGAAGTGGATCGCGACGGCCCGCTATCCCAACTGCAGAAACTGATGATGCAAACCCACACCAAACTCGCTGTCCAAACACCGGAAACCTTGAGCACTCGGTCTCTGCTTGATATCCGCCAGGATTTTTTCGCGCTGTCCAACCAGCTATCTGCCACCTATCTGGCCTAGGCGGTGAGCCGTGATTTATGATGTGACACTGAAGATCGTCTACGACTATGCCAATCCTGCGGCAGCAAGCCGTCAGATCATGCGTCTCATGCCTTTGGATATTCCGGGCGAACAACGACTCGTCGCAGGCTCGCAATCAGTCACGCCCAAGCCGCAGGAATGGATCAACCGGACAGATTTTTTCGGCAACCGCTCCGTCGAAATTGGCTACACAAAGCCGCATAGAGATATCGTCTTTGCCATGCAGTCTCGCGTTGAACGGTTTGAATTGACACCATTCATTGACACCTCCGCCTCGCTGTCTGATCTGGCCGGGGAAATAGCGGAGAACCAAAGTCTGGATCCGTGGGCGCCACACCATTTTCTGGGTTCGTCGCCGCGCATCAAACTCGAGGATGCGACGACAGGCTATGCAGAATCGCTCGCGGCAGCGGCCTCAAGCGTGTTTTCAGCGGTGATTGCCATAGGCGAGGCGCTGCATGCCGACATGACCTATGACGCCGATGCAACAACGGTGGACACTTCGGCATTGGAAGCGTTTCAAGGCAGGCGCGGTGTCTGTCAGGACTTCTCCCACATCATGATCGCGTCGCTGCGCGGCATCGGAATTCCAGCCGGCTATGTCAGTGGTTATCTACGTACCGCGCCGCCGCCGGGAAAACCAAGGCTGGCCGGCGCAGACGCCATGCACGCCTGGGTACGCGCATGGTGTGGACCGTCCATGGGCTGGATTGAATATGACCCGACCAATGCGGTCATCGCCGGCGCCGACCATATCGTCGTTGCCCGCGGCAGGGACTATTCCGATGTCGCCCCTGTCAAAGGAAACATGCGGACATCGGGATCGCACACAACTGATCAGTTCGTGGACGTCATATCGCTATCTGCGGACTGAAATGAAAGGCAGATGTCTTCTGCAAGCCACGCAAACTGCCAACCGAATGTTTCTCAAAGTATCGAAATCCATGACTGAAGACCTTCGGAACCCACAGCAAGTTCCTTTGAAAATATACACCTGTCACACGCCTTCACACGGCGGCATCTTCCAGGACTACTTCGCTGCAACCCTGCCTGATACCCTTGCTTTGCATTCGACAATGATCGCGGCAAGGGACAGCTCGGATTTCGGTACAGCAGGCTTTATTCAAGCAATCACTGATAAAGTCGATCTCATCATCGCAAGCGTCAAAGAGAACAGCGGCTCCATCATCATTTGGAGCGATGTCGACATTGTCTTCTTGAGCGATCCGGCAGACGAAATCAGAAAAATCGTGGCGATGAACCCTGAAACAGACCTTTGGTTTCAACGCGAAACACGCGAACCCGAAAAAGACGTCAACGCCGGCTTCGTGGTCATGCGTTGCACAGATAAGGTCATTTCTTTCTATCGTTCGGTATTGGATTTGATGAATGTGAACCCGAATTGGAATGATCAGGAAGCCATCAATTACCTGCTGCGGGGAAAATGCGGCGTGAAATGGAGCTATCTCCCGGCTGCGTTCTACGCGCGTTCACACGGCTGGCCGCCTAAAAGCCGCCTTATCATGTACCACGCAAACTGCACATTTGGTAACGATGCGGTCGGGCAGAAAATCCGGCAATTCGCGCAACTCCGGCTGCTGACAAAGTACGGTCCTTTGTACAAGGCGATATTGAAGATTCAAAAAGCGGCCTCGAAGGTCATCAACAATTCAAAGAAGGTAATAAAACACTTTCCGTGACGGCGCATCAAATTGATCATTATTTCAATACAGCAGGCGGTTAAAGGTCATTTCACAACGCGCTAAACCAAAATGCCGCCCTGACGGAGCAAGATTCTTACGTTTGCTTTTGCCCCGTATTGGATAACCTACTGTCATGCCTGCAAGGTTCAGGCACAGGCAAGACCTGACCCTGTCTTCGAAGACATTTGCCTATATGTCAAAAAAAGCAAAATCCGCCATGTTGGGACCTGGCGGACTTTCTAATTGCTCAAGTTGTCATCTCATACATGAACAAAACTTGGATTCTGTGTTTTCAATGCCCCTGCCGGATCAACGCTCGCATAGACTGCTACACAAACATGAAATCATTGCTGCCCATGCCGAGATCAAGATTTGTCACACCCGTCAGCACGATTTCTTCGCTTAGCCCACCGTGGGCTACGTCGGCCGTGAGAATGTAGTGATCGGTAGCGCCGACCTGAGCGATGGTTCCCGCACCAAATCCATCGAACATCAGCATGTCACCAACAGCAGCGCCCGCGCTGCTGAAGTCATACACACTATCACCACCAGCCGCCCCGGCATGGAACACAAAGGTATCCATGCCTGAACCGCCCCGAAGGAAATCGAAGCCTGCCCCGCCATCCAGCCAGTCATTGCCGCCGCCGCCATTCAGCACGTCGGAGCCTGCCCCGCCGGTGATGGTATTGTTGGCAGAATTGCCCGTGCCGGTGAAGTTGGCCGTCCCTGTATAGACCAGGTTTTCAATTCCGCTGCCAAGCGCATATTGCCCCCGGCTGGTCCACACGGCATCGACACCGCTAGAGTCCGAAATCTGGTCGCCGCCATTGTCAACGATGTAGATGTCGTCTCCCTGGCCGCCATTCATGATGTCGGCGCTTGTGCCGCCATCAAGATAGTCATTGCCGCTGCCGCCGTAGAGTTTGTCTGAACCGGCACCGCCGAGCAGTTGGTCGTCGCCAAGCCCGCCCGACAGTTTGTTAGATCCCGAATTGCCGGTGATCACATTGTCGAGGTCATTGCCTGTGCCGTCCCTGCTTCCTGTTCCCGTCAGCGTGAGATTTTCGACATTGACGGCCAAGGTGTGGCTGATCGACGACTGGACTGTATCGATGCCGTCACCCGCCTGTTCCACAACGCTATCCCGCGAATTTTCGACAATGTAGGTGTCGTTGCCGCCAAAGCCGGTCATGGTGTCTGCACCGCCACGTCCATCGATGAAGTCATCTCCGGCCGTTCCAGCAAGCACATCGCCCCTGTTGGTGCCGGTCACCGTCACGCCGCTCGGCTGGGTAAAGCCGGATATCGTGAATTCCGCCGTTGCCGCCGTCGTCACCGTTCCGTCAGAGATGCCATAGCTGACAATAACGGTTACGCTGTCTCCGGTGTTCAAAGCTGCATATGCGGCGTTTGACGGGTCCAGAGTAAACAAGCCGGTGGCCGCATTGTAAGTGACACCAGCAGGCAATGTGGACGGATCGTACACGACGGAGAGAGTATCATTGGCATCAACATCGCTGGCATTTGCCAAGGCAGAAACAGAAACCGGCGCACCGCCTTCGACCGCTGCAGCTGTGACTGAAGCGGAAACAACCGGCGCATCATTCGCGCCAGTGACCGTGAAGTGCGCAATGGTGGCAATTGTCGAAAGACCGTCGGTAACGCCGTAATTGACCGACAGATTGACGATTTCTCCAATGCTCAGGCTGTCAAACACGGCGTTTGCTGGATCCAGCGTAAACAGATGCGAAACCGCATCGTAGCTGATGCCTTGCGGCAGCGTAGCCATATCGACGACTGAAAGCACATCGCCGGCGTCCGCATCCGACGCATTGGCCAAGGCATCAACCGCAGTGGCCAAACCGCCTTCCGCGCCGGAGGCGCTGACTGCCCCGAAAACCACTGGCGCATGGTTGCGCGGGACGATTTCATAGACTGTGCCATCGGTGAAGGTCAGCATTTCAACATTGGCGAATGTCGCCGTCTGCATCGTTGTCAGGTCGGTGGCATTGATGATTGGGCCGGATGCCGAGACGATTGTAACGACATGGAAGTTTGACGCCGGTCCTTCAAGCATGACCGTATCATAGCCCGTGCCGCCATCAACCGGATCAGAGGACAAGTCGGCCAGCCCGTTGATGCCGCCGCCGATTGTGATGGTGTCATCACCGGCGCCTGCATTGACGAAATCACGACCAAAGCCGCCGTTGATGTAGTCATTGCCGTCACCGGCATTGATCACGTCGTTGCCGTCCAGCGCGTAGATCACGTCATCGCCAGCCGTGCCGTTGATGGTTTCGCCGGACGCCGTGCCATAGATCGGCATGGCGCTTCCGGCTGGCGCTTCCTCGATGCCGCCGATGGTGATGGTGATGGCATGAACCGTGCCGTCTGCTGTCTCGACATTGATCGTATCGGTCAGTGACACGGTCCGGTCCAAAGCCTGAACAGCGGCGTTGCCATTGTCCAGAACATAGGACCACACGCCAGCCGCCGTGATCGTCAGCGCACCATAAGCGCCCGCAATCGGAGTGAGCGATGCAACAAATGTGCTCTGGCCGGCATCGGCATCCCTAACGACGACCGAGCCGGTGACGACTGTCAGTTCGTCTTCGATCACTGCCCCGGTATCCACACCGGAAACCACAGCGGCATCATTGGTGCCGGTCACTGTGAACGTCACCGACGTCGGCGTCGAGACCGTTCCGTCGCTGACGGCATAGTTGACCGTGATGTCGAGAGTCTCGCCTGCAGCCAATGCCTGGAACGAGGCGTCCGACGGATCAATTGCAAAGCTGTTGGCGACAGCATCAAAAGTCACGCCAGCTGGAAGCGCTGCCGCATCCACGATGGCGGACAGCGTATCACCATCTGCGTCAGTTGCGTTGGCAAACGCATTGACGGCGACAACTGCGCCGTCTTCTGTTGCTGCCGCTGCAAGCGCCGCTGAGACAACCGGCACATCATTGGTGCCGGTCACAGTGAACGTCACCGATGTCGGTGTCGAAACCGTTCCGTCGCTGACGGCATAGTTGACGGTCGCGACGGCATTTTGGCCGGTAGCCAATGCCTGGAAAGCTGCATTTGATGAATCTATTGCAAAGCTGTTGGTGAGCGGGTCGAAGGTTACACCGGCTGGCAAAGTGGTCAGATCGACGATGGCCGTGAGCACATCTCCATCTGCATCAGACGCGTTTGCAAGTGCGTTGACGGTGACAACTGCCACGTCTTCAGTGGCCACTCCTGCCAACGGCGCGGACACGACCGGCGCGTTGTTTACCACCACACCGCCCGCCAAAGAAACCAAGACGCCGCCAAAGTTCGCGAATTCTACTCCGCGCAGCGTATCGACCTCACCTGAAGCAATGTTGCGCACTTCAATGTCGCCATTGGCCAAAGTCGCAACCGCATAGTCTGACTGCAAACCGGCATAGACTGCCGTGTCATCGCTGCCTTCGCCACCGTCAAGGAGGTCATCGCCGTCATCGCCTTCAAGCAAGTCATCGCCGATACCGCCAAGCAGGCTGTCGTTGCCTGCGCCGCCGGTCAGCGTGTCGCTGCCATCATTGCCGGTCAGGGCATTGTCACCCACGTTGCCGATCAGCGTATCGTCACCTACACCGCCGACAGCGTCGGCAATATGTGTTGTCGTGGCGGTCGCCAGACCGTTGACGATTGCCTGCACCACGTTGGAGCTGTTAGCGGTCAGGGTTACCACTGTTCCACGGCCCAACGCAGTCGCCAGTGCGCTGTAGGCGGCCTCGAACCCGCCAGCGATTGCAAAGATTGGAATAATGTTGGCTGCTTCGAGTGCCACCTTGACCTGGGCAATGATCGGATAGTCTTCGCCCAGTCCGCCGCCATCCAGAATCGCATCACCATTGTTCGGCGTTGTGATGCCTGCGCTGGCGCCATCGCCGGCAATATGGAAGTTTGCGTCGGTGAACAGCACAACAAACTTGGCTGCATTGCTCTGGAAACCGACTTCGGTCTGGGCGCGAAGCGCCAGTTGCATCAACGCTTCCAACTGCGATTCCGGCAGATCATTACCGCCGCCTGCGATCATGCCCGTATATGCCATCGTCAACGCGGTCACATTGGCGGCAATTGGGTTCAAGGTCTCATAGACCCAGTCGCCAGCGCCGCCGAATGAGCCTGTCGCCTTGTCACGGAAGGTCGAGACGCCAAACTGGCTGTCGGCCTGCACGCTTTGCAACGCCGAAACAATTTGCGGAATGAGTGTGCGCACCATGCCGATATCGTCCGCGAACGAACCGGTAAGATCCTGAAGGAACTGGACGTTGAGATTGCTGGTCACAGTGCCGCCAGTGCCAAGATCACAGCTCTGTCCTTCAACCTCGGTCAGCGTGTCACCGGACAGGTCGATATGGCTGTTTCCGGTTGCTGTTGACGCGTCAATCGTGTCGTGGCCGGAAAAATCTTCAATATGCGCAGAGCCGCCGCTGAGGACGTAAACGTCGTCACCAGCGCCGCCGGCAAGGATGTCATGCCCTGACGATGAGATGAGATGATCATCGCCGTCGCCGCCAAGCTCGGTGTCATCACCTTCGCCGCCATCGAGCGTATCATCACCCGTATCGCCGGAGAGCGTGTTGTTTGCCGCGTTGCCGATCAGCGTGTGGCCGGTGCCAATCAGTTGAACCGCTTCGATGTTGTCCGCCAGCGTCCAGTCTGTATTGACGATGACCGTATCAAACCCGCCTGCCGCGTCCTCGATAACCACGTCGCCCGGATTTTCGATGACATAGGTGTCGTCGCCCAGACCACCCGCGAGAACGTCCGCGCCAAGTCCGCCATCCAGCGTATCATTGCCAAGGCCGCCGGAAAGCGAATCCGCGCCGGTCGAGCCGGTCAACTCATTGTCGAGATCATTGCCGATGCCAACATGTGCGCCGCCGGTCAGCGTCAGGTTTTCGACTCCGTCGCCCAACGTGAAATCATAAGCAGCAACCACCGTGTCGACGCCGCCGCCAACCGCTTCGACAATGGTGTCGCCGGCCGCTGTCATGAGGTAAGTGTCATCGCCTGCGCCGCCAATCAGCGTGTCCGCGCCCAAGCCGCCGTCAAGCGTATTGTTCAGCGCATTGCCAGTGATGATATTGGCGTTCTCATTGCCAGTCGCGGCATGCGCTGTCGCACCGAGAGTGATGTTTTCAATGAAGGATCCGGCAGACAAGGCGTAGTCAACATTGACCACGACAGTATCATTGCCACCGTCTGCCGCGTCGACAATCGTATCTGTCGCCGAATTGACAATGTAGGTGTCGTCGCCCAAGCCACCGTCGAGCACGTTCACACCGGAACCGCCGTTCAGCGTGTCATTGCCATCATTGCCGAACAGGCTGTCATCACCGTTTCCGCCGTTAAGCGTGTCGCCAAAGGCGCTTCCGTTCAGCGTATCATTGCCGTCACCGCCGTTAAGCACGGCTGCGAGCAACCCTGCAGTCAAGGTGTTGTCTGACGCATTGCCGGTCGCGACCGACGCCGCACCGGTCAGCGTCAGGTTTTCGACATTGGCTGACAACGTGTAGTTTGCCGACGCGATGACGGAATCATTGCCGCCGCCCAGGAGTTCAAAAATCGCGTCGTTGACGTTGTCGACATAGATTGTGTCATCGCCCGCACCGCCGGCGACCGCGTCCGCACCTGCGGCCCCGTCGAGAATATCGTCTCCGTCCGTGCCGGTTATGGCATTTACAAGATCGTTGCCGGTGCCGGTCATCCCAACTGTGCCGTCACCAATCAGGTTGAGATTTTCAATGCCGGCCTGCAGCGTCATGTTGATTGACGCTTCAATCGTGTCGATGCCGCCTGTGTCGGTAACGGTTACGCCGGTCTGGCTGATTGCGTAGGTGTCGTTGCCAAGGCCGCCTTCGAGCGTATCCGCACCGCCGCCGCCATTGAGGTAGTCATTGCCGCTGGTGCCGAAGATATGGTTTGCGCCCGAATTGCCGAACCCGATCAATCCGTTGCCGACGAGCTGCAGGGTCTCGATTTCCGAGCCTTCGGTCAGGGCGTAATCACTTGTTGAAATAACCGTGTCATTGCCTTCGCCGGCAGCTTCATTCACGACATCGCCAAGGTCATCGACATAATAGGTGTCGTTGCCGACGCCGCCCGTCATGGAGTCAGCGCCCGAGCCGCCATCAAGTGTGTCATTGCCGCCATGCGTTAAAATGGTGTCATCGCCGCTCGCCGCCACGACATTGTCGTCACCATCGCCGACTGTATGAACGCCGCCGTACCCGGCATCGATCAGGTCTGCGCCATTGGTGCCATAGACATTGTTGTCCGGCATCCAACTTGCCGGGGTGTTGACCGTCGCGACAGAGCCGATGCCCGCCTGACCAATGATCAGATCGGCGCGGCCGTCATTGTTGATATCGCCTGCAATCGCCACCTGACTGCCAGTCTGGCTGCCAGCTGCGCCGACGATCTTGGCGCCGCCCATGCTTTGCGCAATCAGCGACAGATCAACTGTAGAGTTCGCTCCGCCCCAGACCGTGTAAACAGCGCCAGCATCCGCGCCACCTTCTCCATTGTGCGAAGCGCCAATCACAAGGTCGTTGATCCCGTCGCCATTCAGGTCAGCGCCGCCCGTGACTGAAATGTTCGCAAGGTCACCAGCGTTTTCCGCCAAAATGGCAAAGCCGCCGATGCCGTTGGCAACATCTGCAAGGTTGACTCCAGCGGTGTTGTTCTTGCCGTAAACGACGAATGCCTTGTCGCCCGCCCCATCGCCAATGAGGATGTCTGCGATCCCGTCGCCGTTGATGTCGCCCAGGCTGGAAACGCTGTCGCCGATAGCCTCGCCCGCAATTCCGTTGATTTTGTAGCCGCCAATACCTGCAGCGACATCGTCCAGATTGACTTGCGCGCCGTCCGGTTTGTCAAAGACAACATAGACAGCGCCGGCTTCCGCGCCCGCGCCGTCATTGCCGGTCGCGCCGACCAGGATGTCTTCCTTGCCGTCGCCATTCTGGTCGCCAATCCGGCCCGCGTACGCACCAGCAGCATCGCCAGCATTTTCGCCGACAATCTTGAAGCCGCCGATCCCGCCAGCCACATCTGACAAATTGACATCAGCATCCGTCGCTTTGCCGTCAACAACGTACACCGCCCCGGCATCCGCGCCACCAGCGTCATTGCCCGCCGCGCCGACCAGCACTTCTTGGCTGCCGTCGCCATTCCTGTCGCTGATAGCGGACAATGCCGCGCCAGCGTAATCTCCTGCGGCTTCGCCGTTGATGCTATAACCTGCACCATTGCCGGCTGACGCATCGGCCAGATCTATGCCGCCTGCGACAGTATCTCCCCAGGCCACATATACGCGGCCTGCATCTGCCTCTCCACCAACATCAACACCCGGCGCACCGACGAGAAACTCGGCAATGCCATCGCCGTTCAAATCATTGATCGCAGCAACGGCGGCTCCAGCGGCATCGCCGGCATCCACGCCATCCAGAATAATCTGGTCAACGGTGCCGCCGAGCGAACCAACGGTTCCCGGCGTTTCGTTGAGAACAACAAACACACGCCCGGCGTCGATAGCCTTGTCCGGATCGCCAGGAGCGCCGATGATGACAGCATCAACTGCGCCCGCTCCGGAACCGAGGGTCGCTCCGGCCAGACCGCCTTGCTCCAGGCTGCCTGCCAAATTGGACTGGAGCCATGACACAGCATCAGCGTTCAGAGAAAAACCGTCACTATTTGCAATGATTGTATCGAGTTGGGTCTTGTTGTCCGGTATAGGCATGCTCGTCCCTCTGGTGATTTTTGGCTTTTTGCCCGCTTTGAGTCGCGGTTTGCCTAGGGCTACCTGAGGAATGCTGACGCCGCTGTGACGCCTTCCTGACAGAATGCTGACAAGCGTTGCCTGTCGAACGATATTTACAACTTAGCATCTAAGTTAAATTATTCTTACTATTTCTGAAAAGTTAAATTTACTTATGTTAAAAATCCAAAAAATTGTGCCTATTTAAGTATTTAATGACATGAATAAACGATAATAATCAGTCAATTCACATATTCTTGTTTTATAATCACGAATTTGTGATAAATTTTTATTTAATTAATTTACGCCTATCGACTCTCAGAAGTTTATCGATGCACAAATTTGGAAAAGGGAAAATCGCATTCTCATTGCTTGGACGCGAATGGTATATACTCGGTCATCTTTCTGTCAGGTTCATGCGACACACGTCCATCGCACCTATAGTACTTTCGTATAATGCATGGCGCTCGATCTCCCGCTTATCCCTTCCACCTCTTGCCGCTCTCGCCGATATCAACTTAGTGACCGCACGGCGCGAGGCAAAACCCGGCATGAACCGGCTTCGTTCAAAACTCTGGCCGCAACGCAGGAATGATCGTCACAGTCCGCCAATAACCTCAATCCACATCGCAAATTCGCAAATGTGCCGCCAGCGAACACAATCACATCAGCGTCGGCCATTGTCATTGAACTGTCACATATATCCACTATTCCCGATATATGGACGACTCGAAAATCATTACCGCGCTCTCCGCTCTAGCCCAGCCCTCGAGGCTGATGGCGTTTCGCCTGCTTGTCGAGAAGGAACCGGTTGGCATTGCAGCCGGTGAATTGGCGCGACTGGTCGGCATACCGCAAAACACGATGTCGACGCATTTGGCGATCATGGCGAATGCCGGATTGATCACCTCGGAACGTTTCAGCCGTTCCATCGTTTACCGCGCCGATCTTGCCGCCTTCCGCAATATCACACTGTCCCTGCTGCAGGATTGCTGCGGCGGACGTCCGGAAATCTGCGCTCCCATCATTGCAGAACTCACACCCTGCTGCCCTCCCAAGGAATCCTTCCATGCCTGATCGCGTTTTCAATGTCCTGTTTCTGTGCACCGGCAACACTGCCCGTTCGGTCCTGGCCGAAGGCATCCTGCGCAAGCTCGGAGCTGGACACTTCAATGCCTTTTCTGCGGGCAGCCAGCCAAAGGGGGTGGTCAATCCGCTCGCGCTGAAAACCCTCGAAGCCTATGGATACCCGATAGATGGCTACCGCTCCAAGAGCTGGGACGAGTTCGCCGTTGCCGGTGCGCCGAAGATGGATTTCGTTTTCACGGTCTGCGATTCAGCCGCCGGCGAATCCTGCCCGGTCTGGCCCGGCCAGCCGATGACGGCCCATTGGGGCATTGAGGACCCGGCCGCTGTTGAAGGTTCGGACATCGACAAGGAACGCGCCTTTGCTGATGCCTTCCGCTTCATGCGCAACCGCATCCAGGCTTTCATCGCGTTACCAGTCCATACGCTCGACAAGCTTTCCCTGAACGCCAAGCTTAAGGAAATCGGGCAAATGGAAGGCGCAACCGACGGCACGCAGTCCTGAGCTGGCCGATCAGCTTTTTGAAAGTCTGTCATGAACCTGTTTGAACGCTTCCTTACAATCTGGGTGTTTCTCTGCATTGTCGTCGGCATTGCGCTTGGCCATCTGATGCCAGGCGTGTTCCAGATGATCGGGGGCGCGGAGGTGGCGAAGGTCAACATTCCAGTCGCCATCCTCATCTGGCTGATGGTCATTCCCATGCTGCTGAAGATCGACTTTGCCGCGCTTGGCAAAGTGCGCGAACATTGGCGCGGCATTGGCGTGACGCTGTTCATCAACTGGGCGGTCAAACCGTTTTCGATGGCGCTGCTCGGCTGGCTGTTCATCGGCATGCTGTTCCGCCCGTATCTGCCTGAGACCCAAATCGACAGCTATATTGCCGGCCTCATCATTCTGGCTGCAGCGCCCTGCACCGCAATGGTGTTTGTCTGGTCGAACCTCACCAAGGGCGAGCCGCATTTCACCCTCACGCAAGTGGCGCTGAATGATACGATCATGGTTGTCGCATTCGCGCCCATCGTTGGCCTGCTGCTTGGTCTGTCGGCCATCACCGTGCCTTGGGATACGCTTTTTCTGTCTGTCGTTCTCTATATCGTCATCCCGGTGATCATCGCGCAGGTGCTGCGGCGCATGGTCTTGGGCAATGGGGGCGAGGCTGCGCTTGCCCGACTGCAATCCACGCTCGGCCCGGTCTCGCTGGTCGCGCTGCTCACCACACTTGTGCTCCTGTTCGGCTTTCAAGGCGACCAGATCCTCGCCCAACCGCTCATCATCGCACTGCTCGCCGTGCCAATCCTGATCCAGGTCTATTTCAACGCCGGTCTCGCCTATCTCCTCAACAAATGGAGCGGCGAGCAGCATTGCGTGGCCGGACCATCGGCGCTCATCGGCGCGAGCAACTTCTTCGAACTTGCGGTCGCTGCAGCCATCAGCCTATTCGGCTTCAACTCCGGTGCGGCCCTTGCCACAGTCGTCGGTGTTCTCATCGAAGTGCCGGTGATGCTCTCGGTCGTCTGGATCGTGAACAATTCAAAAGAATGGTATGAACGCAACGGAAAGTCGGCTTAAACCTCGGAGTATACGCCGACTTCGCTCCAAGCCGGGATGGAAAGCCTTTTTAACGACACTGTCGGTGCCGGTGCAGGAAGCGTTAGGTCGCTGCAAAGGCGGATACTGAAGCACAGTTCAACATAATGTATTATACTCAATATGTTATTGGACTAAGTTAATGCCCTCACACGCGAAGTACCGAACCGGAACTAGCCCTTCTGGACTCCAAGCCCATCACATGGTCTGAAACCGGCAAAGATCAAGCCTGCCAGCCCGCACAAATGCCTTTCTCGGCAACAATTCATCGTTCGCAAATGACCAAAATTTACAAATTCCGGCCCGTCGTCAAGCCTATGCGTCTTAATATGACTGCAAAATTGTGGAGATTGGCTCTGTGCATTTTAGCGGTGTTGCAGAAGCGGCGAAGAAGAACATCTAAATCATCTGGTCTGCGAAGCTGATCAATGATGAAGCCTCTGAGACTGAGAGAGCGCTTAATTTTGACTCGAATTCATCGAACCAAGGTAGGCCTCGTGAAGAATTCCAGGGTCTTCTTGAAGCAGTTTTGGAGTGCCTTTGAACGAAACCTTGCCTTGGCTCATCACGACGGCCTCATCCGACAACGACAAGGCGATTTCGGTAAACTGTTCTATAAGCAAAATGCCGGTTCCGCTTTTGGCCAAATCACGCACAATTTGCTTCAACGCCCGCAATTCCTGCGGCGCGCAGGAAGGCATGCTGCAGCAAGCTCTTGCCGTCGCCAAGCCTGATGGTTGAGGAAACGGGCCGCAGACGGGCGCCTGCCCCGCCGCTCGGGATCACCGGAATAGATATCATCCGGGATGTGTCGGGCAACAAGTTTTCTATGGCCGTAGTTCAAGCTGCTTTGACCGAAAGTGCATTTTCGTGGGTTTCGAGCTGTAGGGGATCGAGGCGGTTGAGGATGTCTATGGCCTTTTCCATATCTGGCTTGGAGCCATGGACGAAAACGAGAAACCCATCAGACTTCAATGCCGCTTCATATTCCAAGACGCTGTTGCGATGGATGCCGAGGCTGTACAGCGCCGCGCCCAGAGCGCTGAACCCGCCGATGACCATTGCTCTTTCAACGGCCGACACCACGGCAGATGCAAGCGAGCCGAGAATGATGACGTGACCAATGATTGGCAGTGTCAGAAACACACCACCGAAAAACAAGCCCCAAAGCCCACCCCAAAAGGCGCCGCGGCTGCCCCAGAAAACAATGCGTTCACCGGCATTGTAGAAGCCGACGACTTTCTCATCAGTGTAAAACCCTTTGCCGACAATGCTGAGATCCTTCATGCCGAAGCCTCCGGCCACCAGCTTCTTGATCGCAGCTTCAGCTGATTGGTGATCGATGAAAATGCCGACTGTCGCGTCTATGGCTGTCATGATGGTGGGACTTGTCCGAAAAGGGTTGGGCCAGTTTAGGCCTTTCGTCAAAAGCATAGGCTCACATGATCACTGTCACACAGCCTCGGAAACTACGCAGGCGCGGAAAGGCGTTACTGGCGGGTGTTTTGTGCCACCAGCTGCCCGTCGACGATTTCGATGATCCTGTCAGTCCGGCTGGCAAGGTCGAGATTGTGGGTGATGATCAGGAAGGTCGTGCCTTGGCTGCGGTTGACCTCGCGCATCAGGGAAAACACGTCGTCCGCCGATTTGGTGTCGAGATTGCCGGTCGGCTCGTCTGCAAGGATCAATGCCGGGTTCATGGCCAGCGAGCGGGCTATGGCGACGCGTTGCTGCTGGCCGCCGGACATGCGGGAGGCCAGATTGTTCTGCCATTTGGAAAGCCCGACTTTGTCAAGCAGATCGACGGCTGTTTTGCGCATTTCACCGTCTGGCCAGCCGCGGTCTACCAGCATCGGCATCTCGACGTTCTCGGCTGCGGTGAAGGCGGTAATCAGATGATGATACTGAAAGACAAATCCGATGGAATGGCCGCGCAGGCTGGTGATTTCTGCGTCTGTCAGTCCATTGGTGTCCTTGCCTTCAATCAGCATTGTTCCCGCCGTTTGGCGGTCAAGCAGGCCGATGATGTTCAAGAGAGTGCTTTTGCCGGAGCCAGATGGTCCGATCACTGCGCAGAACTCGCCTTTATTCACCCCAAGATCGATGCCGTGCAGTACTTCCGTTTCAAACTCGGTGCCGACGCCAAACGACTTGCGGATGCCGCGCAGTTCGAGAACAGGAACGCTAGATTTCTCAGCCACGGATCGCATCCACCGGGTTGAGCCGCGCGGCGCTGACAGCGGGAAGCACGGCGGTGAACAGGCCGGTGATTGTCGCTACGGCGCCGGTCATCAGGATCAGCGACAGCGGCAGGGTGATCGGGAAAAACACGGTCCCGTCCGGGTTGCGCGCCAGGACTTTCCAGAGCAGGACAAAGACATAGGCGAGCGCCGTGCCTGCCACGGAGCCTGCCAGCCCGACAATCGCGCCCTGCACGAGAAACACCCGCATCACCTGACCGCGAGACGCGCCCATTGCGCGCAGGATGCCGATCTCGCTGGAGCGCTGCACCACGGAAACGACCAGCACGCTTGCAATTCCAAGCGCAACGGCAAGGGCGACAAAGAATTCAATCGCGAAGAAGGAGATGCTTTGCGTGCTGAGCGCAGTGAACAATTGCTCCAGCGCCTTGATCCAGCTTTCGGCATTCAATCCGAGCGAGGATATCAGCTCCGCTGCAACCACTTCGGCCTGGTAGGGATCGGCCAGCTTGATGCCTATGCCGGTGACGCCGCCGGGCACAGACATCAGAGATTGCGCCGAGCGCAGCGACACCAGAATGTTGCGTCCATTGGCCTGCCGGTTGCCAAGATCAAAAATGCCGCCGACCGTATAAACAACGTCAATTTTTCCGACGCGAAGGCGCAGTTTGTCGCCGGTTGCGACGCCGAGGTCGGCAGCCAGGTCCTTGCCGATGAGCGCGTTTGAAGGCGGCAGATCCGCTGTGCCCGACAGCATCTTCGACGGGATGTCGGATATCTTGTAATAGGCGTCCGGCTCAATGCCGCTGATCGAAACGCCTTTGGTGGTTTCGCCCAGAACGACCGAGCCTGAACCGGAAACTGTCGGCGATACGGCGACGGTATCGGCGCGGGCGCGCAGGTTGCGGACAATTTCCTGCCACTGGTCGATTGTGCTGACCCGCTGCGCCGGCATCTGCAGGATAGGCAACTCAAGCGGACCGCCTGCAGGCAACAAGGGTCTGGCTGCTTCTTCCACCGGCGACACGTTGATGTGCGCCTGTTCCGACAGAACCTGATTGAAGATGTTGGTCTGCACACCGGACAGCATGGCCGACATGAAAACGATCACCGACACACCGACCGCCGCGCCGACGATGGTCAGAAGTGTCTGTGAACTGCCCTCCTTCAGAAAGCGGACGGCGACAATCCACTCGAAAGGCAGCGGGATTTTCATTTTGCCGCCACTGGCGCCGTGCGGACTTTCTGTCCGGCGGTGATGGTTGTGAGGGCAGACGGGATGACGAGATCCCCCTCGGCCAGCCCACTGATGATTTCGGATTTCCCCGCGCCGCTAGCGCCGGCGATAACCGGTTTGTCCACGACACGTCCATCGACAATGGCGAACACATGCGGTTTGTCACTGGTGGCGTCACGGATGGCATTGGTGTCGAGCACCAGCGCCTTGTTGCGCCGGAGAATTTCGATATCGACCGAAACGGTCATGCCTTCCTTGAGATAGGCAGGCGGCTCCGGCACATCGAGCTTGACTTCAAACGAGCCGCGGTCGGAATCGATGATCGGGTTGATGAAGCTCAGCACGGCGTTGAACCGCTCGTCCGGATAGGCATCGGGCGAAGCGATGGCCGCAAGACCGGTCTTGATCTTGCCGAGATTGCGCTCGTCAATCAGCAACACCAGCCGCTTGGCGATGGCTGGGGCGAACTCGATGAGACCGACGCCGGACTGGACCACCATGCCGACCTCGACGGATCTTGAAATGATGCTGCCGTCCGCAGGCGCCAGAAGCCTGGTGTTTTTCAGTTTGATCTCGGCAGCCCGCGCAGCGGCTTTCGATTGCTCGAGAACCGATTGCGCCAACAGGAAATCATTGCCCTTGGGCGAAGCATTGGCGACGGCGGCCTCGGCGTTGCGGACCTGGGATTGAGCGATGTCTTGTGCCTGTTTGGCGTCATCGAGCGTCGCATCGCTGACCAGACCCGACACCGCCAACTGACTGACGCGCTCATATTTCTGTTTTGTGTTTTTGAGCGTAGCGGTTGCTTGGGCAAGGGACTCTCTGGCGCTCGCCAGACCGCTTCCGCCGATTTGGGCGAGTTTGGCCTCGGCTTGGCGGACCAAGGCCTCTGCCTGTTCGAGTGCAGAGCGGGCATCACCATCGTCTAGGGTGACCAAAACATCGCCTTTGACGACCCTGTCACCTTCATTGACGGCCACGCTGGATACAGTGCCGCCAGAAGGCATGCCGAGCGTTACCAAGGAAGGGGTTTCAACACGGCCAGTGGCGACAATTGTCTGGACTATATCCGACCGCACCACGGTTGCTGGGACGACCAAAACGCCGCGTACCTTTGGCAATCCATACCAAATGCCGAGTGAAACCGCAGCCAGCACGGCAATCGATACAGCTGCGATTTTAAGTTTGGAGTTCATGATTATGATGTGAGTTTACACTCAATATGGTCGTTTGTCACAGCCGTCCGGTCAAGATCAGCACAAGCAGAATGATGACGATGATGCCCAGACCGCCGCTTGGGAAATAACCCCAGTTGGCGCTGTGAGACCAAGTAGGCAGTGCGCCGACGAGGAACAGAATGAGGACGATGAGAAGTATGGTGCCGAGACTCATTTGAGTTCAATCCTTGTAAAAGTTGCGGCCTGAGGCCTAGTCCGGGCAGCCTTGCGGCCACCCGCCGGACGGTCAGATTTTCAGCGCGTCCTTGATGCCGCCAATGGCATTTTGAACTTTGCCGTCAATCTTGTCCTTCTTTCCGTCTGCTACGAGCTTGGCGTCGCCAAGAACCTTGCCTGCGGCTTCCTTTACGGCGCCCTTGGCCTGCTTGGCAGTGCCGATCGCACGGTCTTTGTTCATGGCGTTCTCCTTTTCCCGTTGCTGTTTTCCGGAAGGGGATGAATTCCTGATCCGTTTAAAGTGTAATTTTAGCGGTTGAAATACACACAAGGTAAGTGTCGGAAACTACTCAATTGCCTGTTCCCTTCGCGCGGTCCGCAACGTGAACCAGCCGCCGACAACAAAAAACCTGCCGTTTTCAGGCAGGCTTTCGGAACTCTGTTCAATTCAAAGCTCAGTTGTACGGCGAATTGCAGCGACGACGGCCGCCGATATAGGGCTGATAGCTGTCGCTCGACACGCGGTAGGACCGGTAGCGATCTGCGCACCAGTTGATGTGGGCGTTGCCGGAGTAGACCGGCCGTTGCTGTCGTACCACACCGTTGATGATCAACATGCCGAAGAAAGCTTCGGCAGGAAACCAGAAACCATTGTACTGGCGATAGCCGGTGCGATGGGTCCGATAGCCGCGGCGGCCATTGAAGTAGGTGTTGTCACCCCGCCTGACGATACGGACTTCTCCGGCGACATTGAGAACATTTGTGTCCAGTATTCCGGAAACAGAAGCCGGAACCGGCGCTGCCGCAGCAGTTTCAGCAAAGCCGCCGAGCGCGATAGAGAATGCAAGAATGGCAGAAGAAATGGATGAAGTGCGCATGTGTTCATAACCTTTCAAAATACAGGCACGGACTGACTGAACCCGCTTGGGAATTGCCTTACGGCGTCAAAAAAACTGTGGACCTGACGGAGGGGCGTGTCAGGTCCACATTCTGGGTATGCCAGTTAAGTCAGATGGCGGAAGCGAGGGGGGCGTTGCATCGGCCATCTGTGCTGAGGATGGGCGGGAAAAATCTGCGCCAACAGACTCGGAATCTACTTAACCTTTCATTTGGTTGCAGCGAGCGCCAGTCGGGCAAGTGCCGGCAGGGATTTGCAGCCGGTCTTCTTCATGATCGCTGCCCGGTGGTTCTCGACCGTACGCTGGCTGATTGGCCTGCTGCCGGTTTCGTGGACACCGAGTTAGTGTGTTTCCAATGAAACTGGAGCGAACGAATGCAAAGACGAAAGTTCAGCCGCGAGTACAAGCTTGAGGCAGTGAAATTGGTGCGGGATCGCGGCGTCGGT
>JBGSHY010000066.1:0-18927 GCA_041751995.1 Rhizobiaceae bacterium | reverse complement strand
GCGATATCGACCGGCGATTGGCCCGCGATGATCGGCAGCGTCGCAACGCCGGTCTGCTCGCCAAGCTGGCGCAACTGCTCCTGCGCTGCCGGACGGCGCGTGTCGAGCGAGGCCATCAAGACCTTTTTCTTCTGACGCTCGGTGAGGCGCTTTGCCAGCTTGGCCGAAGTTGTGGTTTTGCCCGAGCCTTGCAGGCCGACCATCATGATGACGACCGGCGCGGGTGCATTCAGGTCCACGCCCTGGCTGTCGGACCCCAGAAGTTCGACCAGTTCGTCATGGACGATCTTGACGACCATCTGGCCGGGCTTGATCGATTTCAGGATCTCCGCGCCGACCGCCTTGGCGCGTACTTTATCCGTAAACGAGCGGACGACATCCAGCGCAACGTCTGCCTCGATCAGCGCACGGCGCACTTCGCGCATGGCTGCCGAAACATCGGCCTCCGAAAGCGCACCGCGGCCGGTGAGGCTGTTCAGGATCGTACCAAGCCGTTCCTGCAAGGATTCAAACATTGCTGCACCTTTTTTCCTTTGGGGTCAGCCAAAGGTGGGGACTGGTTCCGCCAAAATCAAAGCTCAAAGCAAAACGACATCCGGGGGCGCCTCGCGCTGCCGGATGTTGCCCTCCCGGATCACTTCCACAAAGGGAAACGCCCGGGTCGGATGCTCGAAGACATGTCTTCTTGCGGGATTTGCGCGGGATAAACAGGAAGTCTCACTCTTTGTCAAGTTTTCGCCATGACTTTGCGGCAGGGGGCTTTTGAGTTATGAGCATGCGGGTGACAAAACCGAACGAGATTGGCATTGTCATGCGGGGCTCGCGAATCACCCATCACGGAGACAGGCACATGGCGCGTTTGCGCGGAATGATCATTGCGGCAGCAGCCGCACTCACGGTTTCTGGCGCGGGCGGCGCCTACGCGGCCTCGTGCAGCAGCACGGGCGGCGGGTATGAAGCCTGGAAGGCGGAATTCGCCGCAGAATATGGCGTCAAAGGCGCGGCGCTGAAAGCGTTCAACTCAACGTCCTATGCAGCCAAGACCATTTCGGCTGACCGCAATCAGAAGAGCTTCAAGCTGACGTTTGACCAGTTCATGGCCAAGCGCGGCGGCAACGCGATCATTTCCAAGGGCAAGGGCATCAAGAAGGCCAATGCCGCGCTGTTTGCCAACATCGAGAAGCGCTACGGCGTTCCGCCCGGCCCGCTGATCGCCATCTGGGGCATGGAAACCGGCTTCGGCTCGTTCCTGGGCAACCAGAACACTCTGTCGGCCGTTGCAACGCTCGCCTATGACTGCCGCCGTTCGGCGTTCTTCACCGAACAGCTGCTCGCCGCACTCAAGCTGGTGCAGAATGGCACGATCTCCGGTTCGTCCATCGGCGCGATGCATGGCGAAATCGGCCAGACCCAGTTCCTGCCGCTCAATGTCCTGCGCTATGGCGCGGACGGTGACGGCAACGGAAAAATTGACATGGTCCGTTCCAAGGCTGATGCGCTTGCCTCGACCGCTAAGTTCCTTGCCGGTCACGGCTGGTCGCGCGGCGGCGGTTATCAGCCGGGCGAAGGCAATTACGGCGCCATCCAGGGCTGGAATGCTGCAGGTGTTTACCAGAAGGCCATCGCCAAGATTGGTGCGGCCATCGACGGCGGCTGACGATCAGGCCTGTGATCTAAAGAAAGGCCGGTGCGAACCGGCCTTTTTCTTTTGGATCAACCCGGAAAGCTCTCACAGCTTTCGGCGATGGTTTCCTGTTCGGACGAAATGACCTTGCCGCCCTCGAACGCGAAAACCTCGCGGCCGAGCGCTTCATTGTCCGGGAATTTGTAGCAAACC
Source organism: Rhizobiaceae bacterium (assembly GCA_041751995.1). Taxonomy (GTDB): domain Bacteria; phylum Pseudomonadota; class Alphaproteobacteria; order Rhizobiales; family Rhizobiaceae; genus JANMEX01. The sequence goes on along the minus strand of JBGSHY010000066.1, from coordinate 17,090 downwards.
GAGACCGTAATCAGCCCTTCCGCATCGCTGTCATTCTCGTGGCGGATGGTTGCGCCTTTCATGGCGTCTTCCCATTCGTCGAGGCTGGTGATGAACTCGGCCTTGGTCTGGATGATGTCGAGATCACCAAGCGTGATCTTGGCTTTTTCGGACAGGATGTCAGCGAACTCTGCGCGATTGACCGCGCCGAGCGCCGTGTACCAGCGCTCAACAAGTGCTTTCTCTGCCTCGCCGCCGAAGGACGCTGATGAAAGCAGGGACAGGGCGAGTGCGAACGAAAGCTTTTTCATGTGAAAGTCCTGTCAGGGCCGGACGAAATCGCCGGTTTCGGGGTTCATCACCCACAGTTCTCCGGTTGAAATGTCAAACCACGCGCCATGCAGGGTCAATCGACCCTTGCCTTCAAGAATGTTCACGCAAGGAAAAGTCCGCAGATTCTGGAGTGAGAAGCGGATTGATACGCGCTCCATCGCCCGCTGGCGCTCTGAGGCGGTGAGCAGAGTGTTGGCCGCGATCACTTCGGCTGCCGGTTGGACAAGGTTCATCCAGCGGCCAATGAAGTCGCCCGGCGACAGCGGTTCGGAATCCTGATCAAGCACCGCTGCAATGCCACCGCAGCGACCATGGCCCATCACAACGATGTTTTCGACCTTCAGACTCTGGACGGCAAATTCAAGCGCCGCCGATGTGCCATGATGCTCACCGTCAGGCGTGTAGGGAGGGACGAGATTGGCAACGTTGCGCACCACGAACAGTTCGCCCGGGCCGCAATCAAAGATGGTTTCAGGTGCGGCGCGCGAGTCGCAACAGGCAATGACCATCGTGCGCGGCTTCTGGCCCGTATCGGCCAGCGTGCGGTAACGGCTTGATTCCAATGTGTAGCGACCGTCAATGAATGACTGGTAGCCGTCGAGGAGGCGTTTGGGCAAATGGACCATGTCCATTCGATTAGCGGCAAATTCCCGCCAGATCAATTGCAGGTTTTGCACTGCACAAATCAGGCGTGGATGGCAATCAAGAAGCCGAGACGGTCACGGTCCGGCGGCTCTGGATGGCGCTCTGCACTCTTTGCAGACACACGCTCAGCAACAAGCAACATGGCGCAGGCATCAAGAAAATCATCGACGCTGGCACCTGACGGAGCAGCTTTTCTTAAGAATGCCGGGTCAAAACCCATCGAAGCCAGCAACTCCCTGCGTTCGTCCACACCGTCGGCCCGCCTCTTCGAGAAGGCCATCGGTTTTCCATTGTTCAACACGGCGAAGGCGACTTCCGGATGGGATTCGCAAACGCGATCTGACGATTTCCCGTGCGTCTGAAGCCAGCGATCCACTTCGGCAATCTTGGGGAGGATACCAAAGGCTTGGCGAGAGAGCGATTTTGGCGGTTCAGACGTTTCCCGCGCCACCTTCTTGGTCCGGTTGTATGCCTCTTCGTAGGTGATTTTGCGCGACTTATAGCTCTCCCAGTGCAAAAAACCCATCTCGATTGCCTTCCGTGATGGAACCGAAAAAACTGATGAAGCCCTACCCGGCAGCTTTTTACGAGCGGACTGCTCAGCAACCCGCCCGCTGCCCAGAATCTTGTCCGGCAGTCCGATGGGAATATCAACCGCGATGATGGCGTCGCATATAAATGCAGCGGCCAGTTCTGAAAAGTGGCTGTAAACCTGTATTGCGATCGGCAATCCTTGACCGCGCCATACTGCAATCCAGCCACCCTTGCAGCCATCAACACCTACGCAAACGCTCACGCCGGCGACCGGAACCATCACGCTGGCTCCTTGGCCTTCGGACGGAACAGTTTGCGCATCTGCACCATGGCCATCGGGTGGGCCATCGATGAGGCGTCTGCCGCCAGCATCAGTTCGTTGGCGCCGCGCTTGGCGGCGCGGGCCATCACTTCAAACACCGCAGCCGTGGTGTGGCGCAGCGCCTTTTCGTCGCTGTCGCCGGACAGGCGGCGGGCAAGGAACAGGGCGGACGTCAAATCGCCAAGTCCGTTTGTCGGGCCGTCGACAAACCGGTGTTCGGCCATGATCGTCTCACTCGCCTTGACCAGCAGGTTGCCAGTCGAGCCGGTCATCATCGCATGGGCTGACGTGGCGACCACAGTCGGCGCGGCCAGATGCAAGGCCGCGTCAATGACAGCGTTGTTGTCCGGCAGCTCGCGGCCCGTCAGCCAGCCGAGTTCAAACCGGTTCGGCGTGGCGATGTCCGCCAGCTGCATCAAATGATCCCGGATCGCTGCGGCGGTTGCCTCGGGCACATAAAGGCCCGACGCATCGCCAACGACCGGATCGCACAGATAGATGGCGTCCGGATTGAGCGTCTTCAGCGCCCGGATCAGCGCTGCGATCGGCGCCGCCTGTGACGAGCCGCCGAGATAGCCGGTCATGATCGCACCGACCTCACCAAGCCATGGCGCATGCGCCAAATCATTGATCAGCGCGGCAAACTCCGAGGCATCAGGAACCAGCCGCGTGGCGCGGCCATGGCCCGGGTGCCAGGGCAATGTGACTGTCGGGACAGCCCATACCGGAAAACCAAGGCTTTCCAGCGCGAACACAGCTGCCCGATTGCCAACCGCGCCGCGCACGACATGGCTGGAGATGACAATCACCGCCGGATTGGAGGCTGAGTCCCGGTTGCCGTTCATAACCTTTCCGCTCCGAGCCAGACGATGAGGGCCAGAATGATGCCGATGGTGATCAGGAACCCAAGGCCGCGGCCAATGCGCGTGCCCCAGAGTTCGATCGGGTCGTTTTCGTCATTGTCAGGTGTTGGGCGATTCATGGCCATGCCATAGCAGAATGGTTGACTGGCTGCGATAGCATCAATGGCCATCCGGAGCTGTAGGGACTGAAATTCTGTTTTCAAAATGCCGTTTCAATCCGGCATGAAAAAACGCTAAGAGAAGGCAGGCTGCAAACTGCGGCATCTTTTGAACATGAGGTTGATCCATGCACTCCGTCACCGTTTCGCGCGGCTTTAGCGCAGCTTTCACCGCCGCGGCGCTGTTTTTCGTTTCGCTGATCGTGTCCGGCTGCGGGTTCAACATAATCCCGACCGCTGAAGAGCAAGCGAAGGCATCGTGGAGCGAAGTGCTCAACCAGTATCAACGTCGCGCAGATCTCATTCCGATTCTGGTCGAAACCGTGAAGGGTTTTGCCACGCAAGAGAAGACCGTGTTGGTCGAGGTCGTTGAAGCCCGGGCCAAAGCGACGCAGGTTCAGGTGCCGGCCGACATCCTCACCAATCCGGATGCTTTCAAGACATTCCAGGAAAACCAGTCGGCGATCACCGGCTCGCTTGGCCGGCTGCTTGCCGTTGCCGAAGCCTATCCGGACCTGAAATCCAACCAGAATTTCCTTGCGCTGCAGTCACAGCTCGAGGGCACGGAAAACCGCATCGCCGTGGCGCGCCGCGACTACATCGAATCGGTCCGTGTCTACAACACCTCGCTGAAGACGCTGCCGAGCGTGATCTGGGCCTGGCTGTGGTGGACCGGCAACAAGCCTTACGAAACCTTCAACGTGACCGAAGACAAGATGGTTGTTCCGGCAGTCAAGTTCTGAACCCAAGCGTGAAAGACCAGCCGTGCGCGGTTTCGCAGTGACCTCACCAACATGCGCCATGCGGACGTTCGTCGCCCGCCTGGTCATGATTGGGGCATTGCTTTGCATTGCCTTTCCGGCGCTTGCGCTGGAGGTCCCGGCACTGACGGGGCGTGTCGTGGATATGGCCGACCTTCTGTCGCCTGGGCAGGAAGCCACACTTGTTGCCGATCTCGAAGCCTTCGAAAAAAAATCGTCCGATCAAGTGGTTATCCTGACCATTCCGGCGCTTGAAGGCGACGTTCTGGAGAACTATGCCAACCGCGTGTTCCGCACCTGGGCGCTCGGCCAGAAGGGCGAGGACAATGGCCTTCTGCTTCTGGTGGCGCGCGATGACCGCAAGCTGCGCATTGAGGTCGGTTACGGTCTTGAAGGCATGATGACCGACGCGCTGTCGGGCTTCATCATCCGCGAAACCATTGTGCCGCGTTTTCGCGAAGGTGATTTCGCCACCGGCATCCAGAACGGCGTCAAGGACATTCTCACGGTCCTGACCGGCGATGGCGCGGAACTTGAGGCGCGGGCGAAACGAAATCTTGAAAATGCGCCGCCTGTCGACTGGTTTTTCGTGATCTTCATCACGGTCTTCGTCGGCATCTTCCTTGCGTCTTTCATCATTCCGCTTCTCGTCCGGATGTTTGGCGAGAAGATTGGCACACACAAATACCGTTGGCGTGGCATAACGATTGACACGACACCGGGCAAAAGCGGCTCCTCGTCATCGAGCGGCTGGTCTTCGGGCGGAAGCTCGTCATCTGGCGGCGGCTTCTCGGGCGGCGGCGGCTCGTCTGGCGGCGGCGGATCTTCGGGGGGCTGGTGATGTCAATGATGTCTGCCGATGACCACAGGGCAGTCTCCAAAGCTATCCGCGCTGCAGAATTTCACACGGACGGTGAAATCTATGCGGTCATTGCCCGCCGCTCCGATGATTATTTTGCGCCCGCTGCCTTTGCCGTGTCGCTGGCGTCGATCCTTGGCGCATTCATCATTGCGCTGGCGCTGCATCAATACTGGGTCATGACAGATGTCCTCACCTTCATGACCGCTTTCGCGTTTGCATATCTTTCGGTGCTCGTGGTGCTGGTTTTCGCGCCATCGCTCAACCGGCGCCTCGTGCCGCAAAGCCTCTTGGCCAATCGGGCGCACCAGAATGCAGTCAACCAGTTCATCGCCCGCAACATCCACATCACCAAGGCGCGTACCGGTGTGCTGTTGTTTGTGTCTGTCGATGAGCGCTACGCCGAAGTGATCGCCGATGACGCGATCAATTCGCATGTCAGCCAGGCGGACTGGGACGCGATTGTCGCCATGCTGATTGAAAGCGCGCGCAAGCGGCGCTATGCCGACGGCTTCCTCGAGGCGATCGGTGCGACCGGTGCGTTGCTGGCTACCCATTTTCCCAAAACCGTTGGTGACGCCAACGAGTTGGACGACCACGTCGTCGAACTTTAGCCCTGCCTTGCCATTGTCACGGAACTGGTGACAGTATCTCCCATTCGAGGTTGATTTGCCCAAGCGGCAATCTGGAGGGGAACATGGCGGAACTCGGTCGTCCCGGTGTGCCAAAGCGCGGCATCTATGGCTGGATGATGTTCGATTGGGCGGCGCAGCCGTTTTTCACGGTCGTCACCACATTCATTTTCGGCCCGTATTTTGTCTCCCGCCTGTCGAGTGACCCGGTGCAGGCGCAGGCCGTCTGGGCCTATTCCGCGGCAGCTGCTGGACTGGTCATTGCCATTTTGTCGCCGGTGCTGGGCTCGATTGCCGACCAGACCGGTCCGCGCAAGCAGTGGATCGCATTCTTCGCTTCGATCAAGATCGTCTGCCTTTGCCTGTTGTGGTATGCGGCGCCCGGTTCGTCGCTGTTCATTCCGGCGCTGCTGTTCACGATCGCCTCGATTGCTGCGGAATTTTCAATTGTTTTCAACGATTCGATGATGCCGCGCCTGGTTTCCAAGGAGCAGGTCGGGCGGGTTTCGAACATCGCCTGGGGTCTTGGCTATCTCGGCGGCATGATCGTGCTGATTTTCATCGTTGGCTTCTTATCGTCCAGCCCGGAAACCGGAAAGACGCTGTTAGGCGGCGCGCCGCTGTTCGGGCTTGATCCGGCGCAGGCCGAAGCCGACCGGCTGTCAGGCCCGATTGCCGGGATCTGGTATCTCCTGTTCATCCTGCCGATGTTTTTCTTCACGCCGGATGCGACCAAGGGCATGCCGTTCAAAAAGGCGGTCAACGAAGGCATTTCCGAGTTGAAGGAGACGCTCGGCGAAGTGCGCCAGAAGCCGGGAATCTTCAAATTTCTGGTGTCACGCATGATCTACCAGGACGGCGTCAACGGCCTGCTTTTGCTCGGCGGCACGTTTGCCGCGACCATGTTCGGCTGGGTGACCATGGAGATTGGCGTCTACGGCATCATTCTCAATGTCGTGGCAATCATCGGCTGCCTTGTCGCCAGCAAGCTCGATCAGGTGTTCGGCTCCAAGCGGATTGTGCTGTTCTCGATCATCCTGCTGATCCTTGCGACCGTGGGCATCGTGTCCACCGGCCCGGGCTATACGCTGTTTGGCGCGCTGCAGTTGCCGCTGGATGACAGCGGCGGCCTGTTCGGCACGGCTGCGGAGAAGGCCTATATTCTCTACGGGCTGCTGATTGGCGTTGCTTTCGGACCGGTTCAGGCCTCGTCCCGCTCCTACATGGCCCGCAGTGTAACGGCAGAAGAGGCAGGCCGCTATTTCGGCATCTACGCGCTGTCCGGCCGCGCGACGTCATTTCTTGCACCGTTCACCGTGGCCACCGTCACTGCGCTAGCGGGCTCCGCACGGCTCGGCATGGCGATGCTGATCATCTTCTTCGTGATCGGTCTGGTGATCCTGCTGCGCACGCCCTATCCGGCAGCGGACGTCGGCGAGTAGGCCTTCCTGCAATCAGTGCCGGAAATGCCGGGTGCCGGTAAACACCATGGCGATGCCCGCAGCATCCGCTGCTGCGATCACTTCGTCGTCGCGCATGGAGCCGCCGGGCTGAATGACGGCGGTGGCGCCGGCTTCGATGGCTGAGATGAGGCCGTCGGCGAACGGGAAGAAAGCGTCCGACGCGACGACCGAACCTTTGGTTAGCGGCTCGGCAAGGCCTGCTGCTTCGGCTGCATCCAGCGCCTTGCGGGCGGCGATGCGCGATGAATCCACGCGGCTCATCTGGCCTGCGCCAACGCCGACGGTCGCGCCATCCTTGACGTAGACGATGGCGTTCGACTTGACGTGTTTGGCGACACGGAAGGCAAAGCGCAGATCGGCGAGCTCCTTCTCGGTTGGCGCGCGCTTGGTGACGGTTTTCAGCTCGAGATCATCGACCACTGCATTGTCGCGCGACTGTACGAGCAGGCCGCCCGCCACGGTCTTGGCGGCAATTCCCGGCGCGCGCGGGTCCGGCAAGCCGCCGGTCACCAGCAGGCGCAGGTTCTTTTTTGCGGCGATGATGTCAATCGCCTCATCCGTCGCGTTCGGCGCGATGATCACTTCGGTGAACACCTTGACAATCTCCGCCGCAGCGTCCGCATCGAGCGTCTGGTTGACGGCAACAATGCCGCCGAAGGCCGAAGTCGGGTCGCAGGCGAGCGCCTTCAGATAGGCCCATTTCAGCGACGACCCTTCTGCCACGCCGCACGGATTGGCATGCTTGATGATGGCGACAGCGGCTGTGCGCTTCGGGTCAAACTCGCCGACAAGTTCGAAGGCCGCATCGGTATCGTTGATGTTGTTGTAAGACAGTTGCTTGCCTTGCAACTGGGTTGCTGTGGCGACGCCCGGTCGATGCTCACCGGTTTTGTAGAAGCCCGCCGTCTGATGCGGGTTTTCGCCATAGCGCATGGGTTGCGCCAGTCTGCCGCCGATCGAGCGGTTTTCCGGTGTCGCCATGCCCAGTTCGGCGGCGAACCAGTTGGAAATCATCGCGTCATAGGCGGCGGTGCGGGCAAAAGCCTTGGCGGCCAGTTCCTGGCGAAGGCTGTAGGGCAGCTTGCCCTTGTTTTCGGCAAGGGTTTTGCCAACGCGGGAATAGTCCGCCGGGTCTGTCACCACGGCGACATAGGCGTGGTTCTTTGCCGCGGCGCGAATCATGGCCGGCCCGCCAATGTCGATATTCTCGACCGTCTCGGCATAGTCGCCGCCGCGTGCGCGCACTTCCTCGAACGGGTACAGCGTGATCACGGCCAGATCTATTTCCGGGATTTCATGCTCGATCATCGCCGCGACATGGTCGCCGTCATCGCGTATGGCCAAGAGGCCGCCATGCACTGCCGGATGCAGCGTCTTGACGCGGCCATCCATGATTTCCGGGAAGTTGGTGAGTTCGGATACGTCGCGCACAGAAAGCCCTGCCGCGCTGAGTGTTTTGGCCGTTCCGCCGGTCGAGACCAGTTCGACGCCTTGCGCCACCAATGCCTTGGCGAAGTCGATCAAGCCAGTTTTGTCGGAAACGGAAATCAGCGCCCGCCGGATCGAATGAAGATCTGGTGCGGGAATGCGTTTGGTGGCGACAGACATGTCACGTCCTTGCAATTGATCGCGCCGGAAGCCTCCAGCGCCCGAATTTGGCGGCGGATTACCACTCGTCCGGCTTCAACGCCAGTAAAGTTTGATGCAGTGCACAATAACAAGGTTTACCGGCCCATCCACACCCTTAGGACAGATCTCATTGCGACCAGACGCCAAGCCCGGTGCGGGTGAACTGCCAGTGCACTTCCTGGACATCGTTGGCATCGAACTCAAGCACCAGCATCCTGGTCTTTTGCGGGCCGCTAATTCCGGCAAAAAACAGCGATTCCTGTTCGGCAGGGGCAATTTCGCTGCAGGTGAAGGCCCAACTGTCATCGCGGTTTGCGGTCAGCACAAACTGTTTGTTTCTGTCTCGGGTGATTTGGATCTTGGGGTGGAGATGAAACCGGATGGCGATCCTGGCCTTGGTTCCAGCCCTGACCGGATTGCCGCTTGGCGTCAGGAACCGGTCAAAACCGGCTATCACCGAGCCACCATGCGACAGGCTGATCTCGCGTTCATGGACAACGCCGGTGGTTGCGACAAAGCCATCGTGGCTGGCAGAGAAAACTTGAGACTCCTCTGTATCGCGCCGCGTGGCCGTTACCTTGCGCGGTCCTGCAAGAATGGGTGTCCCGACCAGGTCCTTGAGGGAACCGGCATTGGCAAACCGGCAAGACGACAGGTCGTTGACGGTTGCCGTCGAATGCGCCGCCGTGGTCCTTGCCAGCGGACGGAAGTCGGCGGGGCCGAACCGGTCGGTTCCTGCGTTGACGACGTAACTGTGGCGTCCGGAGGAAAATTCGAACGACAGGCATCCGGCGTGCGCCTCGTCAGATGCGCCGACCGGCGGCGGCGTGCCGGTGTCGGCAATCAGCGTGACCGAGCCCATCGCCAAGCGCTGGTAGCCGCCATGCGGGGCAGCGGACAATGGGCTGCCTGCGCTTTCATCATAGCGCAAAACAGCGGCAATCCGCTCCTGCATTGCAAATCCGGCGCCATTGAACCTTGCAAGTGAACCATCGCGGTGGCGAAAGAAGCGCAACGCGGGAAGCAGCCGCTCTATGGCCGCGACAAGCGCCGCCGGAGGATTTTCCGACTGGTTGCCATAGGTCTGGCGCAGCGGCAGAAGGTCGGTCAAAAGCTCTAGGACCGTTTCCGGGTTCCGCGATATGTGAATGCCATCAGCGAGAATCTGGCGGTTCAGCTCCAGTTCGAGATTGCGCGTGGCCAATTGCAGTTTTGATGCTGACACGGGCAGTGACAGCGCGGCGAACACCAGCGCAATGCGGCCGCGCAGCCGCGCTTCGGCATTGTCCAGACCGGTTGTCACCGTGCGCAGGTAGCGCAGCTGCAGCGCCAGCGACTTCAGGAAAGTCCGGTAGAAATCGATGTCGCAGCCGCGCAGCAAAGTGCCTGAATGCTGCAGCCAGGCAATCACCCGCTTGGCCGTTGTGTGTGCTTCCCAAGGCAGGCCCTCAATGGTCTTGCCATGAAACCGGATCCAGTCGGACACCAAAGCCCGCGCATGGGCGCAGGCAAGGTCGGTTCCTGCCTCGCGCATGTGGCGCAGCCATCGGAAATTGTGCAAAGAAGCTGCCCATTCATCTGTCGGCGGGATGATCTGGAAGGGCGAAAGGCCACCAGTATCGACGGTTTTGCCGGCAAGCGCGATGCGTCCGGAGTAAAACTCCTGGGCCAGATGGGCATCCGCCATGCGCAGATCCGGCGGGGCAATCAGGATGCGGTCAGGGGCAAAACCGGAGAAACGCCAGCGCGCGATCGGGCCGTTGCGCAAGCGTCTGGACAAGCGCCGCCACAGACCTGCCGCCGCCAATCCGAATATGCGCGGCTTTTCCGCCAGCGTTCCAGCCAACCTTGATCCCTCCGTCACCCCTTGAGCATGATAGAAGCGAACGAAATCAGCGCAAGCGCCATTGAAGCCAGATATGAATTATTAGCGGACGCGGAATCTGGCGGCAAAGAAGCCGTCCATGCCGGAGATTTCCGGACGGCCCAGAACCATGTCTGCCGGGGTCGAGCGCAACCAACCTTCTGTGGACACCAGTGTTTCCAGGCCCGGCAGGTCTTCCCTCGCCACAGGGTAAGGCTCAAGCGCGGTGATTCCGCCTGCAGCCCGCCTTGCCAATGCTTCGCCTTCGACAGCGAGCAGTGAACAGTTGGAGAACACCAACACGCCGCCCGGCTTCACGAACCCGGCTGCCTTTTCCAGCAGGTCGAACTGCAGTTTTGCGAGCTTTGCCACATCCTGCGGCGACTTGGTCCAGGCGACATCGGGATGGCGGCGGATGGTGCCGGTGGACGAACATGGCGCATCAAGCAGCACTGCGTCGAACTTTTCATGCGGCGCAAAATCAAAAGCATTTCCCTGCCATGTTTTTGCGCTCAAGCCCAGCCGCGCCAGATTGCCCGCCAGACGTTTGAGGCGCGAGGCGGAAAGATCGACAGCGGTCACATCTGCGCCCGCCTGCACCATCTGCGCCGTCTTGCCGCCGGGCGCGGCGCAGAGGTCCAATGCGGTCTTGCCGTTGATATCACCGAGCAGCATGGCCGGGATGCTTGCCGCCGCGTCCTGCACCCACCAGGCGCCTTCGGAAAAGCCGGGCAGGCTCGGTACGGATACATCCAGCTTTTCAACCCGCACAGTTCCGTCGGGCAGCACCATCCCGCCCAAAAGTCCCGCCCAATTAGCGGAATTGGATTTCACCGTGAAATCAACCGGGGCTTCGACGCGGTGCATGGCAAGGATATGCTCGGCTTTGCGCTCGCCATACTGGCTGCGCAACTCGTTCCAGAACCAGTCTGGCACATCGCGCGTGGTCGCCAACAGGGTCGGCAGCAGATCCGCTTTCTCGCGCGCCATGCGCCTTAGCAATGCATTGGCCAGCGAAGCAAAACGGCTGTTGCGCGGATCGGCCCGCGCAGCCTCAACCGCAAGATCGACCGCGCTGTGATCGGGTATGTCGAGAAACAGAATTTGCGCTGCCGCGACATGCAGCAGGTGGTTGAGGCTCTTGGCGTTGTCCGGCAATGGCTTGTCGAGGAGGCGCGCGAGAAATGCGCTGACGGTGCCGCGGTGGCGCAAGGCCGACGACAGGATTGCCCGAACCAATGAGCGGTCCCGCATCTCCAGCGCCCGATATTGCGGGTGTCCATGATCGTCGTCGGTCAATCCATCTAGCGACGTCGATGTTTCGATCACTGCGCCCAGCAGGCGTTGCGCGCATAGCCGGACTGCCAGACCCGGCTTGTCGGAAACGATGGCTTTTTCAAATGCTAACCGGCCAGGCTTGGCGGCGGTCAAGACCATGGGCCTTTGTTCGCTGCGCCATTGCGGCCCCACGGCCCGCTGGATTGCGGCGGCGCCTCTTCCTGCACCGCCGGTTCATCGACCTCTTCGACAGCTGCGGGCATGGCGTTCATCTCGGCGGCCATGGCTTCAAGTTCAGCGACGCGGTTTTCCACGGCAGGGTGGGTTGAAAACAGGCCGTCAAGGCGGATGCCGGACAAGGGATTGATGATGAACATGTGGGCGGAAGCCGGAAAACGTTCCGCGCTTTCGTTGACGATGCCCTTGGAGGCCGCCGCTATCTTTTTCAGTGCCGAGGCCAGCCACAAAGGGTTGCCGACGATCTGCGCACCGAGGCGGTCCGCCGAATATTCGCGGGTGCGGCTCACCGCCATCTGCACGATCATTGCGGCCAGAGGCGCGACAATGACCGCGACCAGCGTGCCAAGTCCGCCAAGCGGCCGGTCGCGGCTGGAGCTGCCGCCGAAGAAAAATGCAAAGTTGCCGAGCATCGAGATCGCGCCCGCCAGTGTCGCCGTCACGGTCATGATCAGCGTGTCGCGGTTTTTTATATGCGCCAGTTCATGCGCAATCACGCCGGAGGCTTCTTCTGGCGTCAGGCGGTCAAGCAGGCCCGTGGTCACGGCAATGGCTGCATTCTGCGGATTGCGACCCGTCGCAAAGGCGTTCGGCTGCGAGTTGCCAATGATGTAGGTGCGCGGCATAGGAATGCCTGAGCGGTCAGACAGCGCCCTGACGATCTGGAAATACTCCGGTGCATTGGCCTCGTTGACCTCGACAGCCCGGTGCATTTTCAGCACCATCTTGTCGGAATTCCACCAGGAAAACACATTGGTGGCGGCCGCAAAAGCCAACGCGATCATCATGCCGCCCTGACCGCCGATGGCATAGCCGACCAGCATGAAAAGAGCCGTCATGATCGCCAGGAGAAAGGCGGTGCGCACGACATTCATGGACAAAATACCTCACTTCGCAACGGAACCGAATCCGGTCTATATCATGGGATGCAAATTGTGGCCTTTCAATCCGGCGGCAGGAATAACTGAATGTCTGAGCAAGAAAACACGCCTGCGCAGAAAAAAGTGCTGAGCGAAACGGCCAAAAAGGCGCTTGCCGAAGCTGAAGCCCGACGCCAGTCTGCAAAGGCGGATCAAAAGCCACGCGAACTTGGCGGGCGTGGCGGCGAAGACCCGGTACGCTACGGTGACTGGGAAGTGCGCGGCATCGCCTGCGATTTCTAGGTTCAGCCTGTATCAAACTGAAACACACGCTAGGGCGCCGACGGACGTCTGCCTCGTCATGGTGAACAGGCGGTAAACAATTCTGGCTGTGTGCGGATTTGTTTACCGGTGGTTAAGGTTAAAAAACCGGAAACTTCAATCAATTCAAAAAAACGGCATTTCTGATCCGTCACTGAGCCTGACTGGCAGGCTTTTCGCATTGTGTTTCCCGAAGACGGCCCCCGCCGTTCCATCCGGAGACAGAAGCGATGTACAGCCTCACCACCCTCAAGAACACGGCCTCCCGCTTTGCATCAGACCGCAGCGGTAATTTCGCCTTGACCTTCGCCGCCGCTTCGACGGTGTTGATGCTGGCAGCAGGGCTTGCGGTTGACTTCTCCCACATGCTGAATGTCAAGACCAACCTGTCTCAGGCGCTGGATTCGGCGCTGCTTTCCACCGCCCGTGAGATTGCCCGCGGCAAGGTGTCCGAGGCGGATGCCCAATCCAAAGTCGAGCAGTTTCTGGCCGCCAATCTCAACACCAACCGGATTGATCCCGCCGCCACGCATCTGGCCGCTTTCAAGCTGAACACAGCGACCAACTCGATCTCCGCCACAGCAACCACCGCCTACAAGGTTGCCTTCCCGGTCTTCAGCGTCTCGCCAAAGCAGTCGATCTCGGTTGCCTCAGCGGCGGCCTATGCCGAGCGCGCAGTCGAGGTGTCGATGGTTCTGGATGTCACAGGCTCAATGGCCGGCACAAAAATTAAGGAACTGAAGGTCGCCGCGAAAGCCGCTGTATCCGAGTTCATCGACAATGGCAGCGGCAACACCAAGGTTGCCATTGTTCCCTATTCCTTTGGCGTGAACACTGGCGCACTGTCGAAATATGTCGTGGACACCAAGGGCAAGCCGGCCAAGGATGCCTGCTCGACCGAGCGGCGCGGTGCGGAAATGTTCACTGATGCCAGCCCGGCCATCGCCAAGGCGACGCGTGCGGACACCATCAACTATGTGGACGGCAAGACCTATTCCTATGCAGTCGATTGCCCGGCCACGCCTGTCCAGCCGCTGACCAAAAATTCCACGGCGCTGAAGAAGATGATCGACACGCTTGCGCCGGTCGGCGGCACCGCAGGCCAGATCGGCCTGCAGTGGGGCTGGTACATGCTGTCGCCTAACTGGAACGGCGCCTTGCCCGCCGCTTCGGAGCCCGCCGCCTACGGCACGCCCAATCTCGACAAGTATCTGATCCTGATGACGGACGGCATGTTCAACTCCGAAGCCTCCGGCCTGCCGGGCGCCTCCGTCCCGACCTATTCCGGCATTTCAATGCTTTCCGGCCGTCTTGCCATGACCTATTGCGAAGCCATCAAGGCGAAGAAGGTCAAGCTGTTCACCATCGGCTTCCGGCTGAAGGATATCGGCAATGCCGCCCAGCAGAAGGAAGCCATCCGCATGTTGACCGACTGTGCCTCGACGCCATCAGGCAGCGAAGTGACGTTTTTCAATGCGGAAGACGGCGCACAGCTGACCGCCGCCTTCAAGGAAATCGCCAAGCGCGTTGAACGTGTTTCGCTGGTCAACTGACAGGGCCCACGGTACCAAAAATGCGAAAGCCGCCAATCCTTGCTGGATTGGCGGCTTCGCGATTTCTAAGGGCCGGTCTGCCCGTGTGAGCATGAAGCCCACTGCATGACCGTTATCAGATGGAAGGCTGCTCCCAACGGATCGTCGCCACACCGGACAATTTCAGGCCCTTGCAATCACTCGACATCGGACCACCTCCTTTCACCTGTTGAACACACGGAAATGATGGGGCGGATTTGCCGGTTTGGCAAGTGGCCCGTCATGAATTGTGATCGGCTCGCAAAAGCAGGGCTGGCATCAAGGCAAACACCATTTGTCCCGCCAGGCCGGCCAAACCTGCAGGTTGCCGCAAATCGCCGAGCTGGCTTGCAAGGCTTCGTCCAAATGCGAGGCCAAAAAGAGTTTCGATGACCATCAGCAGCACAAAAGCTGTGCTTCCCATCATGACCCGCGCGGCAACTGTTCCAGGTACCTGCATTGCCCTTATCAGCCATCTTGCGGCAAGCCATGAAGCCATTAACATGAATGGCAATTCGATGAGCACAGCGGCTAGCGGACCGGTTGTCGGCGTTATGAACGTGACGCGGATGGCGCCCAGCGCGAAACCTGCGGCGAACACAGTGAGGACATAGGCTACACCGGCTTTGAAAGCGTTCATGGACAGGCCTGCATAAACGGGAGGAAAGTTGCCGTCCTTCCTATCCTATATTCTGAAACGCCGCTGCAGTGATTTCGGGAATTCGAATGCCGATCAATCAGGCACGGAACAGACATCCACCCATGTCGCGTTCGAAAGCACGGCCAGCCGTTCTGTTGCAATGCGCATGGCGCTGTTCGGGCTACCGGCGGCCGGAACAACCACGTCGAAAGCCTTCAAGCTGACATCGCAATAGACCGGCAGAGGCTCCGCCAGCCCGAATGGGCAGACGCCGCCGATAGGGTGGCTGGTCAGGCCCTGCACTTCGTCTGGGCCCAACATCGAGACCTTGCCGCCAAATGCATCCTTAGCCTTGCGGTTGTCGAGCCGCGCCGTGCCACCGGTAACGAGCAGAAACGGCTGCCCGCCAACTTTGAGCGACAAGGTCTTGGCAATGGCTGCATGTGGTACGCCGTGGGCGGCGGCGGCTTGCGCCACCGTCGCCGTTTCACCGTTATGGATCAGGATTTCAATGTCCGGCGCGTGCAAGGCAAGAAACGCGCGGACCGAATCCAGACTCACTTGTTTCAGCTTTTCTTGTTCTGGCGGTGATCGATCAGGTCTTCGACCACGGTCGGATCGGCCAGCGTTGACGTGTCGCCCAGTGAGCCGAAATCGTCTTCGGCGATCTTGCGCAGGATGCGGCGCATGATCTTGCCGGAGCGGGTTTTCGGCAAGCCGGGCGAAAACTGGATCTTGTCGGGCGAGGCGATCGGACCGATCTCGTTGCGCACGTGGGCGACCAGTTCCTTGCGCAGTGCATCGTCGCCCTTTTCGCCGGCCATCAGCGTCACGTAGCAATAGATGCCCTGGCCCTTGATGTCGTGCGGATAGCCAACGACGGCGGCTTCCGAAACGAGGTGGTGGCTGACCAGCGCCGACTCGACTTCGGCCGTGCCCATGCGGTGGCCGGAGACGTTGATGACATCGTCGACGCGGCCGGTGATCCAGTAATAGCCATCCTTGTCGCGGCGGCAGCCATCGCCGGTGAAGTACTTGCCCTTGTAGGTGGAGAAATAGGTCTGGATGAAGCGCTCGTGGTCGCCATAGACCGTGCGCATCATGCCCGGCCAGGCGTCGGTGATGCACAGATTGCCGTCATTGGCGCCGTCCAGCACCTTGCCGTCATTGTCGACCAGTTGCGGCTGCACGCCGAAGAAAGGCCGCGTTGCCGAACCGGCCTTGAGGTCGGTGGCGCCCGGCAGCGGCGTGATCAGGATGCCGCCGGTCTCGGTCTGCCACCAGGTGTCGACGATCGGCGATTTTCCTTCGCCAACGACGTTGTAATACCATTCCCAGTCTTCCGGATTGATTGGTTCGCCGACCGATCCCAGCACACGCAGGCTCTTGCGCGAGGTCTTCTTCACATGGCCTTCGCCAGCGCCCATCAGGGCGCGGATGGCGGTTGGCGCCGTGTAGAAGATGTTGACGTTGTGCTTGTCGATCACTTCCCAGAAACGGGCTGGTGACGGGTAATTTGGCACGCCCTCGAACATCAGCGTCGTGGCGCCATTGGCGAGCGGGCCGTAGACAATGTAGCTGTGGCCGGTGACCCAACCGACATCGGCCGTGCACCAGTAGACGTCGCCGTCATGGTAGTCGAACACGTACTGGTGCGTCATCGACGCGTAGACCAGATAACCGCCAGTGGTGTGCAGCACGCCCTTCGGTTTGCCGGTCGAGCCGGAGGTATAGAGGATGAACAGTGGATCCTCGGCCTTCATCGGTTCCGGCTTGCAGACCGGGTCGGCCTTGACCATCTCGTCGTGGTACCAGAGGTCGCGGCCATTGGCCCAGCCGACCTTGCCGCCGGTGCGGCGCACGACCAGCACGTTCTTGACCATGACGTGGTTCTTGGCGGCGATGTCGATCGCCTTGTCGGTGTTTTCCTTCAGGGGCACGCCCTTGCCGCCGCGCAGGCCCTCGTCGGCGGTGATGACGAAGGTCGAGTTGCAGTCGACGATGCGGCCGGCCAGCGCGTCGGGCGAGAAGCCGCCGAAGACGATCGAATGGATGGCGCCGATGCGGGTGCAGGCGAGCATCGCATACGCTGCTTCCGGAATCATCGGCATGTACAGCGTGACGCGGTCGCCCTTCTTGAC
>JBGSHY010000065.1:0-61170 GCA_041751995.1 Rhizobiaceae bacterium | reverse complement strand
GGTCATCGCCGCCCGCCAGCATGCCAACGCCCGCGCCGGCCAATGCGCCAAGCGCTGCGCCGCCAGCGGTTTTGGAAACCTGCTGTTCGCCGGTGTAAGGATTGGTCGTGGTGCAAGCTGCCAGAAAAGAGCCGAGAACGGCCAAAGTAACAAGACGTTTCATGAATCAGATCCCCGATTGAAAAAATCAAACCTGCGGGAATGTATCCCGAAGAGTTGGGCAACACTAGTCAGGAATGCGGCAGGAATAGGGTAATGTTAGGGTTAACTAATATTTCTTGACGCAAAGCACAGCATTGGTGCCGCCAAACGCGAAGGAATTCGAGATGGCGGCCCGGACCTGGCGTTCGCGCGCGACATTGGGAGTTACGTCAAGATCGCAGTCCGGATCCGGTATTTGGTAGCTTACCGTCGGCGCAACAATGTCGTCACGCACAGCGCCAATACACGAAACAAGCTCGATCGCACCGGAAGCGCCCATGCAATGGGCGTGCATGGACTTTGTTGACGAGACTGATACCGCCGAGGCATGCGATCCGAACGCCAGTTTGATGGCCTGTGTTTCGATCATGTCATTGGCTTTGGTCGCGGTCCCGTGCGCATTGATATAATCAATGTCTTCCGGAGCCAGACGCGCATCATCAAGACAGGCCCGCATGGCGCGCGCAGGACCTTCAACACCCGGCGCCACAATGTCGGTTGCATCCGCCGTCATGCCAAAACCGGCAAGCTCTGCCAATATGACCGCGCCGCGCGCTTTGGCATTGGCCTCGGTTTCAAGCACATACATTCCTGAGCCTTCACCAATGCTCAAGCCTGCGCGATTGGCAGAGAACGGCCGGCATGGTTCGGAAGACAGGACCCGCAAAGCTTCCCAGGCTTTGAGAACGCCGAATATCATCGGCGCATCAGCGCCGCCGGCAAGCATGACGTCCGCCCGGCCCGAGCGCAAAATATCGACCGCGACGCCGATCGCATGGTTCGACGAAGAACAGGCGGAACTGACACCGAAAACAGTGCCTTTCAGACCAAGATGCATGCTCACCTGTCCGGCAGCAGCGCCCGGCATGGCCTTGGGTACGGTAAATATCGGCGGGTGCTTTTTGCCGTCGCGCCAGACGGCGCGGTACGCCTCATCAATTGAAATGCCGCCGAAAGTGCCAACGCCAACCACCGCTCCGGCGCGCAGTTTTTGGCTTTCCGTCAGATCAAGACCCGACTGTTTGTAGGCTTCATCTGCCGCCAGCACAGCCAGATGGCTGACCCTGTCCATCGTCACCAGACGGCGATGGTCCAGACCTATGTCAGGCAGTTGCTTGATCTCGGCGCCGATATTGCCCTTCAAATCTTCAAGCGCAATTGTCGTGAGTGGACCGATCCCGCAAACACCGTCGCGCATCGACCGCCAGACAGCAGCTGCGCTCGTGCCAATGGACGACAGTGCGCCCATGCCAGTAATGACAATTTTAGACCGGGAGGAGGTCAAGCTTTGTCGGCCAGCAGTGTCTTCACCGCATTGATGATGTCGCCAACCTGGCTGAAAGATTGCCAGGTATCAACAGTCGACAAATCAATTTCGACACCGAACTTGTCTTCGATGTCCATAACGATTTCAGTCAATTCAAGAGAATGGATGCCAAGCTTTTCCAGCGCTGTATCGGCAGTGATGGGCCCCGCGGCCTTGTCTGCATGCTGTTCGAAAAGCGCAATAATTGATGTTTCCAGATCTTCACTCATGTCCGTCCCGCCTTTTCTTGCAAACTAGCCCGCATGACGTGCCGACCGCAAGAACTAAGTGCTTCAAGTCCTTTCTGTTGCGTTGGAATCTCACGTCTCAATCCTGCTCGAGCATTTCCTTTACGGCTGCGGCAAGCTGTTTGAGCGAGAACGGTTTTGGCAAGAACCCGAATTTTGCATCTGCCGGAAGGTTCTTGGCGAATGCGTCCTCGGCATAGCCCGACACGAAAATGAACTTGATGTCGCCGTACTTGGCGCGAAGCTCACGCAACAGCGTCGGCCCGTCCATTTCCGGCATGACGACGTCGGACACGACAATATCCACCTTGCCATCCAGCGCCGCCATGACCTCCATCGCCTCGACACCGCTGGCAGCCTCATGAACCGTGTAGCCACGCGACTGCAAGGCACGGATGCCGCCCATGCGGACAGAATCCTCATCTTCGACCAAAAGCACGGTTGCTGTTCCGGACAGGTCTGTCGCCGGTGTGGATTTTCCGGACTGAGACGACAAGGCGCCCTCGTGGGCAGTAGAGCTGGCACTGGCCGAACTTTCCGAAACAGCCCCGGCCTCTGCTATATGGCGCGGCAGGAAGATGTTGAAAGTGGTGCCCTTCCCTTCCTCGGTATCCAGATAGATGAAACCGCCGGTTTGCTTGACAATGCCGTAGACCATCGAAAGCCCAAGACCGGTGCCTTTGCCAACTTCCTTGGTGGTGAAGAAGGGCTCGAAAATCTTTTCGCGGATCGCTGCGGCAATGCCTGTGCCCGTGTCGGACACTTGTGTCAGGACATAATCGGCTTCTGTCAGCTCGCGGTAGCCGAACGCCGGAATTTCCGCCGCTTCGACGTTACGGGTCCGGATGTTCACAACTCCTCCGCCCGGCATCGCATCGCGCGCGTTGACGACCAGATTGACAATCACCTGCTCAAACTGTCCGACATCAGCCCTGACCGGCCACAGATCGCGGCCATGTTCGATCTTGAGAGAAACCTCCGGACCCGCAAGCCGCGTCAACAGCATGCGCAAATCCGCAACCACATCCATCAGGCTGATGACCTGCGGGCGCAAAGTCTGGCGTCTTGAATAGGCCAGCAACTGGCGAACCAACGAGGCCGCGCGGTTGGCGTTCTGTTTGATGTTCATGATGTCCGGGAAAGACGGATCAGACGCGCGGTGGTTGGTCAGCAACAGGTCAGACGACATGATGATCGCCGTCAGCACATTGTTGAAATCATGCGCGATGCCGCCGGCAAGCTGGCCGACGGCCTGCATCTTCTGGCTTTGGGCAATTTGTGCCTCAAAAGCCTTCTGTTCTGTGGTTTCAACCGCATAGACAAACGCAGCCTCGCCGCCGTCCTCGGTGGATTCGTCCGCTGTGGTGTTGAAATAGAACCGCAGATAGCGGCTTTCGTCATTTGGCATGACGCTGTCGATCGGCGAAATGTCCGCCTGGCGGGCAACAGCGGAAGACAAGGCCTGACGGAATGAAGCGCGGTCCCGCTCGTGCACCACTGATTCCAGGGCCAGATGGCG
The DNA here is from genome assembly GCA_041751995.1 of Rhizobiaceae bacterium. GTDB lineage: Bacteria > Pseudomonadota > Alphaproteobacteria > Rhizobiales > Rhizobiaceae > JANMEX01. The sequence goes on along the minus strand of JBGSHY010000065.1, from coordinate 57,896 downwards.
ATCGACAGCATCATGGTCGAACAGGCCGGAGAAAAGCTTGTGGAACGGCCCGTTGGTGCGCAGCACCTTGCCGTCCTTGTCCAGCGCGGCGATGGCCATAGGGGCAGAATTGAAGAAGCGGGTAAACCGGACTTCGGCTGCTCGCTGTTCGGACAGTCCGTCCTCGCCGGCTGAGCGGTTGATGATGATCGTCCGCGCAGCGCCCGCCGAGCCGTCCTTGTTGGTTTGAACGCGGTGGTAAAAGCGGACTGGCAAGGCCTGTCCGTTCTTCTTGGCCATATCCAGGTCGATGACCGCACTGCGCGTGGTGCCCGGCTCTGCCCGGACGGACTCAATGATTGCCGCTCCATTGCCGGCGATCAAGTCTGACATGTCCATCGAACCCGGGCGGAAAGTGCCCAAATCGATACCGAGCCAATCTGCTAGAGTCGCATTGACATAGGCGATGGAGCCGTCAGCATTGGTCGACATGAACCCGGCTGGCGCCTGATCCAGATGGTCGATCGCCAATTGCAGATCACGGAAGAAACGCTCCTGCTCGGCGCGCTCATTGGAAATGTCCGCAATTTGCCAGATCGACAGTTGCTGGCCGGTGTCCGAGAGCTTCAAGGGGCGCGCCTTGACGCGATACCAACTGCCCGTTCCGTTTTTGGATGACGACAAATTGTGGCTCAGCCGGAACTCTTCCACCGCCGACACGCCGGAGCGCAGCGAAGACGTCAACCGTTCGAGCGGATCCGACGCTTCTGGCTCCGTGTTGAGCAGGCCTTCGAGTGAGCGGATTTTATCCGGCGAACTCATGCCGCAAATGTCCGAGTAAGCCTTGTTGGCATAAATGATGCGCCCGCGGTCATCGCTGACAATGGTTCCGTCGGATGCGCCATCAAGAAGCGCCCTCGACATTTCATTGCCGGTCGAGCGCGGCGCGATGCGGATGATGCCGATCACGGAGGCGAACAGATAGAACACGCCAACCATGGCGAAGATGCCCAGCAGTCCCAGCCGGAACGGCTCTCCGAGGCGGTCACCGAATAGAAAAAACAACGCGGCAACCGCCATGAGAACAATGCCGAGCCCTAGCAGGCGCAGAACTTCGCCCGGCCGCGATTCGCGATCGACGACCGGCAACGGATTTGCAGGTTCTCCAACGTCCGGAGCCATGCGTGTTCCCCCTGTTCCGCAGTTCTGTGATTCTGCTTGAATCATATTCACGCCCGGCAAGGAAGGGGCGCAAGACCGGATTAAGGCCAAAGATCGCAGGTGTTTGCACCTTACTGAACCTCAAGTAGCAGAAAACTTGTGGTGGAGGCCTGCACGGGTTAGTGTTTAGCTGGGGGAGAACCGTAATTCGGGGAGTCTGATGGCCAATTGGATCAACAACATGTTCGGCGTGAACCTGTCGCCGACGCTTTCATTCATACTGCTTTTTGCAGCGATCATCCTTGGCGTTCTATTGCTGATATGGCTGACACGGCGTCTTTTGGGCGGAACGTTCATCAATGGCGGCCGGGGACGTCATCTGCGGCTTGCCGTGATTGACGCGACGCCCGTTGATTCGCGGCGCCGGTTGGTTTTGGTCCGTCGCGACGACGTGGAGCATTTGATCCTGATTGGCGGCCCGACCGATTTGGTGGTTGAACAGAACATCCGCCTGGATGGGCCAAATGTTGTCAAAAGCAGCCAGCCCGCCCAGCACACGCCGCCACCACACCCGCGGTCCGCTGAGGCAACACGATCTGCAGAACCGCCACTCGCTGAACCGGCCAGGCCAATGCCTTCACCCCAACCGGCTCCGCGCGTCGCGCCTGTTCAGCAAAGACCCGCGCCAGTTCCCCAGCGCCCCGCAGCACCATATTTGCCTCCGCGCCCGGCAACCCCGCCCGTCCAACCGGCACCACAGCCAGTCAGACCGGCCCAGGTAGCCGTGACAAGTGCGGCAGCAGCAATTGCCGCGCCACAGGTGTCAGTGGAGACCCCGCCACATGTCGAGCCAATGCGAACGGCAATGCCCCCAAGCCAAGAGCCCGAGCGGCCGATGGAACCCTTGCCCCACTTTGATCCAATCCCGGCGTCCATGACGTCAAGGCCGGATCCGGCGATGTCAAATCCCATGCCTGCACCGCCTGTGCCGCCGTTTGTTCCAATACAAGATGAGAAGCCGGTTTCGGCTGAACAATCCATGGATGACTCTTTGCTCGCCGATATTTCAGAAAGCCTTTCCTTCGACGATGACGAGATCGCATCGAATGTCTCGCTCGAAAAAGAAATGGAATCGCTGCTGAGCACGCTGGATACGCAGAAAGACCGGATTTCCTGACCGGAGGCAGTAGTGGCAGGAAAAGCCAAGACAAGACCAGGCTCCGCGAGCGTTGAAGGTCATATTGCAGCGTTGGACAACTCCAGTCTGCGCGCCGACGCGGAAATGCTTGCGGACCTGCTTACGAAAATTTCCGGCGAAGAACCCGTGATGTGGGGACCGTCGATCATAGGCTTTGGCTCATACGATTACACATATGACAGCGGCCACTCAGGCTCATCCTCGCGGATCGGTTTTGCCGCAAGAGAGACAGGGCTGGTGATATACATTGTGCCGGGCTTTGATGAATTTGCGGTCGACTTGGCGGCGCTTGGGCCACACAAGACAGCCAAGTCCTGCCTTTATGTAAAAAAGCTCAGCGATGTAAACTTGGAGGTACTGGCAGAAATTGCCCGCAAAGCGCTCGCCATCATGGACGAGCGTTATCCGCGCACCTGACCTTCACTCGTCGCGGTAGACCTTCTCGCGGCGCTCATGCCGTTCCTGCGCCTCAATCGAGAGCGTGGCGATCGGCCGGGCATCAAGACGCTTCAAGCTGATCGGCTCACCGGTCTCTTCGCAAAATCCGTAAGTGCCATCGTCAATCCGCGCCATGGCAGCGTCAATCTTGGAGATCAATTTGCGCTGGCGGTCACGAGCACGAAGCTCAATGGCGCGGTCAGTTTCTGACGACGCCCGGTCAGCAAGGTCAGCATGATTGGTGTTTTCTTCCTGGAGGGCGTCCAAGGTCTCGCGCGCTTCGCGCAGGATGTCATTTTTCCATGCTATGAGCTTGGCGCGGAAGTATCCGCGCTGACGGTCGTTCATGAACGGCTCGTCGTCGCTCGGCTGATAGGATGTTTCGTTTGTCCGAACCATCTGAATCACTCCAAAGTCCTCCCTATGGGCGGCGCTTATAATGCGGCGTTCGATCGCAGACAAGCACCTCGTTTCAGTCACACACGAAAATGACGATGATTTGAAAGAACTGCCATAAGTTGCCGTTGCGGAACAATTTTCGCCGTTGAACGCATTTTGCTGCAAGGAAGCCGCTACCTTTGACAAGGACGGCATTGCGCGAAGCCATGCGGCAGATTATCGGTTGTTGAAACTGCGAGGAATTGTCCGACCATGAGCCGCGTCTATCTGTTGCGCCACGCCAAAGCGGCTTCTGCATTGCCTGGCATGAAAGATTTTGATCGCCCTTTGGACGCCAAGGGCCGTGAATTGGCAGAAAGGCTCGGGGCAACAATGTTGGCCAACGGATTGGTGCCGGACAAAATCATCGCGTCGCCCTCTGCACGGACCCGTGAAACGCTGGATACAGTTTCGGCGTCGTTGCCGTTCGAAATCGAAACCATGTTTGACCGTTCGCTCTACGACGGAGAAGGCGACGCTTATCTGGCCGCAATCATCCGCGGCGGTGATGCGGCTTCCATCATGCTCGTAGGACACAATCCGATGACGGAAGAAGCCGCACTGCGCCTTTGCGGAACGGGCGAGCCGGGAGCCTTGTCAACCCTGCAGCATGGATTTCCGACCGGCGGACTGGCCGTTATTGACTTGCCCGACGCGCTGGCAGACACGAAAAAGCGATCGGGCCATCTCTCATTGTTCATCACAGGCGGTGAACTCTGATTAAGTATTTCTCGTGCGGCCATTAAAACAAGCCATGCGCGAACATAGATAGACGCCAACGCAATCCGGAGACCGGCCTTGGCCTCACCCACATCGCTGCAAGACGAAATACGCTTGTCACTTGGCACGTTGGGTGAGCGTTTGACCGGCTTGACCGAGCCATCCGTGCGCATCGGCGTGTCTGGCCTTTCGCGCGCAGGCAAGACCGTGTTCATCACGGCGCTGGTGCACAATTTGCTTCATGGCGGGCGGTTGCCAATGTTCGAGGCTTGGCGCAACGGGCGCGTCTCCGCCGCACGGCTTGAGCCGCAGCCTGACGATGCCGTGCCGCGCTTTGCCTATGAGAACCACGTCCGCGAACTGGTCGATGAGCGTCTGTGGCCGCAATCGACCCGCGCCATCTCGCAGTTGCGCCTGACCGTCGAATACCAGTCCGCGTCCGGCTGGAGCCGCATGTTCCAGCCCGGAAAACTCAGCATCGATATCGTCGACTATCCCGGTGAATGGCTTCTGGATCTGCCGCTTTTGACCAAATCCTTCGCGGAGTTTTCGGCACAGGCGCTTGATCTCGCCAAACTGCCGATGCGCAATGACATTGCGCATGAATGGCTGGCATTGGCGCAATCGGTCGATACGGCGCAGCCTGCAGATGAGCTGTTGGCGCAGCGTCTTGCGGCAACCTTTACCGAGTATCTGCGCGCCTGCCGCGCCGATGAACGCGCAATGTCCACGCTGCCGCCAGGACGTTTCCTGATGCCTGGCGACTTGGAGGGTTCGCCCGCCCTCACTTTCGCGCCCCTGCCCCGCATTGCGCCCGAGCAAGGTCTGCGCGGATCACTGTGGGCGATGATGGAGCGGCGATACGAGGCCTACAAGACGCATGTGGTCAAACCCTTCTTCATGGACCATGTCGCACGGCTCGACCGCCAGATCGTGCTGATTGACGCCATGCAGGCGCTGAACGCAGGGCCGCATGCGCTGGAAGATCTTGAGCGCGCGCTCAGCGAAATCCTCACCTGTTTCCGCATCGGCAAATCCGGCTGGCTGCCGAGCTTTTTCACCCACCGGATTGACCGCATCCTGATCGCAGCCACCAAGGCCGACCAGTTGCACCATTCGGCGCATGACAGGCTGGAGCGGTTGGTCCGCAAGCTTGCCGACCGGGCGATAGACACCGCCGAGTTTTCGGGGGCTGGGGTGGAAGTACTGGCCATGTCCGCCGTGCGTTCGACCCGCGAGGCAACGGTCAGACAGGGCAAGGACGAATTGCCTGTTATCGTCGGCATGCCGCTCAAAGGCGAAACCATTGGCGCGGATACATTCGATGGCAAAACCGAAACCGCCATATTTCCCGGTGACTTGCCGGAAAAGCCGGATTCGATTTTTGAGCGGCTTGAATCGGGGTCACAGCCGCTTGATGCAAAGAGCGAAGCGGAATTGCGCTTTATCCGCTTCCGCCCGCCGGTGCTGGAAAAGACGGCTGAAGGCCTGACACTCTCACTGCCGCACATCCGCCTTGACCGCGCCCTGCAATTTCTGATCGGAGACCGGTTGGCATGAGCGAACCCCGCAAGCCTGCAGCCTTCAAGATGCAGCCGGATATGGTTGAAAAATCTGTGAAACACGAGATCAAACCGGTCCAGCATCGCCGCGAGCCGCAAGCCAAGCCGCTGGCCGAAATTATCGAAGAACCGGATGTTTTCGCCGATACCGGACTGGTGGAAGTGACACAGGTGCCCGCACCGCCGGCTTCCGGCCGCTGGACCGCCGGAAAGATTTTCACTGCGGCGGCCGGCCTGTTGGTTTCGCTGGCGGTCGGCCTCTGGATTGATGCGCTGGTGCGCGACCTGTTCAGCCGATCGGACTGGCTTGGCTACACGGCCATGGGCTTGGTTGGGGTCGCCATTCTGGCACTGCTGGTCATTGTCGCCCGCGAAATGGCCGGGCTTTCACGTTTGAACGCCGCCAGCCACCTGCGTGACAAGGCGACGCGCATCATCGCCGCCAACGACATGAATGAGGCAAGAACGCTAGTCGGCGAACTCGACACCCTGTTCGCCAATGTGCCGCAAACAGCGCGAGGCCGCGCGCATCTGAAGGAAACGAAGGGCGAGATAGTCGACGGCGCCGATCTCGTGCGCCTGGCGGAAACCGGTCTGCTGGCCCCGCTCGACCAGATGGCGAGGACCATGGTGCTGAACAGCGCCAAACGAGTGTCCGTCGTCACCGCGGTCTCGCCGCGCGCGCTGGTCGATGTCGGCTATGTCATCTACGAATCCGCAAGGTTGATCCGCCGCCTCGCCGAACTTTACGGCGGGCGGCCCGGTACGCTGGGCCTGTTCCGCCTCGCCCGGCGCGTGATTGCGCATCTGGCGGTCACCGGTTCGATTGCCGTCGGCGACAGCCTGATTCAACAACTGGTCGGCCATGGTGTCGCCGCGAGACTGTCTGCCCGGCTGGGCGAAGGCGTGATCAACGGTTTGATGACCGCCCGCGTCGGCATCGCGGCCATGGACATTGTCCGCCCGCTGCCGTTTGACGCGGTGAAGCGGCCGGGCATTGGCGACTTCATGTCGGAGTTGACGCGGATTGGCGGCAAGCCTGCGCAAGACAGCTGACTGGATCCGGCAATGCGGATTTGCGGTGGCCTTCCACTTCCAAAAAGTGCGGAATGGAACCAACCATTAACCATTACTGGGCATGGTTGAACTTCGTTCCGGAAACAGCCGAGTGCCCTGTGATGAAATTTGCCGCGTCCGCTTTTGCCTTTGCCGCAGCTGCCTCTTTGGCCGCTTCCATGCCTGCTGTTGCGCGCGATGGCGATGCCGCATTCTTTCAGAAAGTATCCGGCAAATGGTCCGGTCCGGGCGAAATTGTTGCCGGAAAATACAAGGGTACCAAGTTTACCTGCCAGTTTGACGGCACCAATCCGCAATCATCTACCGGGATCACCATGGACGGCTCATGCCGGGTCGGCGTGTTTTCGCAGGAAATGAAAGCCACCATCCAGCGCGCGGGCGCCAGCTACAAGGGCGCCTTTCTCGACGGCGCGCTCGGCAAGGGACTCGACATCACAGCCGGTAATGTGGCCGGAAACCGCGTCACCTTTTCACTGGTCCGCAAACAATTGACCGGCGCGATGCTGGCCAAGATGAACGGCGAGAACGACATGAACGTCACGATCTCCGTCCGTGTCGACAAGGAAATGGTGCCGGTCATCGGCATGAGCCTGAAGCGCATTGACGCAACGGCCACAGGATCTGTTGCACAAAACTAGAACCAGTCCGGTCCCTGCTGCACCGTCATTCCGGTTTTATCAGACAATCGGGCTAGGTCGGCAACGGACTTGTCTTTGTGCTTTGTATCAGGGGCAATTTCGGCCAGCGGCACCAGCACGAAGGCACGGTCGGCCAAACGCGGATGCGGCACGATCAAACCCGGCTCATTGATCTCGCGTTCGCCGAAAAACAGAATGTCGATGTCGATTGAGCGCGGCCCCCAGCGCACGTCACGCACACGCTTGAGATCTTGCTCTACTGAGAGACAAAGATCAAGAAACGCCCGCGGCTCAAGCGATGTCTTGACTGCCGCGCAGGCGTTCAGGAAATCCGGCTGGTCAGTGACGCCCCACGGTGGTGTCCGCCACACGGATGACACTTTGGCAACGCGGCAATGTGTGTGCTTGTTCAGCGCCTGCAGCGCAGCGCGCATTGATGCAAGCGGATCTCCGATGTTGCCGCCCAGCCCGATCAGGACCAGTTCTTCAGCGCGGCTCGACAACCGTGACCTCGACATAATCCAGAACGCCCGGAACCGGTGCATTCGGCTTGCGGACGGTGATTTGCGCGCGGGTGATCTGCGGAAACTTTTCGCGAAGCGCGCGGGCAACACGCAGCGCCAACGCTTCGATCAGGAAGCGGCGCTCGCCAGTGACGATCTTTTCAATCACCTGGAATGCTTTTCCATAGTCGACGGTGCCTTCAATTGAATCCGTTTCAAGCGCATCGCCCGGGTTCACATTGAGCACGGCATCGACGTAAAAACGCTGGCCCAGAAACTCTTCCTCGTCATGCACGCCATGGCGCGCGAAAAATGCGCAATTTTTCATGTGGATGACGTACATGGCCTGCTCCTAACCGCGCGCTGATGGTTTGCCCGGCGCGCGCTTGGCGGCAAGCATAGCATCCGCAACGGCCAATGCATCCCTGTTGAAAGCGACATTGTGCACACGGAAAATGTCGGCTCCTGCCAGCCGCAGGATCGCCGAACTTGCAGCCGTCGCCACATCCCGCTCCGGGGCGGTTCTGCCGGTGATGCTTCCGAGGAAGCGCTTGCGTGACGTTCCGACCATCAGCGGATAGCCGAGATCCTTGAGTTCGCGGAAACGCACCATCAGTTCAACATTGTCGATGGTCTCCTCCTTGGCAAAACCGAAACCCGGATCAAGCACGATGCGCTCATCGCGGATGCCTGCTTTGCCCGCGATTTCGAGCGAACGGCGCAGGAACACGCGCTGATCTTCAATCCGGTCGGCAAGCACATCCCGCCCGCGTCCGGTATGCATGATGCACAGCCCTGCCCCGGTTTCGGCCGCGACATTGGCGATGCCCGGCTCGCGCTGCAAGCCCCAGACATCGTTGACAATGTGGGCACCAGCTTTCACCGCCAGCCCCGCGGTTTCCTCGCGGTATGTGTCAATCGACACAATGGCATCTGGAATGGCGGCGAGTACCTCCACGACTGGCAAGACGCGCCGTTGCTCTTCCAGTGCCGACACCGGTTCGGCATTCGGCTTGGTCGATTCGCCGCCGACATCGATTATCGCCGCGCCTTCGGCAAGCATGGCCTTGGCCTGCGCAATGGCGGCGTCAAAGGAAGCATGCAGGCCACCGTCGGAAAAGGAATCCGGCGTGACATTCAATATGCCCATGATGACGGACTGGGGTCCGAGACGCAGCAAATGGTTATGGGCAAGTTGCCAGTTGGTGTTCATATGCGCCTTTTGGCGGTTCCGCCATTTGACGTCAACGGAACAAGTTCAGTTTACACCCAGCTTCTTTTGCAGATTGGTCGACGACGTCGTGTACTGGAACACGATGCGCTCACCCGGATTGCAGATCCGCTTGGCAGCCTGCGTCATCAGCGCGGCTTCGTGGAAGCCGGACAGGATCAACTTCAGCTTGCCCGGATACCAGTTGATATCGCCAATGGCGAAGATGCCCGGAACGCTGGTTTCAAACTTTTCCGTATCCACATGAATAAGGTTCTGCTCGAGATTGAGGCCCCATTCGGCAACCGGACCAAGCTTCATCGTCAGTCCGAAGAACGGCAGCATCCGCGTGGCGTTGATGACTTTCTCGCCTTCGGCCGTCTTGATCGTGACGGAAGACAACTGGCCGTCCTCACCCTGCAACGAGGCAAGCTGGCCAGTCTCGAAGGCCATTTTGCCTTCCTCGACCAGCGCGAACATTTTCTTGACGCTGTCGGGCGCTGCCTTGAATTCCGGACGGCGGTGCATCAACGTGACGCTCTTGGCGATCGGCTGCAGGTTGAGCGTCCAGTCGAGCGCGGAATCACCGCCGCCGACGATCAACACATCCTGACCGCGGAATTCGTCCATCCGGCGCACGGAATAAAATACGCTCTTGCCTTCAAAGGCTTCAATGCCCGGCACCGGCGGGCGCTTGGGCTGGAACGAGCCACCGCCTGCAGCAATGACCACGACCTTCGACAGGAATGCTTCGCCTTCATCGGTCACGGTGCGAAAACGTCCGTCCTCGAGCTTCGAAAGCTCGGTGACCATCCGGTTGAAATGGAATTCCGGATGGAACGGCTTGATCTGCTCCATCAGCTTTTCGGTGAGGCCCTGGCCAGAAATTTCAGGCCATGCCGGAATGTCATAGATCGGCTTTTCCGGATAAAGCTCGGCACATTGGCCGCCCGGACGGTCCAGGATGTCGATAAGATGGCATTTGAGGTCATAGAGTCCAAGTTCGAACACGGCGAACAGGCCGACTGGCCCGGCTCCGATGATGACGACGTCAGTTTCGATCTGGTTGCTCATGTGAAATATCCGTCCGCTTCAACTGGTGCGCTGGCGCGCTTAAACCGCAAACTGCCGATCCGCAAAAGGAACTGGATTGCGCCAAATGGCGGAGCAGCAGAAATTTGTCCCGATATCAGGCCTGACGTTCGGGGATGGAGACCACAAGCCCGTTCAACTCATCCTTGACCTTGATCTGGCAGGACAGGCGCGAATTGGGGCGCACATCAAAGGCAAAATCCAGCATGTCCTCTTCCATCGCCGCCGGTTTGCCAACCAGATCAGCCCAAATGTCATCAACATAGACGTGGCAGGTCGCGCAGGCGCAGGCGCCGCCGCATTCGGCCTCAATGCCGGGAACAGCGTTCTTGATGGCGTTTTCCATCACAGTCGAACCGTTGACGGCCTCGACATCAATGCGCTTGCCGTCATAGGCGATAAAAGTCAGCTTGGTCATGAAAAGCCCCGGGAAATTTGATCCCGATGGCTCTAGCGGTTTTCATTTTCAAGACAATCCGCCAAACCGGCGCAGCACCGCGAAAGAGCTACCGGTTGATTGCGGCGATGAAATCCAGCGCGTGGGCGATCTCGTCGCCAAGGTCGGCCAGCAGCGTCGAATTCAGCGGCGCGCGTTCGATCCGTTCGGCGACATCAGCGACATGAAACGCGCCGACGGAGCGGGCCGTGCCCTTGATCGTGTGCGCGAGGCGCTTGCGCTCATCGGCATTGGCGTTGGCCATCGAAGCGCGTGCGCCGGACATCTGCTTGGCGAACATGCCGAGGATTTCCGTTTCCAGCGCCCGGTCGCCCATGGTCTGGCGCGTCAGATGCGCAAGATCGATCGGACGTCCGGAAGCGGACATCGGCAAAGGTTGTTTGAGAACTGCTGACATGAAATGAGCCATCCGTTGGGCCGGTACGCGGCATAAGGAGATCAGGATAAGCCCAGATGGTTAAAATTGTATGGGTTTGGCGCTAATCCGCGAACAAACGCCAAAGTGTCAGCGCCCACACCGACCCGGCAATCGCGATGGACAACAGCACGGCCAGCGAGCCACAGTCCTTGGCGATCTTGATGTCCGCGTGGTACTCGCGCGACAATGCGTTGCACGCCGCCTCAATGCCGGTGTTCAGCACTTCAACGATCATCACAAGTATAACCACGCCGATCAGCAGCAGCCTCGTCCAGCCGTGGCCGGTTACAAAAAAGGCCGTTGGAATGGCAACTGCCAACGCGATCACTTCTTCCTGAAACGCCTTTTCCGTGCGGATGAGATGCTTCCACGCGGCAACGGAATTGTAAAAGGCGGCGATCATGCGCTTCATGGGGTCCCTCCCGGCTGGCAAGGGCAGCTATGCACGGCAATGCTTAGGATTCGGTTGAAACGGTGCTGACAAACCCCGATGGCGCGGTGACATGTTGCGGCAGGCCGTCACAAATCTCGTAATAGCTGCCCTTATCACCGGCAAAGATATGCCCTTCGGCCTTCAGCCCGCTCGGCTCGTCAAACGCGCCGGCGAGAATGGACGTGTAGGACTTGGTCGAGTTTTTCCAAAACAGTCCTGACCCGCAGACCGAGCAGAACCCACGCCTGGCCTCCGGCGAGGACTGGAACCAGGAAATCTTGTCGCCGCCCTCGACCTCCAGATCAACATCCTCCGCCGCCGTCGCCGCCAGAAAATGCCCAGTCTGCCGCCGGCATTGCGAGCAATGGCAGTAAATAACGCCGCGAAGCTTGCCGCGCGTCTTGAATCGGACAGCGCCGCAGGAACAATGGCCGGTGTGGGTGTCGGGCATGGGTGTGGCTCTTTGCAAAAACAACGGCCTCAGTCTGGCTTCGGCTAGCACCGCGCAATAGTTTAGCTGCGTCACTGCTGGTCGTTTAAAGGTTCAGAGGATGACTCAAATTCATCGTCCCAATTCCTGCCGAACCCGAAATAGCGGACAATTAGGACGCGATCATCTGCTATCGCAAAAACGATGGTGACCCGGCGTTCGAACCCAATAACCCGCATCCCTGAGCGGATATCGTTGCGCTGGCGTCCTCGTTCGGATGCCATTTCGAGTGACTGCGTGAACCGCTTCAGACGCAGCAGGTATGAACGGGCCTGTCTTTCATCAGCCAGGTTTTCAATCCAGTCGAAGAGAACGAACAAATCACGCTGGGCTTCATCAGAGACGACAACCCGATGTCGTTTCATGCGGCATCTTTCACCGTTTTGCCCCGCGGACCCAATACAGCATCAAAAGCCTCGTCAACTGTCATTCCAACCTCAGGATTGGCAAGCATCGCATCATAAACCGGCGCGGCTTCTTCCATCAGCCAGCGGTCAACGGCCGCATCCCTCTCCATGAGTGCGTCCATGCCGGCGCGCATGGCCTCGCTGACCGAAGCGAATCGTCCGCTCTCAACCATGCGCCGCACAAAAGCTTCATGTGCGTCACCCAAAACGACGGAAGTATTTTTTCCCATCTGAGGCTCCAAATTGTTGTTACCATATTATGGTAACACGCCTCTGCGCCAAATTCAACAATTCCCCAAAACACCAACGGCGCCAGGCACTTGCCTGACGCCGCGGACTCAATGTCTGAACAGGCTGTTTCAGAAGCCGAAGCTCACATCTTGCCTTTCATGGCTTCTTTTTCGGCCATGCCCAGGTGCTCGCTGCACTTGTCCATTTCCTTCATGCCCATGGCTTCCTTGGCCATGTCGAACTCTTTCATGGCCATCATCTTGGCGTCGCCCTCGGCCTTGTCGACCGTCTCCATCACCATCTTCATCGTGGCGTCGTCGCAGGCTTTCATGTCCTCGGCGAAGGAGAAGCCGGAGAATGCAACGGTGAGTGCAGCGGTGGCAAAGAGTGTTTTCAACATGTGCGTGTTCCCTTGTTGTTTGACGCCCAGTGCGTCTGCGGGAACACTTCGCCAAACCACACTTCACTTGCCAGACACGAAGCCGTGCTTCACCCGCCTGTGTTGAAACTTCAAACTCCGCTCACAAAAACGGCACCGGTTTCCCGGTGCCGAAGCCAGACTGGAGAGTCCTGCAGTATCTATTCAGCAGCGATACGCCGCTCGACAACGCCGCGCTCTTTCTTGATGAGCTCGGCCACCATGAACGACAGCTCCAGCGCCTGATCGGCATTAAGGCGCGGGTCGCAATGGGTGTGGTAGCGGTCGCCAAGCTCTTCCTGGGTGATGGAACGCGCGCCGCCGGTACATTCGGTGACGTTCTTGCCAGTCATTTCGACATGGACGCCGCCAGCATGGGTGCCTTCGGCGCGGTGGATTTCAAAGAAGTTCTGCACTTCCTTGAGGATGCGCTCGAAGGGTCTGGTCTTGTAGCCGGAGGCGGCGGAGATCGTGTTGCCGTGCATCGGGTCGCACGACCAAACAACCTTGCGCCCTTCCCGCTCGACGGCGCGGATCAGCTTTGGCAGATGGTCGCCGACCTTGTCCGCGCCGAAGCGGGCGATCAGCGTCAGGCGGCCGGCCTCATTGTCCGGGCTCAAAGTCTCGATCAGGCGCAGCAGTCCGTCCGGCTCGAGCGACGGACCGCATTTCAGGCCGATCGGATTCTTGATGCCGCGGCAGTATTCGACATGCGCATGATCTTCCTGACGGGTGCGGTCGCCGATCCAGATCATGTGGCCGGAGGTGGCGTACCAGTCGCCTGAGGTCGAATCGACGCGGGTGAGCGCCTCTTCATAGCCAAGCAGCAAGGCCTCGTGGCTGGTATAGAAGTCGGTTTCGCGCAGCGCGTAATTGGTCTTCGAGGTGATGCCGATGGCCTTCATGAAATCGATGGTTTCGGTGATGCGCGCCGCCAGTGCCTGGTAGCGGTCGGCCTGCGGCGAATCTTCGACAAAGCCGAGCATCCACTGGTGGACGTTCTCAAGGCTGGCGTAGCCGCCCTGCGCGAAGGCGCGGAGCAGGTTCAGCGTCGCGGCCGACTGGCGGTAAGCCATTTCCTGACGGTTGGGATCGGGAATGCGAGAAGCCTTGTCGAACTCGATGCCGTTGATGATGTCGCCGCGGTAGGACGGCAGCGTCACATCGCCCTTGGTTTCATTGTCCGACGAGCGCGGCTTGGCAAATTGCCCGGCAATTCGGCCGATCTTCACCACCGGCATAGAACCGGCGAAGGTCAGAACGACTGACATCTGCAGGAAAGCGCGGAAGAAATCGCGGATGTTGTCCGCGCCATGCTCGGCAAAGCTCTCGGCACAGTCGCCGCCCTGCAAAAGGAAGCCGCGCCCTTCGGCAACTTCCGCCAGCGCCTTCTTCAAATCGCGGGCTTCACCGGCGAACACCAGCGGCGGATAGGTGCGCAGGCGCCCTTCCACATCGGCGAGAACCTGTTTGTCGGGGTAAGCAGGAACCTGCTGGATCGGCTTGTCGCGCCAAGATGAAGGGGACCAGTTTTGTGTCATAATACTTGCTTTCGAGGCCTGTGTGATTTCGCGCGGCAGCACCGCTGGAGAGGTTTTGGTGGCAAAAGAGGTGTGATCCGGCACCATGATGTGATTTTCATCCGCCAGCGCCCTGATCTTCATCACGGCGATGCTTTCATGCGCCTTGGCTGAATCGAGCTCCATCCGGTAAATGGTCGGCTGGCTGATGCCAGCTTTGGCCGCCAGTTCTGCCTGCGAAAGATCAAGCATGGAGCGAATGTATTTGATCTGACGGCCGGTGAGTTGCGGAATATTCATGGGGTGGACCTCGTTGTTATGGGCACAAATAGGTCAAGATGAATTGAATGTCAAACCATTATGAATAAAATTAGTCAAAAATTCAGTAGAACCGTATCGCCGAAAACCGCGCGAAAAAGTTTACGCCGCGCATGGGTGCGGTGACGTCCATCTGCCAATAGGTCTCGCGATCCTTCGACGGAAGCTGCGGACCAGACGGGAGTTTCATGGTGAAACTGATCCGGCCGCTGGACTGTGCCTGTCCATGCGGGACGGTCATTTTGCCGGACCAGTAAGGTTTGGTGGAAAGTCCCGACCGTTCACCATCATGGCCGCGCGGGCCATAGGCGAAGCAACCCAGCTTGAGCGTGAAATCGCCCAGCACCTCCGCCCTCTTGTCAAGGACAATGGCGCCGCTGAACGAGGTGCCGAGCCGCGCCGGACTGTATTCGAGAATGGGGGTGCCGATCTTTCGCAACCGCAAGAACCGGCGCACTGAGACGAAACCGGCAAAGAGTGTCAGAGGACCGCACAGGAACGGCAGCAAAACAGACGGGCTTGACGCATCTGGCTCAAGGAGCGTCACCCCATACCACCAGGTTCCGCCAACGGAGAGGATGGCGAAGATGATGGTGAATACCACTGCATGGCGGTAGTCGCGCAACGCGACCGACTGCAGTTTTTGCGGCCCGCTTATTGTGCCTGACATGAGCCACACCCTCAAAGCGGCGCTACCGCCATTTCCAGCATCCTGCCCGTCCATTTTATCACGGGCAACCGGATCTGTAAGCCCCGCCTGTAAATCAAAGTGATTGGGGCGCAGTCGGGTGCGGGTGTAGAATTTGCCAGTAATCTTTCGAAGACAGGAGTCAGGCCATGAAGGAATTTCACTGCGGCACGCTCGTTCCCGGTTGCGATTGGCACACCCGCAACGACAGCGAAGCCGAAATCATTCGGCGCGCCAGCGAACACTTGCGCGAAACGCACGGTGAGACGGTGATCCGCGAGAACATGGTGGAGGCGATCAAGGCGCGGATTGAAGTGAGTAAAGCCGCAGCTTGACGCTGAATTGGTATTCAACCCGGGAATTGAGTTGCAATCCGCAATGAACGGGGATTGATATTTCAACCCGCCGCCCGCTATGGTTGAGCTTGACTACAGGGGGCTTGCGATGCGGTTTGCAGGAAATGTCATTTGGTTCCTATTCGGCGGCGCATTGATCGCGCTGTTCTGGCTGATCGGTGCGGCGCTGTTCGCGGTCAGCATTGTCGGGCTGCCGATTGCCCGTGCGGCAATCGAGATGGCAAAACTGTCTGCTTTTCCTTTTGGGAAAGAAGTTGTCCACGTCAGAGAACTCGACAACAAGGGTCTGACGGCAACGACTGCGGTAACCGGCACTGTCGGGTTTATCGCCAATCTGATTTGGGCAGGAACGTTCGGCGTGTTGCTTTTCTTCAGCTACCTGATTGCCGGCATCCTCAATTGCATCACGATCATCGGTATTCCGTTCGGGTTGCAGTCATTCAAGCTGGCAGGCATGTCGTTCTGGCCGGTCGGTCAGCGTGTTGTTTCGATTGAGTTGGCAAAAGCTGCCCGCCAGGAAAACGCCAGATCACAATTGGCGCAGATTCGTGCCAAGCATTGAGACTAGACTCTCGCCCCGCCCCTGATCTGATAAGTCGGCGAATACATTGTCACCAGTTCCTCTGCCGCTGTCGGATGCACCGCCATGGTGCGGTCAAAGTCCGCTTTGGTTGCGCCCATTTTCATCGGTATGGCCAGAAGCTGCGCCATTTCGGCGGCGTCGGGGCCCATGATGTGGGCGCCGACGACCTTTTGGCTCGCGGCATCGACAACCAGTTTCATCAGCATCCGGTCCTGCGAGCCCGACAGCGTGGCTTTCATCGGGCGAAACTCGGCGCGGAAGATGTCGAGATCGCCAAACTGCTTGGCGGCGGCTTCTTCTGACAGACCAACCGTGCCGATTTCGGGCCGAGTGAAAACACCGGTGGCAATCATCTCATGGTCGGGACGCGACGGATTGTCCTTGAACACGGTTTCGAGGAAACACATGGCTTCGTGAATGGCGACCGGTGTCAGCTGGATGCGGTTGGTGACATCGCCGACAGCAAAGATATGCGGCTGCGATGTGCGGGAATACTCGTCAACAACGATGGCGCCGAGCTTGTCGGTTGTTACGCCAGCCCGTTCCAACCCAAGATTCTCTGTGTTGGGCATCCTCCCGACGGCGAGCAAAACCTGATTTGTGTCGAGCGCCTCGCCGTTCGACAGGATCACATGCAATTGCCCGTCATCGCCGCGCCGCACGCCTTCCAGCATGGTTTCGGTCAAGATACGAATACCCTTCAGTGTCATCGCCTTGTGCAAGCTCTGGCGAATATCTTGGTCGAAGCGAGAGAGAATTTCCTTGCCACGGTAAACGACAGTCACATCGGTGCCGAGCCCGTGGAAAATGTTGGCAAACTCCAGAGCGATATAGCCGCCGCCCTCGATGATGATGTCTTTCGGCAGTTCTTCCAGATGGAAAACCTCGTTGGAGGAAATGCACAACTCGTGACCCGGCAGCGCCTTGTGTGGATTGGGCCGGCCACCAGTGGCAATCAGGATATGCCCGGCAGTAACCGTTTTGCCGTCCTTCAAAAGGCGGACGGTGTGGGCGTCAATGAGTTCGGCGCGGCAGTCGAACACCGTCGCCTTGTTGCTTTCAAGGCCCTTGCGATAGAGGCCTTCAAGCCGTGCGATCTCGATATCCTTGAACGAAATCAGCTTCTTCCAGTCAAAAGATGATTCACCCACCGTCCAGCCGAAACCGACCGCATCTTCGAAATGATCCTGAAACTCGGATGCGTAGACAAATAGCTTTTTCGGCACGCAGCCGCGGATGACGCAGGTGCCGCCGAAGCGGTGTTCTTCGGCCACGCCGACCCGTTTGCCCATGGCAGCAGCGATGCGGCCGCCACGCACGCCGCCAGATCCGCCGCCGATGACAAACAGGTCAAAATCATAAGCAGCCATGGCAGGTCTCCGTCATTTCAATTCTGAAATTGAGATAGGCTTTATGGCATACAAATGCAAAGCCCGGACGGTGGAACCGCCCGGGCTGCGACAATCTGCAAGGGTCTAAGAGCTTATTGCTTTGGCGCTTCAGGTGCTGCAGCCGGATCAACCGCACCTTCGGCAGGAGCAGGATCGGCCGGCGCTGCCGCCTTGACCTTAGCGGCGACATTGGCAGCCAAATCACGGCCGATGCCAGCCTGCCAGATATTGGCCGCGTCGATGAGGCCGCGTGTGGCGATCGGGCCTTCCTTGATCAGTTTCTTGCCAGTCTCAGTCGCATAAAACTCTGCAATCGCCTTGAGGTCTGCTTCGGAAAACACCTTGGCGTAAACCAGTGCCGCTTCTTTTTCGAGATCTGCACGACGGGCAGCGAGGGCCAGCACTTCATTGTCGACGGTCGATGTGATCAAGGCTTCGAGATTGGGATCCTTTTGGATCATCTCGCCCTTGAGAGCATAAGCAGCCTGCGGCAAAATATTGTCAAACTGGTTGGTCGCGCCAATTGCAGCAATAGCTGCGCGGGCGGCTGCCAGATGCTCGGGAGTGGCGTCCTGCGCGTTGGCAGCGCCTGCGGCGAGAAGAAAAAGGCTTGCTGCGGCTGCCTTGAAGCTGCGGCCAAGGCCGGTTGCGTAAATCATGTAGTGTCTCCGTATTTCAGCGTTCGAGTGTGCGGATACCGCCCGCTCCGGCGATGACTGCGGTCGTTGCCATGTTCAGGAACAGACCGTGCTCTACCACCCCCGGAATGACGTGCAAAGCGTGTGAAAGTGCAGATGCATCGCGAATAAGGCCAAAAGATGCGTCGAGAATGAGATGCCCGCCATCAGTGACGAAATTTTGGCCGGCTTTTTCGCGCAAGGTGACCGGTCCGGCAAGTCCTAGCGCTTTCGCAGCATTTTCGATGGCGATTTTGGTAGCCTTCAAGCCGAAAAGATTAACTTCTATCGGCAGCGGGAATTTGCCGAGATGGTCTACAAGTTTTGATTCGTCGGCAATAACCAGCATTTTTGTGGACGCTGCCGCAACGATTTTCTCGCGCAACAACGCCCCGCCGCCGCCCTTGATGAGAGAAAAATCCTGATCAATCTCGTCTGTGCCGTCAATGGCGAGATCGAGCTCGGGAAGCTCATCCAGTGTCGCCAGCGGTACGCCAAGTTCGCGGCAAAGCGCTGCAGATCGCTCGGATGTCGGCACACCTGTAACAACAAGGCCTGCTGCCACTTTTTTAGCCAATAGCCTGATGAATTCCTCGGCAGTCGATCCGGTCCCAATGCCGAGACGCATGCCGGAGGTGACATGTTCAAGTGCAGCTTCCGCCGCTTTGATCTTCAATTGCCGGGCATCCATGAAAGCGCATTCCTGTCTGAAACCGCGCGCCTCCTATCACGGAAAGTCGACACATACCATGTCCTCGCAATGCAGATTTTCTGCAGTATCAGGCCGCGCTCTTGCGGCGGCAGCGAATGCCGGACAATTTGGGTTATGAAAAAACCGATTCTCGTATTCGACCTAGACGGCACATTTGCCCATACCGCCCCCGATCTCCTGGACAGCCTCAACCACTGTCTTGAATTGGCCGATCTGCCTCCTGCCGACCCACGCGACCTGATGAAATATGTCGGACACGGCGGACGCGTCATGATCGAGCGCGCGATGCATGCCCGCGGCAAAACAGTCAAGCCCGAGTTGCTTGAAGACATGATGGCCTCGTTCATCACCCATTATGAAGCCAATATGCCCGGCAAAACCAAAGCCTTCGACGGTGTCATGGCGGCGCTCGACCGGTTTACTGCGGCTGGATACATCCACGCCATCTGCACGAACAAATATGAAGCCATGTCCCGCAGGCTGCTCGAGGGGCTGGGCGTTGCCGGACGATTTGAGGCAATTTGTGGCCAGGACACGTTCCCGTTTAAAAAGCCGGACCCCCGCCACTTGGTGGAGACGATCAAAATGGCCGGCGGCGACGCCGACAACGCCATCATGATTGGCGACAGCGTCACCGACATAGATACGGCAAAGGCCGCAGGCCTTCCGGTGATCGCCGTGTCTTTCGGCTATTCCGACAGGCCCGTCGGCGAATATGGCCCCAGTGTCGTGATCGACCACTTCAGCCAGCTTGACCTTACTTTGGCCGAACGCCTGTTAAAGGCCGCACGGGGTCGGCCTGCGCACTGACGCTTTTCCTTTTCCGATAAAATCAGGGTCAGTGGCGGTTGCAGTCCATTTCAGTGGCGGCATTGCCGTCCAAGCGACGCGGGGCAATCCGGTGACACCTGTTGTGATTTGTGGGATAATGAACCAGTCGGTCGTTCCGGCGCCATTTTTGCTGTGCCCGGGCAGAAAGGATTGCTCATGTTCAGATCCGCAGGTGTTGCCGCATTCATCTCCACCCTCCTGACAGTCTCCGCATCTTCGGGGCAGCTTCCGTTACGCGACGTCACTGGCGACGGGACGTGGGACTGCAAAGACAGCAAGGGCGCATATACCGGTTCGGTGGTGCTGGCCGAGACCACCTATGCCTACGTTAAGCCGGACGGCCGGGTCGGGGGTTATGGCAAAGTTTATATTATCACAGAAGGCTTAGATCTCCCGCTTTATGCAATGGTCAGCGGCTACTTCAAGGACCAAATGCGCTCACAAGGCTTTGGAATGCGTGGCCCCAAAGCCAACCCGCACAAACTTGATGGCGAACTGTTCCTAAACGTCATCCTCTCACCCGGAGGCGATGGGGCACTTGACTGGGATTGTGTGCGCCGCAAGGCGCCGGCGGCCTAGGTGTGGCGTTGCATCCCTCGCGGAAGCCGCCGGAAGGCGGTGCTTGACTTTGATTGCGGCGGTCCACTATACCGCCCGCACATTTGGTGAAAGCCGAATGGGCGCGTAGCTCAGCGGGAGAGCACACCCTTCACACGGGTGGGGTCACAGGTTCAATCCCTGTCGCGCCCACCATTTGATTTCCGGTTCCTGAAACAACAAAAGCGGCCCGAAAGCCGCTTTTATGTTGTTGAATCGGATGTTTCAGCCGGCCAGATACATGCGGTTAACCTGAGCTGCGATGTCCTCGAACGCCTTGACCAGCTTTTCCGCATTGGAAGCGTCATAGTAATTCGACGGGCTGGAGGCACATCCCTTGATAATATTCTTGGCAGATGCGCTGAGATCCGTCCCGAAAGTTACCGAATAAATCTCGATATCCTGCGCTTTTGCCTCATTGCACGCCTTTGTGGTCCAGGAATCCGCCTGGGCATAATTGGAACCATTATGGGTGGGATAGTCCGGCAGTTCTGCGGAAGCCTGGTTTTCGCCGTCAGTCATCAGGATCATGATTTTCCTGACTTCTTTGGTTTTTGTCGACGTGTGCGCTTCGACAAAAGGCGCTCCCGGAGTCAAGACCCGGGTTCCCCACATCACGCCTTCCGGGATGTAGGTATAGTCATTGGCGCTAAGCGAACTGATGCGGTTCGCCACCTCAACCTTGTCAGCGGACAAAGGGAGAAGCTCCGTGCCGCAGGTCAGGTTCATGAGCCCCGTGAATTTCTGGCTGGAGAACGCTTCTTTCAGATTATAGGGCTCCTTGCGGGAGCCGACACAACCGTACCATTTAGATTCACCGGTCGGCCAACACGATTGGACTTTCTCGGTGCCATAGATCGGTTCGCAGCTGTCATATTTGATTTCAACACCATCATACATGTAGCTGACGGGTGTGCATTTGGTCGAATAGCCGACAACCGGGTAATACCAGTCCGAACAGGTTGTTCCGGTCGAAGCACTGTCTGTGGGTACATCAAGCCATGCCTGCCCTCGCCGGGAAATGCCGACATTCACATAACGCGAAAATGGCACAACTGAAATGCGGCGCGTACTTGTCACGCCCGCAGCGCCAAATATGGCATTGCTGAATTTCAAGGCAGCCACTTTAAGTGCCGTGATACGGTCAACGTTGGTGGTTCCGGGCGGAAGGAATTCGCCGGTGGGGTCCAACTGGTCAGACGATGCGCCCGACGCCTTGGTCATTGAATAGGTAGTATCTAGCGCCAAAGCGATCTCAAGTTCCTGATCTGCCCCGACATTAACGATGCTGGACACCTGTGTGTTGGTGTTCTTCATGCCGAACATGCCCATGATGTTGAGCGGCGTCACGACTTTGGTTTCAAGATGGATTTTCCCGTCGACAATTTTGTATTCGATAATGGACGGAACATTTTCACTTGAAACTTTTGCATAATCAGCTTCAACAAAAGCCAGGACTTTCGGCTTTGGCGGCAATTTACCCGTCTGCCGGTATTCCCTTGCCGCAAAAAGTGCTGCCGCATCAGTCGCATCGTGAAGGCGGGTTTTGGATTGGACCAGATAGGTATAGTCGACGGCCATGCCGACGCCGGCAAAAATCGGGATAAGGCAAAGTGAAAAGATGATGGCGAACTGGCCGGAACGGTCAGAAGCAAATTTTCTAACAGGGGCGCCAAAATGCATTCAATTCAACCTATTCGTTTGTTCTGAAGGTTAGATCGCATAAAAAGGTCAAGAAACACTTATATAAGCTGATTAAAATGTTCTGCACACCATTAAGGTCCTCTTATCGAGCGCTAGAAAATATGGTTGCCACCGTGCCTATCACCGCTGCCTAAAAAATTTGCAAAAATCCTGCTTGCATCATTTGTCCTGTTGGGATCACTCTGCGTCAGGGTGTTGAATGAACAAAACAATTGCTTTCGATGAGATGATGTCCGGGCCGGGTTGTGTACGCCAGGCCTATTCAGGTTATTCCGATTGGCTGAACACGCAGGAAAACAAGCATCTGCTGCAAAAAGCGACCGATGCCGAAAATGTGTTCCGGCGGACCGGTATTACCTTTGCCGTGTACGGCGACGAAGAGGAAGACGAGCGGCTGATCCCGTTTGATATCGTGCCTCGTGTCATCTCCGGTTCGGAATGGCGCCGCCTGGCGCAAGGGATCGAACAACGTGTTGTGGCGATCAACGCGTTTCTGGACGACATTTATCACCGGCAGGAAATCATCAAGGCCGGCCGTATTCCAGTGGAATTGATCGCCCAGAACGAGGCGTTTCTGCCAGAGATGATCGGCTTTCGTCCGCCTGCGGGCGTCTATACGCACATCATCGGCATCGACATCGTGCGGACCGGCGAAAACGATTTCTTTGTGCTCGAAGACAATGCACGTACGCCTTCCGGTGTTTCGTACATGCTCGAAAACCGTGAAACCATGTTGCAGCTGTTTCCGGAATTGTTCCAGCATATCAAGGTAAGGTCGGTCGAAGACTATCCGAAGCTGTTGCGCAATTCGCTGGAGGCGGTGAAGCCGGCAGGCTGCAAGGGCAAGCCGACCATTGCCGTATTGACGCCGGGATCTTTCAACTCAGCCTATTTTGAGCATGCGTTTCTCGCAGATCAGATGGGTGTCGAGCTTGTTGAAGGCTCCGACCTCAAGGTCATGGACGGCAAGGTTGTCATGCGAACGACGCAAGGCTACCAGACAATCGATGTTCTCTACCGACGGGTTGATGACGCTTATCTTGATCCGCTGACCTTCAATGCCCAGTCGCGTCTCGGCGTTGCCGGCATCATGGACATCTACCGCGCCGGCAATGTCACTATTGCCAATGCGCCCGGAACCGGCATCGCCGACGACAA
Organism: Rhizobiaceae bacterium; assembly: GCA_041751995.1. Taxonomy (GTDB): domain Bacteria; phylum Pseudomonadota; class Alphaproteobacteria; order Rhizobiales; family Rhizobiaceae; genus JANMEX01. The sequence goes on along the minus strand of JBGSHY010000065.1, from coordinate 34,491 downwards.
GGCGATCTATTCCTACATGCCGGAGATCGTCGAGTTCTACACCGGCCGGCAGTCCATTCTTCAAAACGTCCCGACCTGGCGCTGCAGCGAGCCGGATAGCCTGAAATATGTTCTCGAGCATCTGGCTGAATTGGTGGTGAAGGAAGTTCATGGGTCCGGCGGCTACGGTATGTTGGTCGGGCCGACGTCCACCAAGGCGGAACGCGAAACCTTTGCGGCCAAACTGAAGGCGCGCCCGAAAAACTATATTGCCCAGCCGACATTGGCGCTTTCAACGGTGCCAATCTTCACCGAAAAAGGTCTTGCCCCGCGCCACGTTGACCTGCGGCCGTTCGTCCTCGTGTCAGACCAGATTCGCATAACACCCGGCGGTCTGACGCGCGTGGCGCTCAAGGAAGGATCCCTAGTGGTCAATTCAAGTCAGGGCGGCGGCACCAAAGACACCTGGGTTCTGGACGACTGACATGATTTTGGGAAGAACCGCCAACGGACTTTTCTGGATGCACCGCTATATTGAGCGGGCCGAAAACATGGCGCGCCTGGTGGACGCAGGCATGCGCATGTCTTTGACCAAAGCGGCAGGGTCACCGGACGAATGGTCATCCGTCGTGCTCAGCGCCGGCGCCACCGGTATTTTTGAGGCCGCACACAAGGACTATACCGCAGCCAACGTCATTCAGTTCCTCCTCTGTAATCCGGAAAATCCTTCAAGCGTCCTGTCGTCGATAACTGCTGCGCGCTTCAATGCGCGCATGGTGCGAACTGCTCTCACCCGCGAGGCCTGGGAGGCTGTCAACGAAGCTTGGATGCATTTGACGCGCGCATTGTCGGTGACCATTCCGGAAAACGAACTCCCGCAAATCCTGGACCTGATCAAGCGCGAGACAGCGCTGATCCGCGGCGCATTTCACGGCACGATGCTTCGCAACGAGATCTTCAATTTTTCAAATCTCGGCACCTTCATCGAACGGGCGGACAACACCGCCCGCATTCTCGACGTCAAATATTACGTGCTGCTGCCTTCGATATCCTATGTCGGCTCGGCGATGGACAATTCGCAGTGGGAATCGATCCTGCGCTCTGTTTCGGCGCACCGGTCCTATCGATGGGTCTATGAGGCGGAATACAAGCCAACGCATATTGCCGATTATCTGATCCTCAACGACCGCATGCCGAGATCACTGGCGTTTTGCTATCACAACATCGCGGTCAATCTCGGCTATCTCGAGCACGATTACGGCGTATCGTCTGCAGCCTACGGTCTTTCTGCCGAAACCAAGGGAAGTCTCACCGGCCGAAACATCCGTCAGATCATCGACAGCGGTCTGCATGAATTTTTGACCAGCTTCATCTATCAGAACAATCGCCTTGGCTTGTCCATCGCCGAAGCCTACAACTTCGACTGATCATGCTGTTAAAAATCAGTCACACCTCAACTTACCACTACGACATGCCGGTGCCGTACGCTTTGCAGCGCCTGAAATTGACGCCGCAGTCATGCAGCACGCAACAGGTTCATGACTGGACTGTAACGTGTGTCGGTGCGCATCGCGAAGTTGTCTACAACGACGGCTACAACAACATTACCGAATTGATACGCCACGAGCGCAACGCTGTTCAAATCTCCATCACGGCGCAAGGAACCGTTACAACACACGACACCAATGGCGTTGTCGGCTCAGACCGGACGAACACGCCGCTTTGGGTCTATGGCCGGCAAACGGATCTGACCCTACCTGGCGACAACATCCGCAAGCTGGCGGACAGCGTAAAGTCCGTAACTCCGCGCCTTGATCTGCTGCATGGGCTGATGAGCGGAATCAACGATCAGATGGTTTATGAAAACGGCCAGACCAATGTGCAAACGACGGGTGAAGCCGCACTGAGCGCCGGGCACGGTGTCTGTCAGGATTTGACCCACGTCTTTGTCGCGGCCGCAAGGTTGCTTGATATCCCGGCACGTTATGTCTCGGGATATTTGATGATGCCCGATGTCGAGGACCAGGCCGCAAGCCATGCGTGGGCGGAGGCTCATGTCGATGGCTTGGGTTGGGTTGGCTTTGATCCCGCCAACAAGATTTGCCCTGATGAGAAATATGTTCGCCTCGCCGTCGGCCTTGATTACCGCGATGCGGCCCCGATTTCGGGTATACGCCATGGCAGCGGTGGCGAAACGCTTGAAGTTGCTGTCAAAGTGGAGCAGTAAAAGCCTGATTTTTATGGGAATCAGGCGGCAGCGGCATGACATATTGCGTTGGCATGAAATTAGACAAGGGGCTGGTGTTCATGTCGGACACACGAACCAACGCCGGCGTCGACAACATTTCCACGTTTCGCAAAATGTACACCTGGTCGGAGCCCGGCGAGCGCGTCATCGTCTTGATGGCCGCTGGCAATCTTGCGACCACGCAGTCTGTTGTCAGCATCCTTGATGAGCGCACCAAGGCGCCGCAAGAGCGCCACCAAACGCTCCTGGCAACACCTTCGATGTTCCAGACGGCCAGGCTCGTCGGCGACGTTGTCCGCGAAGTCATCAACAACAACGCAGCGACCGGACAGAAGGCGGATTCAGCATTCAATGCGACCTTCATTCTGGGCGGGCAGATCGCCGGCTCGGAACCGCGGCTGTTCCAGATCTATCCCGAAGGCAATTTCATCGAGTCCACGCCGGACACGCCGTTCTTTCAAATCGGCGAACACAAGTATGGCAAACCGATCATTGTGCGTGCCTATGACAAGCGGATGACCTTTGCCGAAGCAGCCAAGCTTTTGCTGGTCTCATTCGATTCGACGCTGAAATCCAACCTCTCCGTGGGTCTGCCCCTGGACCTCGCGTTTTACGAGCGGGACACGTTCAAGCTGGGTCTGCAGAAGCGGATTGACCGCGATGATCCCTATTATCGAGCAATTTCCGAAGGTTGGTCGGATGCGCTTAAAAATGCGTTTGGATCGCTCCCGAGTTTCCCTGAAGTTTGACGCGAATTCTGCCCCGATTTGGGACAGTGAAACCGCTTGTTAACCATAAGTGTGAACATTGGCGCTGATCGCTGTGATCGTGCCTGCCCATCCCTTTGCCGGGTCCGCAGCGCTGCAGGCGAGGCACGCAGATCACTGTTGGGGCACAAGAATGAACGCGCAAGTCAAAGAACATTTCATTGAGACTTACGGCCTCGAAAAGACGGTCGACCTGCTCTTCGAAGTTCTCGATTCCATTCCCGTTTCCGTTTTCATCAAGAACGAAAAGCTGGAGAAGATATTCGCCAACCGGGCAAATCTCGATTTGGACGAGAGAACGCTGGAAGATACGCTTGGCTATACCGATTTTGATATTCACACGCCGGAGAATGCCGCGATTTTCGCGGCCGAAGACCGGGCAGTCCTGACCGAAGGCAAAGTGCGCCGCAATGAGGAATCCAAGATCCGCAAGGATGGCACGCGTCTTGATTTCCTGACCTTCAAAAACAGGATCAACGTGGCAGACGGTCGCCAATTGCTTGTCGGCACCAATACAATCATTGATGAACTGAAGCAGCGCGAACACCAATTGGCCGACGCCATGGCTGCCGCGCAGTCACATCGCAAGGAATTGCAGGAAATCCTCGATGGGATGCCGCTCGGCATCACCATCATTGGCCCTGACATGAACATCGTCACGGTCAACGAAGCCAACAAACGCTTCTGGAACCTCGACAGGACTGCGACCTACGAAGGCATGCCCTATGCCCAGATGGTCCTGAGCAACCACAAGGACTTCCCGCATCTGACAAAAGAAGAGTGGGACGCAAACATTGAGCGCTGCCTTACAGAAGCGCGCCACGGCGACGTCCCGCCGCGCGAAGAGCGCGGCATCGGCGATGACACATTCATTTTCTCGATCAAGACCCTGTCAAATGGCAACCGCCTGACCTCATGCTTTGAAATCAATGAACAGAAGAAAGCCCTGCAGAGCCTGGCCCATGCCAATCTCAAATCTGAGCGCGACTTTGCCGACATGAAGGCGACCATGGACGCCATGCGCATGGGTGTCGTCCTGCTCGACAAGAATCTTGACATCATTTTCATCAACAAATCCAACTACCAGATTTGGAACTGGGATCCGGCCGAAATCAAGATGGGCGATCCGTTCCGCAGGCTGATCGACATCAATCGCCACAAAGGCGTGTACGACATCGAAGACGGTGAATGGGAAGGTTACGTCGCAGGCCGCGTTGGCGAAATAGCATCCGGTGACATTGCCCCGCGCGAATTCACCCGGCGCGACGGTGTGACCTTGGTTTACTCCTGCACCGCGCTGTCGGATGAAAAGCGGCTTGTCTGCTACTTCGACATCAGTGAGCAAAAGAAGGCCGAGCTTGCCCTGAAAGACGCCGAGCGCAAGGCTATTCTCGCGGACCGCGCCAAGTCCGAATTCCTGGCCAATATGAGCCATGAAATCCGCACGCCAATGAACGGCGTCCTGGGAATGGCCGAGCTTCTGGCTCGTACCGAACTCGATCCGAAACAGAAGACATTCACCGACATCATCGTCAAATCCGGCAATGCGCTTTTGACAATCATCAATGACATTCTCGACTTCTCGAAGATCGACGCCGGTCAGCTGACTCTCGACCCGGCGCCATTCCGTCTGGGCGAAGCCATTGAAGATGTCGCCACGCTCGTTTCAGCCCGCGCCCAGGAAAAAGATCTGGAACTGATCGTCCGCGTCGCGCCTGACTTGCCGGAGTACGTCGTCGGGGACGTTGGCCGGTTGCGCCAGATCGTCACCAACCTGATGGGCAATGCCGTCAAGTTCACAGAAAGCGGCCATGTGCTGGTCGATGTGACAGGTCAGGTTGACCAGTCATCGGGCCTTGCCTCGCTGATGTTCAAGATCACCGACACCGGCATTGGCATTCCGCAGGAAAAACTCAAGCTGGTGTTCGAAAAGTTCAGCCAGGTGGACACCTCGTCCACCCGCCGCCACGAAGGCACCGGGCTTGGCCTGGCGATCTCGACCAAACTGGTTGCCCTCATGGGTGGCGAAATCGGTGCATCTTCGGAACCGGGCGCAGGCTCGACATTCTGGTTCACGATTGCCGTCCCTGTCCATGGCGCGACAGTGCGCAAGAAAGTGCTGCCCTTTGACGTGGATGGCGCCCGCGTGCTGATCATTGATGACAATCCGGTCAACCGTTCGATCCTGCTGGAACAGATGCGCTCGTGGCATTTTGATGCCTGCGCCGCGACTGGCGGGCGCGAGGGCATTGCCGTCCTGAGCCAGGCCAAGGCGCTGGATCTCGATGTTGACGTGCTGATCCTCGACTATCACATGCCGGAAATGAACGGAGCCGATGTCGCTCGCGCCATCCGCAACGATCGGTCGTTGGCTGATTTGCCCGTCATCCTGCTGACTTCAGTGGACACTGCGATGCAGGGCGCTGAATTCGATGGCGTCAAGATCAACGCCCATTTGATGAAGCCTGCCCGCTCGTCGCTGCTGTTCGACACCATCGTCAGCGTCATCCGGGAAGCCCGTTCAAATCAGCAGGAAACTGCTGCAGTTGTGGTGCCGAAAAGCCTCGGCGAATTGGGTGAGCGCATGGGGGCAGCCGTCTCTGCACCGCAAGTCGCCGCGCCGGTCGTTGCTGCAGTGTCAAATGCAATCACGGCCGTGGCGCCAACTCCGCCGACCGCAGCCCCGTCTTTAGAGGTCATACCAGCCAAGCGACTTGCGGAACCGGTTGCCGCAGATCTTACGTCCAAGCTCGATATTCTCGTGGCTGAAGACAATGCCGTGAACCAGATTGTATTCACGCAAATACTCGAAGGCCTGCCCTATCGCTATGAAATCGCCGACAATGGCCGAAAGGCGTTTGAAGTGATGAAGGCGAAGCGGCCCACCATAATCTTGATGGACGTCTCGATGCCGGAAATGAATGGCATGGAAGCAACGATTGCCATCCGCCAACATGAAAAGGCCAACGGCCTTGACCATACGCCAATCATCGGCGTTACGGCCCATGCGCTCAAGGGTGACCGCGACCGCTGCATCGAATCGGGCATGGACGATTATCTGTCCAAACCGATCAGCCCGGACATGCTCGAAGTCAAGATTACCGCCCACATGGCGAAGCTGAAGTCGTCAAGGCACGCTTAAATCGATTGGGTCGCCGAAAGGCGGATTGTGAGACAAGGGTCGAGCCTCTAGATAGGGATCGATCCTTTTTTCATTTCCGATGGAGCCTGCCATGGCCGAGATTTCCGCCAACGACCTCTTTCCGCTCGGCAAGGACGAGACCGAATACCGCAAGTTGACCTCGGACTTTGTCAAAGTCGAAAAGTTTCGTGGCCAGGATGTACTGGTTGTAGAGCCGGAGGCGTTGCGCCTTTTGTCGGAAACCGCGTTCGGCGACATCAATCACCTCCTGCGCTCGAGCCATTTGAAGCAATTGGCTTCCATCCTTGATGATCCGGAAGCCACCGAAAACGACCGCTTTGTCGCCTGGGACCTGCTGAAGAACGCCAACATTGCTGCTGGCGGCATCCTGCCGATGTGCCAGGACACCGGTACAGCCATTATCATGGGCAAGAAGGGCCGCCGCGTCTGGACCGAAGGCGGCGACGTGGATGCGCTCGGCCAAGGCGTTCTCGACAGCTATAACCGCCGCAACTTGCGTTACTCGCAGTTGGCGCCGATCTCGATGTTCGAGGAAAAGAACACCAAGAACAATTTGCCGGCCCAGATCGACATCTATGAGGAAGGCAACGACGCCTACAAATTCCTGTTCGTCGCCAAGGGCGGCGGCTCGGCCAACAAGACATTCCTCTATCAGGGCACCCCATCGCTGCTGACGCATGACCGGCTGATTGCCTTCCTCAAGGAAAAAATCCTCACGCTCGGCACTTCCGCTTGCCCACCCTATCACCTTGCCATCGTCATCGGCGGCACGTCGGCCGAACAGGTGATGAAGACCGTGAAACTGGCATCAACCAAGTATCTGGACGCCCTGCCCACCAAGGGCGATGAAGCCGGCCACGCTTTCCGTGATCTTGAGATGGAGGCGGAAATCCACAAGTTGACGCAGTCGCTTGGGGTCGGCGCGCAGTTCGGCGGCAAATACTTCTGCCACGATGTGCGCGTGATCCGCCTGCCTCGCCATGGCGCGTCTCTGCCGATCGGCCTTGGCGTTTCCTGCTCGGCAGACCGCCAGGCGCTCGGCAAGATCACCAGGGACGGCGTGTTCATCGAGCAACTGGAGCACAACCCGGCCCGCTTCATGCCCGATATCGACGAAGCCAAAATGTCCGGCCATGTGGTCAGGATCGACCTTAACCAGCCGATGAAGGACATCCTGGCTGAACTGTCGAAGCATCCGGTCAAGACACGGCTGTCGCTGACCGGCACGATCATCGTCGCGCGCGACCTCGCGCATTCGAAAATCCGCGAACGTCTCGAAGCCGGCCTCGACATGCCGCAATACATGAAGGACCATCCGGTCTACTACGCCGGCCCGGCCAAAACTCCGGTCGGCTATGCCTCCGGTTCATTCGGCCCCACCACGGCAGGACGCATGGACTCCTATGTTGACCAGTTCCAGTCCTTCGGCGGTTCGATGGTCATGCTCGCCAAGGGCAACCGGTCTGCGGCGGTGCGCGAAGCATGCAAGGCACACGGCGGCTTCTACCTCGGCTCCATCGGCGGCCCGGCCGCCCGTCTGGCGCAAGACTGCATCAAGCATGTCGAGGTGCTGGAGTATCCCGAACTCGGCATGGAAGCGGTTTGGAAAATCGAAGTCGAGAATTTCCCCGCATTCATCGTGATTGACAACAAGGGCAATGATTTTTTCAAGGAATTGAATCTGGGGTAGCGATCACTTCCGCTTGATCCGTTATTGCACCGTTGACGAATGCCCCCGATTCAGGCGAGTTTGCGCGCCTCTAGCAACAAAGAGGCTGCCCCGAAAATGAAGAAACTCGTTGCCGTGTTATTTCTGGCGCTGTTGACGGCGCTGCCGTTTGGTTACAGCGCGCCAGCGCAAGCCGAAAGCGCTTTTGCCAAGTTTATTCAGGGTGGCCAGCCCCGGCCGGGCGCCGGTCGCCACTACCGCTCGGATAAGTCACCAATTCCGCGCAAAAAGGTGAAATATGATGCGTCGGTTCCGGCAGGAACCATCATTATTGAAACTTCGGAGCGCCGCCTTTATTACACGCTCGGCAATGGCAAGGCGATGCAATACGCCGTCGGCGTTGGTCGCGAAGGGTTTGAATGGGCGGGTACCGACCGCATTTCACGCAAGGCCGAATGGCCCGGCTGGACGCCTCCGGCAGTCATGCGCGCCCGGGTCAAGCGTGAAGAAGGCCGCATCCTGCCTGCCTATGTCAAAGGTGGCCCCGACAATCCGCTTGGTGCGCGCGCCATGTACATTGGCGGCCGTATCTTCCGCATTCACGGCACCAATCAGCCCTGGACCATCGGTCAGGCCATGTCATCCGGCTGTATCCGCATGGCCAACGAAGATGTTGTTCACCTGTACAATCAGGCTGACGTCGGCACGAAAGTGATCGTAAAGCGTTAGTCCGGCGTAGATCAGGCGGCAGCGGCTATAACTTCAGCGCTGCCAAACTGCTTCAGCGCCGCAAATACCTTTTCATCCGCAATGATACGCCGATGCCCAAGACCGGGCGTCGGCAACATCGTGACATGCGGCCCGGCATTGCCCATCGCCTCGCCGCTGGCAAACGCCACCTCGCGGTCATCCGGAGCATGGATCACCAGCACGCCGCCATCAAATTGCTTCAGCTGTTCGCTCACCACGTAATTGCCGAGCGGGTGACCTGCAACCACATGAATTCTTTGTTCCATTGCCGCCTGAGCCCGCTGGCCAAGGCCGAAATACTGTCCAACACCCTTGAACATTTCAGGCATCGAGTTTGGCGAAGCGATGACCGCAATGCGCCCGAACTGAACCGGCATATGCCCCTTGATGGAGCCGACTGCCGCATTCACAGCCACAACGCCGCCGAAGGAATGGCCGATCGCCATGTCAAATGGCCCAAGCCACGTTGATGCCGCCTGCACCGCCTCGACACCGAGCTTCACATTGAGCGAACGGCCCGTTGACCGGCCATGCCCCGGAAGATCAAGGCCGACAACATCCCAGCCATCAGCGGACAGGCTGTCAATCATCCGCGCCATGAAGTCGGTGCGTGAGCGCCAGCCGTGGATGACCAACGCTTTGCCTTTGCAAGGCACATCAGGATTGGCGCGGAACTGATGCGCGGTAATGCAGCCGGTGGAGATTTTCAGCGGATGCCTGCGCGCGTCCGCCATCAATGGCGCGGCACGCTCGATGGCGGCCTGCTCGGTCTTTGACGGCTTTTTCGGATCGTCCGTGCGGCAAAAAAGTTCAAAGGCAAGCCGCCCGGCAAGACCCGGCAAAATGCGCCCTCCTTGACCCAGGACCGTGCGTATGACTTGCTGCTTGGAGACTGCCATGATCAACATCCGGATTCGTTCAACTATGAACAATATTGTTCAATCATGAACAAAAAGCAAGAGCCAGTTATGCCCAAATTGCCGTGGGACAATCCGCGCTTCCGCAATTGGGTTGCCGTGGCAAAAGCCGCGCATGTGGTCGAGCGCGCGATTGCCGAGGCACTGAAACCGCTGGATCTCAAGCCCGCGCAGCTCGACATGATGATGAACATCCACCGCCATCCCGGCCTGTCGCAGCAGGAATTGGCCGAACGGCTGATCGTTGGCCGGTCGAACATCACCATGCTGATGCCGGAACTCGTCAAGCGCGGACTTGTCACCCGCGATGGCGACGCCAAGGATAAGCGCATCCAGCGCCTGACGATGACAGCCGAAGGCACCGGACTGCTGATGCAGGCGCTCGCGATCTATTGCGGCCTCATCGACAAAGCCATGGCCGCCTCAACGCCGGAAGAATGTGATCAGGTCGGCCGGCAAATGATGAAAATGGTCGAGCTACTGAACAGGCGGTAGGCTTCCAAAGCGGACCGAATTCCGCTCACGCCCCCGGCCTACCATATTGCGGATTTGCTCCGCCGGGCGCCGCCGCTGCAGTTTGCGCCCTGCCGCGCAGCCATTTGAATCCGCCGAAGAAAAACAGCGCCGCAAGCACCAGAAGCGCAATGCCGATCAAGGGCCGGAACACAATCCAGGCGATGGCTGCAGTGATTGCTGTAAGCACCAATGCCAGTACGAAGGCGATAAACCCGGTCCCTGCGCCAAGTATGCTGCCGATGAACGGAATGACGCTGCCGAGGACACTGATCGGGCCCATCACCAGCGACAGGCCGATCCACATCATCAGGAAAGCACCGAGCCGGATCAGCCAGGTGATCAGCTTGTTCTCGCTTTCCGCCGCCGCAAACATGTCGTTGGCTGAAACTGTTCCAGCTTCCAGAAGGCTTATCGTCCCGTTCTTCGCCGCATAAGACTGCAGTGCATCACCATCCTGCCTGCCAACCGCGCTGACCTCCGTCGGGCGTACGATCTGGAAGCTGATGCGTACGGCGCCAACTTGCGGGTTGGACGGATTGCCCCGGAAATAGCTTTTGCCGGTCAAATTGAAAGACGATTTCAGCGACGGATCCATCGCGTCCAGATTCGACTGTCCGAGCGGATAGTCCTCGAATCCGCTGATCTGGCTGACGAAAGGACTGCCAAGCTGGAACGCGCCGACCTTTATGGTGGACGCCGTGAACTGATCACTGCCATAGGCCGGCATCGATGGATTTTCATGCCCTGACGGCTTTTTGAACCGGGACGAGTCGATCCGGCTTTGCGACCATGTCTTGTCGTAGGAATAAATGGTTTCCGTCGTTTCGCTGCCGCCAAGGTTTTTGGTCGTCTTGGATTCGGATTTTTCCTGCCACTGATACATTTCGACAGTGCGGCTGAGTTTCAGTGCATTTTCCTGAACACCGAACTGCACATCCTTCAACACCTCATCGGTTGTGGCGACGCCCGAAATATGAATCAGCCCGCCTTGATGCGCGCTGTCAATCTGGTCAGCGGCAAGAGAAACAACTGCGGCGCGCCCTTCGCCGAGCGTTTTGATGCGATCGACAGAGCGGCCTTCATTCCAGAAAATCAGCGGAAAGGAGCCAAAAAACAGGACAATGCCGATAAGGACTCCCACAAAGGAGCCCATGATGCGGCTGCCCCATGATCTCGTGGTGACTTCCCGGAACTGGTCAGACATGCGAGCCCCCGCTCAATGTTGGAATGCGTGAAGGCCAATGTATCCATTCATTGTGAATTGCTCAAACACAATCAATGGGAGACAGGCGCAGTTTGAACGGATTGCGTCAATGCAGACTTCCTCCCCGGCTCATCCCCTTCTCTTTCATCTCATCCAAATATCCCTGCCACTTGGCCTCCTTGTTCGCGCCGAGCTCAGCCAGGTACACCCAGGTGAACAGTCCTGAATCATGGCCATCATCGAACACGATGCGGATGGCATAGTTGCCGACCGGGAGCAGTTGCCTGATCGATACGTTAGCCTTGTTCGGTACCGTCACCCGCTGTTCCGGCGAATGGCCCTGCACTTCCGCAGACGGTGACATCACGCGCAGCATCTCGGCGCTGAACGAGTGGCTGTCGCCGCCTTCGAACGTAACTGTCAGCATGCGCTTGTCCGGCGAAACGCGCAGTTCGCTCGGCCAAGCCCTGGCACTTGTTTTGGAATCGGGCATGTTGCACCTCAAAATATGGTTCTCGCCTCGTGCTTAGGTGCAATCCTGCATGGCTTCAAGCCGATCCTGCTTGACGGAAGGCTCCGGCAGACCGACATAGGGGCAATGGAGAAAATGATGTCCGGCATTTTGACCAAATCCGAGCCGATGATCGACCCGTTCGGGCGGCATGTTTCGTACCTGCGCGTCTCGGTCACGGACCGCTGTGATTTCCGCTGCACCTATTGCATGGCCGAAGACATGGTCTTTCTGCCGAAGAAGGATTTGCTGACCCTTGAGGAACTGGACCGGCTCTGCACGGCATTCATCGAAAAAGGCGTCGAAAAGCTCCGCCTGACCGGCGGCGAGCCGCTTGTGCGCAAGAATATCATGCATCTTATCCGCTCCCTGTCGCGGCATCTCTCAAGCGGCGCGCTGAAAGAGCTGACGCTGACCACCAACGGCTCACAACTGGCAAAATACGCACAGGAACTGGCCGATTGCGGCGTCAAGCGCATCAACGTGTCCATCGACACACTGGACCCGGAAAAATTCCTCACCATCACACGTTGGGGTGACTTGGCAAGAGTCCTCGAAGGAGTCGATGTCGCGCAAAAAGCGGGACTCAAGGTCAAGATCAATGCGGTCGCGCTCAAGGGCTTCAATGATCAGGAAATCCCCGACTTGATGCGCTGGGCGCATGCGAGGGGGGCCGATCTCACGCTGATCGAAACCATGCCGATGGGCGAGATCGAGGAAGACCGCACTGATCAATACCTGCCGCTGAGCCAAGTCCGCGCAGGATTGGAGCAGAACTTCACGCTCGATGATATTGCCTACAAGACGGGTGGCCCCGCCCGCTATGTCGAAGTGAAGGAGACCGGCGGACGCCTAGGCTTCATCACGCCGCTGACCCACAATTTCTGTGAAAGCTGCAATCGCGTGCGCCTGACTTGCACCGGCACGCTCTACATGTGCCTTGGCCAGAACGACGCGGCGGACCTGCGCGCGCCGCTCAGGGCATCCGAAGGCAATGAACTCCTGTCCAACGCCATCGACGAAGCCATCGGCCGCAAACCCAAAGGCCATGATTTCATCATCGACCGCCGCAGCGCCAAGCCTGCCGTCGCGCGGCACATGAGCGTCACGGGTGGTTAATCGCGCAATGCGCACAATTCCGATTTTAATAGTAGTTCTCACATGGTTTATTGTGGGCGCATTTGCCGCTGACAAAACCTATGTGAACCCGCGCTTCGGCACCACGATCACATTCCCGGATGCGATTTTCACCAAACAGGATCCACCGCCGGAAAATGGCGACGGTGCGCGCTGGCGGGCGGCTGATGGCGCAGAGCTCGCCGTCTGGGGCCAGAACAATGTGCTCGATTCAACGCCGGAATCGCTAGCCGGCGACGTTGCGGCAACGATTGAAATGGTGACCTATCGGAAGGTTGGAGCACGCTGGATGGTGGTGTCCGGCTATGATGGCAACATCGTCGTTTATCACCGCGCCGAAATCGGCTCGGACGATGTGATCCACTCGATGGAACTTCGCTATCCGGCAAGCCTGAGTAAGCATTATGACCCTTTGGCCGGGAAAATCGCCGACAGCCTGATCGGGCCTTAGCCAACGAACAGACCAAAGATCGCTTTCTCACTCGCCGCCGGGGACAAAAGCGGTTATTGCTCGGCCAAAACATCACAGGCGGTGTCCTTGGCCCTCTCCCCAAACTTGCGCGGTGCGCTGTTCATGGCGATTTCCATGGCCGGCTTCACCATCAACGACACGTTCGTGAAATTGGCGACGGCCGAGATGAACGCCGGGCAGATCATGTTCGTGCGCGGCCTGATGGCTTCAGCGATGATGTTCGTGCTGTGCTGGAAAACTGGCGCACTCCGGCCGCCAAGAATGCTGCTGAACAAGGCTGTGTTCGGTCGCTCAATGGGCGAAATGCTGGCGACGGTGACGTTTCTCGTCGGCCTTGCCCATATGGAGATCGCCAACGCCTCAGCCATCCTGCAAGCCTTGCCGCTCGCCGTGACGCTTGCCGCGGCCGTGATCCTGAAGGAGCCAGTCGGCTGGCGGCGGTGGATGGCCATTGTCGTCGGCTTCACCGGTGTGATGATCATTGTCCGCCCGGGCTCGGACGGTTTCAACAGCTGGTCATTGCTGATCGTCGCCTGCGTCTTTTTCGCCGCCGGCCGTGACCTTATAACCCGCGCGGCCCCCTCCGAAATCCCGTCGGCTTTCATGTCGCTCGCCACCGCATCGACCATCTCATTGGCTGGGCTTTTGCTGATGATCCCGCTTGGCGGCTGGACGCCGATGAGTCTGAAAACCTTCTCATGGCTGGCGGCAGCGTCTTTCTTCATCCTGTTTGGTTATCAGTATGTGATCCAGGCGATGCGGGTTGGCGAAATCGGCTTTGTTGCGCCGTTCCGCTACACAAGCCTGCTCTGGGCTTTGGTTCTCGGATTTTTGGTGTTCAAGGATGTGCCGGATATTTACATGATTGTCGGCGCAACCCTTGTGGTTTTGAGCGGGGTCTATACCTTCCACCGTGAACGCGTCCGCTCCAGAGACGTGCAACGGGTGGAGATGCAACCATGAGCGATATCGTCGGACTGGTCCTTGCGGGCGGAAAATCAAGCCGCATGGGCACAGACAAGGCTGCCGTGAAATTGGGCGGCAAGACCCTGCTGGAGCTGGCCATCGCCAGGTTGGCGCCTCAAGTCGGCGAAGTTGCTGTCAGCGCGAACACGCTGGTGAAAACCTCCGCACCGGTACTGCCTGATCCGATCGCCGGTCATGCCGGACCACTGGCCGGCATACTTGCCGGTCTGGAATGGGCCAGCACGCTCAAACCGTTGCCGTCACAAGTCGCCTTCGTGCCCGTGGACGCACCTTTCTTCCCGGAAAACCTTGTGGCGAAACTGAAAGCGGAAAGCGACGGCAAGAAAATCATCGCGGTGCGGTCAAATGGCCACGTTCATCCGGTTTTCTCACTCTGGCCGCTGTCGCTCGCGCCGCTCCTGCACATCCACTTTGCCGCAGGCGGCGCCCGCAAGGTTTACGACTTCATCGAAACCCAGCCGCATCATTTTGTCGATATCGACTTTGCCAGTGATGCTGACCCGTTCATGAACATCAACACGCCGGAAGAGCTGGCCGCTGCACAGTCCAAAGCCGGGAATGCCATGAGTGAGAATGCCTGAAGCCAAGCGCAACATCATCGGCATCACCGGGTGGAAGAATTCGGGAAAGACCACGCTGACGGAAAAGCTGGTCGCGGAACTGGTCTTACGCGGATACCGCATCGCCACGGTCAAGCACGCGCACCACGAGTTTGACATCGACCATGAGGGCCGCGACTCTTTCCGCCACCGCAAGGCGGGCGCTTCGGAGGTCGCGGTCGTTTCATCCAGGCGCTGGGCGCTGATCCATGAGTTGGATGGCGAGACTGAGCCGCCATTGGATGCGGTTATTGCCAAGATGGCGCCTTGCGACCTGATTGTTGTCGAAGGCTACAAACGCGAAGGCCATCCGAAGATCGAGATCCGCCGCGAGGGAGCCAAGGATGCAACGCCGCTTGCGCCGGGTGATCCGTCGATCATGGCTATTGCATCAGACACCAAACTTGATGCTGAAACCTTGCCCGTTTTCCCGTTGAATGACGTTGCGGCAATTGCCAATTTCGTCTGCGGTCTGTTCCCGCTCGCCCGGTGACACAACGGCGCACCCGTCGGCAACCAATCGGAAAGCCAGTGTTTTGGATGATTTGCCGGTTGCTTTTCATGCAAAAAGTGATTGGATTGCGCCCAAGACACGGCAGAGGAGCGCCGTGATCTGTCACAAGGGTCGCGGCGCAAGCCCAAAAAAGACCCGGTCAACACAGAGGTTCAAGCATGAATATCACACGTCGTTTCACCCTCGCCCTGTCTGCCGCCGTTTTGGCATTCGGCGTTGGTTCGGCAGCCGCCGCTGACAAGCTGATCATCGGCACGGAAGGCGCCTATCCTCCGTTCAACAACGTCACCGCTGACGGCAAGGTCGAAGGCTTTGACGTCGACATCGCAAACGCGCTCTGCGCCGAGATGAAGGTCGAATGCACCATCGTCACACAGGATTGGGACGGCATCATCCCGGCTCTCGAAGCCAAGAAGTTTGACGCCATCATCGCGTCGATGTCGATCACTGAAGAGCGCAAGAAGAAGGTCGACTTCACCCACAAATACTACAACACCCCGCCAGCGATCGCCGTTGGCAAGGATTCAACCATCGCCGATATTTCACCGGCAGCACTCGCCGGCAAGACGATCGGCGCGCAAGGGTCGACTATCCACCAGAACTATCTGGAAGCCGCCTACAAAGACTCGACCATCAAGTCCTACCCGACTGCCGAGGAATACAAGCTTGACCTCGCCAACGGCCGCATTGATGCCGTCAATGATGACATCATGGTGCTCAACGGCTGGCTGGCATCGCCGGACGGCGCTTGCTGCAAGCTGCTCGGCACTGTCACGCCGGATCCGAAAATCCATGGCGAAGGCGCAGGCATTGCCGTGAGCAAGGGCGAAACAGAGCTGCGCGACAAGTTGAACGCCGCCATCGACGCCATCCGCGCCAACGGAAAGTACAAGGAAATCCAGGACAAGTACTTCACGTTCGACGTTTACGGCGGCTGAACGGCACTTTCTGACAATCCATGCGGCACGGGGTCACACCCGCGCCGTTTTCATTTGCACTTGATCAGGAGCACAGTCGAACGATGCAGACTGTAAAAAGGTGCTCCAATGAAAGCTTACAAAGCCTTGCCCAAACTGATCCGCTTCGTGCTGGTCAACTCACTGATCGGTGTCGCCATCGGCTGGCTGGTTGCGGCAGGTTTGGTCTGGTTCAACATCGGCGGCTTTGGCGACCGGTTTGATCACGCGTCCAACAAACTGGCGGTGATCGTCCTTCTGGCAGGCTCGTTTGGCGTCACCTTCGGTTTTGCTTTCCTGACAACATCGGTGTTGCTGCTGCCGACCGACAAGGACGATTTCGACAAGATTTAGCGGAAGACCCGCTCTGCTTCGATGGCCAATCCCAGCCCCACGCTGCCGAATACATCACCTTTGACGAACTGGCTTGCGGGGAAAAGCTGCTCCAGCATCTGATGCACCACCGGAATTTGTGTTGTGCCGCCGGTCAGGAAAACGGCGTCAATCCGGCTTGCCTGAACATCCGCGAAATCCAGTGTTTCCAGACAGGTTGCGCGGAGCCTTTCAACCAAAGCTGATACACTGTGCTCGAAATTTGGCCGAGTGAACTCAACCGCGCCGCCATCCATACCGGCAATTGCTGACCGGAAAAATTCATTGGCGGACAGTGCCACCTTCGCCGCTTCCACCTGCCCGGCCAGCCGATGGCCGTCACGGTGTTCAACAACCGCAATCAGCCGCTCAAACAAGTCAGGCCGGTCTGCGTCCTTCAGGATCGAGCGTAATTGCGCCAGCGCCTTGGCGTCGGACAGGCTGTTGATCCTGTGCCAGGTCGCAAGGTCATTGAAAGGCCAGACCGGCAGATTGCGCCGCCCGTCCTTCGATTTGCTGCCAAGCCCGAACAGGGGCATCACCTGGCTGACGCTCAACAACCTGTCCATGTCTGTGCCGCCGACATGTACGCCGCCATTGGCCAGGACCCGCCCCGCATCTTTCCTGCCCGGCCCAAGCCGCGCAACCGTGAAGTCGGCCGTGCCACCGCCAATGTCGGCGATCATCGCCAGGCTTTCACTGGAGAGACTGCGTTCATAGTCCAGCGCCGCCGCAATCGGTTCCAGTTGGAAGCGGATATGCTTGAAGCCCTGTTTGCGGGCAATCTTCTCAAGCGTGTGTTCGGCCAGCCTGTCCGCCGCCTCGTCATCGTCGATGAAATGAACCGGACGCCCCATCACCACGTCGGTGAGCTCACGCCCGAGATGCTGCTCTGCGGTAACTTTCAGATGCTTGATGAACTTGCCGAGTATGTCCTCAAACGGCACAAGCCGAGTGCGGATGCGTGTCGACTCGGCCATAAGCCCGGTGCCAAGCACGCTCTTGAGCGACCGCATCAAGCGGCCGGTGTGGCCGTCTGTATAAAGTTCAACTGCATCTCGGCCAAAATGGTCTGTGCCCGTCTCAAAATCGAAGAACAGGGCGCTTGGCAATGTGAGTTGCGCACCCTCCAGCGGCACCAAACGCGGCACGCTGTCTTCCAGAATGGCAACGGTCGAGTTCGATGTGCCAAAATCAAGGCCGATGGCTGCACTCATGATGCCGATTCCTGCTTGCCCATGTGATTCCGCCCTGGCGGAGCGCGGATTGAGCAGGCCGCAGGCAATTACGCAAGCATTGAAGACAAAAGGTTTTGCATGGATGCGGCATTGCGGTTACGCCGCGCGCCGGGCTCCGTCGCCAGGCGTTGTGCTGACACCGTCAATCACAACACAATTCTTGCCGGAATGCTTGGCGCGGTAGAGTGCCGAGTCAGCAGCCTTCATCGCCGCAGAAAACAGCGCCGTGCGGGAAACAAAGACAGCGCCTGTGCTGACCGTCAGGACGATTTGATCATCACCGATGAACAGTTGAATCGCTTCAACCGAAGCCCTGATGCGTTCAGCAATCGCCGCGCCCGTCTCAACCGAAACAGACGGCAACAGAACGGCAAATTCCTCGCCGCCAATGCGCGAAACGATATCCTGGTCGCGCACGGAAACCCGGATCGCTTCCGCCATGCGGATCAGCGCCTTATCACCTGCCGGATGGCCATGCGTGTCGTTGATCCGCTTGAAATTGTCTGCATCGATGATCAGCAGGAGACCTTCACGGGCAAACAAATGAGGGCTGCCGTGCTCATTGCCCGGAGACGTGATGCGCGAGAAAAACTCGCGCCGGTTCAAAAGCCCGGTCAGGAAATCCTCGCTGGCAATTTTCACGACCTCCTGGTTGACCCCGTAGATTTCCTTGGCAGCAAAAAAGAATGCGAACACGATAGGCGTGGCAACGACGATCCCGGTGAATGCGCCAACCAGATAGGCGCTGGCGGCGAACTGCGCGGCATCTCCAGCGAAATAGGAGTCGATCATCCAGTCAAGCGTCAGGCCGGCTGCAATCGCAATCGCCAGCAAAAGAATGACGCTGCGCGTCAACACTTGCGAGACCGTTTCAAACTGGAGAATTTTACGGATCATGAGGTCTGACAGCGGGCCTAATTTCTCGCCAGTCTATTAACCGTCAGCCGATAAGCGAGCGCTAACCGGTTGCCTAAAATTTTATCCAACCGGCCAGATCATGGGTCTCAAGCCGCAATCATCGGGCCAGTTTTCAGTCAAGCCGGCGCGAGAAGCAGGCTGGTGTCCGAGCGCGAAATGCCCTCGACCGTGCGGATGCGGGCCAGGACCTTGTCAAATTCCACCAGATCCCGCGCCTCGATTTCGGCGACCAGATCAAACGCGCCGTTGGTGGTGTGCAGCGAAACAATCTCCGGAATTTGCCGCAACACCCTGACCACGCCCGGTGTGTGCTTGCCGGTGACCTCGATCATTGCCACCGCCCGGACCTTGCGCGCATCCGGCAATTCCTTGGTGCGCACGGTAAAGCCCGTGATCGTCCCGTCGCCCATAAGGCGGTCGAGCCGGTTCTGAATCGTGCCACGCGACACATCGAGAATGTCGGCAAGCTTCGATAACGGCGCGCGCCCGTCATGGCGGAGGGCGGCAATCAGCGCCCGGTCGAGATCATCCATATTCATCACTTTGACAATTGAGCTGGCGATTTGTCGCATTCTTTAGCGTATTTTGCAAGAGATTGCGATTTCAAACAAATTCTTCACCCTCTAGCTTCGCAAAACGGCGCTGAACTGGCGTTCTGGAGGGTCCTATGGTCAAGTTCGTCGGCACACGCGACATCATCGAATTGGTCAACCGCATCGGCATCGCCACGGTTTTCACGGAAATCGTCAACGAGGCGGAAGCCGATTTCCGCCGCTGGCCGGAGTTCGAAAAGGTCGCCCGCGTGGCAAGCCACTCGACCGACGGCGTCATTGAACTGATGCCGACCAGCGACGGCGAAACCTACGGCCTCAAATTCGTCAACGGCCACCCAAAGAACACTGCGACAGGTCTGCGCACGGTCACGGCATTTGGCCTCCTCGCCGATGTCGCCACCGGTTATCCGACGTTCCTCGCCGAAATGACCATCACGACGGCATTGCGCACCGCCGCAACATCCGCCCTCGCCGCCAAGCATCTGGCGCGCAAGGACGCCAAGGTCATGGCGATGATCGGCCTTGGCGCACAGTCCGAGTTCCAGGCATTGGCCTTCAAGGCGATCCTCGGCATCAATGCACTGCGCGTGTTTGACGTCGATCCATCTGCCGCAAGGAAGTTTGCACGCAACCTCGCCGACAGCGGCATTGCGGTCACATATCTGAATTCCGCGGAAGAAGCCGTGGCGGGCGCCGACATCATCACCACGGTTACCGCCGACAAACGCAACGCCACCATTCTTTCCGACAATATGGTCGGCGCGGGTGTGCATCTGAACGCCGTCGGCGGCGATTGCCCGGGCAAGACCGAACTGCACCGCGACATTCTGCTGCGCTCGAAAATCTTCACCGAATTCACCCCGCAGACCCGCATCGAAGGCGAGATCCAGCAGCTTGCTGAAGACCATGAGGTCACCGAACTCTGGGAAGTCATCTCCGGCGCCAAGGATGGCCGCACGGCTGACCGGGACATAACCCTGTTCGATTCCGTCGGTTTTGCCATTGAGGACTTCTCGACGCTCCGCGTCATACAGCGCCTTGCCGAACAGCACGGCCTCGCCCGTGAAATTGACCTGTTGCCGAAGGACGGCGACCCGAAAGACCTTTACGGCCTGATCCGTTCCGGCGCCCGCAACACCGAAAGACTGAGCGCATAATGACCAAAATTGTTGAACTGATCGGCGCCCCGCTTGACCTGGGCGCCTCGATGCGCGGCTGCGCCATGGGACCGTGCGCGCTGCGCGTTGCCGGCCTTGCCGACCGCCTGACCGACCTTGGCCACCGCGTCATCGACAACGGCGATCTGGTGGCGTCAGCCGTGCGGGAAATGCATTTGCACGGCAATGCCAAGAACCTTGCCGAAATCACCGGCTGGGCGCGGCTATTGGAAAAGTCGGCGTTCGACTCATTGCAAGCAGGCCGCGTGCCGGTCTTCCTCGGCGGCGATCATGCAATTGCCTTCGGCACCGTTTCCGGCGCAGCGCGGCATGCCGATGTGGAAGGCCGCCCGCTGTTCGTGCTGTGGATCGATGCCCATGCCGATTACAACAATCCGGCCACCTCGCCCTCCGGCAACATGCACGGCATGCCGGTCGCATTCTTCACAGGCGTAGACGGCTTTGACGGCATCCTGCCCAAAGACCGCTCAACCGTTGCGCCTGAAAACGTCTTCATCCTCGGCGTCCGCTCGATTGACCGCGACGAGCGCCGCGCATTGGCTGACGCCGGCATCAACGTGCTCGACATGCGCGCGGTCGACGAGCATGGCATCGCCGGCCTCATGCGCCACGTGCTCGACGTCGTCGAGAAAGCGGGCGGGATGCTGCATGTCAGCCTGGACGCGGACTTCCTTGACCCGTCCATCGCACCGGGAGTCGGCACAGCCGTTAACGGCGGCGCGACCTGGCGCGAGGCGCATCTTGCAATGGAAATGCTTGCCGACAGCGGCCTCGTGACATCACTCGACATCGTCGAACTCAATCCATTCCTTGATGAGCGCGGCAAGACGGCGATCATGCTGGTGGAATTGGCCGCAAGCCTTTTTGGCCAACGAATCTTCGAAGCCGTGGATGCATCCGCTTTTGTCGCCCGCGCGGGTGGACAGGCCAAGGCTGGGATGCTTCTATCGGCCTAAGCTAAACCTAAAATGACAGCCCGAATGGGCGTCGGGGAACTTTAAGTGACGGAAACACTGGCGCTGCTCGGCTTCGGGTCGACAGGATGGGGAGACGAAATACTGTCGGGCGTCGGCGTGACGATCGCGCTGGCGCTGGCGACGCTCCCTGTTGGCCTGACCATCGGCTTCTTCGTTGCGCTCGGCAAACAGTCCGAAGAAAAAACCATCCGCCTCGCTGCCAACATCTACACGACCATCTTTCGCGGCCTGCCGGAACTGCTGACCCTGTTCATCGTCTTCTACGGCGCGCAGATCGGCATTCAAGCCGTCTATGCGTGGATCGTCGGCTCGGAAGCCATCATTGAAGTGAACGCCTTCGTCTCCGGCATGATCGCTCTTGGAGTGGTTTTCTCATCCTACGCGTCCGAAGTCTTCCTGTCCGCTTTCCGCGCCATTCCCAAGGGCCAGTATGAGGGCGGTTGGTCAATCGGCCTTTCCGGCTGGAACACGATGCGGCTGATCATCCTGCCACAACTGATCAAGATCGCCCTGCCCGGCTTGGCCAACCTCTGGCTGATCCTTCTGAAAGACACAGCGCTTGTGTCCGCCGTCGGCCTTTCCGACATTCTGCGCCAGACCGGCATTGCAGCCCGCGTCACCAAACATGCGTTCCTGTTCTTCGGCACCGCCTGCATGGTCTATCTGGTGCTGGCGATCATCTCGTCCTACTTCATCAACCGCATCAGCGACTGGGCTTCCAAAAGTGAGGCCGCTCGATGAAAAGCATGACAGCCAAAGTGGACAAGCCCATTGCTCCGCCCAAGCCATGGACGCGCGAGCGCACGGTCGGCTGGGTGTTGGTTGGCCTGTGGGTTTTCATCATCGGCAGCCTGCTCTTGTGGATGTTTGAAGCCTGGGACCCGGAACTGTTCGACAGATATTTTCCGAAATATGTCAGCGGCCTGATCATCACCATTGAACTGGTCGCAGCCTCCATCATTCTTGGCGCGCTCCTGTCGTTCCCGCTTGCCATGATGCGCATGTCGAACAACTGGCTGCTCAACAAGATTTCCTATGCCTACGTCTATTTCTTCCGCGGCACGCCGCTTTTGGCCCAGACCTTCCTGATCTACTACGGCCTAGGCGAATTCCGCCCGCAGATGGAGGCCATTGGCCTTTGGGGCTTCTTCAAGGATGCGTGGAACTGCGGCGTCTTCGCCTTCACTCTGAACACCGCCGCCTATCAGGCCGAAATCCTGCGCGGCGCCATTGCCAGCGTCGGGCGCGGCCAGTGGGAAGGCGCCGCGTCGCTTGGCATTTCGAAAACAGTGACGTTCTTCAAGATCATCCTGCCGCAGGCGTTCATCGTTGCGCTGCGGCCGTACGGCAATGAAATCATCCTGATGGTCAAAGGCTCCGCCGTGGTCGCGATCATCACCGTCTATGATTTGATGGGCGAGACGCGCCGCGCATATGCCCGCTCATTCGACTTCCAGACCTACATCTGGGCCGCCTTCATCTATCTCGCCATCGTCGAAATCATCCGCAATCTCTGGGATGTAATGGAAAGACGCCTGACGCGGCATTTGATCCGGTAGCATGAGCGCGAACAGCCGGTGGGGGACACCGGCTGCACGCATCGGAAACTGATGGTTCTCAGTTGGCCTTTTCCGAAACGATCGTTACATCGCCGTTCTCGCCCACGGTGAAAAACTGGGTGATGCTCGCGCCATCGCGGACAATCACGCGCTTCTTCAGCGGCGCGCCGATGGAGCCTGTGGAGGTCTTGTCGGTCACCGATGGAAACTGGCCGAGCGGCATGGCGTTGAGGTCAAATGACTGTGCGCTTACTGCGCCGGAAACTGCGATCAGGAAGCTGAGTGCAATGAGCGAAATCTTTTTCATGACTGTGGTCCTTCAGTTGAAATCCCGGACCTTTCCGGGACGACGCGGCACCGCGTTTCTTGTTGGTGTCGTTTGCCCCCTTGATATGATTGATTGCGTAGAGTAATTTAAGATAGCCATTTTCCATATGACTTATGCCATTCAGGAATGAACCATGGATCTCGATGCTGCCTTCCGGGTCTTTGTCCGCGTAGCAGAAACCGAAAGCTTTACTGCCGCGGCCAAGCAGCTTGGCGCGGGCCAACCGGCAATTTCCAAGCAGGTTTCAGCACTGGAAGAGCATTTGGGCACGCGCCTGCTTCACCGTACCACCCGCTCAATCACGCTGACCGACGAAGGCCGTGAGTTTCTCAGCCACGCCCGCCATGCGGTGGCCGCCACTGACTTTGCCTTGGAGCGTGTTCAGCGCGTCAAGGCAAAGGCTTCCGGCACCTTGCGGCTTTCCTGCCAGTCCGGCTTCGCCCGCCTGCAAGTCGTGCCGCGCCTCCCCGAAATCCTTGAGGCGCATCCGGAACTCGACATCGACCTGATCCTGCAGGACAGCTGGCCAAACTTGGTCGAGCAAGGCATCGACCTGCGCATCCACATTGGTGAAGTCGAAGACGAAACTGTTATTGCGCAATTGATCGGCTATTCGCCCATCCGCCTGTTTGCTTCCGAAAACTACATCCAGGCCCATGGCCGCCCGGAAACGCCGGCCGACCTTGAAGGCCATCGCATCCTGCGCTTCACCGGCTTCAACCGCGAGCGCCGCTGGACTTTTGCCAAGGATGGCCACCAGACCTCGCTGGACCTGAAAGGCCGCGTGTCAATCGACAATCTCGATGTGCTCTGCGAGGCCGTCATCCAGGGCGTCGGCATCACCACCGGGCCGGAATGGATGTTCAAGGAAGCCCTCGCCATGAACGGCGCGCTGGTTCCGCTGCTCACCGATTATGACATGGGCAAGGTCGCCATGTACGCGGTTTACCCAAGCCGCCAGTTCGTGCCGCAAAAGGTGCGGCTGTTCATTGATTATCTGAAGGAAGAGTATCGGAAATACGAGGCCGAGCATAAATCCTGCGAATTGTGCTGAGACGCCGCCTAGTCCGCAACTGAATCAGCCTTTTAAGGTTCTTGCACAAGCCGTTGAAATGAA
Source organism: Rhizobiaceae bacterium (assembly GCA_041751995.1). GTDB lineage: Bacteria > Pseudomonadota > Alphaproteobacteria > Rhizobiales > Rhizobiaceae > JANMEX01. Next base: position 9,861 of record JBGSHY010000065.1, on the reverse strand, counting down.
TCCTGCTTTCAGTATGGCCGATTGAATCCGCTCGTTCAAAATGGCAATGCTGACGCCTGCAATTCAGGAGTGACAACAATGGCGAAAGTTGCCTTTCTCGGGCTGGGTGTGATGGGCTATCCGATGGCTGCGCACCTGAAAAACAAGGGTGGCCACGACGTCACCGTCTATAACCGCACCACCGCCAAGGCAGTCAAATGGGTGGCCGAGCATGGCGGAGCGATGGCAGAGACTCCGGCGGAAGCGGCGCGCGACCAGGATTTCGTTTTCGCCTGCGTCGGCAATGATGATGATCTTCGCCAAGTGACACTGGGCGTCAACAGCGCTTTTGCCAGCATGAAAAAAGGCGCAGTCTTCGTCGACCACACAACGGCATCAGCTGAAGTCGCCCGAGAGCTAGACCTTGCCGCCAAGGCGCTCGGCCTCGGCTTTGTCGATGCGCCGGTGTCCGGCGGACAGGCAGGCGCGGAAAACGGCGTGCTGACCGTCATGTGCGGCGGCGATGAGGCGACGTTTGACACGGCAAAGCCCGTGATCGAATCCTTCGCCCGCATGATCGGCCTGATGGGCCCGGCAGGCGCCGGCCAGTTGGCGAAAATGGTCAACCAGATTTGCATCGCCGGCCTGGTACAGGGGCTCGCCGAAGGCATCCACTTTGCCAAGAAAGCGGGTCTTGAAGTCGAGCCGCTGATTGCCGTTCTTTCCAAAGGCGCCGCCGGTTCCTGGCAAATGGAAAACCGCCACAAGTCCATGAATGTCGGTAAATTTGACTTTGGCTTTGCCGTCGACTGGATGCGCAAGGATTTGGGCATTTGTCTTGCCGAAGCCAGCCGCAACGGCGCAACGCTGCCAGTCACGGCGCTGGTCGATCAGTTCTACGGAGAAGTCCAGAAACTCGGCGGCAAGCGCTGGGATACATCGAGCCTTTTGGCGCGGCTGGAGAAATAGGTTTGGGAGACCTGTCGAACGACGCGTCAGTTGATGACATTCTCGGATGGCTTGCCGCCCACCGGTCTGAAACCAACATTGCCGGAATGGCCCGCTACGGCATCAAGACAGACAAGGCATTCGGCGTTTCCAATGCCGAGCTGCGCCCCTTCGCCCGCCAGATCGGCAGGAACCATGAGCGGGCTCTGGCGCTGTGGCGAACCGGCTGGCGCGAAGCGCGGCTGCTGGCGTCATTCACTGACGAGAAGAAACAAGTGACGCTTGAACAGGCGCGGAAATGGGCCGGGGACTTTGACTCCTGGGAAATCGTCGACGGTGTTTCGGACCTGTTCGTCGATGCCGGGCTGGCTGGCGTGCTAATCCCCGAGTTTGCCGACGACAACCGCGAGTTCGTCCGCCGCACCGCCTTTGCCATGATCGCATGGACGTCGGTTCACCTCAAGAAAATGCCAGACGCGGAAGTCATCGCCCTGCTGCCGCTGATCGAGAGCCACACGACAGACCCGCGCAATTTCGTCCGCAAAGCCGTCAACTGGGCGCTGCGCAACATCGGCAAACGCAGTGTTTCCTGCCACGGACCCGCCCTCGCACTCGCGCAGAAGCTGGCCGCAAGCGATGACAAAACCGCCCGCTGGAATGGCAAGAATGCCGTCAGGGAACTGACGGATGAGAAAATACTCACCGCCATCGAGAGGCGGGATGCACGCATGAAGGATAGGCGAATTCCAAATTGATCCAGGTTTTTTACATAAACCTAGGCCGGCACTCCGTCCGCAACAGTCATATCGCCACTGCATTGGCGCGATTGGGGATAAAAGGCCGACGGATCTCGGCCGTTGATGGCCGGGACCTTGATCCCTCATTTATTGATGCCTTCAACACCGAACACAATCCGCGCTACAAGATGACACCCGGCGAAATTGGCTGCTTCCTCAGCCATCTTGCCTGCTGGGGGGAAATCCTGAAATCAGGCGAAAAATACGCGCTGATCCTCGAGGACGACGCCGTCTTTGGTCAAAGCCTGCCGGATTTCACCGGCAGCCTCGGCTGGATCCCGGAAGACGCTGGAATTGTCAGAATCGAAACCGATTTTTCGCGCGCCATTCTGGCTTTCAAGGCTGAAGGTCGTGCTTTTGGCAGGCATCTTCACCGGTTGATTGACGGACCCAAAGGCACTGCTGGTTATGTTTTATCAGCTGCCGCCATACCCAGGCTGTTAAGCTTGGCAGAATTTCACAAACTTCCAATCGACGAATTTCTTTTCAATCCAGCCTTCCCCGCCTGTCGCAATACCAGAATTTATCAACTAGTCCCGGCTTTGGTGATCCAACACGGCGCTCAAAATCCATCAGGTGACTTGACCGAACTGTCGAGCTCGATGACCGAGGAAAGGAAGGATCTTGATCGGTTTCAGCAAAACTATCTGCTCCGGAAGCTGACAAACCCATTCGACAAGCTTTTCAAGAAAATCAGAAAAATCCACGGCATTGCAACGAAAACAGAGATGCAGATCAAGGTGCCGTTCCAAGAATAAATCGGAAAACAAAACGAATGGAAGCCTGTCGGCAGCCGCGCAAATCAAAACCCCAGTCTGCAAACGCAACCGCCGGAGTTTAACTTGCGCCGCCCGAATCCTTGTCCAGTATCATGTAGTCCAGCGGCAACTGCGTCGTGTATTTGATTTGCTCCATTGCAAACGCTGAGGACACGTCGCGGATTTCGATCTTGGCGATCATCCGCTTGTAGAAAGCGTCATAGGCGGCAATATCCGGCACCACGACTTTCAAAAGGTAATCCACATCGCCGGACATGCGATAAAATTCAACCACTTCCGGGAAATCCTGTACCAACTCCGAGAAGCGCTTCAGCCATTCCACATTGTGCGAACCGGTGCGGATCGAGACAAACACCGTGACTTTGGTGTTGATCTTTGCCGGGTCCAAGACAGCAACACGGCGCATGACGACGCCGTCTTCCTCGAGTTTCTGGATGCGCCGCCAGCATGGCGTGGTCGACAGGCCAACCTTCTTGGCAATATCGGCAACCGCAAGCGTCGCGTCTTCCTGAAGCAGGCGAAGGATTTTTCGATCAAGGCGATCCATATCAGACTCCGGAGAATGATTTTCTCCATTTGAACAATTTTATCACAACAGGCAATATGTTTCATCTGAAATTGGTCAATTTAAGGAAACTGGTTTCAATATAGTCGGGTCGAGACTTCTGATCGGAGTACCGGCAACAGCTCTGTCTCAAACCATGGATTGCGCTTGAGCCAACCGGAATTTCGCCATGAAGGATGCGGCAAAGCAAAGACATTGGGAGACTGCTCCAAATTCGAACGCCACTCGAAAACCGCGCCGGTGACGCTCGAATGGCGCGCGGATTTCAAATGCCAAGCGTGCGCATAGCCTCCGACGGCAATGACCAAATCGATCTGCGGCATCAGCGCCAATAGACTGCTTCTCCAAGCCGGAGCGCATTCCTTGCGCGGCGGCAGATCGCCGCCATGGGCATCAAAACCGGGAAAGCAAAAACCCATCGGCACGATGGCAAACAGGTCCGGATTGTAAAACTGAACCGCCGTCACTCCGAGCCAAGTCCGCAGCCGGTCGCCGGAGGAATCGGTGAACGGAATGCCTGAATCATGGACCCGTGTCCCCGGCGCCTGCCCCGCGATCAGGATCCGCGCGGTTTGCGATGGAACGAGAACAGGACGCGGTTCATGCGGCAGCGGCTTGCCAATCGGTTGATCAACGCAAATGCGGCAGGACCTGATCTGGCGAACCAGATCATCAAATGCCGTATCACTGGTCATGCCTGCGCGGACGGCCTTGCCGAAAGCGCTGCTTTCCAGCGCAGAACGTTGGTGAAGTCCTCTGGAATGGCGATCTTGGCTGGCTTCATGAAATCCATGGCGACCAACCCGGTGATGTCGGCAATCGAGAACCGGTCGCCGGCGGCAAATTCCCGCGAAGCCAGTTCCTTGTCCATGATTTCCAGAAACGCCAACGCCTTCGGCTTGTTGGCTTCCCCCCATTCGGCAATCTGCGGCTCTTCCCAGCCGCGCATCGCCGGATGAATATGCCGGAAGGCGGCGGCGACGGCGGACATGAAGCTCAGCTCCATCCGCCGGTTCCACATCTCGACCTGCGCAATGCCGAGCGCACCCTTACCGAACAGCGCGGGCTCAGGTTGCAGTTCTTCAAAGTAGCGGCAGATGGCAACAGATTCGGTCAGGATCGTCCCGTCATCAAGCTCCAGAATTGGCAGGCGCTGCAGCGGATTGCGCCGGGTGATCTCTTCCGCCTTGTGCCCCATTGCGCCCATATCGACCGGGATCAACGGCACTTCAATGCCCTTTTCGGCCAGAAATATGCGCACGCGCCGCGGGTTCGGGGCTTTGCCGCCATCATAGAGCTTCATGAAAATCTCCTCCGGACATTATTCAAGCCCAAACATGCGGCGAATGAAAGCCATCAATTTGTTCCAGAAATCATGCGGTGCATCGTCGGCGGTGGATGCCCGGTCATGCGTTCTGCGCCAATCTGACGGACTGTCGAAAGCCCCCTGCCAAACGCCTTTGCCAGCTTTTCTTGCTTCTGCCTCTTCAGCAAAATAGGCGCCATAGGACACGGCCCAACCGGTGTTCACCATCTCCCGGTTCATCTCGGCCTTGCCAGCCTTGCAGATTGCCAAAAACCGCCCGTACTTGTCATACTGCCAGCCGGAACATTCCACCGGTCCGCCCTTTGCCAATGCCGCAAGCTGCTTTTTTGCTTCCCGTCCGCACGCATAAGTCCCAGCCTTTCCGGTGCAGGTCTGGCTGAATTCCGGCGCGTCGATGCCTTCCAGCCTGATTTTCTGCCCTGCCAGCGTGATCGTGTCGCCGTCGAGCACAACAGCGCTTCCACGGTGATTGACCTGTTCGATCTGGCCGTAGCGGACAATGGCGAATACCAGAAAAGCAAAAAAGCCGAGCGTCATCACCCAGTCGAGTATGCTGCTGCCCCTGCGCCGTGGGGAATATTGGTAGCTGCGGCGGTAGGCCAATCAAAACACCTTTGAAATCAATTGGAACACCACAAAAGGAACCGTTCATTAATCATGCCGCGTTAGGTTTTCTTCACCATAGAAATCCGAGAAAGACGAGCAAGAAATCCAATATGAAGCCGGTGCGTTCGGGTATTGCCGACAAAAACATCGTCGATCGCACAAAACGAGCCCGGAACCCCGAGGTTTCGCGTGCCGTTCGGCGAACCCGTGACAAGCTCAATGTCAGCAGTCCAGCTGATTTCACGGCAGAACTGCTGCGCGTCCATGCCCACACCATGGTGGCATTCACACCGGCCATCCCGCTGATTTTCCTGATCATTACCGGTGTGGCGCTGCTTGCCGGCTTTGGCACGCAGGTAATTTTCTGGGCTGCGCTTTCGACCGCGTTTTACGGATTTTTGGGACTGATCGCCCGCCAACTTGAAAACACCCCGGTTGCCGATGTCGACGTCGCCCGCTGGTCCGCCAAGCTCTTGGCGATCTATGTCGGCACAGGCCTTTGCTGGGCATGGTTTGCCGCGTTCGATTGCGACGCCTGCGGCCAGACTGAATCCAGCGTGTTGCAGGCGGTCATCCTGTTGTTGGCCATGGCGTCTACCGCAATCATCACCGCAACGCTGCGCAGGGCGCTGATGCTGTCGTTCAGCCTGCCGGTCGCCACCTACACGGCATTCACCGCGAACTTTCGCGACCCCTCGCAGGTGGCAATGGTGGTGACACTGGTGTCGGGCGTCATTTTCTTTTCCTTTGTCAGCAATTTTTTGAACCGCTCGGCACGTCAAAGTCTTGCCCATCAATCGGAAAAGGACGCACTGATTGCCGAACTCGAAACGGCCAAAAGCATGTCTGACGAAGCCCGTTCGCGAGCAGAAGAGGCAAACCTTGCCAAGTCGCGCTTTCTGGCCTCGATGAGCCATGAATTGCGCACCCCGCTCAATGCCATTCTCGGTTTTTCGGAAGTCATGGCGCACGAGGTGCTGGGGCCGATGGAGAACAAGACCTACAAGGAATATGCGCAGGATATCAATGATTCAGGCCAGCATCTTCTCAACCTGATCAACGAGATCCTCGATCTGTCCCGCGTCGAAGCCGGGCGTCACACGCTGACCGAAGACATCATCCGCCTGTCGGACATTGCCGAGGATGCGTTGCATCTTATGGCCCTCAAGGCCCGGGCCAAGGACATCAAGGTGATTTCCAATTTCGAAGAGTCACTGCCACCGGTCTGGGCAGATGAACGCTCTGTGCGCCAGATCATGTTGAACCTTTTGTCCAATGCCGTGAAATTCACGCCGACCGGCGGCGAGATCAAGGTGCTGATCGGCTGGACCAATGGCGGCGGCCAATACATTTCCGTAAAAGACAATGGTCCCGGTATTGCCGAAGATGAAATTCCGGTCGTTCTGTCCGCCTTCGGCCAAGGATCTATTGCCATCAAGAACGCCGAACAGGGCACCGGCCTTGGCCTGCCGATTGTCCAGGCGCTGATGAAGCTGCATGGCGGCAAGTTTGACCTTCGCTCCAAGCTTCGCGAGGGCACGGAAGCCCTCGCCTTCTTCCCCCGCGACCGCGTGCTGAAAGCCCGCCAGAAAATGGAAGAGGCAGGAACGTTGCCTGCGGATACCGTCAAGAAGTTTGGTTGATCGTCCTACTTGTCGCTGACGCCCGCTTCACCGAACGTCGCCATGCCGGAATGGCAAAGCGCCGCTGCCTTGACGATGCCAGCCGCCAGCGCCGCGCCTGTGCCTTCGCCAAGCCGCATGCCAAGATCAAGCAGCGCGGTCTTGCCCATCTTCTCCAGAGCCAGACGATGCGCCTTTTCAGCTGACACATGGCCAAACAGACAATGATCGAGTGCCGCCGGGTTGGCCGCCAGCAACACAGCCGCTGCGGATGTGGCGACAAAGCCGTCAACGATCACCGGCACCTTCTGCATCCGTGCGGCGAGGATTGCGCCCGCCATCGCCGCGATCTCGCGCCCGCCAAGGCGGCGAAGCAATTCGAGCGGATCTTTCAGGTGCGCACCGTGAAACGCAACCGCCTGACGCACGGCGTCAACCTTGCGCTTCTGGCCTTCGGAGTCGGCACCTGTGCCCGCCCCGACCCAATCCTCGGCATTGCCGCCATAAAGGCCGTAGAAAATCGCAGCAGCAATGGTGGTGTTTCCAATGCCCATTTCGCCGATGCACAGCAAATCGGTCCCGCCGGCAATGGCTTCCATGCCGAAAGCCATTGTCGCCGCGCAGCCCTTTTCGTCCAACGCCGCCTCTTCGGTGATGTCGCCCGTCGGATGGTCGAGCGCGAGGTCAAACACTTTCAGGCCAAGGTCATTGGCAATGCAGATCTGATTGATCGCGGCGCCGCCTGCTGCGAAATTTGCCACCATCTGGACCGTGACTTCTGACGGGTAAGGCGAGACACCTTTGCGGGTGACGCCATGGTTTCCGGCAAACACGGCAACAAGCGGACGTATCACAGCAGGCTTGTGCTTGCCGGTCCAGGCGGCAAGCCATTCTGCAATGCCCTCCAGTTTGCCGAGCGCGCCAGGCGGCTTGGTCAAAAACGGATCGCGGCGGCGCACGGCAGCGACCGCCACTTCATCAGGACCGGGAAGATTGGCGAGAAGCGCGCGAAAGTCATCAAACGGCAGGCCGCTGGTCATGTTGGGAGAATCCATTTCCGTGGAATTGTGAGTCCGCATTCCCTATAAGCGGTCAACCCGCCAAAGGCAAACCCCGCCGAGCGACGCAACAAGGCGCAATCACGAAGGAGGCAGCTCTTGGATCTGAACCTTGAAACACTGCCACGCGATGTCATGCGGTCGCTCGGCTTTCTGACCCGAATTCCCGTCGCTTCCAAATGCTTCGAGGGATACGACGGCGCCCTGTCGCAGACCTGCCGTGCCTTCCCCTTGGCCGGGGCCGTGTCGTCATTGCCATCGCTGGCCGTCCTTGCCATCGGCACATTTCTCGATCTTCCTATCCTGTTGACCGCTGCCTTTGCCGTTGCCGCGCTCGTAGTTGCCTGCGGCGGCCTGCACGAAGACGGTCTGGCCGATGTCGCCGACGGCTTCTACGGCGGCAGCACCGCTGAACGGCGGCTGGAAATCATGAAGGATTCGCGCATCGGCGCCTATGGCGCAATGGCTCTGGTTTTCACGCTGCTGCTGCGCATCATTGCCGTTGCGGCCTTGCTGCAGTTCGGCATTTTAAGCAGCGCTGCCGGTCTCATGGCCGCAATCGTTGCCGGAAAAATGGCGCTGCTCTGGCACTGGACAGAATTGCCGTCTGCCCGGACTGGCGGAACGGCGGACAAAGCTGGTGCGCCGACTGAAGACGCCAGCATATTTGCCCTCATTTCCGGGGCTGCAATTGTGCTGGTTTTGGCGTTTCTCTTGCGCGGTGTCGCGCCGGCAGTCATCGGGGCCGCTTTCGCTACACTGGCATCGATCGGGTTTCGGTCACTATGCCATTCGAAAATCTCGGGGCACACGGGCGATACACTTGGTGCAGCCGCAATCATTGCCGAAATCGCTTTTCTCACCGGCCTTGCCAGCGGCCTGTGATCAACCCATGTAAATGTTCATGACCATCGAATCGCCCTGCATCCTCGTCTGCTCCATCGACATGAAGACCGGTTATTGCTTCGGGTGCGGGCGCACTCGTGACGAGATTGGCGACTGGCTGACCATGACATCGGCAGAGCGGCGCTCGGTCATGGAAACCTTGCCCGCCCGCCTCGAAACCGTCGAGCGCAAGCCTCGTCGCGAAACACGCCGCCAGCGCATGGCGCGGGGTGAAGCATGAGCCGCCTGTTCATCATCCTGATCGGCGCAATTCTCGCGACTTTTGCGCTGGTTTGGTTCAACCGCGACAGCGGCGTCACGCTTGGCATGAACAATGACGACTTTGTGCAGATGATGTCGCTGGTGTTGCTGCTGGCGGCGGTCGGCGTTCGCACCATTGGTGCAGGCAACTGGGGCGAAACGGCCAAGAATCTGTCGATCTGGGCAATCATCGCCTTGATGTTCGTCGCAGGCTACCAGTACCGCTTCGAACTGCAGGATATCGCCAGCCGCGTCACACTTGGTCTTGTCCCGTCGCGCCCGCAACCGTCGATGAACGCTGCAGGAAACCGCGTTTTGGTGATCGAAAAATCCATGTCAGGCCATTTCGAGGTCGACAGTGCGGTCAACACCGCCGATGTGAAATTCATGATCGACACCGGCGCATCGAGCATCGTCCTGACTTTGCCGGATGCGCAGAAAGCGGGCATCGACGCGGGCTCACTTTCCTATTCGGTGCCGGTCTCCACCGCCAACGGCATGTCGATGGCCGCACCCGTCCGGCTGGACGAAATCGTCATCGGCGACATCGTCCGCCGCAACCTGTCCGCCCTCGTCGCGCCGGAAGGCAAATTGGAGCAGAGCCTGCTCGGCATGGACTATCTCAACACGCTGTCTGGATTTTCGGTGGCACAGGACCGGCTCAGCCTGCAGGATTAGGCATTTCAATAGCCCGGGACAGCCGGGACTTCGCGCTTGAGGTCGGGCTCATTATGAATGAAGCTGATTTGCAACGAACAACCTCGCTCAATGGGGCGCGTCGCAGCCAGCCTGTCATCCTTTCCAAATTCGACGGAAATGCCCGCAATGGCCAGCGCATCGACAAATTCGCCCAATCGATCCTCCTTCATTGTGAAGGTGATTGTCGTCATCATGTTTTGACCTGAGACCCTGAACCTCCTCCAGATTTTGGTAGAGTCCGTTCCAGGCAGGAGACGGACGAATGAAGCGATCACGGTTCACGGAACAACAGATCATCGGCATTTTGCGGGAGCAGGAATCCGGAGTGAAGACGG
>JBGSHY010000064.1:0-52431 GCA_041751995.1 Rhizobiaceae bacterium | reverse complement strand
CTTGCGGGCCTCGATCCGTTCGCGCAGGCCAGCCTGTGCGCTGGTGGGCAGCAAAAGCGCAGCGGCGGCGGCCGTGAGGAAATGGCGGCGGGTGAGCATGGCATGGCTCCTTTGTTGATGCGCAAAGGATCAGGCAGCAGGGCGGCGATGACCAGTTAAACTTTTGTCATGAAATTCATATGGTTAAACAGCGGTTTCCTGATTCAGGAACAATTCCACCGCCGATGGCGGCACGTCCTTGGCGATGAAGGACTTGCCGACGCCGCGTGTCAGGATGAAGGTCAGCGTGCCGCGCGAGACCTTTTTGTCCTGCCCGATAAAACGCATCAGCGTCGCCGCATCCGGCTTTTCGCCGGGCATGTCGGATATGCGGGTTGGCAGGCCGACATCTTTCAGATGCGCCTCGACTCGCTTGGCATCGTCCGGGCTTGCCAGATTCATGTGGGCGGAAAAGCGGTGCGCCAACGCCATGCCAATGGCGACGCCCTCGCCATGCACCAGCCGCGCCGAATCATAAGAAACGAAGCCTTCCAGCGCGTGACCGAACGTGTGGCCGAGATTAAGCAAGGCACGGTCGCCGGTCTCATGCTCGTCGCGCGCAACGACTGCAGCCTTGGCTCGGCAAGACACGGCGATGGCTTCTTTGCGAGATGCGCCGCCGGCGAAAACATCGCGCCAGTTCTTCTCCAGCCAGGCGAAAAAGTCCGGCTGGTCGATCAAGCCGTACTTGGCGACTTCGGCGTATCCGGCGCGGAACTCGCGGCTTGATAGCGTGTCGAGCACATCAGTGTCGGCGAGCACCAATTGCGGCTGATAGAACACCCCGACAAGGTTTTTGCCCTCCGGCGTGTTGATGCCGGTCTTGCCGCCGACGGACGAATCAACTTGCGCCAAAAGTGATGTCGGGATCTGCACAAACGGCATGCCGCGCCGCACGATGCCTGCGGCAAAGCCGGTCAGATCGCCGACCACGCCACCGCCAAAGGCGATCAGCACATCGCGGCGCTCCAGTTTGGCCTGCAGTGTTTCGCGCACCACTTGCTCCAGCATCGCAAAGCTTTTCGACTTTTCCCCTGCGGGAATAATGATTGGTGTCGATTGGATACCGGAAGCGGCGAGAGAAACCTGCAGCCGATCAAGATGCAACGCCGCAACATTCTCATCCGTCACGATGGCGGCGCGAACGCCCGGAAGCCTTGCTGCAATTTCAGCGCCTGCGCGGTCGATCAGACTGGTTCCGATCAATATGTCATAGGACCGGACGGCCAACGAGACGGGAACCGTTATTGTATCGCTCATGCCGCGGCGCCACCTTCTTCTGTCTTGGCTTCATCAGTCATGGCATAAAGCGCATCAATCACTTCACCGGCCATGACTTCCTTCTTTTCTTCGCGCGAGATGATGGTGATGTCCGACAGTGCGTAGACCGGATAGCGCTTGTCCATCAGCTCCTGCATGGTCGCGCGCGGATCGGCGGTTTTCAGCAACGGCCGGTTGGATTTGCGCCCCACCCGTTCCATCAACACGTCAAGTTCGGCCTTCAGCCAAACGGAAACGCCGGCGCGGGCGATGGCCTTGCGGGTCTGTTCGTTCATGAATGCGCCGCCGCCAGTGGCCAGCACCTTCGGCCCGGTGCGCAGGACGCGGCGGATGACGCGGCGCTCGAGGTCGCGGAATTCCGGCTCGCCATAGCGTTCGAACAGTTCCGGAATGGTCATGCGCGAGACGGCTTCAATCTCGGTGTCGGCATCGATGAAATTGACGCCGAGCATTTGGGCCACACGCTTGCCAATGGTCGACTTGCCCGCGCCCATCAGCCCGACAAGCACCACGGAGCGTTTGCCCAGCAGAGACTTGATCGCGCCGGCTTCCGGCCTGATGGCAGATTCGTCACTCATTTTCCGTCCGCAATGGCATGCATGATAGGCCGTATCGACAGGAAAAACGCCTGTCCGTCAAGCATGGTTCGGCTCTGCTTGCCAACAGGCGTTGAGGGCGCGATAAGCAGCCATTCGACAAAGGGCCGCTGATCAAATGCCAACGCTGATGCGTCTTCTCACCATACTCGCCTTGGCAGCCGGCATGGTCTATGCCGGAATATTCGCGCTGGCGACGCTGGTCGAACCGCAACAGGCGGAAATGACGATCCGCATACCGGCAACCAAGATAAATCCGCAGGCGCCGGACAACGGAGGCTGATTGATGCGGGACAGCGCGCTGATCGAGAGCTTTCTGGAAATGATGAGCGCCGAGCGCGGCGCAGCTTTGAACACAGTCGAAGCCTATCAGCGGGATCTGGACGACACGGCGGAATTCCTGGCCGCAAGGGGCGTAAAATTGCTCGACGCAGGGGTGGAAGATATCCGCGCGGCGATGTCTGATCTGTCCAAACGTGATTTTGCGGTGGCGTCACAAGCGCGGCACCTGTCATCATTGCGGCAATTCTATCGTTTTCTGTATGTTGAAGGCCACCGCGCCGACGATCCGACAGCGATCATTGACGGGCCGAAGCGCCAGCGGCCATTGCCCAAAACGCTGGAAATCGATGCCGTTTCCAAAATGCTCGACCTCGCAGAGGACGATGCAACTGCGGAAGCCGAAACAGCTTCTGCCGCCAAACGCCTGCATGCCATGGTCGAAACACTTTATGCGACGGGTCTGCGCGTCTCCGAGTTGGTGGCCTTGCCCGTGACAGCGGCGCGGGCGGACCGGGAATATGTGCTGCTCAAGGGCAAAGGCGGCAAGGAACGGATTGTTCCGCTGTCCGGCAAATCCAAAACCGCGCTCGCCAAATGGATCAAGGCGCGCAATCTCGATCCGGCGCAGGAAGCCAGCCCATGGCTGTTTCCGGCAAAATCGGAGACCGGATACGTGGCGCGGCAGGTCTTTGCCCGCGACTTGAAGTCGCTCGGCGCGAGGGCGGGCATTTCCGCCGCGCTTTTGTCGCCGCATGTCATGCGCCATGCTTTTGCCAGCCATTTGCTACAAAATGGCGCAGATTTGCGTGTTGTGCAGGAATTGCTCGGCCATGCCGACATATCGACCACGCAAATTTACACCCATGTTCTTTCGGAAAAGCTGCAAAGGCTTGTGGAAGACCACCACCCGCTGGCTGTTTTACCGCCAAAAGAGTGAATGCGCATTGCGGCAGGGCCAACTTCCTGATTGAGTTTAAGCGGCAGCGCGATTAAGAGAAGCCGCTCCCGACCGCATGCCGGACGGGCACTTTCGCCCGCGTCAGCCAGGGATAACCAACGGTCCATGTACAATTATCTCGATTTCGAAAAACCGGTTGCCGACCTTGAAGGCAAGATCCTTGAGTTGAAGAAGGGGCAGGATTCGTCCGGTTCCGTTGATGTCAGCGAGGAAATTTCCCGTCTCGAAAAGCGCTCGATTGACGCTCTGAAAGACATCTACCGCAAGCTGACTCCTTGGCAGAAGGCGCAAGTCGCCCGCCATCCGGACCGCCCGCACTGCCTTGACTACATGGCGGGTCTGTTCACCGAATTCACGCCGCTGGCCGGCGACCGCAAATTTGCCGAGGACGCAGCCATCATCTGCGGTCTGGCGCGCTTTCATGGCCAGGCCGTGGCCGTGATCGGTCAGGAAAAGGGCTCGGACACAAAGACCCGGCTCAAACACAATTTCGGCATGGCCAAGCCTGAAGGCTACCGCAAGGCCGTGCGCATCATGGAACTTGCCAACCGCTTCGGCATTCCGGTGGTAACGCTGGTGGACACCGCTGGCGCCTATCCGGGCATCGGCGCGGAAGAGCGCGGACAGGCGGAAGCCATTGCCCGCTCGACAGAAGCCTGCCTCAATTTGAAGGTTCCGCTGGTATCGGTGATTATCGGCGAAGGTGGTTCCGGCGGCGCAATCGCCATTGCCACGGCAAACCGCGTCTACATGCTTGAACATGCGATCTATTCGGTGATCTCGCCGGAAGGCGCAGCGTCCATCCTTTGGCACGATTCGACCCGCGCCAAGGATGCCGCCACCAACATGAAAATCACTGCCGAAGACCTGCTTGGCCTGAAGATCATTGACGGCATCATCACCGAACCGGTCGGTGGCGCGCACCGTCACAAGGACGACGCGATTGCAGCGACAGGCAATGTGATTTCCGCCGCGTTGACTGAACTTGGGCAGCCTGGCCGAGACATGCGCAAGGAGCGCCGCGAGAAGTTTTTAGCGATTGGCCGCACGATCTGATCACGTTTTTGTCGATTCCCTGGTCAGGGGCCGGTCTGGTAAGGCTTTTGTAACCATAAACCGCCAACGATTCTGCCATCTTTCTGCACGAATTGGGACATAACGACACCGCATGAGACTGTTGTTTTCCATCACCGCCATTGTGTTCGGTCTTTTGACGCTGACCGGCTGTCAAGACACGTCTATTGATGATCTTTCTCCGAAAGCCACACGCGAGTTACCGGACAAGATCGTGCAGAAGATGAAGGCCAAGGGCATGAGGAAAAATGCCCCGGTCTATTTCCGCCTGTTCAAGGACGAGCATGTTGTCGAAGTCTGGAAGCAGAAGGACAATGGCAAGTTCGACATGGTGCAGAACTACAACATCTGCGCATGGTCCGGCACATTGGGCGCCAAGTACAAGCAGGGCGACCGTCAGGCCCCCGAGGGCTATTATCCGATCCGCCCGCACCAGATGAACCCGGCCTCCAAATATTTCCTGGCGATCAACACCGGCTTCCCCAATGCATTTGACCGCGCCAACGGACGTTCGGGCAGCGACTTGATGATCCACGGTGCCTGTTCGTCGTCAGGCTGCTATTCGATGACCGACGAAAGCGTTCAGCAGATTTTCGCATTCGCCCGCGACGCCTTTGCCGGCGGACAAAAGGAAATCATCCTTGAAGCCCTGCCGTTCCGGATGACACCGGAAAAAATGGCGATTTTCTCGGCGCACAAGGATTTCAAATTCTGGACGATGCTGCGTGAGGGCTATGACTCGTTCGAATTGACAAAGATTCCCCCGACAGTCGATTTCTGCGAGAAGAAATATGTCTTCAACAGGGTTGCCGAAGGCGGTTCGTTCAATGTGAACGCCGCCTGCCCGCCATCGCAACCGCGTTTTCCGCAGCTGACGCCGGTGATGGCGTCTTATGATTCCAAGTTCCAGTCGAGTTTCGCCGCCGCTTCGAAGCGGTTTGAAGGCGTGCCTTTCCCGGTCGTCATGGGCGGGAAGTCCCGTCCGCTGGACAAGAAATGGCAGCCGCAGCCGGTCAAGGCCGGACCATCTTCCAATGCACTGATTGCGGAAGCGGAGCGCGCCGCGAAAGCGGAAGCCAAGGCGGATGCCGATGCGGCTGCAGAAGTGGCTGCCGCGACACCTGCTGTGGCTGCACAACCGGAAGATATGGCAGCGGCTTCGGCCAATGCCGCGCCTGTCGCAGGTGCCAAAGCGCCAGACGATGCTCCGGTCACCGCCGCAGCAGCGCCCGCTGATGAAACCAAACCTGCCAATGCTGAGCCAAAAATCACGCCTCTGACTGAAGAGCAGGCCAAGCAGACCGAAGTTGCCAAATCGGCGGACGGTTCTACAATTCCGGTTCCGACACCAAACCCGAATGCCGCGGTTGCCGAAGAACCGGCTCAGCCGGTGAAGAAAAAGCGTCGTTTCTGGCCGTTCAATGGAACTTGAAACATTGGAAATCTATGACCTGCGCGGGCTGAATTGTCCGATGCCGGTGCTGAAAATCCGCAAGCGGCTTTCCGAGACGGAAACGGGGTCGCTTTTGATCGCCGAGACGACCGACGCGCTGGCGGTGATCGATGTCCCGCACTTCTGCCGCGAATATGGCCATGAGATGGTCGCCTGCGACAAGGTCGAAGGCGGCCACAGGTTTACCATCAGAAATGGCTCAAAAGCCTGACGTCACGCCTTGAAGCCGGCAATCGCCAGCGGATTGTCTAACAGGGCGTGTGCATCAGGGGTGTCGGTCTGCGGCTTGCCGGTGAAGGCGGCAAACAGGTCGCGCACATAGGTCTCCGGAATGTCCTTGGCAATGATGACGATGCGCGTGCGGTGGTCATCACTTGGCCAACCGGCCAGTTTGACCGGCGGATGCAGAATTTTCTGGACACCGTGAATGATCAGCGGTCGCGCCGGTTCTTCGGCAAGCTGAATGATGCCCTTCATGCGCAGCAACTGCTCGCCCTGCGTGGCGCGCAGGAGGTCAAGGAACATATCCACGGAAGCATAAGGGATCGGCTGGTCATGGATCAGCGTGAAAGCACTGATCGAGCGGTCGTGGCGATTGACGTCGTGATGGTGGTGATCGTGATCATCATGATGGTGATGATGCCCCTCAACCAACTCCCGCTCAGCTTCGCGGTCGCGGTAGGCTTCCTCGTTCAGCCAGCGCTCGACATCGGCGGTCTTGGTCGCTGGATTGTAGAGGCCGCAGTCAAACAGGCGAGCAACGTCGGCATCGCCGGCATCGACCGAAAGCTGCAAAGCTGCAGGATTAAGATGGCGCAGGCGCAGCTTGAGATCATCGAGCCCTGCCTCGGCTTCCGCCAGATCAGTTTTGGTCAGGACAATCCTGTCGGCCATCGCCACTTGCTTGAGCGCTTCCATGTGGACATCAAGCGTCGCCCCGCCATTGACCGCGTCAACTGTAGTCAGAACGCCGTCGAGGCGGAAAGCCTGCAGCATCAAAGGGTGGCCCATGATCGACTGCAGCACCGGTGCAGGATCTGCCAAACCCGTGGTTTCAATGATCACCCGCTTCAGCCGCGCAATCTTGCCCGTCTGCACCCGCTCGACCAGCGTTGACAAGGTATCAATCAGCGCGCCGCGCACGGTGCAGCAAAGGCAGCCGTCGGAGAGTTCGATGATGCCCTCGTCCGCCTGTTCGACCAGCAAATGGTCGAGCCCGACGTCGCCGAACTCATTGATGATGACGGCCGTGTCCGACAGTGCCGGATCCTTGAGCAGCCGGTTCAGAAGTGTCGTCTTGCCCGAGCCGAGAAAGCCGGTGAGCACCGTCACCGGGATCGGAAATTGCTGATTGCTCATTTCTTCTTTTTCTTTTTCACGGTGGCCGGAATGGCAGGCCGCAGTTCGGCATCCTGCAAAGGCTTTTTCAAGCTTGCGGGCGTGTATTCCGGGCGGGGCTTCGGCACGGGAACGTTCAGTGGCCAGCCGTCGGCGGTGGTTGTCGGCATCAGTCCGACGGCGACAGTGACGGGCTCGCGCTCCATCGGGCGCAAATTGGCGGTTTTGAAGACAACCTTGCCCTCGATATCACGCCCGTCCCACCGGTCGGCCTCGGCTTGCTTGGAACAGACCTGCTCTCGCATGTCGATCACCGGCTTGTTCTGGTCATTCGACGGCTTGAGCGTATCCAGGGTCGCGCCGAAAGCCGCAGGGGCCGAAAACCCGCTGGCCAACAAATCCGCTGCTTTTTCCGCACGCCCGACCTGGCTCTTTTCTCCCAGAACGACCGCGACAAGCGTGCGCCCGTCACGGGTAGCCGAGCCAATGAGGTTGAAGCCGGAGGCGCAGACAAAGCCGGTTTTCATGCCATCCGCGCCGGCAAACCGGCCCAGCAGGATGTTGTAATTGCGCTCCAGATGATCGCCATACTTGATCGCCTCAACCTTGAAGTAGGACGAAAGCTCGGGAAACTCGGTGCGCAGCGCGCGAGTGAGTATGGCAAGATCACGCGCCGTGGAATAATGCTGGGGTGAATGCAGGCCATTGGCGTTGACAAAATGCGAGCCGGTCATGCCAAGTTTGGCAGCAGCGGCATTCATCGCATCAGGGTAGTTCGGCCCGCCAGCAGCCTCACCAACGGCGACAGCAATGTCGTTGGCGGATTTGACCAGCATGATCTTGAGCGCATTGTCGAGTGTGAGCTCATTGCCCGGCTTGTAGCCCATCTTGCTTGGCGGCTGTTTGGCCGCATTCGCGCTGATTCTGACTGACGACTGAAGCGTCAGCCTGCCGGTTTTGATGGCGCTGAAAGTGATGTAGGCGGTCATCAGCTTGGTAAGCGAGGCCGGATACCAACGCTGAAACGCATTGTTCTGTTCAAGGACCGCACCTGTTTGCACGTCAAAAACCAGCGATGCGCCAGCGAAAGCCGAGCCGGATTGTATGACCATTGCCGCACTGAGCAGCGCACCTGTCAAATTTCGCCAAGCCTTGATGCCGGAATGCCGCATATTTGATGCCTGATTGTTTGCCGCGATGGCTTCACGCCGCCGCGCGGAGGCTCTATCTAGACTATGTGGCGTCGCGATGGCAGTCGGGAATAGGCCGCAAGAAATGAAAATTTTTGGACATCAGGTGTGCAATGCCGCTTTTGAACAGTGCCGTGGAAATGCAGGAGGAAGTGACCGGCTGGCGCCGCCACCTGCACCGCAATCCGGAAATCCTGTTTGACGTGCATGAAACAGCAAAATTCGTCGCCGAAAAACTGGCTTCTTTCGGCTGCGATCAGGTTGTGACCGGCATTGGCCGCACCGGCGTGGTCGCCCTGATCAAGGGCAGGCTGGGCGATGGGCCGGTGATCGGCCTGCGCGCCGACATGGACGCGCTGCCGATCAGGGAAACGACGGGCTTGCCGCACGCCTCGACAGTGCCCGGAAAAATGCACGCCTGCGGCCATGACGGCCACACCGCCATGTTGCTCGGCGCAGCGCGGCATCTGGCCGAGACCCGCAATTTCCATGGAGCGGTGGCGGTGATTTTCCAGCCAGCCGAAGAGGGCGGCGGCGGCGGGCGCGAAATGGTGCGTGACGGCATGATGGACCGCTTCGCCATCCGCGAGGTCTATGGCCTGCACAATATGCCGGGCCTTCCGCTAGGCGAATTCGCCATCCGCTCCGGCGGCATCATGGCGGCGACAGACGAATTCAACATCACCATCACCGGCAAGGGCGGCCACGCGGCCATGCCACATTTGACGATCGATCCGGTGATGGTCGGCGCGCACATGATCACCGCGCTGCAGACCATCGTCTCGCGCTCGACCGATCCGGTTTCGGCGCTGGTGGTGTCGGTCACCTGCTTCAACGCTGGCGATGCGCACAATGTCATTCCGCAGACCGCGCAGCTGCGCGGCACGTTCCGCACGCTTGACAGGCAAGTGCGCGAAGACGCCGAAAAGCGCCTGCGCCATGTCGCCAACATGACAGCTGAAACGTTTGGCGCAGAGGCGCATGTCGTCATCAGCCGCGGCTATCCGGTGACGATGAACCATCCGGCGGAAACCGATTTTGCCGTCAAGGTGGCGACATCCGTCTCAGGCAAGGGCAAGGTAAACCCCAATGTCGCGCCGGTGATGGGCGGCGAGGATTTCTCCTACATGCTTGAAGAGCGCCCGGGCGCCTTCATCTTCATGGGCAATGGCGATTCGGCCTTCCTGCATCACCCGGACTACGACTTCAATGACGACGCCATCCCGCACGGCATCAGCTACTGGGTGAGCCTTGCGGAGACGGCATTGGCGTGAGATCTTTCGATAAATCCGCCCTGCCGGGCATTTGATGCAATTTTCTGCGCTTCCGGTGCTCACGTACTCAAAGTACGCTCCACTCCGGTTCTCGAAAATGACACCAACTGCACCAGCATGACGGTTTCTCAAAATATCTCAGTTGGACAACTTCGTCCCTTCCTGAAAATTCTTGGCGGCGCTGGCGTTTCCGGCTATGTCACGCCAATCGGTCCCGTAGCTCAGGTGGATAGAGCGAAAGTTTCCTAAACTTTAGGCCACTGGTTCGAATCCAGTCGGGATCACCAACATTCAGCCGAATGCCGCCTTATATCAGCCCGCGACCTGCAAGATTGCGCATCAAGGCCGCCGTGCCAAAAGTCCATTCCGGCGCCTCTGTCGACAGGCGCACAGTGTTTTGCAATTGGCCGAGCGCCGGCGTTTCGATGGTGACCATATCGCCGATATGGTGGGTGAAGCCAAGGCCAGGGCCATCGCGGTCGGCGACAGGGGCGAACATCGTGCCGCAATAGAGCATGAAGCCATCAGGATACTGATGATGGCGGCCACAGGTCTGGGCAGCAAGATCGGCAGGGTCGCGGCTGATTTCGGCCATGGAGGAGCGGCCAGTCAGCTCAAAACCGTCCAGACCGGTGACGGTCATCGACAATTCCAGTGCACGGACATCATCGAGCGAGAAGGTTTCGTCAAACAGGCGGATGAACGGGCCGATGGAAGCGGCGGCGTTGTTGTCTTTCGCCTTGCCGAGCAGCAGGGCCGAGCGTCCTTCGACATCGCGGAGATTGACATCATTGCCGAGCGCCGCGCCGGTGATCCGGCCTTTGCTGTTGACGGCGAGAACCACTTCCGGCTCCGGATTGTTCCACTTGCTGATCGGGTGCAGTCCGACCGTCGCGCCATAACCGACAGCGGAGAGTGGCTGGCCCTTGGTGAACACCTCCGCATCAGGGCCGATGCCGACCTCAAGATACTGTGACCAAAGCCCCTCTGCGATCAGCAGTCGTTTGACCTCGGCTGCCTCAGCCGAGCCGGGAACCAGATTGCGAAGGCTCTCGCCGATCGCATCCTTGACGCGGGCACGGATGGCATCGGCGCGTTTCGGGTCGCCCGCCGAGCGTTCTTCAATCACCCGTTCGATCATTGAGCGGGCAAATGTGACGCCGCAGGCCTTCACCGCCTGGAGGTCATTCGGGGATAGAAGCCGCGTGGTGTCGCCGGAAGCCTCAAGGCTATCGGCTGCGATATCAGCAAGACTGCCAATCCTGATCCCGGCTTGCCCCCTGACGAAAGCGGCAGGATTTTCCAATTCCAGCAGATCCCGCATCGTCGGCGCATCTCGCGACGTGATGTCGAAAATATTGGCATCCCGCACGGTGACAAGGCACGGGCCCACGCCGGTGCGCCAGACGCGGCCAACAAAAAGGCCGTCAGATGGAATTTGGATCATGTCTGCACCCGCTGCTTTCGATTTTGACGCACACCCTTACCGGCAGGCGACAAAAACTCAAGGATGGATCGCGATGAGCGCAGACTGGTGTCCAGGCGAGATCAGCCCAGCCGACCTGTAAAATGACAGGCCGCCTTGTGTTCGCCGCCCTGAAGCGCCGGACGCTCTGCAGCGCACACATCCTTGGCATAAACACACCGTGTGCGAAACACACAGCCGGACGGCGGGTTAATGGGCGAAGGCGGATCGCCTTGCAGGACAACGCGTTTGCGCAGGCGGGCGAGCTTCGGGTCCGGGAGCGGCACGGCCGAAAGAAGGGCTTGCGAATAGGGGTGCTTGGGATTGTTGAAAACCTCCCCTGCAGGACCAGATTCGACGACGCGTCCGAGATAAAGCACCATGACACGGTCGCATACGAGCCGCACGACCGAGAGGTCATGGCTGATGAAGATCAGTGACAGGCCAAGTTCGGCGCGCAGTCGGTTAAGCAATTGGATGATCTGCGCCTGGATCGAAACGTCGAGCGCCGAGACAGGCTCGTCGCACACGACCAATTTCGGCTTGGTGATGATCGCGCGGGCGATGCCGATCCGCTGGGCCTGGCCACCGGAAAACTCATGCGGATAGCGGTTGACCATCTCCGGCGCGAGACCGACGGCCGACATGATCTTCTGCACCTCTTCAAGCCGCTCGCTGCGAGTCAAATCCGGTTCGGCGATCTGCAGCGGTTCGGCGATGATGTCGGCGACCGTCATGCGCGGGTCGAGCGAGGCGAGCGGATCTTGAAAGATGATCTGCATGTCACGGCGGGCTTTGCGCATCTCCTCGTCTGAAAGTTTCAGCAGGTCACGCCCCTGCCAGACGACGCTGCCCTTTTGCGCTTCGACGAGCCGTAGAACCGAGCGGCCAATGGTCGATTTGCCGGAGCCGGATTCGCCGACAATGCCAAGCGTCTCGCCAGGCCTGAGCTCAAACGAAACATCATCGACGGCCGTCAGCGTCAGTGCCTTGCCGAACATTTTGCCGGAGCGGATGGAAAATTGCGTGGTCAGATGATCGACCGTCAGCAGCGCGTCACTCATGCCGCATCTCCGGCGCCAAGCGCATTGAAACAGGCGACGCGGCGGCCCTGTCCGCTGGGCAGCAGGTCCGGACGAGCGTTGAGACACTGTTCGCTTCGGGACAAGCAACGCGGACTGAAGGCACAGCCCTTCGGCAGGCGCAACAGATTTGGCGGGCGGCCGGGAATGGCCTGCATCTCGGACACCGGCCTGTCCGGGCGCGGAATCGAATTGAGCAGCGCCCGCGTGTAGGGGTGCTGCGGCGCGTCAAATATCGCATCGACCGGAGCCTCTTCAACAAGTCGCCCGCCGTACATCACGGCCACCCGGTCTGCGATGCCCGCAACAACACCCATGTCATGGGTGATGATCACCAGTGCCGCGCCCAGTTCGGAGGTGAGATTGCGGAAGAGATCAAGGATCTGCGCCTGCACCGTGACGTCGAGCGCCGTGGTCGGCTCGTCGGCGATGAGCAGCTTTGGTCGGTTGAGGAGCGCCATCGCGATCACCACCCGCTGGCGCATGCCGCCGGAAAGTTCGTGAGGATAGACGTTGAAGCGCTTTTCGGGGTCGGGAATGCCAACCTTGGCCAGCATGTCCAGCGCCTGCCGCGAGGCTTCGGCATTGGTCGCGCCGGTATGGACCTCGACGATTTCGGTCAGCTGACGCGAGATGCGCAGCACCGGATTGAGCGCGGTCATCGGGTCCTGGAACACCATGGTGATGTCACGGCCGCGGATCGTGTCGAGCTCCTTCGGCTTCATGCCGATGAGGTCGGTGCCCTCAAACAGCGCCGCGCCAGCGGTC
Organism: Rhizobiaceae bacterium; assembly: GCA_041751995.1. Classification (GTDB taxonomy): domain Bacteria; phylum Pseudomonadota; class Alphaproteobacteria; order Rhizobiales; family Rhizobiaceae; genus JANMEX01. The sequence continues at coordinate 39,631 of JBGSHY010000064.1, read as the reverse complement.
GTGCCGTTGCGGGCGAGCAGCCCAAGCGCGCCAAGGAAGGTCTGGCTCTTGCCGGACCCGGATTCGCCGACTATGGCGAGGCGCTCGCCGGGATTGATTGACAAGTTCATCCGGTCCACGGCGGGAACGGAGCCTTCGGGCGTCTTGAAGTTGACTGAGTAGTCTTTCAGCTCAAACAGCGGGGCAACCATGTCAGCGGTCCTTCGGATCGAAGGCGTCGCGCAGACCGTCGCCGATGAACAGGAGGCTGAGAAGCAGTGTCACCAGAAAGAAACCGGGGCCCAGCAGCAGCCAAGGCAGGATTTCGAACACTTCCGTACCTTCGGCGATGAGTGTGCCGAGCGACGTCAGCGGTTCCTGCACGCCAAAGCCGAGATAGGACAGGAAACTTTCAGTGGCGATGATTTCCGGAACGGTAAGTGCGGCGTAGATGACGACCGGACCGGCAAGGTTCGGGATGATGTGCTTGCGGATGATCTTGAACGGAGTCTGGCCGGCAGCGCGGGCCGCTTCAACAAACTCACGTTCCTTGATCGAAAGCGTCTGCCCGCGCACGATGCGCGCCATTGTGAGCCATTCCAGCGCACCGATGGCGGCGAACAGCAGGTAGACGTTGCGCCCAAAGATCACCATCAGCAAAATGACGAACAGGATGTAAGGCAGCGCATACATGATATCGACAAAGCGCATCATCGCCATATCGGTGCGCCCGCCGAGATAGCCGGACACCGCGCCATAAAACACACCGATAATCACCGAGACCAGCGTGGCGATCAGTGCCACGGCGAGCGAAACGCGGGTGCCGTAGAGAACGCGCGCCATCAGGTCGCGGCCATTTTGGTCGGTGCCGAGATAATGGCCGCTTTCCCACGACGGTGGCACGCGGAAGGCCGCCCAATCCGGTTCCTCGTAGTTGAACGGCAGCAGATACGGGCCGATCAGTGCCGCCAGAATGAGCAGTGTCAACATGACGACTGACACCATCGCTGCCTTGTTGCGCAGGAAACGGGCAAGCGCATCGCCGGTCAACGAGCGCGCCTTGCCGGTCAGCGCTTCGGCTTCCAGATCAGCCGCGAAATCATCACGGCGTGGAGTGAGGCCGGTCATCGCGTTCTCACTTTCGGATCGAGGAAGGCGTACGCGACGTCGACGAGAAGGTTGAGGATGATGATCAGAACCATGTAGAAAATGACCGTGCCGAGCACCATGCCATAGTCGCGGTTGAGCGCGGCGGTAATGAAATATTTGCCGATGCCAGGCAGGCCGAACACGGTTTCCACCACCAGCGAGCCGGTGAGCAGATAGGATGCCGCAGGGCCAAGGTAAGACACCACCGGCATCAAGGCAGGTTTGATCGCGTGGCGCATGACGGTGAGGCGCGGGCCGATGCCCTTGGCCCGGGCGGTGCGGATATAGTTGGCGTTCATGACTTCAATGATTGAGCCGCGCATGAGGCGCGATATCCGCGCTGCGTGCGGCAGCGTGAGCACGATCACCGGAAGCACGAGATTGCGCAGGGCGCCGTTTCCCCATCCTGCCACAGGCAGCCAGCCGAGCTTGACGCCAAACACCAGCTGCAGGATCGGCGCGACAAGGAAATTGGGCAAAACAAGACCTGTGAGAATCACAAACCCGATCATGTAATCCGGCAGCTTGTTTTGATAGATCGCTCCGATGGAGCCGGCGGCAACGCCAATGATGACGGCAAGCACAATGGCCAGCGACGCGACCGTGAAGGTGTACGGCACACCGATCATCAGCTGTTCTGTGACCGAGAAATCCTCGTTGACAAAAGATGGGCCGAGGTCGCCCTGCAGCACGTTGCCGACATAGATCAAATATTGCTCAACCAGCGGCTTGTCCAAATTATAATGGGCGGCAAGGTTTTTCAAAATCGCCGGCGGCAGCGGACGCTCGCCGTCAAACGGGCCTCCTGGCGCAAGCCGCAACACGAAAAACGCCAGTGTCACCGCGATCCAGAGGACCGGGATGGTGGATAGCAATCGCTTGAATGCATAAGAGAACATGGCGTTGAACGCCCCTCCCCGGCAAGCCGGGAAGGGGCAATGTCCATGCTATTCTGTCTTTTCGAGCCAGCGCGTGCGGTGAATGTCGAACGCGTTGTCCTGGAACCCCTTGATCTTCGGAGACACGATGTTCTCGGAGAGGTAGTAGTAGATCGGGATGGCTGCCGTGTTATCGAGCGCGATTTTCTCGGCCTTGTGGAACAGCTCGGCGCGCTTGGCCTGATCCTGTTCCTTGTTGCCGTCTTCGATCAGCTTGTCGAAGTCAGCATTGCTCCATTTGCCGTAATTGTGTTCGATGCCTGTCTTCAAGAGCGACAGGAAATTGTCGGCATCATTGTAATCGGCAAGCCAGCCGGCGCGGCCGATTTCGAGAAGACCTCGCTGCATTTCATCGTAATGCACCTTGGTTTCGGTGTTGTAGAGTTCGATGTCGATGCCAAGCGGCTTCCACATCGAGGCAATCGCCACGGCGATGCGCTTGTGGTTGTCGTTGGTGTTGTAGCGAAGCTGCGCCTTAAGCGGCTTTTCAGGGGTGATGCCGGCTTCAGCGAGGAGCTTCTTGGCCTCGGCAACCTTGTCTCCGTAAGACAGGTCTTTCCAGTCAACCATGACCGGATCACCATATCCGGACATGCCGGGCGGCACCCAGGAATAGGCCGGGAGTTCGCCGGTGCCCAGGATCTGTGGTCCGATGACTTCGCGGTTGACTGCCATCGACAGCGCCTTGCGCACGTTCGCATTGTCAAACGGCGGCTTGGTCGAGTTGATGACATAGTAGTAGAGACCGGCGAAAGGCACGACATGCGCCTGACCGGGCAGGTTTTCCTGAATCCACTGATACTGGTCTTTCGGGAAATCCGTCAGAATGTCGAATTCACCGGCGCGATACTGCTTCAAGGCCGCCGCATTGTCTTCCAGCGTCACAAACTTGACAGCGTCGATCTTCACGCCAGCCGCGCCGTAGTATTTGTCATTCTTAACCGCCAGAACATGCGAGCCCGGCACCCACTCCGTCGGCTTGTACGCGCCGTTGGTGACAATGTTTTCGATCTTGACCCAATCAGCGCCCTTGGCATCAATCACATGCTTGGGCAGCGGATAGCCGGTGTAATGCGTCAGCGCGCCGATAAAATAGGGCGACGGCTGCTCCAGAGTGATCTCCAGCGTCTTGTCGTCAATCGCCTTGACGCCAAGCTGCGCCATGTCGGTGATCTTGCCTTCATTGATTGCGGCCGCATTCTTGATGGTAAATTGCAGATAGGCATATTCCGCAGCATTCTTTGGATCAAACAGCCGCTGGAACGCAAAAAGGAAGTCGCTCGCAGTCACTGGCTTGCCATCGGACCAGGAAATGCCGTCGCGAAGTTTGAATGTATAGACCGTCTTGTCGTCTGAAACAGTCCAGCTCTCGGCCTGGCCGGGGACGGGATTGGCGCCAGCGTCTTCAGTCACCAGCCCTTCAAAAATATCGCCGGCAATGCGGTTTTCCCAATCGCCGGAGAGTTTGTGCGGATCAAGCGACGTCGGATCGCCGCCATTGTGCATATTGAGCGTGACAGCCGAAGCCGACCCAGCAAGCAGAAGCGCCAGCGCGCCTGCTGCAAATGTGGATTTGAGAATCTGATTCATTAAGAGACCTCCATGCCGGACTGCTGCCGGCTACGTGTTACCCTGAGGCCAGTGAAGGACGCCTTCGCCCGATTGTCCAGATTAAAACTGCGCAACCTGATGGAAATAATGCAATTTCCTGATGCCGCAACGGAAGAGAAATGGCCTGTTTCGCTAGGTTTCCGGAATGTCTGTTGCCGCAGCCAAAGCTGCCGGAATGGCTGTTCGGGTTACGAACGCCATTCCGGGCAGGCATGCTTTGACGAGCGGGTCGTCATTCAGAGTTTGAAGTCGAAATGCTTGCGGATCGTCTCTTCGATCTTCCACAGACCCTTGAAATCCGGCTCGACAACGAAGGCATCGCCCGGCCCGAGATGCACTGGTGTGCCACCATCAGGCGTGATCGTCATGCGCCCTTCAATGACATGAACGAACTCATAGGCGGTGTAGGTCGCATGATACGTGCCGGGCGTTGCTTCCCAATAGCCCGACATCATGCTTCCATCCGCAGACGTGTGCAACACCCACGTCTTCATGGACGGGTTGCCTTCAACGACAACCCAGCCATCAAGATCAGCAGTGGACGGTTCGACACTGGCCAGCGGACCCAGTTTGACGATGCTTTGCATGAAATCTCTCCTCACGAATGTTCAGGTAGAGAGCTTACCCCGCAATCGCCGCCTCTAGTATCTCAAGCGCGCCCTTTTTCGTCAGTTTCACGGGATTGCCGCCTGCGGTCGGGTCAACGACAGCCATGTCGCAGATGAGTTGCTTACGCTTCTTGTCCGGATCAAAATCCTTGATCAGCTTGCCGAGCGTCTTCGGGACGTTCAGCTCCTTGCGCAGCTTGACGATCTCTTTGCGGAAGCCGTCAAATCCGCCCTTGATGTCAAGATAGCGCGCCAGCGGCTTGATGCGGTCTTCGATAGCGTCGCGGTTGAAATCAAGCACGTAAGGCATGAACACGGCGTTCGTCATGCCATGGTGCGTGTGATAGAGCGAACCGATCGGATGCGACAGCGAATGAATGGCGCCAAGGCCCTTCTGGAACGCGGTGGCGCCCATCGCGGCGGCGGACATCATGTGGGCGCGGGCGGTCAGGTCCTTGCCATTGGCAAACGCCTTCGGCAGGTTTTCAAACACCAGCCGCATGCCTTCAATCGCAATGCCATCGGCCATCGGGTGATAGCCCGGCGCACAATAGGCTTCCAGGCAATGCGCCAGCGCGTCCATGCCGGTGCCAGCGGTGATGAACGGCGGCATGCCGGAGGTCAGCACCGGATCGGCAATCACGATGACCGGCATCATCTTCGGGTGGAAGATGACCTTCTTGGTCGCGGTTTCCTCGTTGGTGATGACACCCGCGCGGCCGACTTCCGAGCCGGTGCCAGCGGTGGTCGGCACGGCAATAACGGGAAGAATGCCGGCCGGATCAGCGCGGCTCCACCAATCGCCGACATCTTCGAAATCCCACATCGGGCGGGTCTGGCCCGCCATGAAGGCGATGACCTTGGCTGCATCCAGCGCCGAACCGCCACCGAAGGCGATCACGCCGTCATGCTTGCCCGCGCGCACCACCTTGATGCCCGCTTCAACATTGGCCGACACAGGGTTTGGCTGTACGTCATGGAACAGGCCGTACTTGACGCCGCCATCGGCCAAAACCTTCAGCGCATCGGCGACAATCGGCATCTTGGCGAGGCCGGGGTCGGTGACGAACAACGGGTTCTTGATTCCGGACGACAGGCAGGCTTCCGCCAGTTCCGAAATGCGGCCTTCGCCGAAGCGGACGGTTGTCGGGTAATTCCATTTGGAGATGAGTTTGGACATATGACTTCTTCTTGCGCTATTTGATTTCGACTTCGATGAAGGCCATCGGCACTTCGCTCGCATTGATGATGTTGTGCTCGACACCGGAGGGCCGCGAATAGGCAACACCGGCGGCGGAGAAACGTTCAGACGTGCCGGAGGCGTCTTCCACGCGCACGTTCATGTCCGTCACCGGCACAACAATATAGGCCATGCCATGCACATGATGGCCGGTTTCCGCACCAGGCTCAAAATCCCAGCGCGTGACACGTGTGCGTTCATCATCCACAAGAATGGTGGACACGGCGGGAATGGACGCGCGGAACCCGGGCATCTCAGGACAGCACCTTGAGGTGATACGACTTCGGCCGCGTCAGGCCCTGGATGCCGATCACCGACAAAGAAGCGCCCTTGCCGGTTTCCTTGACGCCGGTCCATACCAGCGCCGGATCGAGATAATCGCAGCGATTCATGAAAACCGTGCCGGTCTCAACGCGGTCGCCGATGGCGGCTGCGCGCTCGATATCCTGCGTCCAGATCGAGGCGGTGAGGCCATAGGGGCTGTCATTCATCAGCGCAATGGCGTCTTCATCGCCGCGCACCTTCATGATGCCGACAACGGGACCGAAGCTCTCGTCGCGCATCAGACTCATTTGGTGATCGACGCCGGTGTAGATTTCCGGCGCGAGATAGGGCGAGCCGGCGACATCCCGGTCGACCTTCATGTTGACATGCGCCGTCGCGCCCTTGCGAACGGCCTCGGCCTTTTGCTCGCGGATGAAATCGGCAAAACGCGCCTGCGCAAGCGGACCCATGGTGGTCGACTGGTCGAGCGGATTGCCGACGACGTATGTCTTGGTCAGCTTCACGGCGCCTTCGACGAATTCGTCATAGACTTTCTCGTGCACATAGATGCGCTCAATGCCGCAGCAGCACTGGCCAGAATTGTAGAAGGCGCCATCGACGAGCGTCTCGATCGCCGCATCGACGTTTGCGTCTGCCAGCACATAGGCCGGATCCTTGCCGCCAAGCTCAAGCCCGAGCGTCATGAACGTGCCTGCCGCCGCCTTTTCAATGGCGCGGCCACCGGCGACAGAACCGGTGAAATTGCAATGGTCAATCTTGCCGGAACCCAAGAGCTTTTCGGTCTGGGCATGGTTCATCACGATGTTCTGGAACAGGCCCTTGGGCAGCCCCGCCATCTCGAACGCCTTGGCGAACCGCTCGCCGACCAGCAGCGTCTGCGCGGCATGCTTAAGGATCACCGAATTGCCCGCCATCAGCGCCGGTATCACCGTGTTGATGGTGGTCAGGTACGGATAGTTCCACGGCGCAATGACCAGCACGACGCCGAGCGGCACATGCTTGACGTAGCGGCGGAAGGCACCGGAGTCTTCCACCATCATCGGCTTCAGCGCGTCTTCTGCGGCGCCAACAACAAACCGGGTCCGCTGTTCAACACCGCCCTTTTCCCCGCCGTAGCGCACCGGACGGCCCATCTGCCAGGCGATTTCGGTGGTGATGTCATCATTCATCGACAGCAGTGCATCGAGGAATTTCAGGCAGTATTTGCCGCGCTCCTCAAACGAGGAGAGCATCCACTTTTCCTGGGCTGCGCGGGAATTGGCGACAACTGCATCCAATGCACTGTCAGTGATGATGGCGCGCTCGGCATAGACCGAGCCGTCGATGGGAGAAATGAGCTTGACCGTATCGGCCATGATTACCTCGATTTGGAAGTTATGTCTGGGAAGCTTTTAGTATCGTTCAAACCCGCGGTGAAGCTCCCAATCGGTGATGCGACGATCATACTCAAACTGCTCCCAACGGGCGGTATGGAGATAGTGATCGATCATGTGACCGCCGAAAGCATCACGCAGCATCTTGGACTTTTCGAGTGATGTAATGGCTTCGCGCAAAGTCTTCGGAATTTCAGTGAGCTTGGCGCCGGCATAGGCGTCGCCCTCGAACGGCTTTTGCAGCTCCAGCTTCTCGTCGATGCCGGCCAAACCTGATGCAATGAGCGCTGCAAACGCAAGATAGGGATTGAGGTCCGCGCCGCCAATGCGGCATTCCATGCGAATGCCCTTGGTGCCACCACCGCAAAGGCGGAAACCAGCAGTTCGGTTGTCATCCGACCAGATGATCTTGGTTGGCGCAAACGTGCCAACCTGGAAGCGCTTGTAGGAATTGATGTAGGGCGCAAGGAAATAGGTGAAGTCCTTGGCGTATTTCATCTGGCCTGCGACCCAGCTGCGCATCAGGTCGGACATGCCATACTCTTTCGACTTGTCGAGGAACAGCGGCGTTTTGCCGTCTGCGGACCAGATCGAATTGTGGATGTGCGACGAGTTGCCGGCATGGCCGAAATTGTACTTGGCCATGAAGGTGATGGCCTTGCCCATATTGTGGGCGATTTCCTTGCAGCCATTCTTCATGATGACGTGGTTATCAGCCATGTCGAGCGCTTCGGCATAGCGAACGTTGATCTCTTCCTGGCCCGGGCCCCATTCACCCTTGGAATTTTCCACCGGAATGCCCGCGCCGTTCAGCCCGTTGCGGATCGCCCGCATGTAGGGCTCTTCCTTGGATGTGACTTGAATGACGTAATCGCCGATATAGGGCGAGGCGGTGGACAGGTCCGACCATTTCTTGGCGCGGGCGCTGTCATAGGTTTCCTCGAACAGGAAGAACTCCAGCTCGGAGGCGAAATAGGCCATCCAGCCGCGTTCTTTGAGGCGCGCAATCTGCTTCTTGAGGATGCCGCGCGGGGAGTGGGGCAAGTCCTCGTGGTGGTGATGGTCCTGCACGTCGGCAAGGACAAGCGCGGTCTTTTCCAGCCACGGAATGCGCCGCAGCGTCGACATGTCGGGTTTCATGACAAAGTCGCCATAACCCTTTGACCAGGACGCGGCCTGATAGCCGGGCACCGGCTCCATGTCGATGTCATTGGCCAAGAGATAGTTGCAGCCATGGGTTTCGTCGTAGGCCGTTTCGGCAAAGAACGAGGCGAGGAAACGCTTGCCGATCAGCCGACCCTGCATGTCGACAATGCAGACCAGCACGGTGTCGATTTCACCGCTGGCGACATCTTCCTTCAACTGTTCGAAACTCAAATTCCCGGCCATTTATGTTCACTCGCTTTGTTGGTTTTTCGTTTTCTTATTCTGTTGAAACTCAAATGCGGCCGGCTCGCACCGGCCGCATCATCTATGTGTTCAGATCAGCCGCGTTCGCCGACCGCAGCTTCTGCAGCCGCGATGGCCGCAGCGCGCTTGGCGATGCGCTCGCCCGTGGGCGGGCCTTCGAAGCGGCGGTTCTCAACAGTGAACCAGAGAACCAGAGCAATGGCGATGAAGCCGAGCACCACATAGAGCACCCGTTCGTTTGGCGGGGCGACCGCGATGAACAGGATGATGCCCATGCCGACGACCGAAAGCACGGTCACCAACTTGTAAAGGCCTGCCGACATCGCCCAAGGACCGGGCTTCGGCCACTTAGCCGTGCCGTAGTTCATCATCGCAGCGATCAACGGAATGGTGAACGACAGGAACAGGAACACGAGCGTCGAGTTCACAACGATGACATAGATTGAGGTCTCACCAACCTTGATCGACAGCGCCAGCAGCACATAGAGGATGCAGAGCACTGTCGCAGTCCAGATTGCATTCACTGGCGTGCGGTATTTCGGCGACACTGTTGCCAGCGCTTTTGAAACACCTGGAACACCATCATCACGCGAGAATGCGAACAGCATCCGGCTCGCCGAAGTCACCGTGGCAAGGCCGCAAAGGAACTGGGCGATCAGGATGAAGAAGTAGAGCCCCAGCTTCAGCGAAGCAGGCATGATCGCATCCATCGTTCCGAAGAACATGCCCCAGCCTTGGGCGGCCGCTGCATTCATGTCCGGGATCGCCAGCGTTATGGCGCAGATCATGATCCAGCCAACAAGCGACGACCAGATCACTGCCGAAACAATGCCCTTCGGCACCGAAGTTGCAGCATTCTTGGTTTCTTCCGACGTATGCGCCGACGCATCATAGCCGGTGATCGTATAGACCGGCAGTAGAAGGCAGAGCAGGAAGAGGTAGCCGACATTGTCCGATTGCGGGAATACATTGCCGCCCGCTTCACCTGAATAGTTGGTGAAGGTCCACAGCCGTGAAACGTCGATGGCCGGAGCGAAATAGAGGCAGGCAAGCACCAAAACCGCAGTTGTTGCGAAGATGATGTAACCAGAAATGTCGGTCAGGAAGGTCGTTACCTTGATGCCGACGTGATTGAAGATCGCCTGGGCAATGGTGATGACCGATACAAAGCCCACAATCTGCCAGTCAGTTCCGGTGAACCCGAAGTTCGGTCCGAACGTTCCGGCAAAGAAATATGCCGTCCCGATGTTGATGGCGCCCAGAACGGTGATCAGGCCGAGCAGATTGAGCCAGGCGGTCAGCCAGCCCCAGAAGCGCGAACCGAGGATGGACGCCCAGTGGTAAAGGCCGCCCGCTGTCGGGAAAGCCGAGGCAATTTGCGCCATGGAAAGCGCAAACATGCCAGAAATAATGCAGCCGACAATCCAGCCGATGCCAGCCCCAGCGCCGCCGACAGACGAGATCGCCTGTGCGAAGGAGTTGATGCCGCCTGACAGAATGCAGATGATGGAAAACGAGATGGCAAAATTTGAAAACTTCGACATGCTCCGCGACAATTCTTGAGCATAGCCCATGCCATGCAGGACTTTCACGTCCTCATGGTGGTCTTTCTCGGTATATTTATCCATGGACATGGATCATTCCCTCCGTGTTCACCCTTTTGAGTTTGTTGCATGAACAGGCTCTGACCCTGCCCCCGTCTCATTCAACTCCCGGAACGCTGCTTCAGCAACTCCGGACAGCAGATCACCCCAATATGCTTGTTGTTTTTCGTTGGCGATTTCGTCGTTGCGCACCTCGATCATGACGGCGGGCAACCCACGCGAGCGCGCGTGGCGCTCCAGCGTGAAATAGACACGGTCCTTGGGTGAATAGGGCTCATTGACCCCGACCGTAAAATTCGTTTGTGCGCGGATGCGCTCGACCATGCCGAGCGCCCAAGCGCTGTCTTCATCATGAATGATGCCGATCTCCCATGGGCGTTGAACGCCCCGGTAGACCGGGTTGAAAGAATGGACCGCGATGAGGCCGGGGCGCTGCCCGCGGAACAGGCGCGGCTTGAGTGTGTCCTCAATGGCGTCATGAAACGGCGTGTAGAAACGGTCGATCCGCTCCTGCCGCTTGATTTGCGACAAATCGGCGTTGCCGGGAATGACGGTGGATTCGCTGAACCCGGCAATCAGGTCCGGCGCATCCAGTGGACGGTTGCAGTCGATCAGCAGACGGGACGCGTTGGAGCGCACCAGCGGCGCGTGAAGGTTTTTGCTCATCCTTCTTGAGACTGCAAGCGCTCCGGGATCCCAAGCGATGTGGCGGGCGAGATCGGCGGCCTCGAGTCCGAGGCCGCCAAATTCGGCGGGCATGTGGTTCGATGCGTGATCGCAAACGATCAGGAACTGTCCGGCACCTTCGCGCTGGTCAACCGAAACGGCGATGTCTGCACGCGGCAGACCTGTCCCCACAGTTCCCATGCCACCCTCCCGACCCTGTGTACCGTATATTACGTTGTTTATTTTTCGGGTCGTTATGTATGAATTGATACAGATTTTTTCCGCCTGTCAATTGACATTCGCTCAAACTCCGCGACGTTGGCAAGACAGGGGAAACAGTCTGCTTGATTAGCCGGCTTGTCAGGAGGCTTCAATGACCGAAAGTATTTCGGAGCGGATTAGCAACGCGCTGGACGGCCTTCCCGCAGGAGAGCGCAAGGCGGCGCAAACGCTGATCGCAGAGTATCCCTTGATCGGACTGAAGACTGTTGCGGAATATGCGGCGCGCGCGGGCGTAAGCTCACCCACAATCCTGCGCTTCATCTCTCGGCTCGGATTCCAGAACTACGCCGAGTTCCAGTCAAATTTGCAGACTGAAGTGGTCGAGCAGCTCCAGTCGCCTTTGGCTCGTTCGGAACTGCGGCCAAAAAACAATGGCTCAATAAAGCTGGAGCCCTTTGTTGAAGCCGTGGTTGAAAATATCCGCGAAACTTTCCGCCATGTATCCGAGGCGGATCTCGACAAATTGGCGACGCTTATGTGCGACGGCAAAATGCGGCTGCACCTGATCGGCGGTCGCTTCACCGACCCCGTGGCGCGCTATATGGCGGCGCATTTGCGCATCATTCGCAAAGACGTATTCCATATTGTCGGGCAGGAAGCCAACTGGCGCGATCAATTGGTTGACATGGGCAAGCGCGACGTCCTGGTTGTTTTTGACATTCGCCGATATCAGGACAGCCTTGTCGCCTATGCCGAACGCGCAGCGGCGCGCGGGGTGACGGTTGTCTTGTTCACGGACCAATGGCTCTCCCCGATCGCACGTGTGGCAAGGCATGTGATTACCTCACGCACAACCGTGCCATCTGCCTGGGATTCAAGCGCCGCGCTGTTTGCGCTGGTGGAGGCTGTGATCGCCCGCATGACCACACGCGGCGGAGACGCCTCTGCCGCACGCATCGCCGAACTGGAAAGGCTGCGCACGGCGGGTGGCTGACTTTTGACTATCCGTGCTTGACCATGACGTGGCGAACAGCAGTGTAGTCCTCCAGCGCATACATCGACATGTCCTTGCCATAGCCGGACTGCTTCAAGCCGCCATGCGGCATTTCATTGACCAGCATGAAGTGCGTGTTGATCCACGTGCAGCCATAGCGAAGCTGCGCGGCGGTCGACATGGCGCGGGCGACATCTTTGGTCCAGACCGATGAGGCCAGGCCGTAGTCGCTGTCATTGGCCCATTTGACCGCATCGTCGGCATCGTCAAACTTTGTGATTGAAACCACCGGCCCGAACACTTCACGCCGGACGATTTCATCAGACTGCAAAGCTCCCGCGACGACCGTCGGCTCATAGTAAAAGCCTGAGCCGGCATGTTGTTTTCCACCCGTGGTGACTTCCATGTGCTTGTGTTCGGATGCCCGCTCGACAAAGGAGGCGACGCGGTCGCGCTGGCGCTTGGAAATGAGCGGCCCGATCTCGTTCTCCGTGTCGTCGGCGGACGCGAACTTGATGGTGGAGACGGCAGCGGAAAGATCGGCGACGAGACGGTCATAGATTTTCGCGCCCGCGTAAATGCGGCAGGCGGCAGTGCAATCCTGACCGGCATTGTAGAAGCCGAAGGCGCGCAGACCGCCGACGACCTCGTCGAGATCCGCGTCATCGAACACGATCACAGGCGCTTTGCCGCCGAGTTCCAGATGGGTGCGCTTGACCGATTTGGCCGCCGCCTGCAGCACCTTCTTGCCGGTGGCGACATCGCCGGTGATCGACACCATGTTGATGCCCGGATGATTGATCAGCGCATTGCCGACGCTCTCGCCGCGGCCGAGCACGACATTGACCACGCCTTCCGGCAAAATGTCAGCCAACAGTTTCGCCATTTTCAGTGCGGTCAGTGGCGTCTGTTCGGACGGTTTGAACACCACCGTGTTGCCGCCGCCGATGGCCGGCGCCAGCTTCCAGGCCATCATCATCAACGGATAATTCCACGGCGCGATCGATCCGACGACGCCAATCGGATCGCGCCGGATCATCGACGTATGGCCCGGCAGATATTCGCCCGCCGCCTGCCCCGGCATGGTGCGGACCGCACCGGCAAAGAAACGGTAGCAATCGACGATGGCCGGGATTTCGTCGTTCAAGACAGCATTTATCGGTTTGCCGCAATTGAGCGCTTCAAGGCGGGCGAATTCTTCGGCATCACGCTCGATAGCGTCGGCGATTTTGAGAAGATAGTTCGAACGCTCCGAAGGCGTGGTGCGCGACCACTTTTTGAACGCCGTCTCAGCCGCAACAACTGCGGCATTGATATGCGCCTCGGATGCTTCCGGCAGTTCGAGAATCAGGCCGCCGGTTTTCGGGTTGAGCACATGCTCCGCTGTCTCGGTGCCTTTGACAAATTTCGAGCCGATCAGCATTTCGGTGTTGATGTGGACAGTCATGGGAAACCTCCTCTGTAAATTATTTGCCCTGGCCCGCCACCTGATCGCCATCGCGGGTCAGATAGAAGGCGGCGAGAATGGGAATGAGCGTGACAATCACCACCGCAATGGCGACCACGTTGGTGACAGGACGCTGCCTTGGCCGCACCAGTTCTTCGAGCATCCAGATCGGCAGCGTCTGCTGCTGCCCAGCGGTGAAGGTGGTGACGATGACTTCATCGAACGACAGCGCAAAGGCCAGCATGCCGCCGGCAAGCAGCGCGGTGGAAATGTTGGGCAGGATGACATGGCGGAAGGTCTGGAAGCCGTCCGCGCCAAGATCCATTGACGCCTCGACCAGCGATCCGGAAACCCGCCGGAACCGCGCCACGGCATTGTTGTAGACCACGACAATGCAGAAAGTGGCGTGGCCCAGAATGACCGTCCAGATCGAGAAAGGAATGTCCATCAGGCCGAAAGCCGAACGTAGCGAAATGCCGGTGATGATGCCGGGCAGTGCAATCGGCAAAATGACCAAAAGCGAAATGGTCTCGCGCCCGAAGAACTTCGACCGCGACACCGCCGCAGCCAGCATCGTGCCGAGCACCAGGGCGATCACCGTGGCGATGCTCGCGACCTTGACCGACAGCCACAGCGCCTCACGCACGTCGGGACGGTTCCAGGCGATGCCAAACCACTGCGTGGTCAGACCGGGCGGTGGAAACACGTAGCTCTTGTCTTCCGTGGTGAAGGCATAAAGGAAGATCAACAGGATCGGGAGATGCATGAACGCAAGCCCGCCAGCGGCGGCAAGTTTCAGCCAGAGGGGTGCTTGGTTGTCCTTGTCAGAGCGCATCGAACGCCCCCATCCGTTTGGCAATCGTGAGATAAATGCCCATGATCACAACCGGCACCACCGTCAATGCCGCGGCAAGCGGAATGTTTCCGGCCGTTCCCTGCTGCGCATAGACCGCCTGCCCGATGAACAGGCGCGAGGAGCCGATGATTTGCGGGATGATGTAATCGCCCATCGTCAGCGAAAAGGTGAAGATGGAACCGGCGATGATGCCCGGCAGCGCCAGCGGGAAAATCACGTTTCGGAATGTCTGTCCGCCATTAGCGCCAAGATCGGCGGAGGCCTCGATCAGATTGCCCGGCACGCGCTCTAGCGACGCCTGCACCGGCAGGATCATGAATGGAATCCAGACATAGACGAACACCATGAACGTGCCGATATAGGAAACCGACAGCGAATTGCCGCCGATCACCGGGATGGCCAGCAATGCATCCAGCAGGAAGGTCAGGTGCAGCTTGTCAAATATCCAGGTCAAAATGCCTTCCTTGGCAAGGATCAGTTTCCAGGCATAGACTTTCACCAGATAGCTCGACCACAGCGGCATCATGACGCCGAGGTAGAACAGTGCCTTCCATTTGCCCTTGGCATAACGCGCGGCGAAATAGGCGATGGGAAAGGCAAGAATGGCGCAGGCAAGCGTCACCGCCGCCGACATCAGCAGCGTGCGCAGGATGATGTCGAGGTTGGAAGGCGTAAACAGTTCGCCATAGGTTTTGAGGGTGAACTCCGGCACGACGAGACCGGACATTTCATCAATCGAATAGAAACTCTGCCATAACAACGCGACAAGCGAGCCGATGTAGACAATGATCAGCCAGCCGAGCGGCAATGCCAGCAGCGAGGCGAGCAGCAGCTTCGGCTTGCGCCAGAGCTGGTCCGCCAGCCGCCCGGTCACGCCGTGATTGGCACTGTCAACAACCGCGCTCATGGCTGATCTTCCAGGAAATGCAGGGCAGATTTGTCAAATGCAAGCTGCACAGCCGTTCCGGATTCCGGCACGCTTTGCCCGGCCTGGACAATACCGGCGATGCGCTGGCCGCCGGCTTCCGTGACAATGCGAGTCGTGGAGCCGAGGTAATGTGCCGCCACCATTCGGGCCTCAAGCAACCCCTTGTCCTTTGACGAGCCAAGCGTGACCTGTTCCGGCCGCAAGCTCGACCATCGGCGCTGGCCGGAAACTTTTTCTGTCAGGTCCGGAGACAGGACGTTTGACGACCCAACAAAATCGGCGACAAATTTGGTGCGCGGCTTGCCGTAGACCTCGGCAGGCGATCCTGCTTGAACGATTTTGCCGTCATTGAACACAGCCACGCGGTCGGCCATCGACAAGGCCTCGCCCTGATCGTGGGTGACGAAAATGAAGGTGATGCCGAGCGACTTCTGCAGGGTTTTCAGTTCCTCCTGCATTTGCTCACGCAACTTCAGGTCAAGCGCGCCGAGCGGCTCGTCAAGCAAAAGCACGCGCGGCTTGTTGACCAGCGCCCGGGCAAGCGCCACCCGCTGGCGCTGGCCGCCGGAAAGCTGCGAGGGTTTGCGCGCGCCGTATCCTGGCAACTTGACCATCGCCAACGCATCTTCCGCCGCCTTGTGGCGGGCAGCCTTGTCCACACCCTTGACCATCAGGCCATAGGCGACGTTGTCGAGGACCGAGAGATGCGGAAACAGCGCATAGTCCTGAAAAACCGTGTTCACATTGCGCCGATACGGCGGCACGCCTTCGGCGCGTTCGCCGAAAATCTCGATATGGCCGGAGGTCGGCTGCTCAAACCCGGCAATCAGCCTCAGGCACGTCGTCTTGCCCGATCCCGACGGCCCGAGCATTGCGAAGAACTCGCCTTCGCCAATTTCCAGATCAACGGCATCGACAGCGCGCACAGCACCGAAATGCCGGGAAACGGCATCAAATTTGACAGCAATGGTCATTGTATCGTCCTGAAATGGCAGCGGCGAAACCAGGATGCGCCGCTGCAAAAATTCGGGATGCTGCGTCAAATGGTGAGTCGGTTTGAGAACCGGAGCGGAGCGTACTTAAGTACGTGAGCACCGGAAGCGCAAAACGGCCGCGCCAGTTGGCCAGCAGCGCGGATTTTAACGCCCGCCGATGACGCCGATATAGTCGGAAACCCAGCGATAATACGGCACGCAGGCATCACCCTGTGTCGCGCACTTGGTCTGCGGGGTCTTCCAGAACTTGATCTGCTCGAACTTGTCGCCGCCATTTGCAGCGCAGCCCGCATCGGTCAGAAGCGCATTGCCCTTGCAAGCGGCCGGAACGGACGGCACCGTGCCAAACCAAGCGGACACGTCACCCTGCACTTTCGGCGACAGCGAATGTTCCATCCACATGTAGGCGCAGTTCGGATGTTCGGCTTCAGCATGAAGCATGGTGGTGTCTGCCCAGCCGGTGATGCCCTCTTCCGGGAAAGTTGAGGCGATCGGCGTCTTGGCCATGGCATCCTTGTCAGCGGCAAGCACGTTCACCTGGAACGGCCAGGAGCCGGAGGCGACAACGCCCTCGTTCTTGAAGTCATCCATCTGGATGAACGCGTCATGCCAGTAACGGCCGACCAGCGTGCGCTGGACGCGCAAGAGATCAAGCGCCGCCTTGTACTGGTCTTCGTTCAGCTCGTACGGATCCTTGATGCCAAGTTCCGGCTTGTGGAACATCAGATAGTTGGCGGCGTCGGCAATGTGGATCGGGCCGTCATAGGCCTGGACGCGGCCCTTGTTGGACTTGCCGTCGTCAAGGGTCATTTCCTCGAATACGACTTTCCAGCTCTTCGGCGCTTCCTTGAAAGCGTTGGTGTTGTACATCAAAACGTTTGCGCCCCAGACATAAGGCGTGCCGAAGTGTTTGCCATCGACAGTGTGCCACGGCGCATCCTGCAGGCGCGGGTCAATGGTGGACCATGACGGGATCAGCGCGGTGTTGATCTCCTGAACGCGCTTGCCAGCAACAAGGCGAAGCGAGGCATCGCCCGAGGCGGTGACCAGATCGAACCCGCCTTCATTCATCAGTGCGACCATTTCGTCAGAGGTCGCGGCGGTCTTCACGGAGACCTTGCAGGAAGTCGCCTTTTCAAATTCGGTGACCCAGTCATAGGCCTTGTCAGTCTCGCCGCGCTCAATGTAACCGGCCCAGGCGACAATGTTGACCGCGCCTTCGCCTTTGCCGAGTTCTTTCATCATTTCGGCGGAAGCCGGGGCGGTGAACGCCATCGTCAACGCAATTGCGGTGCAGCTATTCAGAATCTTTTTCATGAAAATCTCCCTTGACCAAAGGATGCGCCGTTCCTTTGCCCCTGAGTCAGAGGCGAGCTTCATCCCATGCCGGCAGAATTCAGCAAAATTCGAGCTTTCGCAAATTCATAATTCAGAATTGATCTATCGGAATTTCCGAAAGCGCGGCGAGAAGCGTCGTAAACCACAGCCATGCGCAGTCGACAGTCTGAAAGAATCCGCCTAGTGGAAAATGAAACGGGGACACAGGATGTTCAGGCAAAAGGCACGGGAAATCTTGCGGATGCCATTTGCCTTGCGGGCGCGTTACCGCGACTGGCGGGCGTACAAAGCTGCGCCGCATGAAGTGGCAATATGTGCGATTTTCCGTGAAGAAGCTCCATTTCTTGCAGACTGGATTGCATTTCATCGCGAGGCAGGAGTCTCCATATTCTACCTATACAACAATTTTTCGGCAGACAATTTTCGTGAGGTTTTGGCGCCGTTCGTTCAAGACGGTACGGTCGTTCTGTATGACTGGCCTGTGGAGGTCGGACAGTTGCCGGCCTATCGCCATTGCTTGAAACATCACTGGCAGGACGCGCACTGGATTGCATTCATTGATATTGACGAATTTTTATTTCCGGCAAATGGCGCGCGGCTTGGCGACACGCTGCTGCCCTATCGCCGATTTCCGGGCGTGCATGTCTGGCAAGCGTTCTTTGGCGCATCCGGGCATGCAAAGCGTCCGGATTTGCCAGTTCCTCTGGCCTACACAAGCCGCGCGCTCCTAAGCTGTTCAACCGTCAAAACCATTGCCAATCCCCGCCATGTTTACAAGGGTGGAGTCCACGAAATGAAATTTTGGCGCGGCAAAAGCGTCGATACAGAGCGTCGCGAATTGGAGAGGGAGCAAGCGCCGGTTCTGGACGTTCTGCGCATCAATCACTATTGGTCCCGTTCAATGGAGGACCTGCATCAGAAAGTTGCCCGCGGCGATGCGTCGACTGCAGCCAAGCGGGATCTCGCCTGGCATCTTGAATTTGAGAAGACAATGAACGCGGAAAAGGATGAGTCCGTCATCAGCTTTGCATCCAAGGCCCTCAGGTTTCGCCTGAAAGCCTGAACGATCTCACAGTGCGGATCAAGCCGACCGTTCAGACCTGCCCCGCCCGCTCCGGTGCAACTGCGCGACCTTGATGAAATCCCGCGCCGTTTCCGGCAGACCCGACCCTTTGCGCCAGACAATGCCAACTTGAACCGCCGGAAGCTGGCCCGAAACATCGCGGCTTTCAATTCGGTCGCCTTCCAGCGACCATGGGCGGTAAACTAGGTCCGGCAACAGCGCGATGCCAGCGCCAGTGGCGACCAGCGAACGCACGGCTTCAACCGAACGGGTGCGGAACGCGACATTCGGCCGTGCGCCGAAAGCCGCCATCAACTTGCCGGTGTTCTCTTCGATTTCATCCACTGTGAGCATGATCAACGGTTCTTGGGAAATGTCGCTCATCGAAATCGAATCCGCTGACGACAATCGGTGTGAAATCGGCAGCCAAAGCCGGTAAGGCGAGACTTCCAGTATTTCGGCCTGCAACGCCATTCGATCACGAAGATTGGATGTCACCATCACCGCCACATCGAGTTCGCCGCCGATCAGCAGATGTTCCAGATACTCGCCATTGTCCTCGATGGCCGAGACCTGCGTTTCCGGATAGGCGCGGCGGTAGCGCGACAGAACATCTGACAGCACATAACCGGCGACCAGCGATGTGACACCAAGCTGCAGTCTCCCGGCCTTTACCCCCGGATCGTCCGCCAAAGTGCGTTTGGCATCCGAAACATCGGTCAAAATGCGTGTCGCGTGGCGCAGGAACTGCTGGCCCTTGTGGGTGATCGCCAGACCACGCGCATGGCGGTCGAAAAGCTGCACGCCAAGATCGCCCTCCAGATCCTTGATGGCTTCGGTTACTGACGATTGCGAAATCGCCAGATTGTGCGCAGCGCCGGACACCGTGCCGTTTTCGGCAACGGCAACGAAATATTGAAGCTGACGCAGAGTGAAGGCCATGCCGCATCTTGTCGATAAGGCAGAGGAAGGCAAGTCCGTGACACACGACATTTGTCCTGCGCTTCGCACCGCAGTCAGAAGTCTAAAGCAAAAGACTGCCGAGGGGTTTTGGAACACACTTGCGTTTTGTGGAATTTTCCTTCCAAATCATTGCAATCCGTCAGTGACATACAGGGACAGCATGAAACCGCCGCGCGACTACCAGACTCTGAAATCACTGATCATGGACCGCAAGCCGAACCTGCCCAAGCGCCTTGCTCAGGTCGCGGTGTTCGCGCTCGACAATCCCGACGAAATTGCCTTCGGCACGGCGGCATCGATTGCCGACAGTTCCGGCGTGCAGCCATCGACGCTGGTTCGCTTCGCGCAAGCCATCGGCTATGACGGGTTTTCGGATTTGCAGACAGTGTTCCGCGAGCGCCTGCGTGAGCGTGGGTCCAGCTACGACGACCGCCTTGAGACCATCATGGAGACCATGGGTGACAACGGCGTCAACAAGATATTCTCCGGCGTCATCGCCGCCGCCAGCGCATCGATTGACACAATGGTGTCCCGCGTGTCGTCGCAGAATTTTGAGGATGCGGTGAAACTTCTCGCCAATGCCGATACAATCTATCTGCTGGCGCAGCGCCGCTCGTTTCCGGTCAGCACGTACCTCGCCTATGTGCTCGGCAAGATGAAGGTCCGTACGCAGCTGATCTCTTCCCCTTTCGGCATCGAGCCCGAGATGATGGATTACGCCACAAAAAAAGATGCTGCGCTCGCCGTATCCTTCGCTCCCTATTCGTCGGGCACCATCGAACATGCGCGTATCCTGCAACGGGCGGGCGTGCCGATTGTCTCCATCACCGACAGTGCCTTCTCGCCGCTGACGTCAATGTCGAAGCTTTGGTTCGAGATTGCTGAAAGCGACTTTGCCGGGTTCCGCTCAATCACCGCGACGATGGCGCTTGCCAATGCCATCGCCATCGGTATCGGCGAGGAGCGGCGCCGGCTTCGGCTTCCATAACGACTACAAATGGAAAAGGGCCCGCGCCGGGTAGCAGCGCGGACCCTTTGTCTCAGCTGCGGGAGTATCAGCCGAGTTTGACCGGCTTTCCGGTCTGGTGCGACTTGGTGGCAGCATCCGCCAGAACCAGCGCCTTCAAGCCGTCAAGGCCTGATGGATTTGGCGCCGTCTTGTTTTCAATCGCGTCGATGAATGCGTTGATCTCGTTCTGGTAGGCCGGGTTGTAGCGCTCCAGGAAGAAGTTCTGCACCGGATCGGCGGTCACACCGGCGGCGGAAGCGAACTGCACCGTGGTTTCGTGCACGTTGCCAGCAGTCAAAAGGCCCTTGGAGCCATGCACTTCGATGCGCTGGTCGTAGCCGTATGTGGCGCGGCGTGAGCAGGAGATCTGGCAAATCTTGCCGGATGCTGTCTTCAAAAGCACAGCAGCGGTGTCAACATCGCCAGCCTTGCCAATCGCCGGATCGACGATGGATGAGGCAACAGCATGCACTTCCACCGGCTCTTCGCCGAGCAGGAAGCGGGCCATGTCGAGATCGTGGATCATCATGTCACGGAACAAGCCGCCCGAGCGCTCGATGTACGAGACCGGAGGCGCTCCCGGATCGCGCGACAGGATGGTCACCAGTTCGACATTGCCGACAACACCGGCGTCTATGCGGGCTTTGAGGTTGCCGAAATGCTGGTCAAAACGGCGGTTGAAGCCGACCATCAGCGCAACACCGGTCTTCTCGACCAGCTTCAGCGTCTTTTCAACACGCTTGACGTCCAGATCCACCGGCTTTTCGCAGAAGATCGCCTTGCCGGCCTTGGCCGAACGCTCGATCAGATCAGCATGGGTGTCAGTCGGTGTGCAAACGACAATGACATCAATGTCCTTGCCATTGATGATGGCGTCCATGTCGCGGATTTCCGCGCCGGTCGCCGCAGCGAGCGACTTGGCGGCTTCCGGGAATGGATCATAAAGCGCAGCCAGTTTGGCGCGCGGATTGGCGGCGATATTCTTGCCGTGGACCTGACCGATTCGGCCGGCTCCCAAGAGCCCAAAGCGCAGCATGTTTTTTCTCCTGAAACAGTGGATTTATAAATGGAACATAAATTCTGAATTGACAAGAGAACGGAATTTATGTTTCATTTCGTCACTCATAATCACTAATGACGCAAACGTCCATAGGCATTATAGCCACAGGACGCGCGTAACGAAGGAAATCCATCATGTCTGCAAAAGAGAGCCATGCGCTGGACGTCATCGCCATTGGCCGGTCCTCGGTAGACCTTTATGGCCAACAGATCGGATCTCGGCTCGAAGACATTGCGACATTCTACAAATCCGTCGGCGGCTGCCCGGCCAACATCGCCATCGGCACGGCGCGTCTCGGCCTGAAATCAGGCCTGATCACCGGCGTCGGCAAGGAGCAGATGGGCCGCTTCATCATCGAACAATGCGCCCGCGAAGGCGTGGCGACCGAAGGCATCAAGGTAGACGGCGAACGACTGACCGCATTGGTTCTTCTGGCAGTGGAAGACGAGGGCGTTTCGCCAATGATCTTCTACCGGCCCGACTGCGCGGACATGGCCATTGACGAAAGCGACGTCGACGAAGCCTTCGTAAAATCCTCCAAATCGGTACTTGTATCTGGCACCCATTTTTCACGCCCGAATACCGAAGCCGCACAGCGCAAGGCTATGAAAATCGTCAAGGCCAACGGCGGCAGGGTGGTGTTCGACATTGACTACCGGCCCAATCTCTGGGGCCTTGCCGGCCACGACGCGGGGTTCGAGCGCTATGTGAAATCCGACGTGGTTTCATCGCGCCTCAAGACCGTACTGCCGGATTGCGACCTGATCGTCGGCACTGAAGAAGAGGTGCTGATTGCATCCGGCGAAGACAATCTGCTGGCAGCGCTAAAGACCATTCGCTCGCTCTCCACGGGAACGATTGTTCTCAAGCGCGGTGCCAAGGGCTGCATTGTCTATGACGGTGCGATTTCCGACAATCTGGAAGACGGCATTGTCGGCGACGGTTTTCCGATTGAAATCTACAATGTTCTCGGCGCCGGCGACGCGTTCATGTCCGGATTCCTGCGCGGCTGGCTCCGCGGCGAGGATCACAAAACCTCCGCAACCTGGGCCAATGCCTGCGGTGCCTTCGCAGTATCGCGACTGCTCTGCTCACCTGAATACGCGACATGGGAGGAGCTCAGCTACTTCCTTGAAAAGGGATCGAAGCATTTGGCCCTGCGCAAGGATGAGGACATCAACCACATCCATTGGGCGACCACGCGGCGCGGCGACATTCCGTCCATGATGGCGCTGGCCATTGATCACCGCATGCAGCTGGTCGACGCGGCCAACCGCGTTGGCGCGGATCCCGCGCGGATTCCCGAATTCAAGGTGCTCGCCGTCAAGGCCGCCGCGCAGGTGTCGCAGGGTCGCCCCGGTTATGGCATGCTGCTGGATGAAAAGTATGGCCGTCTTGCCATGTTCGAAGCGGCCAAGCACAAATTTGACTGGATCGGCCGCCCGGTGGAGCGTCCCGGCACCCGTCCTTTGCGATTTGAGTTCAGCCAGGACATCGGCTCCGAATTGATCGACTGGCCGCTCAGCCACACGATCAAGTGCCTGTGCTTCTACCATCCGGACGATCCGGCGGAACTGAAGCAGGAGCAGCAGGAAAAACTGCGCACCCTGTTTGACGCCTCGCGCAAGGTTGGGCGCGAGCTGTTGATCGAAATCATTGCCGGAAAGCACGGCAAGCTTGACGATCACATGATCGAAAGGGCGCTGACCGAGCTTTATGATCTTGGCATCCGCCCCGACTGGTGGAAACTGGAGCCGCAGGCAAGCGTGACCTCGTGGAGAAACATTGAGGCTGTCATCAACGCGCGCGATCCGTTTTGCCGCGGCGTGGTGCTGCTTGGTCTTGAGGCACCGCAACAGGAGCTCGAAACAGCTTTCGCCGCGGTTGCCAACATCAGCATCGTCAAGGGTTTTGCGATTGGCCGCACCATTTTTGCCGAGGCCGCCGAAAACTGGTTAGCCGGACGCATTACCGACAATGAAGCCATTGAAGATATGGCCGGACGCTTTGAACGGCTGACAACGGCTTGGCTGCGCGCCCGCGCATCAAAAGCTGCCTGATAGCTGATAGTTATACTGGGAGGACCCAAAAAGATGAAAACCGTTCGCCTGACCATGGCCCAAGCGCTGGTCCGCTTCCTGTCGCGCCAGATGACGATCGTCGACGGCAAGACCGTCCCGTACTTCGCCGGTGTCTGGGGCATTTTCGGCCACGGCAACGTCGCCGCACTCGGCGAAGCACTTTACCACATTCGCGACGAACTCTCGACCCTGCGCGGCCAGAATGAACAGGGCATGGCGCTTGCCGCAACCGCGTTCGGCAAAGCGACGTTCCGCCGCCGCGCCATGGCCTGCACCACCTCGATCGGCCCTGGCGCGCTTAACATGGTGACCGCTGCCGCTGTTGCCCACGTTGACCGCATTCCGCTTCTGCTGCTGCCGGGCGACGTGTTCGCCAACCGCATCCCGGACCCGGTGCTGCAGCAGGTCGAGAATTTCGGCGACGGCACGCTCTCTGCCAATGACTGCTTCAAGCCGGTGTCGCGCTTTTTCGACCGCATCACCCGTCCCGAGCAATTGATCCCCGCATTGGAACGCACCATGCAGGTGTTCTTCGATCCGGCGGAATGCGGGCCGGTAACGCTCAGCCTATGCCAGGATGTACAAGCCGAGGCTTACGATTACCCTGAAACCTTTTTTGACGAACGCGTCTGGACCACACGCCGCATCCGTCCGTCGCTGGACGAACTGCATTCGGCGGCGGCCATCCTATCCAAGGCGGAAAAGCCGCTGATCATCGCCGGCGGCGGCGTCCTGTTTTCGCAAGCCTCCGAAGCATTGAAGGACTTCGCCGAAAAGCACGGGATACCGGTTTGCGAAACACAGGCGGGCAAGTCTTCGCTGCCGCACGACCATCCACTCAACATGGGCGCAGTCGGCGTCACCGGCACTTCGGCAGCCAATGAATTGGCGCGCGAGGCCGATGTGGTTCTCGCCGTCGGCACCCGCCTGCAGGATTTCACCACCGGGTCCTGGTCGCTGTTCCAGAACGACGGCAAGGCGATCATCGGGCTGAACACGCAAGTGTTCGACGCCGGCAAACACCGCGCCCAGCCGTTGGTCTGCGATGCGCTTGCCGGGCTGGCCGAATTGTCCGGCGTGTCAGGGGCATACGAATCTCCGAAAGCATGGACTGACAAAGCCGCTGCGGGTCTTTCCACATGGAAAGCCGCAGCCGACAAGGTGACCGCAACGACCAATTCAGCGCTTCCTTCAGATGCTCAGGTGATCGGCGCGGTACAACGGCATTTCGGCTCCAAGGCAACTTTGGTCGGCGCGTCTGGCGGTCTTCCGGGCGAGTTGCACAAATTGTGGCAGCAGGGCGCGCCGGGCTCCTATCACATGGAATATGGCTTCTCCTGCATGGGCTACGAGATCGCCGGAGCGCTTGGTGTCAAGCTTGCAAAGCCTGACGACGAAGTCGTCGTCATGGTCGGTGACGGCTCCTACATGATGATGAATTCGGAAATCGCCTCATCAATCATGCTCGGCGCGAAGATCACCATCATCGTCCTCGACAACCGCGGCTTTGGCTGCATCAACCGGCTGCAGATGGCGACCGGCGGCGCGAACTTCAACAATCTGCTCAAGGACACCTGGCACAAGGAGTTGCCCGATCTCGATTTCCGTGCGCACGCCCAAAGCATGGGCGCTGTGGCCGTGAAGGTATCGTCGGTGTCGGAACTTGAAACAGCGCTCGACAAGATGAAAGCGGAAACCCGCACCTGCGTCGTGGTCATCGACACCGACCCGCTGATCATCACGGAAGCTGGCGGCAACTGGTGGGACGTCGCGGTGCCGGAAGTTTCCGTGCGCAAGACAGTCAACGAAGCACGCTCAAACTATGAAAAGGCGCTGCAAAACCGGCGCATCGGCAACTGACCGGCTTCAATAGCCGCACTGGACAACACTGGAGTCATGAATTGAAAGCCAAACTCGGCATGTCGCCCATCGCGTGGTGGAATGATGATCTTGCAGAACTGAGCGATGACGTCTCGCTGGAAGAATGTCTGCGCCAATCGCGCTCGGCCGGTTTCACCGGCATGGAGCAAGGTCGCCGCTTCCCCAACAATCCGGAAGAAATGCTGCCAATCCTGAAAGCTGCCGACGTGACGCTGTGCGGCGGCTGGTTTTCCGGCACGCTGACCATTGAAGGACTGGCCGAGAACAAGGCCCGCATCCAGCCGATGATCGAACTGTTCAAGGCAGTCAATGCGCCGTGCATCGTCTATGGCGAAGTCGGTCGCTCGATTCAGGGTGACCGCTCCAAGCCGTTGGCCGACAAGGCCGTCTTGTCAGACGAGGACATGAAGTCATACGCCCGCAAGGTCACCGAGTTTGGCGAATGGTGCGCCGACCAGGACATGCCGCTGTCCTACCATCACCACATGGCCGCCGTCGTTCAGTTCGAGCACGAACTGGATGCTTTCATGAAGCATTCCGGCGAGGGCATTCCGCTGCTGCTCGATGCAGGTCATCTGGCCTTTGCTGGCGGCGACGTGTTGCGGGCCATCGACAACCACCACAAGCGCATCAGCCATGTCCATGTGAAGGACGTGCGGATGGACGTGATCAACGGCCTCGACTGGAGCAAGCAGTCCTTCCTCGACGCAGTGGCGCTTGGTGCATTCACGGTTCCGGGAGACGGCTCGCTGGATTTCGGCGCGATTGTTCAGAAATTTGGCGACTATGGCTACGAAGGCTGGTTCGTTGTTGAAGCCGAGCAGGACCCTAAGAAAAACCCGCCGCTGAAAATGGCGCAGGTCGGCTATGCTGAGCTGATGCGTGTCATGACCGCAGCGGGGTATACTGTCGAAACGCAGGGGTTCCCCAATGGATAAAGCGTTTATTTGGCCGTTTGCCTGTTTAACCGGAAATGGCTAAGTTGCCGGCAGACTTTGCATCAAAGAAAGCAGGCCTTTTTTGAACATCATCGGCGCCGAACACCCGTTTTTCGAAAAGCCTGTCAGGCGCTACGCAACTGTTGCCGTGTGCCTTTCATGGGCGATCATGGAATGGGTTATCGGCGATGCGTTTTGGGGCGTCCTGACAACCGGGCTGACTGGCCTTGCCGCATGGCAATTGATCATCGACTACAAGCCCAAACCAGAAAACGCCGCCGTAAAGAGTGACAGCGATGCAAAACCTTAAAGTCTCCGCCGCCTCAGGCTCCGGCCGGGTCGTCCATGTAACCCCGGAAAGCGCCGGCTGGACCTATGTCGGATTCGATCTGCATCGGCTGGCGCCCGGCCAGAACGCGAGCGGCATCACCAAGGACCGTGAAGCCTGTCTGGTGTTCATCACAGGCAAAGGCCTTGTCACCGCGGACCAGACCAATTTTGGCGAACTCGGCGGGCGCATGTCGCCATTTGAAGGAAAGCCGTGGTCCATCTACGTACCGGCCGGAACCGAGTGGAGCGTCACGGCCACCACCGATCTGGAACTGGCAGTCTGCACCGCGCCAGCCGAGCGCGGCTCTCGCTCCGCCCGTGTGATCGACCCCTCCCAGCTTGGACAGGAAACACGCGGCAAAGGTACGAACACCCGTTACGTCACCAATATTCTTCCGGAGTTCGAGCCTGCCGACTCGCTGCTGGTGGTCGAAGTCATAACCCCGGGCGGCAACACATCAAGCTACCCGCCGCACAAGCACGACCAGGATAATTTGCCTTTTGAGTCATCGCTTGAGGAAACCTACTACCACCGCCTCAACCCGCCGCAGGGCTTTGCCTTCCAGCGCGTCTACACGGACAAGCTGGCAGACGGCACGCGGGAACTCGATGTCTCAATGGCGGTGGAAGATGGCGATGTGACTATGGTTCCAAAGGGCTATCACCCTTGCGCAACCTGCCACGGCTATGATCTCTACTATCTGAACGTGATGGCCGGCCCTGTCCGCACCTGGAAATTCCACAACGCGCCGGAGCATGAGTGGCTGATGAAGGCCTGAGGGGAGTCAGGCTTTTGCCAACTGCTTGTATTCCCGGAACGAAATCAGCTTGCGGTGTTCTTCGTCCCACAGCACCAGCGGGATGCTTTTCAGGCTTTCCCATACGGTCAGCTTGACGCCGACGCGTTGCAGCTCGACGCTGGAGTTGAGGCATTCCTCCAGCCGGTAGTTCGGAATGCCCGAGCACAGATGATGGATGTGATGGATGCCGATGTTGCCGGTTATCCACTGCATGACCGGCGGCAGCACATAATGCGACGAACCAAGCAGCGCCGAAACATGGAAATCCCAGTCTTCGCCCTTGTCCCAGATGCCAGATTCAAACTGGTGCTGGACATAGAACAGCCAGCCGCCTGCCCATGCCGCGATGAAGACAACCGGCAGGGTGACTTTCAAAACCAGAGCGGGGCCGAAGGCGTACATCAGGCCGCCGTAAAAAACCAGAATGCCGAGATTGAGCCCCATGACGCTGAGCCAGGCACCCTTGTCTTTCATTGAGTAGGACGCAGGAAGACGCTGCAGCACGATGAAATTGAGCGGCGCGCCGATGACCAGCTGGATGATCAGGTTGCGATAAAGCCGGTAGCGCCACTGGGCCAGCGGCGACAGCGCGCGGTATTCTTCCACGGTGTAAGTGTCGATGTCGCCGACGCCGCGCTTGTCGAGATTGCCCGACGTCGCATGATGGGTGGCGTGGCTCCGCTTCCAGTGATCGTAGGGCGTAAAGGTGAACAGGCTGAGCACGGCGCCAAGCCGGTCATTGCCATCACGGGTCGGCATGAATGAGCCATGGCCGCAATCATGCTGGATGATGAAGGTGCGCAGCAGGAAACCGGAAGCCGGAATGGAGAGAAGGAGTGTGACCCAATATTGGTCAGTCGCAAACCAGCCCATGGCAACCACCAGGATTGCAAATGGAATGAGCGTGTTCAGAAGCTGGATTGATGAACGCCGGATATCGGCCCCGCGGAAACCCATGCAATGACGGTGAATGCGGCGGGCAACGGCGCGGATATCGTCCGCGGGAAGGCCGGGATCAAGGACGTGCTGGTTCATCAATACCTGCAGGCTTCCAGGGCACAAACCGCAGCGAGGCAACCCGAAAGGGTTCCATGTCACTGTCCCGATGGAAAACGGGATGCCCTAGGACTGCCCTTTTTGGACAGCAGGTTTTGCGTGAGGCAAAAGCTGTGGTGAAGTCAAGCAAAACCGCCCGACAGCGGCAATATCACGCAACTTTTCATCATATTACAGCAATTGTAGCGCCGGATGGTCAAGTGGGATCAGTTTGGACGCCGGGCTTCCGCGTTCCGGCAAGGAGCGCGACGCGACGCGGTGCCAGCACCGCTAGCGGCGCGCGACGAAGCCCAGGGCGCGGAAGAACAAGTCCAAATGATTCCATTTGACCATCCGGCGCGCTAATCTGGGGATTGGTACGCCCAAGGGGAATCGAACCCCTGTTCCCGCCGTGAGAGGGCGGTGTCCTGACCGCTAGACGATGGGCGCAAGCGATTGCGCGGATATAGGCCAGCGCGATATCAAACGCAAGTTCATCCGGGACGGCCAAGCCGGTCTGCCCGGCCAATCAGAAATGCGCCTGCGGCGCAAAGCGCAGCCACAATAAACGCTGCCTGCGAATAGCCGCCGAGCGCCGCGCCAAGCGCAAAGCCGGCCGCGCTCACCAGGCCGCCAAAGAAGGTGACAACCGGCACCAGCGACGAGCCAAGGCCAGGTCTGTCCGCCAAAAGGTCCTGGAAATAGGACATCGGCAGCGACAGCACCGCCGCTGCGCCGCAGCTGTTGAGTATGCCCAGCGCAAAAAGGTGCCATGGTGCAGTGGCAAAGGCGAGAAGCACCGCGTAGACGCAGTAGATGGCCAGCGATGCCGACAGCGCAAAGCCCACCGACCTCCTGCGCGCCACCTGCGCCCAGACCAGCATGAACGGAATTTCCAGTCCGGCCAGCATGCCGGCGAACAGGCCGACATCGCGCAAGCTGCCATGCGCCGGGCCGGTCATGATCAACGGGTGCAGCAGCCCGTGCAGCGCGTGCGCCCCGCTGCCGAGCGAAATGGCCAGCACGCGCAGCAGCATCGGCCTTGACGCGATCAGCCGCAGCAATTCGACAAGCGGCAGCCGCGCCGCCTTTTCCGCATCACCCTTCGGCGCAGGCAGCGTCAGATAGAACAGGAATACCGACAGCGACGCTGCCGCCCCGATCAGGAAGACCGCCGCAAGGCTTTGCGAACCGGAGACAAACCAAGCCGCAAAGGCAGGCGTGACAACCCATGCGCCTGCGAGAAACGTGCGCAGCAGCGAATTGACCGACAGCATTTGCCCCGCGCCAAGACCGGACAGCTCGCGCCGAAGCCCGGAAAACAACAGCGAGACGATGGCGCGGCTGAGCGGGATCAGCGTCAGCATGGCGATCACATATGCCGCAACTGACTGCCCAAGCCAGATTGCGCCATAGCCAAGAGCGCCCGCAAGAGCCAGGAAGAGAACCAACGGCCGACGGTCTTTCAACGTATCGGAAACCGCGCCAAGCCCGACCGCGGCAATCACGCTGACCACCGAGACGGCCGACATGAACATCGAAAACGCGCCGTTGCCCATGCCGAGTTCTTTCACGGCATAGAGCGACTGGTAGGGAATGGTCGATGAAACCGCGATGCCATAGGCGATCAGACAAAGCGCGGTCGTGCGCACGAACCGGTGGCCAGTGACAAATCGCAGCGCGTCGATCATGGCAGCGGCCGCTTGGCTTCGATCAGATCAAACATGTTGCCGTAGAGGTCTTCGAACACGGCAACGGTCCCGTAAGCCTCATGCCGCGGCGCTTCGCGAAACCGCACGCCCTTGGCCAGCATGGCCGCATGGTCGCGGACAAAATTGTCCGTTTCCAGAAACAGGAATACCCGCCCGCCGGTCTGGTTGCCTATGCGAGAAGCCTCGTCCTCATTCTTGGCCAGCGCCAACAAAAGGCCGGTTCCGCCGGAAATTGGACGCACGACCACCCAGCGCCTGCCGGGCTCCTGCTCATCATCAGTTTCGAGCACAAAGCCGAGGCGATCCGTATAAAAGGCGATGGCCTGGTCATAATCTTTGACAACAAGCGAGACGAGACCAAGCCGGGTCATGGAATTATTGCGCGTTGGTCAGCGCATAGCGCGCGACAAACCGGCCTTCGGCTGTGTCAAAAATCGCCAGCTCGCGCTTGCCGTCCGGCAGCGTCAGATCAAACAGGATGCGCGTGCCCGAAAGGCTCTCGCTGTTGATCTGCGCGCCTTTCGGCAGCGTGATCGTCGCAGACATTTCGTCAGAACCTGCAGGAATGGCGACAGTCGTAGCAGCCGGTTCTGCGCCGCCGCCCGACATTTTGTGGACAATTGCATAAAGCACCGCCATAAGGCCGATCATCATGATGCCAAGCGAAATCATCAGAAGCCGAACCATCTTGGCACGGACTTTCTCCATCGCCGGATCAAGCGGCTTTTCCGCTTCCTCGTCAATAACCGCTTTGTTCATGGAAAATCATGGCTCCGTCAAAATTGAATGCTCCTGATAGCGAAGTGGAAGACCGGATGAAAGCCCTGACCGTGCCGGAAGGCGCAGCAGGCTCGCGCCTCGACCAGTGGATGGCTGGTGAACTTGCTCCCGACTTGTCGCGCAGCCGCATAAAGGCTCTGATCGAAGCAGGATCAGTGACATTGAATGGCAGGCCGGTGCTTGAAGCAAAACACAAGCTGAAGACAGATGACGTCATTTCACTGGCGGTTCCGGAAGCAACGCCCGCCGAGCCCGAAGGCGAGGACATTGATCTCGACATTCTGCATGAAGACGACGACATCATCGTCATCAACAAGCCTGCGGGCCTCGTCGTCCACCCCGGCAATGGCAACTGGACTGGCACGCTGGTCAACGCGCTGATCCACCACTGCGGCGACACGCTCTCCGGCATCGGCGGCGTCAAGCGGCCGGGAATTGTCCACCGTCTCGACAAGGACACATCCGGCGTCATGGTCGTCGCCAAGAATGACAGGGCGCACAAGAGCCTGTCGGAAGCATTTGCCGACCATGGCCTGAACGGCGATCTCGAGCGCGCCTATCTGGCGCTGGTCTGGGGCACGCCGAACCAGCCTTCAGGCGTGATCGAGGCCCACTTGGGCCGTTCAACCAAGGATCGTTTGAAACAGGCCGTTGTGGCGGAATCCCGCGAAGACGCCCGTCATGCGGTCACCCACTTCACAGTTGTCGAACGCTTCGGCCAAAAACCGGACGGAACCGCCGTCGCTTCGCTGGTCGAATGCCGGCTTGAAACAGGACGCACCCACCAGATCCGCGTCCACATGGCCCACATCGGCCACCCTCTGATCGGTGACCAGGATTATGGTCAGGCGTTCAAGACCAAGGTCAACAAACTGCCGGAACCACTCGCTGCGACCGTCCGCGCCTTCCCGCGTCAAGCGCTGCACGCCTATCTCCTGGCATTTTCCCACCCGCGCAGCGGTGATTTCATGGAATTCGAAAGTGTCTTGCCGGAGGACATGGAAACACTGGTTGAACAATTCCGCCAAACTTCATTCTGACAAATTGACAATCGCGTGATCGGTCCGATTTTTGGAATCAAACCGCTGTAACGCCGCAATTCATCCCTATATGATGCCAAAATAAGACCAGTGCTTTGCCGAAGACTGGCGTCGCAAATCCGCCGCAATGGGGATTTGGATATTGAGGGATGAAAGGGTGCTGATATGGCCCAAGCGCGTATGCCTGCAATCATGTCCGGAGAGGGCGGCCTCAGCCGCTATCTGGACGAAATCCGCAAATTTCCGATGCTCGAGCCGCAGGAAGAGTTCATGCTCGCCAAGCGGTTCCATGAGCATCAGGACACCACCGCCGCACACCGGCTGGTGACGAGCCATTTGCGCCTCGTCGCCAAGATCGCCATGGGCTACCGCGGCTATGGCCTGCCGATCGGCGAAGTGATTTCCGAGGGCAATGTCGGCCTGATGCAGGCTGTGAAGAAGTTTGAACCGGAACGCGGTTTCCGCTTGGCCACCTATGCGATGTGGTGGATCAAGGCTTCGATCCAGGAATATGTCCTGCGTTCGTGGAGCCTTGTCAAAATGGGCACCACCGCCAATCAGAAGCGCCTGTTCTTCAATCTGCGCAAACTGAAAAGCCGTCTGCGCGCGCTCGACGAGGGCGATCTGAAGCACGAGCACGTCACCGAGATCGCCACCAAGCTGAACGTCTCGGAAGAAGAAGTGATTTCGATGAACCGCCGCCTTTCCGGCGACGCTTCGCTGAACGCGCCGATCCGCGCCGGCGAAGGGGAGACCGGTGAATGGCAGGACTGGCTGGTCGATGACCATGACAGCGCCGAGACCACGCTAATCGAGCAGGATGAGCTCGACACCCGCCGCGCCATGCTGCGCAGCGCCATGGCTTCGCTCAACGAGCGCGAACGCCGTATTTTCGAAGCGCGGCGCCTCGCAGAAGACCCGATGACGCTGGAGGAGCTCTCCGCCGAATTCGACATCAGCCGCGAGCGTGTCCGCCAGATTGAAGTGCGCGCTTTTGAAAAGGTTCAGGAAGCGGTCAAGGCCGCAGCCATCGCCCAGCAGAAAGCTCTGCGCACGATTGATGCGCATTGATGCAATCCTGATTTTGAAATGACCAAGGCCGCGAAAGCGGCCTTTGTTGTCTCGAGAGTGGTATCTAACCGCCAGTCACCGCTGGCGCTGCAGGTGCGGCGGCCTTGGCTTC
This sequence comes from Rhizobiaceae bacterium, assembly GCA_041751995.1. Taxonomy (GTDB): domain Bacteria; phylum Pseudomonadota; class Alphaproteobacteria; order Rhizobiales; family Rhizobiaceae; genus JANMEX01. Next base: position 6,113 of record JBGSHY010000064.1, on the reverse strand, counting down.
CCACGCTTTGAACACATCCTTGAACACCTTGTCGCCGACCAGTCCCTTTTCAAAGGACAGCAACGCGCGCCGGCCGGAACGGTAGGCAACCGGCACATCAATCCAGTTCTGCCGCTGCAACAGCGTCATGTTGGTTTCGATGGCGGTCTTTTCGTCCGTCAAGGCGATCAGGAAAAAACCATCGCCAAAAGCTGCAGGCACGCCAACCAGCGGGCTGCCCGGCGCCTGCTCGGTATCCTTGAGCGCCATCCGCTGGACCGCTTCAATCGCGCCACCTGCAAAATCGGGCGGCGTCGTGAACAGCATTTCAATGATATGGCTGGCCGGCAATGATTTGTCGGCATTGCGCTTGATCGTCAGTCGCATCTTGATGCCCTTGCCGGCAATCGTTAGTTCGCCCCGGATCGCCGGTTCTTCCGGCTGGTCGACACCGGGCGAATCCTGAACCACGGACCAGACGACTGCGCCCTGATCGGCAGTTCCCGCTTCTGTGCCGGTCTTTTCTTCGTAGAATATGGCCCTCTGCCCGATTGCCACTGTCTCGGCCGGCTTTGCCGGTTCCGCAGGGGCAGCAGGTGTCTCGGCCGAAGGGGTTGTCGCCGCCGCGACGGTCGAGCCTTCACCGACTTCCGCCGGCTTTGTTCCCGGACCGGCATCGACTTCGGTGCCGTCAGCATTGAGGCGTTGCGTAAATTTTGCTGCAGGTTCCGCAGCAGCCGTCTCAACAGGCTTGGCTGGTTCCGCAGCAGCCGGCTTCGCCGCCTCCGCTGCAGGCGCGGGCTTGGCAGCTGCTGCCGGTTTGTTCGCGGCCGTCGTCATGCCGAGCGCCGATTGAAGCGCATCCTTGTACAGATAACCGGCATATCCGGCCCCGCCAATCACCAGCAGGCCAAGCAAACCGTAAATCAGGCCGGTGTTTCCACTGCGCTTTTGCTTGCGGGCGGAATAGTCATGCCCCGGAACAGACAGGGGCGGCTCGTCGCCGTCCAAACCGAGCACCGGGTCGGGATATTCCATGGAAGATGGATTTGGCGCGGCTTTTGGCGAAACCGGCCTTTCCGCTTGTTTGAACGCATCACTGGCCGACTTTTGCGCCGCCGCTGGCGCCCGAACGGGCTCGTCCTGAACAGAAGCCAGAAAATCCTCGAGCGGGTCCCGGTCCGGCTTTGGCGGAACCGGTGCCGCCTGCGCTGCAGGCGCAGACGCCTTTATCACCGGTGGCGGCGCATACTTTGCCTCAACCGCTTTGATCGCATCGTCCAGCAGCATGTACTGGCGCTCCGTCTGCGCCGGTGATGGCGGCGGCGAAATGGCGGACAATTTTTCGGCGATTGCCTTTTTGGCGCGCTCATAGACCTTCTGGCGCATGTCCGCCGTATTGCGCGGGCCAAGCCCGTCAATCGTTTTCGTCAGGACCGCTACAAAATCTGCCATGGATCAATGCTGCCAAGTGGTTGCACCGGAGATGCCGGCGCACTGTTTCATTTGTGCCAAGTTAATCTTGAAACGGGTCGGTAACAAGTATCGTGTCTTCGCGCTCGGGGCTTGTGGACAACATCGCCACCGGACAGCCGATCAGCTCTTCAATATAGCGCACATACTTGATCGCCTGCGCCGGAAGCGCTGACCAGGAACGGGCTCCGGCAGTCGTATCTTTCCAACCTTCAAGCGTCTCATACACCGGCTCGACCCGGGTCTGTGCACCTTGCCCGGCGGGCAGATAGTCGATCAACTCGCCATCCAGCATGTAGCCGGTGCAGACCTTGATTTCATCAAGGCCGTCAAGCACATCCAGCTTGGTCAGCGCAATGCCGTTGATGCCGTTGACGGCAACGGCCTGACGCACCAGCACCGCATCAAACCAGCCGCAGCGGCGCTTGCGCCCGGTGACCGTGCCAAACTCATGGCCGCGCGTGCCGAGAAACTCGCCGACTTCATTCTTCTGCTCGGTCGGGAACGGACCTTCGCCGACACGGGTGGTGTAAGCCTTGGTGATGCCCAGAACGTATCCGATGGCCCCCGGTCCCATGCCAGAACCCGCAGCCGCCTGCCCCGCTACCACGTTGGATGAGGTGACAAATGGATAGGTGCCGTGGTCGACATCTAGCAGCGTGCCCTGCGCGCCTTCAAACAGGATGCGGTCGCCTGCGCGGCGGCGCTTGTCGAGGATCGACCAGACACGGTCCACATAGGGCAGGATTTTGGCGGCAACGCCTGTCAGCTCGGCAAGAATGGTCTCCGGTTTGACTTCTTCGACGCCAAGCCCGCGCCGCAGCGGATTATGGTGTGCAAGCAGGCGGTCAACCTTGGCCGGAAGGGTTGCCGGGTCAGCAAGGTCCATGACCTTGATTGAACGGCGGCCAACCTTGTCTTCGTAGGCCGGCCCGATGCCGCGACCGGTCGTGCCGATCTTGGTGCCTTCGCTGGCCTTGCTTTCACGCAGGCGGTCAAGCTCGCCGTGAACAGATAAAATGAGCGGTGTGTTTTCTGCGATCTTCAACATGGAAGGCGGGATTTTGACGCCCTGTGCGCCCAGCTTCTCAACCTCGGCCACGAAGGCATGCGGATCAAACACCACGCCGTTGCCGATCACCGAGAGTTTGCCGCGCACGACACCCGAGGGCAGCAGCGACAGCTTGTAGCTCGTGCCGTCGATCACCAGTGTATGGCCGGCATTGTGGCCGCCCTGAAACCGCACCACCACATCGGCGCGCTCGGACAGCCAGTCAACGATCTTGCCTTTGCCCTCGTCGCCCCATTGCGAGCCGACAACCACAACGTTTGCCATTCAGGGTCTCCTGATTTCCGGCGAATTCATGTCTTGGGGGAGCAAGGGCATGGCCCTGTTCCCGCGGCTCTATACCGGCAGATGGGCAATGATGCGAGGAAAAAACGGGCAGCGCACATATTTTTGCCGACTTGGCTATGGTTGACGCTTGGTTTTGCGCTTTGGCGGCAAAAGCCCGAGCACCATGGCGCAGCCGCAGATTATGATTCCGGCGCCCGCAAATTGCAGGATCGACAGTTTTTCGCCCAGCAGCAATGTGCCGATAATGACCGCTACCACGGTCACAAGAAACTCGACGCTGATCGTCTTTGTCGCTCCGATTTCAGCAACCAGATTGAAATAGAGTGTGTAGTTCAGCGCACTGATGATGGCGGCCAAGGCAAATAGCCAACCCAGATCCGCCATGGTCACCGGACCGGGCAGCGGAACAAAGATCATCGCCGGGAGCACAATCAACCCGCCGATGATCGATGACGCGATTGTCACCTCCCATGCCCCAGCTCCGGCAAGATAACGGCTGACGTGGTTGGAGCCATAGGCGGCAAAGAACGCGGCCAGAAGCGAAGCGGCACAGCCGAACAGAAACGATGTCGTAATCGGCTCGGCAGGAAATCCGACCAGCATGAGTATGCCGGCAAGCCCTAGCCCAACGCCGGCAATTCCGCGCGGCGACATGCGCTCCAGACCCCAGATTTGGCTGATCACCATGGAAAACAACGGGATAGCCGCGACAAAGATCGACGACATGGCCGTGCCGATGCGCGGCACGCCGATCGACATGAACGCAAGCTGGCCCGACACTGTCGTCGCCCCGACAATCGCAAGGTGCTTCCACTGGCCGCCAAAGTTGAGACGGCGGCCGATCACCTTTGCCGCTGCGATGAGCAGCAAGCCGGACAGAACGCCCCTGAACGTCACCGCACCCGCCCAGCCGAACGCCTGCACGACATGCAACAGGATCATGAAGGAGAAGCCCCAAGTCACCGCGAGAAACAAATAGGCCGCAAGTTGTTTGGGCGTCATGAGAGGTAAGTTGCCTGATTGGGAGCGTCGCCGGTTGACGCGCCGGAAATCACCTAGCTTCTGGCAATAGCCATGTCAAAGTCCGACGCGCGCAGCGCCTAGCAACAGCCCGGCAAAGCGGCTAACACTCGTCCACCTTGACCCAAAATCACACCCGCCTCGCCTATATTCTGCTGACGCTGACAACCCTGTTCTGGGGCGGCAACTCTGTGGCCGGCAAGATGGCGGTCGGCGAAATTTCGCCAATGCTTCTGACCTTTGCCCGCTGGATTATTGCCGTGGCCTTGCTGGCGCCTTTCGCGATGAAAGATCTCAGGAACGATTGGCCTGTGATACGCAAGCATTGGCTGCTGTTGCTGTTCTATGGCTCTGTTGGCTTCACCCTGTTCAACGTGATGCTCTACGCCGCACTCACCAAGACCACTGCAGTCAACGCTTCGATCATGCAGGCCGCCATACCGGCAAGTGTATATCTGTTGAACTTCGTCATCTTCCGCGTCCGGGTCACGATATGGCAAATTGCCGGCTTCATCGTCACGCTGGCCGGTGTCGCCGTCGTTTCCACCCACGGGCAAATTGCCCGCCTTGCGTCGCTCGACTTCAATGGCGGCGATGCGCTCGTGCTGGTCGCCGTCGTGATTTATGCGCTCTACACCGTATGCCTGCGCTTCAAGCCGCTGATGAACTGGAAGAGCCTGATCACCATCCTCGCCCTCATCGCCGCGCTGTCCTCGCTGCCATTCGTCTGGTGGGAGTGGAAAACCGGAGCGCTCATCCTCCCGACCAATACCGGTCTTTGGGTCGCGCTTTACGCCGGCGTATTCCCGTCCATCGTCAGCCAGATTTTCTTCATCCGCGGCGTCGAACTAATCGGCGCCAACCGCGCCGGGATTTTCACCAACCTCATCCCGATCTTCGGCACCGGCCTTGCCATCCTCATCATCGGCGAGCCGCTCGAAACCTTCCACATCGCGGCGCTGCTGCTGGTGATCGCAGGCATCTGGCTGGCCGAGCGCAAGACGTCGAAAATCCCGGCGATTTCATCCTAGAGGGCTGGTTATTTGCGCAGAACCCGCCGTAATATCCCCCGGAAATTCATCGGTTTCGGCAGATCAGGAATGTGTCCATGAACGGTGCGGAAAGTCTGGTTCACACATTGGTTGCCAACGGGATTGATGTCTGCTTTGCCAATCCCGGCACCAGCGAAATGCATTTCGTCGCCGCGCTCGACCGCATTCCCGGCATCCGCTGCATTCCCGGCATGCAGGAAAATGTCGTGACCGGCATGGCCGACGGCTATCACCGTATCGCCCGCACGCCTGCTGCGACCCTGCTGCATTGCGGACCGGGTCTCGCCAATGGTCTGGCTAATCTCCACAATGCGCGGCGCGCCCACTCCGGTATCGTCAACATCGTCGGCGATCAGGCCACCTACCACAGCCAGTACGACCCGCCGCTCGCCGCCGACACAGCCGCGCTTGCGCGCACAGTGTCCGTTTGGGTGCGCACCAGCACAAACGCGATAAATGTCGGGCGCGACGCCAGCGTCGCAATTCAGGCTGCCAAAACCCACCCAGGCCAGATCGCCACGCTGATCCTCCCCGCCGACACCGCTTGGACTGAAGGCGGCGTTATTGGCGAAGCGCCGCCGGTCCCAACGCCCGAGCACATCGATCAGCACACCATTCTCGAAATCGCCAGAACGCTGCGCAGCGCCAAAAATGTCCTGCTGCTGCTCGGCAGCGACGCATTGCGCGCGGGAGCACAAGTCCACGCCGCGCGGATACAGACCAAGACCGGCTGTCGCGTCATGACCGAAATGTTCAACGGCCTGCACCAGCGTGGCCACGGGCGGCTGCCGCTGTCGCGCGTCCCCTTCTCGCCAGCGCCAGCCATTGCCGCGTTGGCCGGTGTCGAACATCTCATTCTCGTCGGTTCCAAAGCGCCGGTCGGCTTCTTCGCCTACCCCGGCGTGCCGAGCAAACATTATCCGGAGACAGCGCAAGTCCAGGTTCTGGCACGGCTGGAACAGGATTCGGAAGCCGCCCTTGCCGCACTGGCCGATGAGCTCCGCTGCCCGCCGCCCGCAATCATTTCAACCGGCGAACGCCCCGCCGCACCAACCGGCCTTCCCTCGTCACTTGCCTTTGGCCAGATGCTGGCAGCGGTGATGCCGGACGATTCCATCGTCGTCGATGAAGGCATATCGTTCGCTCACGCCTTCTATGAAGCCAGCCACAATGCCCCGCCGCACGACTGGATGAACGTCACCGGCGGCGCCATCGGCTACGGCCTGCCCGCC
>JBGSHY010000063.1:0-41302 GCA_041751995.1 Rhizobiaceae bacterium | reverse complement strand
TCGGCGTGCGCGGCCCGCGCGGTGCAAATGCGCGTTTCGGCGCTTCCTGCGAACCGGTTTCGGAGCCGTCGTGAAGCTTGCTGGCGGGCTTTGGTTTGGAGCCGGGTGCAACCCAGACATTGGCGCCGCGCGTCGTGCGGTGCGGCACCTTGCTTTCGGTATCCTCGCCCTTGACAAATTTCGGCTTGCGCTGGCGCTTGACGATCGGGTTGTCAAATCCGCCGACCCATTCGCCCTGACGACGGTTAGCCGGGCGTTCGGGCCGGTCCTCAAACTCGCGCTGGCCCTGAACAGGCTGGTTCGAGAATGCGTTGACAACGGGCGCTTCAAAGTTGGCGCCGGCTTCTTCGATCAGCCGTTCGCCAAGCTGTTCGCGCAGCGTGCGGCCTTTGACTTCCTGCACCGAACCTTCCGGCAGATCGCCGAGCTGGAACGGGCCGAACGAGATGCGGATCAAGCGGTTGACGTTGAGGCCGAGCGAACCGAGGATGTTTTTGACTTCGCGGTTCTTGCCTTCGCGAAGTCCAATCACCAGCCAGACATTCGAGCCCTGCTCGCGCTCAATCACCGCATCGACCGCGCCATAGAACACGCCTTCAACCATCACGCCTTCTTTCAGCGTATCAAGTTGCGCCTGCGTGACCTTGCCGAACGCGCGGACACGGTAGCGGCGCAGCCAGCCTGTGGCGGGCAGTTCCAGCATGCGCGCCAAGCCGCCGTCATTGGTGAGCAGCAGCAGGCCTTCAGTGTTGATGTCGAGGCGGCCGACCGAAACAACGCGCGGCAATTCATCCGGCAGCGCATCAAACACCGTGCGGCGGCCTTCGGGATCCTTGGATGTGGTCACCAGACCGGCCGGCTTGTTGTAGAGCCACAACCGGGTGCGCTCGATGGCCGGAAGCATCTGGCCGTCGACGGATATGCGGTCATCATGCGTGACCAATGTCGCCGGGGTGGTCAAAACCTTGCCATTGACGCTGACACGGCCATCGGCAATCAAAAGCTCGGCGTCGCGGCGCGAGGATATTCCGGCGCGGGCGAGGCGTTTGGCGATGCGCTCTCCGGCTGGCGCGCCAAATTCTGCGGGTGCGGGGCCATCGCTGCGCGGCCGTGCACGCGGCGCGGAGCCGTCATTGGAAAACCTGCGCGGTCCATCGCCCGTCGGCGCATCACCGCGCGGCTTGAAATCGCCCCGCGGCTTGTCGCTTCTTGGTTTGAAGTCACCTTTTGGCTTGAAATCACCGCGTGGCTTGAAATCGCCTCTCGGAGGCCTTGCGCCGCGTGGCTTGTCTTTGTCGTCATTCATGTCGCTTATTGCCTTTTGCTGGCGGTTCCCTATCAGGTTGACCACGAGGAATCGAGCAGGAAATCACCATCTTGGCCAAAGCCGGACTCAGCTTTATGGATATCGCGCTGGAGGAAGCACGGTCTGCCGAATCGCGCGGCGAGGTTCCAGTCGGCGCTGTCGTTGTCCGCAATGGGGAGATCATTGCCAGAAACGGCAACCGGACCCGCGAATTCAATGACCCTACCGCCCACGCCGAGATGCTGGTTATCCGCGAAGCGGCTTCCAAACTCAAATCCGAACGATTGAGCGGCTGCGATCTTTACGTGACGCTGGAGCCATGCGCCATGTGCGCTGGCGCCATATCATTTGCGCGTTTGGCGCGGCTTTATTTTGCGGCAAGCGATCCGAAAGGCGGCGGTGTCGAGCATGGGCCAAGGTTTTTCAACCAAGCCACCTGCCATCACGCGCCGGACGTTTATTCCGGGCTTTCAGAAGAAGAAAGCGCCTTGATTTTAAGAGACTTTTTCAAAAGCCGCCGCAACTAGAGCCAGGGAATGTAGTCGCTGAAGACTTTCTTCTTGCCCTTTTTCTTCTTGGCTTCCGCGCGCAGGCGGCGCTCTTTTTTGGCTTCATCTTCGCCAAGATCGCCGTAGCCGGCCGTATCAGCCGGAGCGCGATATTCCAGCGGCGGCTCGCTCAGCAATTTGCGGTCTGTCGGAGAGCCTGCAGCAGCGATCGCCTTGCGCTTCTTGAATTCACTGGACGCATTGCCGCCCGCATTATCAAGCGCCATCTGCTGTGCCAACGCGTTGCCGGTCGGCATGTCGTTCTTGATTTTCGGCACGTAAAGCGGATCGCCCTGCGCATCGGTGGCTTCCTGGCGGAGGCGCGCACGTTTTTGCTCGGGCGACTCCGGCCAGACTCCGGCTTGCTTGGTCACAGATTCCTGCGGCTCAGGCAGGGCCTGGCCTGAACCGGTTTTCAAGACTTCGGGGCGCGGCTCATATTTGATGCCCGACGGGGCCTTCGGCTTGATGGAAAAGGCCGTACTGACGTCATCCAGCAATTGCGCATTGGCGGTTTTGCCAGTGCCGTAGGTTGGCGAGGTCATGCAGCCGCCAAGTGCGAACAACGCCGCCAACGCAACGCCTTGCACAAAAGTCGGTTTCATTCGGGCCAATTTCATGAACTATTCACTCCGCCGCACGACAAAAAGATATATGTTCCAAGAACCGGCTTTCCACGCCAATTCCGGCAACAAGATGTCCGCTTTTACCTGAAGCCTCGGTTTGCGACAATGATTGATTCATCAATCATCACTGCAAACCGGTGCATGGCTTCAGATGCGGCCAAGTTTACGCAGCTCGCGCAGTGCTGCCGCATCGCGGGCCGAGACGTCCGGAAACTCCGCGTCCGAGCCAATGTCATTGGTGTAACGCCATGATCTTGCGCACTTTTTGCCTTCAGCTGGCGCCGGGACCACGGCCACTCCGGAGACGTCATCGAGCTTGAATGCTGATTCCGGGCCTTCCAGATCGGAGATCGACAGGCCCGACGTGATCGAAATCTCGGCCATGTCGAGACCCGCGACAGCCGCGAGAAGCTCGTGATCCGTGATGTGGACAAATGGCGCGGCTTCCAGCGAGGAGCCGATGCGTTTTGCCGCACGCTCCAATTCCAGCGCACCGGTGATGACGCGGCGGACGGTTTTCACCTTCTTCCACTTCTCGGCCAGTTCGTCGTTGCGCCATTCGGTCGGCACATCCGGGAATTGCTCGAGATGAACCGAAGACTGGTCCGGATAGCGCTCGTTCCATGCCTCTTCCGTGGTGAAGGGCAGCAGCGGCGCGGTCCATTTGATCAGGCAGTTGAACAGATGGCGCACCACTTCAATCGATGCCTTGCGTTTGGCGCTCGACGGAGCATCGCAATAAAGCGTGTCCTTGCGGATGTCGAAGTAGAAGGCCGACAGTTCGACCACCATGAAATCCATCAGGGCCTTGGTGATCTTGCGGAATTCGAATTCGTCATAGCCGCCGCGCACCAGTGCATCGAGCTCATGAAGCCGGTGCAGCATCAGCTGTTCCAGCTCCGGCATTTCGGCGACCGGTGTTGTTTCGCCCTGGTCATGCGCCAGCGTGCCCAGCATCCAGCGCAGCGTGTTGCGGTATTTGCGGTAGGCATCGACGGCAGTCTTGAGAATTTCCGGCCCGATGCGCAGGTCCTCTGAATAGTCGGATGAAACGACCCAGAGACGCAGGATATCCGCGCCGGAATTCTTGATGACTTCCTGCGGCGTGACGACGTTGCCCAAGGACTTGGACATTTTGCGCCCGTCCTCGGCCATGACAAAACCATGCGTCAGCACGGCGTCATAAGGCGCACGGCCACGGGTGCCGCAGCTCTCGAGCAGTGACGAATGGAACCAGCCGCGATGTTGGTCGGAGCCTTCGAGGTAAAGGTCCGCCGGCCATTTCAGGTCCGGGCGCTCTTCAAGGCAGAAGACATGGGTTGAGCCTGAGTCGAACCAAACATCGAGAATGTCCTTGATCTGGTCCCAGTCGTCCAACTTGTCGACGAAGCCGCCGAGGAAGCGCTCTTTCGCGCCGTCCTTGTACCAGGCATCGGCGCCCTCCTTGGTGAAGGCGTCCATGATGCGGTCGGCCAGTTCCTGGGATGCATTGAAGCCTTCGCCGGGGATGATCTGGCCGGTTTCCTTGTGGCGGAACACCGAGATCGGCACGCCCCAGGCGCGCTGGCGCGAAAGCACCCAATCCGGGCGTCCGGCGATCATGGCATGAAGGCGATTGCGGCCTCCGGCGGGGACGAAGCGGGTGGCTTCGATGGCCTTCAGCGACACGTCACGCAGCGTGCCATTGATCGAATCCGTCGCCTTGTCCATGTGGACAAACCATTGCGGCGTGTTGCGGAAGATCACCGGCTTCTTGGAGCGCCATGAATGCGGGTATTCATGCTTCAGCCGGCCACGAGCGAACAGATTGTTTGCCGCGATCAGCGCCTTGATGACGGCGTCATTGGCATCGCCCTTCTTGCCGTGATCGTCGATGACCCGCGCAGCGCCGCCCTCACGATCCGGCCCGAAACCGGGGGCATGATCAGTTAGAAAACCCGCGTCATCTACTGTAAATGGGATTGTAGTGTCGACGCCTTTAAACTTGGCCTTTTCCATCCAAATATCAAAGTCTTCGCGGCCATGCCCAGGAGCAGTGTGGACAAAGCCCGTGCCTGTGTCGTCAGTGACGTGTTCGCCATCGAACAACGGGACTGTAAATTCATAGCCACCTGCAAGGCCATGGAGGGGATGACGGCAATTCAGTCCATCAATCTCGGAAGATTCTACCGTGCGAACCTTTTCAAACTTTAATTTTGCCTTCGCAAAGGCATCTTCTGCCAGTTTGTCCGCTAGGATAAGCAATTCACCGGGCCGTGGTCCAAAATCATATTCCGCTTCAATAACCCGGTATAGTCCGTAGGCCACTTTACTCGAAAAACTGATCGCCCGGTTGCCCGGAATTGTCCAAGGCGTAGTTGTCCAGATAACGATGGACGCCGCCAGTAGATCGCTGGATTCCACGCCGTCTCGTACAGCGAAACGAACCGGAAACTTCACCCAAACCGTATCGCTCTCGTAGGTCTCGTACTCGACCTCGGCCTCGGCCAGCGCCGTCCGCTCCACCACAGACCACATCACCGGCTTCGAGCCGCGATAGAGCTGGCCGGTCATGGCGAATTTCATCAGTTCGCCGGCAATCTTGGCTTCGGCGCGGTAGTTCATCGTCAGGTACGGGTCCTTGAAATCACCGATCACGCCGAGGCGCTGGAATTCTTCGGACTGGACGCCGACCCAATGGGTGGCGAACTCGCGGCATTCCTTGCGGAATTCGTTGATTTCGATCTCGTTCTTGTCCTTGCCCTTGGCGCGGTACTGTTCCTCGATCTTCCATTCGATCGGCAGGCCGTGGCAATCCCAGCCGGGCACATAGTTCGAGTCAAAGCCGCGCATCTGGAACGAGCGGGTGATGACGTCCTTCAGGATCTTGTTCAGCGCATGGCCGATGTGCAGGTTGCCGTTGGCGTACGGCGGGCCATCGTGCAGCACGTATTTCGGCTTGCCCGCCGCGCTTTCGCGCAGGCGCTTGTAGAGGTCCATCTTCTGCCATTTGGCGATGATTTTCGGTTCGGCCTCCGGCAACCCGGCGCGCATCGGGAAGGTGGTCTGCGGCAGATAGAGCGTGGTTGAATAGTCGATCGGTTCGGACATGGTCTGTTCCATTGGGCCACGCTAAGCTGAGCGGCAAATCAGGTTTTCTCTATTGGAAAATTTCGGCTGCGAAAGCAACCAGATACCGGCCTCAAGCGCGGGAGCGCGAAGCCGGGGCGGTAATTCGTATTTTGAGACCGAAGCGGGGTGCGGTAAACATCATGGCCGTTCTTAGCCGAAACACCGGCTTGAATAAAGGGCTTGACGCTCAATCAAAAGCACAAGGCCAGATCAAGGTCCGACAATGGTTTGACGCCAGACAGCAGCGCGCGGGCTTCGGCGTCATCCCGCTTCATCTGGTCCATCAGCGCATCGAGCCCGGAGAATTTCATTTCGCCGCGCAGGAAGCCGAAGAACGAGACATCGCAGGTCTGTCCGTAGAGGTCGCCGTCGAAATCGAACACGAAGGTTTCAAGGAGCGGCGCGCCATTGGTGTCAACCGTCGGGCGCCGGCCAAAGGAGGCGACGCCGTCTTTGAGTGTGCCGTCTTGGAGCCGGAAGCGAACAGCGTAGATGCCGTGGGCAAGACGGTTTTCGCCAGCAAGCTCCATGTTGGCAGTCGGGAAGCCAAGTGTGCGGCCAAGCTGTTTGCCGGAGATGACCGGCGCGGAGACTGTGTAGCGATAGCCGAGCAGTCCGGCGGCCTGCACAACGTCACCCGTAGCGAGGCAATCGCGGATGCGACTGGAGGAGACGACAGCACCGCCCTCGCCGCGGAAGGCGTCGACCAGCGTCACATCAAAGTCGAGACGCCTGCCCGCTTCCATCAGAAAAGCCGGGCCGCCCTGCCTGCCCTTGCCGAAATGGAAATCAAAGCCGGTGACGACATGCGCCGCCTTGAGGCCGGAGATCAGCACGGTTTCGATGAATTCGTCTGCCGTGTGGCTGGCGAATATCCTCGAAAATTCCTGTTCGGCGACCGCATCGAAACCGAGATCTGCAAGCAGCCTTGCCTTCACGGGCGCGGGTGTCAGGCGGAACACCGGACTGTCCGGGGCGAATACGGTACGCGGATGGGGCTCGAAGGTGAGAACGAGCGCAGGCTGATTGCTCGCCTTGGCTATCTCCAAAGCCCGGTCGAGCACGGCGCGGTGACCGCGGTGGACGCCGTCAAAATTGCCGATGGCAACCACGCCGCCTTCCAGCCGTTCGGGCAGACTGACCAGATCATTGAAACGGAAAACGCCCGGCATCTAATTCACACCAGCCAGGGCATGACGGCGACCGGCGCGACGCCGTGGCCCTTGAGCCAGGCTTCAAGCCGGTCGTTGTCGGGCTTGCCATGAACGCCATATTCCTTGGCGTGGATGCCGGACGAAATATAGAGAAGGTCAAAGCCGTTGTTGATGGCGCCCTTGACGTCAGTGAGCAGACCGTCGCCGACAGCGACGATACGGCTTTTTTCGACCGGCCTTCCAGCGAGAAGCTCGGCTTCCTTCATCGCCGCCTCATAGATCGGCGCGTGCGGCTTGCCGGCGACGAGCGTGCGTCCACCCAACAGTCCGTAATCGCGGGCAATCGCCCCGGCGCACCAGATCATCCGGTCGCCGCGCTCGACGATGATGTCCGGATTGGCGCAGATGAACGGCAAGTTTCGCGAGCGCAAGCGCTGCAGCAGCGGAGCATAGTCTTCAGGCGTTTCGACTTCGTCGTCGAACAGACCGGTGCAGACGATGGCCTGCGCTTCCTGTTCTTCGACCAGTTCCGCATGGGTGCCGTCGTACAGCGGCAGATCGCGCTCGCTGCCGATGTGGAAAATGCGGCGCGGCGCTTCGTTGATCAGGATGCGGGTGACATCGCCGGATGTGACCACGGCGTCGTAGGCTTCGGGCGGCACGCCAAGCGCACCGAGTTGGGCAATCACGCCGTCGCGCGGGCGCGGCGAATTGGTGATGAGGATGACGTGCTTGCCAGCTTCGCGCGCCCGAGTCAGCGCGGCAGCGGCGGCGGGGAAGGCGCGTTCTCCATTGTGCACAACGCCCCAGACATCGGACAGGATCACGTCATAGCGATCCGACAGATCATCGAGTTTGCTGATGACGTTCATGGTGTGCCCGGCTCCGCGTCTTTTTTCAGCGCTCCGATTAGCCGAACGCCTTCCCCCTGTCACCCGCTTTCCTTGGCCGGAGCGACGCGTTTGCGATTTGCCGGTCTATTGTCGGCAATGAATTGGCGGCAAGCGCGAGCGGAAAGAAAACAGGCGCGGAAGTTGCCATCCGCGCCTGTGTTTTTATCAGATGTTTCCGGTTCAGCCGACGAAGCGCAGGTTCGACAGTTCGTCCTTGATCTGTTCGAACGTGTCTTCCAGCGTGGTGCAGGAGCCGTCAGACACAGTACGTGTACAGGCGTTCCAGAACATCTTTTCTTTTGCGCCGGACGAGGTCTTGCGGGTGCGTGAATCACCGGCGCAGGCCTTCAGAGCTTCAATCATCTGATTTTCTGAAGTGACCGTCTTGTCCAGATCAAGCGCAACCGTCATCAGGAGCACCTTGTCGGTCGCCTTCACATTCGAGCATAGTTCGCCCATCTGGGTGATCATTGCTTTCGAGTAGTTCGCGGTCGAATGCGCCAGTGACGTGCCCTGGAAAATGCGTGCCTTGTTGGAGGTGGACGTCTGCGTTCCAGGCTGCGTGTTGTTCGGAAGGCCCTGATTGTTGGCCCAGCCGGTGTAGCCGTAAGCAGCATAGGTGGACACCGTCGCGGCGTAGTCCGAGTTTGAGTTCATGCCGGCATAGGTGTTGGCGCCGTCGGTGAAGACGATGATCACCTTGTCGACCGCCTTGTTGGTGTCCGCCACGCCTTCCGAGAACGGCGCGCCCTGCGAAATCGTCCGCCAACCCCAGGCCAGACCTTCGGTGACGTTGGTGTTGCCGGTCGGCTTTAGGGCGTCAAGGGCCGCCTGAACGGTGCTTTCCGTGCCTGTCAGCGGGGTGATCGGCGTTGTCGTGCAGCTGGCATTCACACCGGCATCGGCCTTGAAGTAATGCCATTGGCCCTTGCGCACGTTTGAACTGCTGGTCGATGTCACGCTTGAAGATGAGCCCAAGAGGTACGGAGTCTCATTGAAGTATTTCGTCGCATCAATCAGACGGCTGCGGCCCGTCGAGATTTCCCAAGCCGTGTTCGTTGATCCGGCCGAGGTGTAGTAGTTGAACGCGTTTCCAATCGTGCGTGTGGAAGCAGGCACTGTGTCCGGCCACCAGTTGTTGACTGATCCCGAGTCGCCGCTTGTAGTCGACGAGTTCGACGTGATGCCGTAGCGGTCGTTGTTGTACTCATCAAGTGCCAGCATCGGCACGAAGAATGAGCCCGGCGCCGAGCTTGTCGGAATGGTGTCATTCAAATTGTACGGATAGGGGCGCGCTTCAACGCAACCCTTCCAAACGTACTTTGCTTCCAACGATGCCGTTGTCACGCCCATCGCCGTTGCCAATGCGGTGCGGTCAGCCGGCTTGCTCGGGTAAAGATAAGTCAGCGTGCCTGTCCGGTCCTTGACGGCGCAATTCGCATTGGATGCCGATGTCGATTTTGTGGTGCCGGTTTTCCAAACCTTGCAGCTTGAAGCGATAGCGGCCGTGCTTTCAGAACCGCCGTTTGCAAACTTCAGATTGTCGAGAATTGAAAAACGGGTCAGCGGTTTGCCGGTCGAATCCAGCTTGGCATTGTTTGCACCAATGGATTTCCAAGGCGTGCTGGCCGTATTCATCGTCCCCCAATTGAGGTTCTCATGATGGATCGGGGAAATCCCGTTCTGGTCGAGCCAGGTTTCATTCTTATAATTGTTGCCGACATTGACCGAAGCCGAGAACGGAACAACCGAGAATTTGACGGCGGTGGACGAGTTGGTGAGCTTGACGCCTTCCTTGACCAGATCCGTGACCAAATCCTTGGTTGCAGACTTCAACAGGCTCATGCGCGTGCCGCCGGACAGTGTGCTGCTGCCCATAGAGCCAGAAGCGTCAAGCACAAGGGCGATTTCAGCCACGTTCTTCATCCGCATGGTCGATTCTTCAAGAAGCACCACGTACTTCGCCGAATCCGTGTCGGTCAGGGCCGCCAACAGCGGGCCGAAAATTGTCTTGTAAGTAAGCTTGCCTTGGCAGCGCAGCAGCTTTTCCGTGTTGCCGGCCGCATTTGGCAGCGTGATTGTCATCGACTTTTCTGCGATGAAATTGCCGGTCGATGTAAAGTTGCCCTCGAAGAAATCCTGGCCGGCTGAGAAAACCTGCGCGTCCGTATAGTCACCTGACAGATACATCTTGGCGACTGGCACACAGGCTGCGTCTGACGCATCCCGAAGCTCTGTCTTCAGACGTGTGACGTTTGAATAGTCAACAGACAAGCCCACGGCGCCAAAAATAGGGACCACCGCCAAGGCGAAAATTGCTGCATAGTTGCCATCTTCATTTCTGAAGAAATTGCGAATTTTTCTCATTTGCCGACCCTGCCTCAAATGCCACGTTTCCCGATGGAACGCGGTCAATCTCTTCGAAACTAACAAAAACCGATTACCAATCTGGAAAACTGCAGGGTGTAATTTGTGTTAATCGAAATCAGGAATTGGTAACCATGAGGCCCAAGTTCGGCGAACGGCATCTTCGCTTCCGGATTCGCAATCAGGGAGTTCGGGCAGTCCAGGAATAGTCTTTCGAAGACTTTCCCTCAAAGACAGCCAGCAAAGGACCTGTAACGGGCTTGTATTGCAAAGACGTGTTGAATGTTGCCGTTTCGATTTTTCCCGTTTCATTTCGGGTCAATTCGACATGGACACGCAAATCAGCGGCGTATTCATCTCCAAGATTGGCCAAAACGGAATCCTTGGCGTAGGCATCCAAGCCGTCTTCTTTGATATGGCCCATTGGCAAGGCCATCATTGTCATTGGCCCAGCAGCTTGTACGGCGGCACGGAGGTGGCTTTTCAACTGGTCAAACCGGGAATAGTCGTAGGCAACCAGGACACCGGTCAACGCCGGCAAAATCATCAGCGCTGTCGCAACAGAGAAGCTCCCGGACCTGTCGCGCAGATATTTTGGCAGCCCTGACATCTTCAATACCTGTCCGCAATTTCCACCGTCCTCCCGCATTGGTAGTATGCAACTCATAACAAGTTGTTACCGGACGGACCGTTTGAACTTCCAGGTTGCCGATTTTAATCCAATACCGGTCCTGCTCCGCCTCCCATGGTTCTTGACAAGCCGCGCTGCCATCCCTATTTCGACCTCAGCTGGCACTCACCATTGGCGAGTGCTAACGCTGCCGGATATCCGGCTCCCAATTTCGTACAATCAAAAGGTTTGCAACTATGGCCAAATTGAAATTCCGCCCGCTGCACGACCGCGTCGTCGTCCGCCGCGTTGAATCCGAAGCAAAGTCTGCCGGCGGCATCATCATTCCGGACACCGCCAAGGAAAAGCCGCAGGAAGGCGAAGTCCTCGCTGTTGGTTCCGGTGCCCGTGACGATGCAGGCAAGCTTGTTGCCCTCGACGTCAAGGCTGGCGACCGCGTGCTGTTCGGCAAGTGGTCCGGCACCGAAGTCAAGCTCAATGGCGAAGACCTTCTGATCATGAAGGAATCCGACATCATGGGCATTCTGGGCTGAACCCCAATCCATTCAACTGAAATTACATAACGGAGACCATTGATATGGCTGCCAAAGACGTAAAATTCGGCCGTGACGCGCGTGAGCGCATGCTGCGCGGCGTCGACAGTCTCGCCACCGCCGTCAAGGTGACGCTCGGCCCGAAAGGCCGTAATGTTGTCATCGACAAGTCGTTCGGCGCACCGCGCATCACCAAGGACGGCGTGACTGTCGCCAAGGAAATCGAACTGGAAGACAAGTTCGAAAACATGGGCGCACAGATGCTGCGCGAAGTCGCTTCCAAGACCAACGATATCGCTGGCGACGGCACGACAACTGCAACGGTTCTGGCCCAGTCGATCGTTCAGGAAGGCGGCAAAGCTGTTGCCGCCGGCATGAACCCGATGGACCTGAAGCGCGGCATTGATCTGGCTGTTGCAGAGGTCGTCGCCGATCTCATCAAGAAGGCCAAGAAGATCAAGACTTCGGAAGAAGTCGCCCAGGTCGGCACGATTTCGGCCAACGGCGAAACCACCATTGGCGAAATGATCGCCAAGGCGATGCAGAAGGTCGGCAATGAAGGCGTCATCACGGTTGAAGAAGCCAAGACCGCCGAGACCGAGCTTGAAGTTGTCGAAGGCATGCAGTTTGACCGCGGCTACCTGTCGCCATACTTCGTGACCAACGCCGACAAGATGGTTGCAGACCTCGACGACGCCTACATCCTTCTCCACGAGAAGAAGCTGTCGAACCTTCAGGCCATGCTGCCGATCCTCGAAGCTGTTGTGCAGACCTCCAAGCCGCTCGTCATCATTTCTGAAGACGTCGAAGGCGAAGCGCTTGCGACGCTCGTCGTCAACAAGCTGCGCGGCGGCCTCAAGATTGCTGCTGTCAAGGCGCCGGGCTTCGGCGATCGCCGCAAGGCGATGCTTGAAGACATCGCGATCCTGACCGGCGGTCAGGTGATTTCCGAAGACATCGGCATCAAGCTCGAAAACGTGACGCTGGCCATGCTCGGCCGCGCCAAGCGCATTTCGATCTCGAAGGAAAACACCACCATCATCGACGGCGCTGGCAAGAAGGCGGAAATCACCGCCCGCGTTGCACAGATCAAGGGCCAGATCGAAGAGACCACGTCCGACTACGACAAGGAAAAGCTGCAGGAACGTCTTGCCAAGCTTGCCGGCGGCGTCGCCGTGATCAAGGTCGGCGGTTCGACCGAAGTCGAAGTCAAGGAAAAGAAGGACCGCGTTGACGACGCGCTCAACGCAACCCGCGCTGCTGTCGAAGAAGGCATTGTCGCTGGCGGCGGTTCGGCTTTGCTGCGCTCGTCCGTCAACATCAAGGTCAAGGGCGCCAACGACGACCAGGAAGCCGGCATCAACATCGTTCGCCGCGCCCTGCAGTCCCCGGCCCGCCAGATCGCCACCAACGCCGGTGCGGAAGCATCGATTGTTGTCGGCAAGGTGCTTGAAAACAAGAACCCGAACTATGGCTACAACGCGCAGACCGGTGAATATGGCGACATGGTCGTCATGGGCATTGTCGACCCGGTCAAGGTTGTCCGCACCGCCTTGCAGGATGCAGCCTCGGTTGCCTCGCTGCTGATCACCACCGAAGCCATGATTGCCGATGCTCCGAAGAAGGACTCCGGCGGCATGGGCGGCGGCATGCCAGGCGGCATGGGCGGCGGCGGCATGGGCGGCATGGACTTCTAAGAAGTCGAAGCCCTCAAGCTTGCATTTCATCAAAGGGCGGCAGCAATGCCGCCCTTTTTTGCAACTGTTTGATTAACTAAAAATTGAGTTCCCAGGTGCGCATTTTGCAATTGGGAGTATGTTTGCCTTTCGGGAAAGGCCATGCTCATGCGACATCCTGTTTGCCCTGCAGAACGACCAGCGCCCGCGCAGCATTGGCCATTCCGCACCCGCATGCAAATGCCATGAAACTCCATCTTATCGCTTTGAGTGCCATAATCGTTGCACCCGTTTTGTCTGCGGCTGCTTTCTTCGATCTCAGCTTTGGCGGTTATGTCCCGACGTCCAGCGCCAAGGAAGACAATTCGGCCATGGCGCGGGCGGCAATTGACTTGAAGAACCTGCTCGCCGGTGAAGACCGCGTTCGTCTCATCGCGATCCATGATGTTGAAACCACCCAGATCGCCGGCAAGAATTTCCGCTTCTGTCTCGTCGTCAAGGACAAGTCCGATCGCTACCGGGTCAGTGCCCTTCTGCGCCGTGACCTTTCAGGAAGAATGCTCCTTTTGGAGTGGAAGCCAAACGGCTGTTGAATGTTCGCTTGTCGTTCAATATTTGTATACATTCTGTCATTATTGTTCGACTTTTATATCATGTCTGGTTTTGCTAGGCACGCCTCCTGACACAAAGGAGGGTTATCCCATGTCAAATTCTGCTCTCATGCTTCTTGGCCGAATTCTGATTGCCATTGTCTTCATTCCTGCCGGTCTTTCAAAGTTCAGCGCCATCGAAGGCACTGCCGGCTACATTTCGGCCATGGGCCTGCCCGGCGGCACGCTGCTGGCTTGGGCTGCGGCGATTTTTGAAGTCGTTGCTGGCGTTGCCGTGCTTGTCGGCTTCCAGACAAAATGGGCGGCTGCCGCCCTGGCTGTATTCTCCGTGTTCACCGGCTTTGTGTTCCACTATGCCGCATCGGCCGGCGGCACCGACCAGATGCAGATGATCATGTTCTTCAAGAACCTCGGCCTTGCCGGTGGCTTGCTCGCCTTCGCCGCCATTGGTGCAGGCGCCTGGTCGGTTGACGCAAAGCGCGCGTAAAGCGCATTGAGAGTTAACCAACGGAAAAAGCCCGCGGCAAAACTGCGGGCTTTATTTTTGTCTTAACCACGCGGCGCTAGTCTGGGGAATGAAGGCAAACGGACACATGTCGCAAGATTCCAACATGAAGGCCGCCCGACCCGGGTGGCACCATATACGGCTCGATTCCCCCTTTCTTGAGGGGCAGGCTGCATTCGTTCTGCTGTCGGTCCTGTTTATTGCGGCAAATGCCGTTTTTCTACCCAATCCAAATCTCGTGTCTGTTGCTGTTCTGGTGCAGTTGCTGCTGTTCAGCGGGCTGTCATTGCTGTTCGCGCTGGTGGCTCATACTGCCGTGAATTTTGCACGGACAAGATCCGTCGCCGGTGCTGTCGACCACTCCGTCAAGGTCCTACTTTCCACTGACAATCTTGCCAGGGCGATACCGACAATTTTGCTGGTCGGCGTCTTCATGTTCACGTTCCCGAGTTTCAAATCCCATATTCCGGATTTCAATCCGTTTGTTTGGGATGCCGCACTTGCAGAGTTCGACCGGATACTCCACTTCGGCCATTCACCATGGGAGCTTTTGGCTTCAGTGACGGGCTACGGCGCCTTCACGGCCAAAATCGACCAGATCTATTACCTCTGGTTCCCGATTGTGTTTACCGCAACTGCTGCGGTGGCGCTGATTCCCGGCCACAATGACTGGCGGCATCGCTACCTCTTATCGTTCATCCTTGCATGGATTGTGATCGGGTGCATTCTCGCCGTCGGCTACTCTTCTGTCGGTCCGATCTTTTATGACCGGCTTTACGGCGGAACTTCGGAATTTACAGCGCTTGTCGCACAGCTTGAGGCGGTCAACATCCTAAGCCCGCTGCACACACTGGATGTGCGAGACCGGCTGTGGCAGGCCTATTCGAGCCCGACGAACCAGATCATTTCCGGCATTTCAGCCATGCCTTCCATGCACAATGCCATTGCCGTGCTGTTGTTTCTTGCTGCCCGCCACGGCGAAGCAATCCTCAAATGGATGGCCGGTGCATTTGCAGCAGTGATTTTTATCGGATCAATTCATCTTGGCTGGCACTATGCGTCAGACGGCTATGTCTCGGCGATCGCAATCATCGCGATATGGAAATTCACCGGCTGGCACGTCAAGCGAAACGCTCATCCGCTTTAAAGTGCGCGTCGCATGGCCTCGAGAACGTTGGCAATGGAAGCCTCATCGGCCTCGCTGCGCTTTTTACGTGACAACACCAGACAGGCTTCTGAGGCCAGGATTACGCCATCACCAAGTATTTTCAGATTGTTGGCAGTGAGCGTCGATCCGGTCGACGTGATGTCAACTATCAGGTCGGCCAGCCCGGCCGCAGGCGCGCCTTCGGTTGCGCCGAGGCTCTCGACAATCTGATAGACCTGAATGCCATGCTTCTGGCTGAAGAAGCCCTGGGTGAGCCGCCAGTATTTGGTGGCTATGCGCAGACGGCGGCCGTGGCGGTGGCGGAAATCCGCCGCAACGTCATCGAGATCCGCCATCGTTTCCACATCATGCCAATGGTCCGGTACGGCGACCACCACATCGGCGCGGCCAAAGCCGAGGCGCCCGCAAATCTCCATCGCGCCCGCCCAATCCACTGTGGCCTCGCGGACCAGATCTTCACCGGTGACGCCAAAGTCAATGGAGCCAGCCACCAATTCGCGGGCGATTTCGGAGGCTGACAGCAGTGCAATTTCGATGTCGTCCCTGCCCTTGACCTTGGTGCGATAAGAACGCGCATCCTTTTGCGGCAGCACTTCGAGCCCGGCCTTGGCGAAGGCGGCGAGTGTATCATCCTTCATCCGGCCTTTGGATGGTACGGCGATTGTGATCGTCATGCCAGCGCCTCCAGCCGGTCGAGCCACAGCGAGAAGCCAACGCCGGGAATGGTTTTTTCCGCACCGAGCAGTGTCAGCAGCCGGTCATAGCGCCCGCCACCGGCCAACGGATTTGTTGCGCTTTGCGGCGAGCGGATTTCGAAAACGAGGCCGGTGTAATAGTCCAGCGGGCGACCGAAGGCGGCATCGTAGATCACTTCACCGCTGTCGACGCCAAGCCGGTCGATTTCCTCCGCCCGCGTCGCGAAAGCCGCCAACGCCATATCAAGCGCGACGTCCGCCTTGGCCGCGAATTTGGCGAGGTGATCCGAAGCGGTTGCCAGCGGTTCGCGAATGCTCAAAAATTCGGTCAAGGCGGCAAACTGGCGTTTCGAGAGTTTCACAGAAGCCAGTTCGGTCTTTTCAATCAGCCGCGCCGCGATGTCATCGGCCGAGCGTCCGGCGTGGGCCGGAAAGCCGATCGACTGCATCTCGGCGGCAATTGCTGCGGCGAGCTTATCCTGTTCGCCTTTGGCAGCAAATTTGGCCAACGCGGGTTCAACGTCCGGCAGCGGACGTTCACCGGCAAGTGCGTTCAGCGTTTCCTTCAAGAGCGCCGGATTGCCAAACGTGCGGGCCAAACGCATGCGCCAGCCGCGCGGCAGGCCAAGTGCTTTCAGCACCGCTTCAAATACTGTCTGGTCGCCGAGCAAAATTTCAATGCCGGCATTCGGCGCGGCAAGGCGCATCATCTCGACCGCCTCGACCAGCGAGCGCGCATCGGTGGTGGCGATATCCGGATCACCCAGATCCTCGATCCCCGCCTGAAAAAACTCAGACCCGCCCACGCGGCGCTGGCGGAAGACTTCGCCAAGATAGGCGTACCGCGCCGGCGTATCCGCGCCATCGGCAATGTGGTTGAGGCATACCGGAATGGTGAACTCCGGTCGCAAGCACAGCGTCTCGCCGGTTTCGGATTCGGTGAGGAAGATGCGGCGACGCAAGTCCTCGCCCGCCATATCGAGGAAGGGGGCAGCAGGCTGGATGACAGGTATCGTCACCGCAGTCGTATTGCGGGCGGCCATGTAGGCTTGGAGGGAGGTTGCGAAGGACGGAGCGCGGGTCATGGGGTGATGCTCCCGCAAGCGCGGCGCGAGGCGCCCCCCTCTGTCCTGTCGGACATCTCCCCCGCAGGGGGGGAGATCGGATTGCGCGACGGCTTTCGCCAGTTTTTTAGCTTGGCAATTGGCGGCAGGCCGTGGAGCGCCGATCTCCCCCCTTGCGGGGGAGATGTCACAACTTGACAGAGGGGGGCGAGTGCCGCCGAATTGTCGTTCATGCCTTAGCCTTCTGCGCCACCAGCAATTTGATCACCTCTTCCAGCAAATCCTTTTCATCAATCACTTTCTCGCCCGCCTTCGCCTGTTTCCATTCGGCGTTGTCGGTAATGGTCGCGGCGATGCGTTTGCCTTCGATGAGGTCTTTGATGATCAGCTTGCCCTCTGCCCGTTCATTGCCGCCCTGGATGATGGCAATGGGGCAATTGCGGCGGTCGGCGTAGCGGAGCTGCTTGGGGAAATCCTTCGGATTGCCCTGATACATTTCGGCGCGAATGCCTGCATTGCGCAGGGTTTGGGTAAATTGCTGGTAGCGGCCGAGGCTTTCGGTGTCGCGGTCCATGACAGTGACCAGCACCGGGGCGACGACATCGGAGACATCCAGCTTGCCAAGGTTCTTCAGCGCCGTCATCAGGCGCGAGACGCCGATGGAAAAGCCGGTGGCCGGAACATCCTGACCGGTGAAGCGCTTGACCAACCCGTCATACCGCCCACCGCCGCCGACCGATCCGAACTGGACCTTTTCGCCCTTTTCATTGGTGACATCGAACAGCAGTTCGGCTTCGTAAACGGGGCCAGTGTAGTATTCGAGTCCGCGGACGACGGAGGGGTCAGCAATAATGCGGTTCAAGCCATAACCACAGGCTTGTACGATATTCATGATGTCGCCGATCTCAGCACCAGCCGCAGAGATACTAGGATGATTGTCAAAGATGTAGTCGAGGTGTTTATTGAATTCGAAGCGAGTTGTAAGTTCACCTTTTACGTCTACCATCTTTGCGACCATATCAATTTGAATTGGTCCTAATCCCGCACCCTTTGTAAAATCCCCGCTCTCGTCCTTGCGGCCTTCACCGAGCAACAGCCGCACGCCCTCAACACCAAACTTGTCGAGCTTGTCAATTGCCCGCAGCACGGTCAGCTTCTGGTTCGGATCGGTAACGCCAATCGCCTCCATCACGCCATCGAGCACCTTGCGATTGTTCACGCGGATCACATAGTCGCCGCGCTTTATCCCCAACGCCTCCATCGTATCGGCCATCATCATGCACATTTCGGCATCGGCCTGGACGCCCGGCGCGCCGACCGTGTCGGCGTCGAACTGCATGAACTGGCGGAAGCGACCGGGGCCGGGCTTTTCGTTGCGGAATACCCAGCCCTGGCGGTAGGTGCGGTAGGGCAACTGGATTTCGTTGATGTTTTCGGCGACATGGCGGGCGAGCGGCGCGGTCAGGTCATAGCGCAGGCTCATCCACTGCTCGTCGTCATCGGCAACCGAAAACACGCCCTCGTTCGGGCGGTCGGTGTCAGGCAGGAATTTGCCGAGGCAGTCGGTGTATTCGAACATCGGCGTTTCCACCGGATCAAAGCCGTAGCGCTCATACACTTCGCGGATTTTCGCCACCATCTTGTCGGTGGCGCGGATATCGTCCGGCGAGCGGTCAACAAAGCCGCGCGGCTGGCGGGCGCGGAGTTTCTGGAGCTTTTTCTGCTTTTCGGACATGGGAAGCGGGCTTTCTCAAAGTTGCCGCTTCCTAGCGGATGGGGAAGTGAGGGGCAAGAGTACGATGGGGCTTTGGCGGGTGGCCCTCGTCGTTCGACCGTTCGGCAGGCTCACGGTTCACCATGAGGACTGAGAGGTTAGCATCTTGAGCGTTGCCCTCGTGGTTCGACGTGGCTCACCATGAGGGCTGTTAGTGTTGCGCCTTAAAGTCCGCTGGTGACTAGGTTCAAGCGCAAAACCCGGAAGCCCTCATGGTGAGCACCGTCGAACCACGAGGGCAGCGCTCCTAGCCCTGCCGATTCCTTGCCAGCTCCGGCAGCGCCTCATAATCCATCCGGATCAGCGCTTCCTTCTTGGCCCGCGACCAGCCCTTGATCTGGCGCTCGCGGGCGAAGCCGTCGGTCAAGCGGTCATAGACTTCCGTGAAAACCAATTCGACCGGCCGGCGCTTCTTGGTGTAGCCATCGTAGGTTCCGACGTTGTGCTCCCACCGGCGCGCCTCGATTTCCTGCTTGGTTGAGCCGGTGTAATAGGAACCATCCGCGCATCGGACGATGTAAACAATAAGCTCCATGCGCGTCTCCCGATCAAGCCATCGCTTGAAGTGAACACCATTCAGGCCTAACTGTCACCCATGCGCCTGACCCGCCTCATCCTTCCCCTCCTCCTTCTCGCCGCGCTCATCGGCGCGCCGTTTGGCATGGGCCGTATGATGGACAGTGCTGCCGGCCATGCGGCGATGGCGCATATGGATCACATGCAGGGCATGGATCACGGCTCAATGCCCACGCACGAGCCGTCCGCGCCGCATTACATGGTCTGTTCGGCCTGCGTTGCCGCGCCGGTCATCCAATTGATTCCCGTCCGGCTTGCCGCAATGGCGGACAAGCCGGAGTTTCCGGTGGCCATGACCTTGGACGGCACGCGCTTCCTGCCGCCTGTTCCCCCTCCCCGAGCTTGATCCGTTCAAAATGAAACCCTCAGACAGACCGCCGTTGCGGTCTGCGGACGCTATCGATTCAAAAGGATCAAACAGATGAATACCAATACACTTATCTCGGCGCTGATCGCGCTCGTTGTCGGCCTTGTTCTCGGCGTCATTGCCGCGCCGCGCTTTGCGCCAGGCATGATGGATGGCGGCATGATGGGCCAGATGGAAGGCCATGACATGAGCCAGATGCAGGGCATGGGCGGCATGGCCGGTCATGACATGGGCACCATGGGCACGCCGAAGGGCGATCAGGGCGAAGCCTCCAAAACCTATGCCAAGGCCAATCTCGCGATGCACACAGGCATGGATATCGAGTTCACCGGCAATCCTGATGTGGACTTTGCCAAAGGCATGATCCCGCATCACCAGGGTGCGATCGACATGGCCAAGATCGTGCTGCGTTACGGCAAGGACGCGGAAATCCGCAAACTGGCCGAAGGCGTGGTCACGGCGCAGGAAGGAGAAATCACCTTCATGAAGGACTGGCTCGCCAAGAACGCGAAGTAAGAACGCCAAGTAAGAGACACGCCCCGGATGGCTCGCCTGTCCGGGGCGCTTCGCGGCTTTGGCCTAAAGTCTGCCGTCAAATATGACCGTTTGCACCAAAAGGCGAATTGGATGGCCAGCGCGAAACGACTAATTGAAGGACGAATTGCACGGACGGCTGAGGCATCCGGCGGCACATCCAATAAACGGGAGACATTCCATGAAAACCATCCTCACCCTCATCGTCGGCATCGTCATCGGCTACGGCATCGCTGGCGTGCTTCCTGCTGACCAGCTGAAAGCCAAGCTGCTCAGCATGGAAACCCCGGACATGTCCGGCGGACACGAGCTGAATACCGAAGCCGGCACCAAGACCGAAGCGCCGAAGCAGTAGCCAAGTCTTTTCCCGGCAAGTCGGCTGTGGCAAGATAGTCTTGCCGCGGCTCTTTGCGGCAGCAAAGCGGGAGGCTTGCGGATGAAGCGATTGATGTCTTTTTTTGCGGCGGCGTTCGCCGCCGCTGTTGCATTCCAGACCTCGCCAGCCTCTGCCCTCGGGCCATTCTGCGGCAAGGGCGACAAATCATTTGTCGGTCAGTACACGATGAACGGCGTGCCGGAAGTTGGCTCGCAATTGCGCATCAACAAGGACGGCTCGTTCCAGTTCTATCTCGCCTATGGCGCGAACGACCAATATGGCAAAGGCTGCTGGACCCAGACGGACAGGCTGATTGCGCTGTTTCCCGGCGATGGGCGGAAAATCTCACCGAACCACACACCGGACACACGCGGCTTCAAAGGCATGATACTCGAAAAATCCGGACGCGATCTGTTGTGGCGGATTTCAGGCTCACATTACGTCGGGCGCTACCGGAAATGATTTTGGCGGCTAGCGCTTCATGAAATAGGTCAGCACCATGGCGATGCAGTGGCGCAGTTCCGGTTCCGGCAACGGCCTTGATGGGTCTATCACGATGGTCCGGTTGCCTTCAAACGCCAGCCTGTCGCCGTAGATTTCCCGGAACCGGTCAACCAGCCCGGTGTGGCAAATGAAATTCAGCACAACCATGCCATCCTTGCGTGGCGCAATCCGCACCGAGCTTCCGATGCCCTTTTTCAGCGGCGTGTAGCTTGGCTCACCCCATTTCAGGCTTTCGGCAAGTGGCCCGATGGCCGGATTTGACATTGCGACGGAGAGAATAAGTTGGCGCAATGGAGCCAGATTTGACCTGACGGTTTCCGGAAATCCGTCAATCACGCCCAAATCGTCAGCCATGCTTCGGCCTCACCAGCAACAGCCGTTCCCTGCAATGGCAACCTTCCAGATGGTCATTGACCAGCCCCATGGCCTGCATGAAGGCATAGCATGTGGTCGGCCCGACAAAGCTCCAGCCACGCTTTTTCAAATCCTTGGAGAGGCGCGTTGAAGCGGCGGTCGTCGGCGCGGCGACGAGTGACCGGTAGTCGTGCCGTTCCGGCAATTCATGCGCAGGTGGCTCGTGGCTCCAGAAATAGGCCGATAGCGAGCCGAACTCCTGGCTCAACTCGATGGCGCGGTTGGCGTTGTTGATGGTGGAGGCGATTTTGCCTCGGTGGCGGACGATGCCGGCGTCGGCCAGCAGGCGCGAGACATCGGCGTCGTCAAATATTGCCACCTTGTGGAAATCGAAACCGGCGAAGGCGGCGCGGAAATTCTCGCGCTTCCTCAAAATCGTCAGCCAGGACAGGCCGGACTGGAAGCCTTCCAGGCAGATTTTCTCGAACAGGCGGGTGTCATCGGTGACCGGATTGCCCCATTCCTCGTCATGATATTTGCGGTACATCGGGTCTTCGCCCGGCCACCAGCAGCGGATTGTCCCGTCTTCGCCTTGCCTCAGCCCTTCCGCCAATGCCGTTTCCAATGAGTTTTCCTTTTCTTAACCAAGCCCGTCAACCGGGCGGTAACCACACCAAATGGTTTACGCGACAAATCACATCTTATGAATTTTGATTCACCATTTGTCGCCGGTTTTTGCGCATTCTCCTGACACTGAACGGCATGAAATGAATGCCGTTTGTTTTGCGGCGATGTGTACGAGGTGCGCCTGACATGACCAAGACTTCAAGTTTCCTTCTTGCCATGCTTTCGGCCGCCATCGCGATGCCGGAAATGGCATCCGCAAAGGACCGTTACGGCGAGCCGTCTGCCATTGTGGTGTCGCCAGATCTGTCGGCGCCCTGGGTGATGCAGCTTCAGCGCACGCCGCTGCGCAAGATCAAGCGCGGGCTGCCGTCGCCGGTCGCCAGCCGGCAGGTAATCGTCATCGGCAAGGATATCCGCCAGGTCAGGCGCGTGCAGCGCACCATGCCGCAGCCACTTTACAATAGCGGCGTTGTGCGCATCGACAACAATGGCTTGTTCCAGCAGCAACAGGTTGCCTATGCCAAGCCGAAAATGGTCAGGACGCGCGAACTTGATCCGCAGTTCCTGCCGCAGGAAGTCGCCTTTGACGGCCCGCAGAAAGCCGGAACGATCGTGATCGATTCCGCCAACAAGTTCCTTTATCTGGTCGGCGAAAACGGCACCGCGCGGCGTTATGGCGTCGGGGTCGGCAAAGAGGGCTTCACCTGGCGCGGCACACAGAAGATTTCCAACAAAAAGGAATGGCCGGACTGGCGTCCGCCCGCCGAAATGATCGAGCGGGTGCGCGAGAAGGAAGGCCGTATCCTACCTGTTCACATGGAAGGCGGCCCGGAAAATCCGCTCGGCGCGCGCGCCATGTATCTCGGCAGCACGCTTTACCGCATTCATGGCACAAACCAGCCATGGACCATCGGCCAAAACGTCTCGTCCGGCTGCATCCGCATGCGCAACGAGGACGTTGTTGATCTCTACGAGCGGGTGAATGTCGGAACGACTGTCGTCGTTCTCTGACCTGCATTTCAGTCAAGGGGGGCGTGGGGTAGGAACGATAAAGTTCCAGCCACGCAAGAGAGCGGCGCCGGGGGATGGCGCCGCTTTTTCTTTTTGAATTACAGCAGCTTTTCCGGCTTTTCGCCGCCGTAGGCCCATTCGAGCAGTTCGACCGTGTGCACCACCGGCAGGCGTGAAGCGGAGCCGATCTGCGTCATGCAGCCGATGTTGCCTGCCGCGACAATGACTGCGCCGGTGCGTTCGATGTTTTTGACCTTGCGGTCGCGCAATTTGGCGGCGATGTCGGGCTGCATGATGTTGTAGGTTCCTGCCGAGCCGCAGCACAGATGCCCTTCGGCCGGTTCGCGTACAACAAAGCCCGCCTTGGTCAACATGTCCTTGGGTTGTCTGGTGACTTTCTGGCCGTGCTGAAGCGAACAGGCGGAATGGTAGGCGACGGACAGGCCGGTGCGCAGGCGCGGTGCGGGCAGATCAAGCGTTGCCAGATACTCGGTGATGTCCTTGGCAAGGCCGGAGATTTTCGCCGCCTTGGACGCATATCCCGGATCGCCCTTCAGCATGTGGCCATAGTCCTTGACCGTGGTGCCGCAGCCGGATGTGGTGATGAGAATCGCGTCCAGCCCCTCGCCGTCAACTTCCGTCATCCATGCATCGATGTTGGCCTTGGCAAAGCCGTGTGCGTCATGCTCGCGGCCCATGTGATGCACCAGCGCGCCGCAGCAACCATTGCCTTTGGGCTTGACGGTCTCAATACCGAAGCGGGCGAGGAGACGCTCCGCCGTGGCGTTGATGCCGGGATCGAGCACCGATTGGGCGCAGCCTGCGAGGATGGCGACGCGGCCTTTTCTCTCAGCGACGACGACCGGCTTGAACTCACCGGACTGCGGCAAGGACTTGGGAGCTAGGCGGAGCATTGCTCCCAATGGCTTGAAAGCATTGATTTTTTCAAGAAAAGGCGCGAGCGGGCGTCCAAGGTTCGCCAGCTTCAACGCGGTGCGGAACCGCGCCGGGTAAGGCAGAACCATGGCCAGCGTCTTGCGAATCAGTCGGTCAACCAGCGGGCGTTTGTAGGTGTTTTCGATATGCGCGCGGGCATGATCGACCAGGTGCATGTAGTCGACACCGGAAGGGCAAGTCGTCGTGCAGGCAAGGCAGGACAGGCAACGGTCGATGTGGGTGACGATTTCCTCGTCCGCCGCGCGGCCGTTTTCCAACATGTCCTTGATCAGATAAATCCGCCCGCGCGGCGAGTCGAGCTCATTGCCGAGCGTCACATAGGTCGGGCATGTCGCCGTGCAGAAACCGCAATGCACGCATTTGCGCAGGATGGATTCGGCTTCCGCGATTTTGGGGTCGGCGAGTTGGGCTAGGGTGAACGAGGTCTGCATCAGCCGATCCTTGCCGGATTCAAAATGCCCAACGGATCAAATTGCTCCTTGATCCGGTTGGTAAGTGCGGCGTGTGCGGGCGGGTTAGAGTGGAAACAAGCGGTTGTTTTGCGCTGCTGTTCGGTTGCCCGGATCAACGTCGCATGGCCGCCGCCGTGGTGTTCGATAAGCGCTCGAAGGGCGCTCGCATCGGGCTCGGATTCCATGCGCAGCCAGACCAATCCGCCCTGCCAATCATAAAAGGCGTCAACGCCGGAATGGAGCCGCAAATCGGCCACCAGCGCATGGCCGGACATCGGTGCGACGGATACTCGCCAAACTGACTTTTCGGTGCCATCAGCAAAAGGCACCGCGTCGCGGATTTCGCGCCAGAGGGTGCGTGATTGCTTTTCCGGCAGGGCACCGGATTTCAGCTTGAGCAGTTTGGCCAGCTGGCCGACGCGGTAGTCGACGGATTTCGGGAAGCCTTCGATGCGCAGCAGCGTGGCGGGTTCGCCTTTCAGCGCTCCTCCCAAAACGGTGGCTGACACAGTGTACGGCAAATGCGCGGCGGAGGAAACCTCGGCGTTGGAGCCCATGGCAACTGCCATGACCACTGACGCCTGAGCGTCGTCGAGGCCAGGCAAGACCAGCGTCATTTCGGTTTCAGCGGCGGGAAGGACTTTGAATGTCACGTCCGTCAGAACCGCCAGCGTGCCCCACGAACCGGCCATGCCCTTGGATAAATCATAGCCGGTGACATTCTTCATCACCCGCCCGCCGGACTTGAACAGATCGCCGCGCCCGGTGACGGCTTCGATGCCAAGAATATGGTCGCGCGCAGCTCCGGCTTTCAGGCGACGTGGGCCTGCGGCGTTGGTGGCGAGAACGCCGCCGATGGTTCCCGACTTGCCGCCCTTGGGAAATTTCCCGCCGAGCAAAGGCGCATAGTCCATTGGCTCGAATGCAAGCTCTTGACCGTGCTTGGCGAGCAGCTTCTCGATTTCGGCAAGCGGCGTTCCCGCTTTGGCGGAAAGGACCAGTTCTTCCGGTTCGTAAAAGTTGATGCCGGCAAGTTTGGAAAGGTCGAGGATTTGGGCGTCTTCAACCGGCGCGCCGATGCGGCGCTTTGAGCCGTGGCCAAGGATTTCCAGCGGTGTATTGGAAGCGTTGGCGGATTGGATGATGGCTAGGATGTCTGCTGAGGTTGTTGGCTTGTGCATCAAAACCTCGGTATCTCGGGAAAAGCCAGCTTTCCGCCGCTGACGTGTATGCGGCCGAGCTCGGCGCAGCGGTGGAGGTTGGGGAAAACCTTGCCGGGGTTCAGCAATGCTTGCGGGTCGAAGGCCACTTTCAGGCGCATCTGGACGTCTAGATCGACCTCGTTGAACATCTCGCCCATCAGGTCACGTTTTTCGATGCCGACGCCGTGTTCGCCGGTGAGGACGCCGCCAACCTTGACGCAGAGGCGCAATATGTCGGCGCCGAAGCCTTCGGCCTTTTCGAGTTCGCCGGGCTTGTTGGCATCGTAGAGAATGAGCGGATGCAGATTGCCGTCGCCGGCGTGGAAGACGTTGGCGACTTCAAGGCCGTATTGCCTTGACAGGTCCCGCATGCCCTTGAGCACCTGTGGCAGCGCCTTGCGCGGGATGGTGCCGTCCATGCAATAATAGTCCGGCGAGATGCGACCGACCGCTGGAAACGCTGCCTTGCGTCCGGCCCAGAACACCATGCGCTCCGCTTCCGATGTGGAGACCTTCAGCGTCACGGATTTGTTCTTCATGGCGATTTTCTCAACGCGGGCGAGAAGATCATCCACTTCGGCTTCCGGACCGTCGAGTTCGACAATCAGCAGCGCCTCGACATTGAGCGGATAGCCCGCATGGACAAAATCCTCGGCGGCCTGAATGGCCAGCCGGTCCATCATTTCCATGCCGCCGGGGATGATGCCCGCAGCAATGATGTCGGCCACGCATTGCCCGGCCTGTTCGGAGGTCTTGAAACCGATCAGTGCAGCACGGGCGGTTTCGGGCTTTTGCAGGACACGAACGGTCACCTCGGTGATGACGGCAAGAAGGCCTTCAGAACCGGTCATCAGCCCGAGAATATCCAACCCTGACGAATCCAGATGCTTGCCGCCAAGACGAACCACATCTCCGTTGATCAGCACCATTTCGATGCCGAGGACGTTGGAGGCGGTGAGACCATATTTCAGCGAATGCACGCCGCCGGAATTTTCCGCGACGTTGCCGCCGATTGAGCAGGCAATTTGCGAAGACGGGTCGGGTGCGTAATAGAAGCCCTGATCTTCGACGGCGCTGGTGATGCCGAGGTTGGTGACGCCGGGCTGCGCGGTGACTGTGCGGTTGGCAAGGTCAATGTCCAAGATGCGGTTGAAACGCGACATGACGAGAAGCACGGCATCTTCCAGCGGCAGCGCGCCGCCGGAGAGCGAGGTGCCGGAGCCGCGCGGCACGACGCGGATGTTTTCGCGGGAGCAGTATTTGAGGATGCGCGACACCTGCGCCACCGTTTCCGGCAGCACCACCACCATCGGAAGTTGGCGGTAGGCGGTCAGCCCGTCGCTCTCGAACACCCGCATTCCGTTGGCGGTATCCACAACGCCCTCGCCCGGCACGATCTCGCGCAATTGGGCGACGATCTCGGCCCGGTTGGCGAGCGTCTGCTGGTCGGGTTTTGGCATGGCAAGTGATATCATAGCCGCACCTTCGGTTTTGAATGGCTTGGCGTCAACCGGCTTTGATCAGCGAAATCCAGCCGTCTTCATCTTTGGAGACGGCCAGCGTTTCGTAGGTCGTCATCTTGGGATGGTGCGTGTGCGCCATCAGGTCGTGTGTCGCGGTGACGACCATGATGCTGGCGCCGGCCAACTCGCCGGCGGTGACGCCTGCATGGGCATCTTCAAACACGAGGCAGTGTTCGGGGCTGAACCCCAGACGCTCTGCGCCGAGGCGGAAACAGGCCGGGTCCGGCTTGCCGATTTCCACATCCTCGGCGGTGACCATGATGTCGGGCGGGGTAATCCCTGCGGCTTCCAGACGGCGGTGCGCAAGGTCGCGCGGGGCGGAGGTGACGACGGCCCATGACTGCGGCGGCAAGGTTGCCAAAAATTCGATTGCGCCGGGTATCGGCACAATGCCTTCGACATCCGCCATTTCGGCGGCAAGCACCTTGGCCGATTCTTCGGCCGGATTAAGATGCGGCAAGCCCATCCCGCCAATCATGTCGACGCCGCGCACACCGTGCATGGTGTGAATGAAGGTTTCCGGATCGATGTCGTTTGCCCGCGCCCATGCGCCCCATGCGCGCTGCGTCGCGGCGAAGGAATTGATGATGGTGCCGTCCATGTCGAACAGGAAACCGGCGAATTTTTTCGTAAACGGTGCGGAGGTCAAAGCTTATCCTTCGGGATTCGGGGAGCACGAGTCTTGGAGCGGGACAACCCGTCGGTCAATGCTCGCCGTGGCTTTTGCGGATACGGCGGACGACGAGCCAGATGGCGAGCACGGCTATCGGCACAAACAGCGCGGTGGCCAATGTCGATGAGATGAACGGGAAATCCTTCTCGACGCCCTTGGCGATGTAGGAAAACAGGCCGACGACATAATAGGACACGGCGGCGACCGAAAGGCCTTCAACGGTCTGCTGCAGGCGCAACTGAGAGCGGGCGCGGGTGTTCATCGAAGCGAGCAGCGCGCTGTTTTGTTTTTCCAGGTCAACATCCACCCATGTGCGCAGCAGCGTGGTGGCGCGGGTGAGTTTGCGCGACAGATTGGCCTGCCGCTCTTCAACGGAGCGGCAGGTTCGCATCGCCGGCGCCATGCGCTTTTGCAGGAAGGCGGACCAGGTTTCAAAGCCCTTGACCGGCTCCTCGTCGAGCGCATTCAGGCGCTCGGCGACAATGCCTTCATAGGCCTTGGACGCTCCGAACCGATAAAGGCTGGCGGCGGCATCAGCTTCGAGTTCTGCGGCAAGCGTGGAGAGTTCGGCCAGCAACCGTTCGGATTCGCGGCCCTCGTCGTCGCGCATTTCCTGCGTCAGAACAGCCATGCGGTCTTCAATGCGGCGCATGCGTGGCGAGAGGCTGATGGCCAGCGGCAGGCCGAGCATGGCGAAGGTGCGGTAGGTTTCGATCTCGATGAGCATCTGGCCAAGCGCGCCGGTGCGAACCGGCGTGAGGCCATTGTCCAGAAGGGTCATGCGGGTGAGGCCATCTGCATCCTGGCGGAAATCGGTGATGATGGTCGCCGCACCGCCTTCGATCACCGAACAGCAGGTGGATGCCGGATCATAGGCGGCGAGGATCCGGCGCAAATCCTTGACCTGCTTGCGGATTTCGAGGCGAATACCAGAGAGCACGGTGCCCGGGGCCTTGAAGGCGGTGCCGAACGGGTGGACCTGCGCATTGCCGGTTTCGAGCGGACCTTCATAGAGATAGGTCGAGAACTCAGTATGCCGCTCCCAGCGCAACGTGCCGGAACCGGAGGGCATGACATGATGGCGGGCGGTCCGGTCCGGCGGGGCGATGCCGGAAGCGCGGGAAAGTTCGGCCAGCACGGCATGATCGACCGTGAAACCTCCTTCGGTGAGGAATGCCACCTGGATGAGCAGGCGCGGCGTTGTGATCAGCGGATGCGGGCGTGAATGGACCTCGCCAAGCGCCGTCGCGCGCATGTTGTGCGCAGGAAAGCCCAGCACTGGCGCTTGCGCCACATTACTTTCTTCCGGTCGTGCCATGCCCGTCCCCGCATCTTCAACCAAAGTGTTAGAGGCATTGTGCACTGCGGGACAAGTGCAAATACACCACAGGATGGCTTTGCGACGAA
Organism: Rhizobiaceae bacterium; assembly: GCA_041751995.1. Taxonomy (GTDB): domain Bacteria; phylum Pseudomonadota; class Alphaproteobacteria; order Rhizobiales; family Rhizobiaceae; genus JANMEX01. The sequence continues at coordinate 12,077 of JBGSHY010000063.1, read as the reverse complement.
CTGAATCGATTTGAAGCATGGCTGGATGATAAGTGGACAAATTTATTGACCACTTTTAGATATCTGCTATGCCATGGCTGAGTGAGGTCTGAATGTCCGCCAATCTTTTTTCCAGCATCAACCACGCATCGACGGCGGATGAAGTGATCCGGCAGATCGAGTGGCTGATTCTTGGAGGTGTGCTGCGCCCTGGTGACCGGCTTCCGGCCGAACGGGAACTTTCATCTGAACTGGATGTATCGCGCCCGGTGCTGCGCGACGCGCTGAAATCGCTGGAAACGCGCGGTCTGATTATCACGCGGCATGGCGGCGGAACGGTAATCGCGGACGTGATTTCCGACGTGTTTGCCCAACCTGTCGCAGACCTCATCGCTTCGCACCGCAAAGCGCTGGCCGATTATCTGGAATACCGGCGCGAGATCGAGTCGCTGGCGGCGGGCCATGCGGCGGAACGGGCAACCGATGCCGACAAACTCATTCTGAGGCGTGTCGTCTCGCAAATGCAGGCGGCGCATGCGGCGGGGAATTTCACTGACGAGGCGCGGGCCGATGTCGAGTTTCACAATTCCGTAAGTGAATGCGCACATAACATCATCCTGCTGCATACGCTGCGCTCCTGTTACAAGCTGCACATGAACGGCGTGTTTTATAATCGCACGCTGCTTTACGGCATGCCGGGCGTGCGCGCAGCGCTGCTCTCGCAACATGAGGCGATTGCCGACGCAATCCTCAACCACGATCCGGAACGGGCACGAACTGCTTCCTCTGACCATATCCGCTTTGTCGAAACACAGCTTGCGTTGGCGGAACAGGCGGGCGAATGGAGCCGTGTGGCGCAGATGCGCCTTCTGCAGAACGAAAAGCGTTCACCGATTTACAAACCAAAAAGCCAAGAGGGCATCCGCGTTTCAAATGACAGCTGAAAAGAAAAACCCGCGCGTGGCGTTGTTTGTCACCTGCCTCGTCGATCTGTTCCGCCCGACCGTCGGCTTTGCTGCCGTCAAGTTGATCGAGGATGCGGGTTGCACTGTCGAGGTGCCGCCGTCGCAGACCTGCTGCGGCCAGCCGGCCTACAATTCGGGTGACAAAAAGGATGCTAGGGCGATTGCCGAACAGGTCATAGAAGCCTTCGAGGATTATGACTTTATCGTCGCGCCTTCGGGCTCCTGCGGCGGGATGCTGGGCAAGCATTATCCGGAATTGTTTGCAGGCGACGCGAAATGGGAGCCGCGGGCGTTGGCCTTTTCGGCGAAAGTGCATGAACTGGTGAGTTTCCTCACCGACGTGATGTTCATCACAAACACCGGCGCCTCGTATCAGGGCAGCGTGACCTATCACGACAGTTGCTCGGGCCTGCGCGAACTTGGCATCAAGGCGCAGCCGCGCAAATTGCTGGGCAATGTTGAAGGATTGACGCTGAAAGAGTTGAAGGATTCAGAAATCTGCTGCGGTTTCGGCGGCACGTTCTGCGTCAAATATCCGGACATTTCCAACAAGATCGTCTCGGAAAAAACCAGCCACATCAAGGCCTCCGGCGTGGACCTTCTGCTGGCGGGGGACCTTGGCTGCCTGATGAACATGGCGGGCAAATTGAAGCGCGAAGGCTCAGGCATTCAGGTGCGGCATGTCGCCGAAGTGCTGGCGGGCATGACCGATGGCCCGGCGATTGGCGAGGGGAAAAGCTGATGGAAATCACCTCCCCCACTTTCAAAGCCAACGCCACCGCCGCACTCGCAGACGTCAATCTGCAAAAGGCGATGGGCCATGTGCGCACCGGCTTTATCGACAAGCGCAAGGCGTCGATTGACCTTTTGCCGGAATTCGAGGCGCTTCGGGATAGTGCCAAGGCAATCAAAGACCATACGCTGGCGCATCTTGATCTTTACCTGGAAGCCTATGTCGACAAGGTCGAAAAATCCGGCGGGCATGTGCATTTTGCGGAGACGGCGGAAGACGCCCGCAACATTATCCTTCAGCTTTGCCGCGATGTCGGCGCGAAGACCGTGACAAAGGGCAAGAGCATGGTCACCGAGGAGATCGCGCTCAACCAGCATTTCGAGGAAAACGGCATCATTCCGGTCGAAACGGATCTGGGCGAATACATCATCCAACTGCGCGGCGAGCATCCAAGCCACATCATTGCGCCTGCGGTGCATCTCACCAAGGAGCAGGTCGAGGGTGATTTCCGCCGGGTGCACACGCATCTTGATGTGAACCGTAATCTGGAAGAGCCGGTCACGCTCCTCAATGAGGCGCGGCAGGTGTTGCGGCAGAAATACTTTGAAGCCGATGTCGGCATCACCGGTGCGAACTTTTTGATCGCCGAGACAGGCACCTCGGTGATCGTCACCAACGAGGGCAATGGCGACTTGACGCAAATCCTGCCGAAGACGCACATCGTCGTCGCCACCATCGAAAAGATCGTGCCGACGCTTTCTGATGTGAGCCAGATTTTGCGCGTGTTGGCGCGCTCGGCGACGGGCCAGGACATGTCGGTCTACACCACCCTTTCCACTGGTCCCCGGCGCAAGGGCGATGTGGATGGGCCGGAGAATTACCACGTGGTTATTCTCGACAATGGCAGAACCCGGATGATCGGCACGGAATATCAGGACATGCTGCGCTGCATTCGTTGCGGCGCGTGCATGAACCATTGCCCAGTCTACCATTCCATCGGCGGCCATGCCTATGGCTGGGTCTATCCCGGCCCCATGGGTGCGGTGTTGACGCCGTCGCTGATCGGCGTGGCGCAAGGCGGGCATCTGCCGAACGCATCCACCTTCTGCGGCCGCTGCGAAAGCGTCTGCCCGATGAAGATCCCGCTGCCGAAGATGATGCGCCACTGGCGCGAGCGCGAGTTCGAGCAGCATCTGCAACCGGCGACTTACCGATATGGCCTCGGTGTCTGGGTCTGGTTCGCCACCCACCCCAAAGCGTATCACTTCATGGCCAAGCTCGGCATTCCGGTTCTGGCCATGTTTGGCGGCGCCAAGGGCCGGTTCAAGTCGCTGCCGCTGGCAGGCGGCGGGACCAAATGGCGCGACTTGCCGGCGCCCGAAGCGCGGACATTCCAGCAGCAATGGGCGCAGCGGGAAGCACGCAAGCAGGAGGCGCAGTGATGGACGCCAAATCAAACGTTCTCTCACGCCTTCGCTCAGCGTTGCATGTCTCTGGTGACGACAGCGCCCGCAAGGCGGCCGTTGCGGCGCGGCTGAAATCTGCACCGAACGGGGTTGTCCCGGCGCGAGGGCAACTGCCTGCGAAAGCGCAAGTCGACTTGTTCGTTGCTATGGCGGACAAGTTTTCTGCGACGGTGACCCGCGTCAGATCCGGCAGGGACGTGCCAGAGGCGGTTGGTGATTACTTACGCTCAAAGAACCTGTCATCGCGGGCGGCAATCGGAACGGATCCGCGCCTTGCCGCCATGCCGTGGTCAAAACAGAAAAATCTCGACCTCAAGAGCGGCCCGTCGGACGGTACGGATGAAACCGGCATCAGCCACGCGTTTGGCGCGATCGCCGAGACCGGAACTTTGGTGATGACCTCCGGCGCAGACAATCCGACGACGCTGAACTTCCTGCCGGAAAACCATATTGTTGTGCTGGATGCCGCTTCGATCAAGGGCGACCTGGAAACCGTCATGGCCGGTATCCGCACTGCCTATGGCAAGGGCGAGATGCCGCGCACGGTGAATTTCATCACTGGCCCTTCGCGGTCAGGTGACATCGAGCAGAAAATCCTGCTAGGCGCGCACGGGCCAAGAGCCTTGCACATTATTCTGGTTGGCTGAGGTTGGATGAAGGCCCGGAGACCGGGCCTTCCTTGCCAAGTGTAAACTGCCATTATTTCTTCGGCGGAATATGGATCGGATTCTTGCAGTAGTAGATCGTCCGATCAGGCAATTGCACATAGCAATTGCGCACCCACAATGTCCGCTTGCCGACATTGACACGATTCAGTTCACAACTGCATTCGTCTTTTGAAGCCGCCTTGGGGTATTTTTGTTGAGGCGGGCATCCAACCGCAAACGGATTCTTCTTGCAGTCGATAACCACAAAGGTGCCGTTGTCACTTTCTTCATGGGTTGGCGGCGGTTTCTGATGCGTTTGCGCATTTGCTGGCACGGCGAATGCCAAAGCAACGGAGCATACAAATAGCGCAGCTATGCTTTTCAGGTAACGATGCATGGAGGTAACTCCTTAGCTTCGACCCTCAAGAAGCATTATAGCACCACAACCCCGCAGTTGCATGAAAATACGGACGGACTGCGTCAAAGCGCCTGGATTTGCCCAACCCACGCGCGTGCAATAGCCAGGCCTGCCGCATCGGCATGCGGTCCGTGTTCCTGCGCATGAACCGGGTAGTTGTCAAACCAGTCCGGGTCTTTCCGCGCGATATCGTCCGGAAAACGGGCGTTCCATTTTTCGACCAGAGGGCGATCCGCTTCAAAGTGAAACTGGATGCCGTAGCCGGCGCGGCCGACGCGGAAGGCCTGGTTGGGGGTGGCATTGTTGGACGCGAGACGGATGGCGCCTTCGGGCAGCGTGAACGTATCGTCGTGCCACTGGAAAATCGGGAAATGGCCGGGAACCGCGCCAAGCACCGGGTCAGTTTTGCCCTCGTCGGTTAGCGCGATTTTTTGCCAGCCGAACTCAGGAGCCTTGCCGATGAGGTTGGTTGCGCCATAGGCGCGGGCAAGAATCTGGCTGCCAAGACATATGCCGAGCGCCGCCTTGCCACTGTCGGCAAAGTCGCGCATCAGCGCGGCGAGGCTCGGCAGATAGGGGTGGATGTGATCGTCGACAGCGCTTTGGCCGCCGCCGAGGACGACTATGGCGTCATGCTCCGAGCAATCCTGCGGCAACGTTTCCCCGAGGTATGGCTTGCGGTAGTCGCGCGCGACGCCCTTTTCCTTCAGCGCGGTGCAGACCTGGCCGAGGCCGGTGGAATCAAAGTTCTGGACGATGAGGACGTTCATGTGCGCTTTGTCTTGGTGTTGCCTGAGACAATTCATAATCGGCTATGTATGGTTAACAAGAGATAAATGGAGATGGCAGCCAAGTCATTGCAGAACCGCGTCGATCCGCTCGGGGCTATCCACGCCAATCCGGCACGCGGCCTGTTCATGGGCAATCGCGGCGGAAAAATTCATGATCCGGCGACGAAAATGCTTTTGAAGCGGAGGTTTGCTTCGCGGCGGTGGATCATTTGTCTGACTGAATTCAAGGGGCGCAAGCGGGTATTGATGGGCAATGGCTATACCGAACTTTTTTTCCTCGATGAGGTGACTGCGCTTTCGGCCGGACACCGCCCCTGTGCGGAATGCAGGAGGGAAGATTTCAGGCGCTTTTGTGCGGCTGTTGCACCCGAACTTGGCGACTCATTCAGGGCGGACGCGCTTGATGCGAAACTTCATGGCGAGCGGCTTGGCGAAAGACCGCACATTGAGGCCGGAATTTGCAGCCGGCTTCCGGATGGCGCGATGGTTGCCCTTGGCACACAAATGTTCGCACGGCGGGGTTCATTGGCTTTGGCATGGGATTTTGGCGGATATGGCGAAAAATTGAATTGGGATCAGGTATCTGCGCGAAATCCAGTTCTGTTGACACCGCCGGTCTCGGTTACCGCCTTGCGAAATGGATACTCCCCAACATGGCATCCGACAGCCGGGGCTTGACGGCCCTGCCCGCAATCAGCCACCAAGTACCATGCGCGCAAACTACACCATGCAACGGCTTTTCATCGGTGTTCCACTCAGCGAAGGCCAGCCGATCGCGGCTTCGCCGGAACAATTCAACTATCTGGCCAATGTGTTGCGCATGGGAGAGGGCGCGCAAGTGCTGCTATTCAATGGACGCGACGGCGAATGGAAAGCAACGCTTGGCTTTGCGGGTAAAAAGAAGCTGTCACTGACACCAACTGAACAGACCCGTCCGCAGCCGCCCCATCCGGATCTGCACTTCCTGTTTGCGCCGTTGAAGGTCGGCCGGCTGGACTATCTGGTGCAAAAAGCGGTGGAAATGGGCGCTGGGACGATCCAGCCTGTGCTTACACAGCATACTCAGGTGCAGAAAGTTGGCATAGACCGGCTTCAGGCCAATGTGATCGAGGCTGCGGAACAGTGCGGCATTTTGTCGGTGCCGATTGTGCATGAACCGGCGAAACTTGATGCGCTGCTGTCTGGATGGGACGCCTCCCGCCGGATCATTTTCTGCGACGAGGATGCAGCGACCAACAATCCGCTCGGCAAGCTCGGCTCCATCCGTGACAATCGTCTTGCTGTACTGATCGGGCCGGAAGGCGGCTTTTCCGAACCAGAGCGCCAGACCTTGCGATCACTGCCGTTTGTCACAGCGATTCCGCTCGGGCCGCGCATTTTGCGGGCCGATACGGCAGCGGTGGCGGCATTGGCTGTGGTTCAGGCAATCATCGGCGATTGGCATTGATCAATGCCTGTCACCAACCGTTCACCAAAATGCGCTTGAAGTTCATCCGCCGATTGTCCATTTGACGATCACAAGAATTCATAAATCGGGACGGGACTGACGATGGCGCGGGACATGACGGATTTGACGCCCATCGAAGGTGCGGCATCGCTGGTTGAATATATTGCCTCGGGCTGCAAACCGAAAGAGCGCTGGCGGCTAGGCACCGAACACGAGAAATTCCCGTTTTACACTGATGACAACCGGCCGGTCCCCTATGACGGGCCGCGCGGCATCAAGGCGCTGTTGGAAGGCATGCAGTCGATGCTCGGCTGGGAGCCGATCATGGACGGCGCCAACATTATTGGCCTTGTCGAGCCGACAGGGCATGGTGCAATTTCGCTGGAACCGGGCGGACAATTCGAATTGTCCGGCGCGCCACTCGAAACCGTGCACCAGACATGCCGTGAGGCCAACGCCCATCTGGCGCAGCTGCGCGAGATTGCCGAACCGCTGGGCATCAAGTTTTTAGGGATGGGCGGATCGCCGAAGTGGACGCTGGCCGAAACCCCGCGCATGCCGAAATCGCGCTATGACATCATGTCCTCCTACATGCCGAAGGTCGGCACCAAGGGTCTCGACATGATGTACCGCACCTGCACCATTCAGGTGAACGTCGATTTTTCGTCCGAAGACGACATGCGCCGCAAGATGCTGACTTCGATCAAGCTGCAACCGCTTTCGACTGCCCTGTTTGCCGCTTCTCCTTTCACCGATGGCAAACTGAACGGCTTCCAGTCCTGGCGCGGCGATATCTGGCGCGACACCGACAACCAGCGTTCAGGGGTGCCGACCTTCCTGTTCAACAACTCATTCGGCTTTGCCGACTATGTCGAATGGGCGCTGGATGTGCCGATGTATTTCGTTTTGCGCGATGGCCATTATCACGAAGCGACGGACGTCACCTTCCGCCAGTTCATGAACGGCGCGCTTTCCAAGCGCATTCCCGGCGTCGAGCCGAACATCGGCGACTGGACCAACCATTTGGGCACGCTGTTCCCGGACGTCCGGCTCAAGCGCTATCTCGAAATGCGTGGCGCGGACGGTGGCCCCTGGCGGCGGCTGACGGCCCTGCCTGCATTCTGGGTCGGGCTGCTCTATGACGAGGCGTCGCTTTCTGCGGCAGAAGTGCTGACGCGTGACTGGCGCTATGACGACGTCATGCACATGCGCAATACAGTGCCGGTCATGGGGCTGAAGACGCCATGGCGGAACGGCACGCTGCTGGATGTGGCGCGAGAGGTTCTGAACATCAGCCACGCCGGTCTCGTTGCGCGAAAAAGGCTCGACAGCGACGGCCAGGACGAAAGCGGCTTCCTTTCGCCTCTCGATGAGGTTGTCGCCCGCGGGACAACGCTTTCCGAGCAGATGATCCGCGAATACAATACAGCTTGGGGCAAGTCCGTGGACCCGGCTTTTTTGGCTTATGCCTATTGAGCGACTGATTTCGCTGCCGTTCGACATAATGGTCATGATCCAGAGTCAAAAACCGCCTTGCACACGCGGTGTGCTTGTCGTTTGATATGGCCTGCACTTTTGAGGAGATATGCCATGTTGCCGCTGTTTGAAATGTTTATGAAAGCCAATGGCGGCGATGCCATGAACCAGATGGCAAGGCAATTCGGCCTCAGTCAGGCGCAGGTCCAATCTGCAGTCGAGGCGTTGCTTCCGGCATTTTCGATCGGGCTGAAGCGCAATGCCGCCAATCCGATGGACATGGGCGGTCTCATCCAGTCGATGCTGACCGGTGGCCATGCGAACTATTTCAACAATGCCGCCAGCGCGTTCAATCCTTCTGGCATACAGGCAGGCAATGACATTCTGGGCCAATTGTTCGGCTCGAAGGATGTGTCGCGCGCGGTTGCTGCACAGGCGGCGCAGGCGACGGGCATTGGACAGGACATTCTCAAGCAAATGCTTCCGGCGATGGCCTCGATGCTGTCAGGCGGCATGCAGAACCAGATGGCCGGCGGTTTCGGTGCGGCGGGTCTTGGTGCGGGCGGAAACGTGTTCGGTCAGGTGATCGAAGAGATGATGAAGCAGGCGGGCGGACAGGCCCAGCCGCAACAGGCACCGGCGCCAAGCGGCAATCCGTGGGGAGACGTGCTCGGCCAGATCCTGAAAGGCACAACCGGCGGGCAAGCGCCGCAACAGCCACAGGCACCGGCGCCAAGCGGCAACCCTTGGGGCGACATGCTTGATCAGATTCTCAAGGGCGCAACCGGAACGCAAACGCCACAGCCGCAACAGGCGCCTGCCCCGGCAGACAATCCGCTCGGCAACATCCTGAAAGACATTCTGGGCGGCGGCCAGGCTTCTTCCGGTCAATCGGGCGCGGGCAACAATCCATTCGGAAAAATGCTGGAAGAGATGATGAAGAGCGGCAGCCCGAGCGCGCAGGAACCGGAAGAGGAAGCACCACAGCCGCGCCGCAAATCTGCCCCGTCGAACAATCCTTGGGGCGATATGTTCGAGACCGGCAAGAAGACGCAGGAAACTTACCAGAAAGGCCTGGAGTCAATTTTCGACCAGTATCTAAAGGGCATGGATCGCCAACGCTAAAACGAAAATGCCCGGCTGCGGGGGAAGCAGCCGGGCCAGTCAGCAGGCGCCGGGGTACCGGGAGTTGTTGCCTGCGGGAACTTTGCGAAATTCAGCGCGAAGCGGCCTTCCTGCGGTTGATCTCGGCAAGAGCGCCGAGGCGGGCAGTCGGGTCAACATGCGCGGGCACATCGCGGGCGACGAACAGGTCCGAGCGCGACAGGCCGATGTCCGCCAGTTCGCGGTCATTCAAGTCGCCGAGCTTGTAGAGCTGGCGGCGATTCTGCCAGGCGCGCAGCATGGACGCGGCTTTTTCCACGGTGGCGACAGCGACAGCCGCCAATGCGGCGCGAGCGCCGGTGGGCTTTACAGTTTCGCAGCAATCAATCGTGGTCATGGCTTTGGTCCTTTCGTGACGCGCAGGCAACAGTTTCCCGCGCCCGGAATCCCAGATTCCGGAGTGGCGGTGGCGGTCAGTTCCGCCCCTTGTTCTGCATGTGAATAATCTATGCATGGGTGATTGATTTAACAAACGAATGTTTTTAATGTGAACCATCATTGCCCGTTATGTATGGATGGACCCCATGGCCACGCCGCTTGATCTCGACCAATTGCAGACATTCGTCGCCATTTCCGATGCCGGGTCGTTCACTCGCGCTGCCGACGAGGTGCACAAGACCCAGTCCGCCGTCTCCATGCAGATGCGCCGGCTTGAGGAGCGGATCGGCAAGACGCTGTTCGAAAAGGACGGCCGCAACAACCGGCTCACGGAAGATGGCGAAAAGCTGTTGAACTTCGCCCGGCGCATGCTGCGGCTGAATTCGGAAACGGTGCTGGCATTCGACGACACCAAGCTGGAAGGCCATATCCGCATCGGCATGCCGGATGATTATGCCGACAGGTTCCTGCCCGAGATCATGGCGCGGTTTGCCCGCTCAAACCCACGGGTCGAGCTGTCGATCATCTGCGAGCCGACGGTGAACCTCATCGAACAGGTCAACCGCGGCGCCATAGACTTGGCGCTCATCACCCATGTGCCCGAACAAGGCTATTCGGAAATTGTCCGCCGCGAGCCGTTGTTGTGGGTCACGTCGGCCAACCATTCCGTTCATGAAGAGCCGATCCTGCCACTTGCCTTCGGCCGTCCGAATTGCGTCTGGCGCCGTTCCGCCTCGGAAGCCTTGTCCAACATGAAGCGCGAGCACCGCGTGCTGTTCACCTCCTGGTCCGCCACCGTGCTGATCGCCTCGGTGCTGGCAGGCCTTGCCGTCTCGGTGCTGGCCGAATGTTCGCTGCGCCCCGGCATGCGTGTTCTCGGCGAAGCCGATGGCTTCCTCCTCCTTCCCGACGTCGAAATCGGCCTCATCCGCGCCCGAGGTCGCCGCTCGCCGATCATCGAAGCCATGGCGCAGCATATATTGGAGAGCCTCGACAATCTGACCTCGCCGGGGTTTGAAGGCGAGATACGGCTGAAGCGGGCTGGGGCCGGGTTGCAGCCACGATGGTAATGTGATGCTTGCCTGCCGTCCCCGTTGCGGGGAAGGTGGACGCGCGCCACCTCCGCTCACATTCCCAAAGCCGACCTGAATTCAGCCGCCTGCCGTTCAGCGGCTTCCTTGGTGGACAACGGCCTTGACGAGAGCGGGCGGCCTGCGGTGAGTTTGATCACCGCGTACCAGTCGTCCGCGCCTTCCATTTGTTCGCGACGCTCAACTGTGATGGCCATAATGTCGGCGGCGCGGAGGGTTTGGCGGGTGCCGCCCCAGAGATAGTGCCAATCGACGACGAGGAAGCCGCGACTAAACCGGTAATCGACCGACGGAGTGAAAGCGCCTGCATAGACGATGCCAGCGCCGACGCTCATGCCGCCGAGCATGATAAAGCCGAAGAAGGGCGTTGTGAAATTCAGCGGCCAGACACCACGCCAGAGTTCATATGGGCAAATGATGAGCGCAAACAGCCCGGCGGCTGTAAAAATGGTCCGCTGAAAATTGGTGTTGGGCAAGTCGTAATGCAACACAGATCCGCTCATGCCGCAGTTATACAGACTATCCGTTTTGATTTGGTTTTCGCGATCGATAAAAACCCGCGCTTGACGTGCGCGCCGGGTTTGCCGCTGATGGCGGCATGAGTGACGAATCGCCAACCAATGCCGCTGAGTTTACCGTTTCGGAGATTTCCGGGGCGCTGAAGCGGCTCGTCGAGGACAGTTTCGGCAATGTGCGGGTGCGCGGTGAGATTTCCGGCTACCGCGGGCCGCATTCCTCGGGTCATGCCTATTTCTCGCTGAAGGACGACAAGTCGCGTTTGGAAGCCGTGGTCTGGCGCGGATCGATGTCGAAACTGAAGTTCCTGCCTGAAGAGGGAATGGAAGTGATCGCCACCGGCAAGCTGACCACTTTCCCCGGCTCGTCGAAATACCAGATCGTCATTGAGCAGATCGAGCCGGCCGGGGCAGGCGCGCTGATGGCCCTTCTGGAGGAGCGCAAACGCAAGCTTTCCGCTGAAGGCCTGTTTGCGGAAGGGGCCAAGCAGCTTTTGCCCTTTATGCCAAGGGTAATCGGCGTGGTGACGTCTCCGACCGGCGCGGTTATCCGCGACATCATACACCGGATAACCGACCGGTTTCCGTTACACGTCATCGTTTGGCCAGTGCGGGTGCAAGGTGAGACCTGCGGACCGGAAGTGGCGGCGGCGGTGAACGGGTTCAATGCACTCGATCCGGCGCTCGGCATCGCCCGTCCGGACGTCATCATCGTGGCGCGCGGCGGCGGATCGCTGGAGGATCTTTGGGGCTTCAATGACGAGATCGTCGTGCGCGCCGTGGCCGCGTCGGACATTCCGGTGATTTCCGCCGTCGGGCACGAGACCGACTGGACACTGATTGACTATGCCGCCGACGTGCGCGCGCCGACACCGACCGGGGCGGCGGAAATCGCCGTGCCGGTGAAGGCCGAGCTTGAAGCGACGCTGGCAAGCCTTGCCGCAAGGCTTTCCGGCGGACAGTCGCGGCTGTTTGAGCGGAAGCGGCAGGCGGTGGCGTCTTCCGCC
>JBGSHY010000062.1:0-24372 GCA_041751995.1 Rhizobiaceae bacterium | reverse complement strand
GGCGATCGCTGAGACGGCCAGCGAGCCGCGCAAGAAGCCGCGGCGCGAGAAGCGAGATGCAATGATGTCGCCCATGGTGGGGTTGGCTGTCGGGTTTTGCCCAGGTCCGTCGCTTGCCTCGAGCCTGGTGGTCGCAAACGGGGAGATGAGATTGTCGGTCATGGTGGCTGGCTCCGATTGGCTGGCTTGTGATGCGGGATTGCCGTTCGCTACAATCAATGCGTAACAACAGCATGACGATTTCGAGGGCCGGTGATGCCTGTTGCGGTTTCGCGAGTGGTCCGATGCCGGGCCGGGGAAGGCACATGATTCGGAAACTATGGAACAGCGCGGAGTTCTCGGTGTTGCTTGCCGGGGTGGTCGTGGCAGGGGGCCGGTGGGGCTTCGTCGAGATGGCCGAAATTGCGCGCAGAGGCACGGCGCACAATCTCGACACGCAGATCCTGCTCGCCTTCCGCGAGCCCGGCGAGCCCGACAATCCGATCGGACCGCAATGGTTCGAGGAGGCTATGCGCGACATAACCAGCCTTGGCTCGACGGCAGTGCTGGTGCTGATTGCGACGGCCTCGATCATCTTTCTGCTGCTGATAGGGAAACGGTTCGAAGCGCTGCTCGTTCTGGTCGCCATCGGCGGCGGCCAGCTTATTTCGAGCCTGCTGAAGCTCGGCATAGACCGTCCTCGTCCCGATCTTGTATCCCATCTCGCGCATGTGCAGACCCTGTCTTTTCCGAGCGGCCATGCGATGATCTCGGCAATTACCTATCTGACCTTGGGCGCCTTGCTGGCCAGCAGTGTCGGCGGGCGAGTTGCCAGGATCTACATCCTGGGATTGGCGGTGATGACGACGCTCCTGGTCGGCGTAAGCCGCGTCTATCTCGGTGTTCACTGGCCGTCCGATGTGCTGGCCGGCTGGTGCGCCGGATTTGCCTGGTCAATGACCTGCTGGCTTGCGGCCCGCTATTGGTCGCGCGCCCGCAGGATATCAGCCGCTGCCGGCAATTGAGGTGGCTCGGCCAGGCATTTCGCGGGACCATGATGTTATGGTTGAAACATCAGTGTAAATGTATAGTACATGCATGCTACAGACTCAGCCTGGAGCATCGAGTGTGATTACCGCCCAACAGATGCGGGCCGCACGGGCGCTGGCCGGCATCGACCAGAAGGTTCTCGCCCAGCGAGCGGGGGTGTCGCTGCCGACCATCCAGCGGATGGAAGCCAGCGATGGCGTCGTCAGGGGGGTGGTCGATACGCTGGTGAAGGTCATTCGCGCGCTGGAGGAATCCGGTGTTGAATTGATCGGCGAAAGCCAGCAAAGCACCGGCGGGGGCAGGGGCGTTCGCCTCAGGCAGCCTCCCGGCGATGTGCAGACAGGCTGAGTTGAAACAAGTCGCGACGCGACCGCCGACGTTTGCCGACGATCCCGCCGCTTTCGCACAGCGGAAGACAGCATGAAGGCAGTTCATCAATCCATCCAGTCCGCGTCAGGCCCGAGCTATTGGCAGCTTTTCATGCCGAAGCTCGTCACCGTCATGCGAGAAGGCTATGGTCTTAAGCAGTTGCGCGCCGATGCGATCGCCGGCCTCACCGTAGCGATCGTGGCGCTGCCCCTGTCGATGGCGATCGCCATCGCGTCCGGCGCCGGGCCGGAGCGCGGGCTTTACACGGCGATCATCGGCGGGATTCTGGTGTCGCTTCTGGGAGGAAGCCGGTTTCAGGTCGCCGGACCGGCGGGCGCTTTCATCGTGCTTGTCGCATCGTGCGTCGCCCGCAACGGCATTGAAGGGATGATCCTTGCGACATTCCTGTCCGGGCTGATGCTGCTGGCGCTCGGATATCTGAAACTTGGCACTTACATAAAACTGATCCCCTACCCTGTGACTGTCGGGTTCACGGCGGGAATCGCGGTGATCATCTTTTCCAGCCAGATCAAGGACCTTTTGGGATTGCGGCTGACAGAGGCGGAGCCGGGCGAGCTGATCGAGAAGTATCCGGTGCTGTTTGATGCGCTGCCGACCTTCACGCCCATGGCAGTTGCGCTCAGCGTGGCGACGATTGCGGTGATTGTGCTGACGCGGCGCTATACGCCGAAGGTGCCGGGCATGCTGGTGGCGGTGGCTGGTGCGGCCGCTGCGGTGGCGCTGTTCAACCTGCCGGTGGAGACAATCGGCACGAAATTCGGCGGCATCCCGCGCAGCCTGCCACTGCCGTCATTGCCGGTGTTTGACCTGGCGCTGGTGCGGGCGGTGCTGCCGGATGCGGTGGCGTTCACACTTTTGGGAGCGATCGAATCGCTTTTGTCTGCCGTGGTTGCGGACGGCATGTCCGGGCGGCGGCACCGGTCAAACTGCGAAATCGTAGCCCAAGGCTACGCCAACATCGGCTCGGCGCTGTTTGGCGGCCTGCCGGTTACGGGGACAATTGCACGCACGGCAACCAATGTTCGCTCCGGCGCGCATGGCCCGGTGGCCGGGATGCTGCATTCGGCGTTCATTCTCGCCTTCATGGTCGTCGCAGCGCCGTTGGCGAGCTACATTCCGCTGGCCGCGTTGGCCGGCGTGTTGGCGACGGTTGCCTGGAACATGGCGGAAAAGCACGAATTTGCCGCGCTGATCCGGGCATCGCGGGCGGATGCGCTGATCCTGCTCTCGACATTTCTGCTGACCGTCTTCCGCGATTTGACCGCCGGTATCGTCGTCGGTTTTGCCATCGGCGCGGTGGTGTTCATCAACCGCATGTCGGCCTCAATCAGCGTGGATACGCATGATGCGCTGACTGCGCCTGACGTGGCGGACAGCAAAGGCGGCAGGCCGCGCGGGTTTACCGATGATCTGGTGCATGACAGCCGGATTGCAGCATACCGAATCACCGGCGCGTTCTTCTTCGGCGCGGCATCATCGGTGTCGAGCGTGCTGGAGCAGATTGCAGACAAGCACAGGGCGTTCATTGTCGATCTGTCAGGCGTGCCGTTTCTGGATTCAACAGGGGCAAATGCCTTGAAGGCATTGGCAAACCGGGCAGCCAAGCGCGACGTCTATTTGGTGTTGGCCGGGGCAAACGCAGGCGTGATTCACGAGATGGAAGCGCACGGTGTTGCCGAACCGCTTGTGCATCTGGCGAGTTCGATGAAACAGGCGTCAGACATGGCGCACAAGGCGATCAAAAACACTGCTTGAGTGCATTCAAGCAGGCTTGTTTGGCAACACCCTGTCCGGCGGGCGATGGCCGTCGATATGGGTCTTGATGTTGATGATCACCTTTTCACCCTGCTCAATGCGGCCCTCAATGGTGGCCGATGCCATATGCGGAAGCAGGATAATTTTGCCAGCATCAGCCAGTTTCAGGAGCTTGCGGCTGATTGTCGGCTCATGTTCAAATACATCGAGGCCAGCGCCTGCCAACTTGCCTTCCGCGACAAGTTTGACCAACGCTTCCTCATCGATAATTCCGCCGCGGGCGGTGTTGACGATGTAGGCGAACGGCTGCATCAGCGCCAGACGGCGTCCCGACAGGAGATGGAAGGTCGCGGGCGTTGACGGGCAATTGACCGAGATGATGTCCATGCGGGCCAGCATCTGGTCGAGACTTTCCCAATAGGTTGCTTCCAGTTCGCCCTCGGTCTTTTCATCGATACGGTGACGATTATGATAGTGGATCGAAAGGCCGAAGGCCTTGGCGCGGCGGGCAACGGCGGTGCCGATGCGGCCCAATCCGACGATGCCGAGACGCTTGCCGCGAAGGCGCTGGCCGAGCATCCAGGTCGGGGACCAGCCCGCCCATTTGCCGCCGCCGCGCAAGACATTGGCGCCTTCGGTGAGACGGCGTGGCACGGCCAGAATCAGCGCCATGGTCATGTCGGCGGTGTCTTCATTGAGGACGTTCGGCGTGTTTGTGACGGTGATGCCGCGCTTGTGGGCGGCTTCGACATCGATGTTGTCGACGCCATTGCCGAAATTGGCGATCAGTTTCAGGTCCGGGCCGGCCTTGGCGATCAGATCAGCGGTGATCTTGTCGGTGACGGTCGGCACGAGGACTTCGGCCTTTTGCATGGCCGCTTCAAGCGCCGCCGCATCCATCGGCGTGTCTTCGGCATTCAGACGCACGTCAAACAGTTCAGCCATGCGGGTTTCGACCGGGTCCGGCAATTTGCGTGTGATGACGACCAGCGGCCTCTTTCGAGATGTCATATTTGTCCCTTTTTAACGGACTCGTTGATACCTCTTTAACCAAAACAGGCGAAGCTTCAACTTGGTCCGGAACCCTTCTCCTAACAAGAGCCGGGACCGAACTCAAAGAAAAACACCGGTTCAAAGTTACCATCGTGTGCGAACCGGTTTGCGTTTCGAGGGATTGCCGTGTTCAGAGTACAGTCGCTCCTTGCAGCCGGTATTGGCTGCGCACTTCTCGCCGCCGTTTCCGGCACGACACCAGCATTCGCCGGTGAAGCACAAGCCGCCGTCATGGGGCCGAGCGGCCTGCCGCTGCCGCGCTTTGTGTCGCTGAAGTCCAACCGGATCAATCTGCGCGTCGGCCCAGGCCGCGATTATGCGGTGCAGTGGCTTTACGTAAAGCCGGGCCTGCCGGTCGAAATCGTACAGGAATATGACAATTGGCGGCGCATCCGCGATGCCGATGGTACCGAAGGCTGGGTGCTGCAGACACTGCTTTCAGGAAAGCGTTCGGCCATTGCAGCGCCGTGGGGCGCCAATGGCGGCGGCGATCCGGTGCCGTTGTTCTCCCGCGCGGAAGAGCATGCTGAACTTGCTGCACGGCTGGAGCCCGGCGTTCTCGGCAAAGTCGAGGCCTGCGACGGAAACTGGTGTAAGTTTGAAGCCTCCGGCTATGACGGCTTTGTGCGCCAGACGGACATTTGGGGCGCCTATCCGGGCGAGCAGTTCGACGAGTAGATTTTTTGCCGCGGCCAAGCGCTCCGGCATCGGGATTTTCAAAAAGCGCAGTGGAAATCTGACTTGCACCGCTGCGAAAAGATGAACCGATAGTGCCCGGTGATGTCAAAAGCAACGAGCGTGTCTTCCAATTGTGCGCCGCGCCCGATGTTGTGAACAACAAGGCAGCGGCTTTGATCTGCGCTCATTTCATCAGCGACCAGCGCCATATGCGGAAGATTTCCCGGAAGCATCTGGGTGATAATGTCGCCAGGCAGGTAATCCGCCGCGGCTGACGTGACAGGTTTTGCGGCGCCGCTTCTTCTGAAATAGGTTTGAAGATTCGGCACGCGGCGATGATCGATATTCGGGTCCGGGCGTTTGAGGCCCCATATTTGCGGGTAATCGCCAAACGCCTGTCTCATGTCCGCATTGACCAGCTTTTGCAGGTCGATATCCATGGCATCGCGGAAGGCGCGGATAATGACGTCAGTGCAGACGCCGACCGCGCGTGAAACATCGCCACCGGGGAAATCCAGTTTTCGATAAGAAGGATCATAGGCGGGTGTGACACCAATTTGCGCTTTGGCGGCATCAATGAGTATTTGCGCCCAAGGCTCCACTTTGACGGCACTGCGTGCGGACAGTGGCAGGGCAAGTGTTGCTGCAAATCCGAGAACGGCGCGACGTGAGATCATGCGCCCAGAATCCGCGATCGATTGTGACAAAAATCGGGTCTGGAATCAGACTGTTTTGCGGCGCAGGCGGACGATCACGTCGACATGGGTGATTTCGTAGCCGTCGGGCGCTTGTGGCAATCCATTGACGGAAACTTCGCCGTCCGGAATGTCGATGACATCATTGTCGCCTTCAACAAGGAAATGATTGTGATTGGAGACATTGGTGTCAAAGAATGTCTTGGTTCCGTCCATCGACAGCGGCCGCAACAGGCCTGCCTGGGTGAACTGGTGCAGATTGTTGTAGACGGTTGCCAATGAAACCGGGACGGACGCCTGTACGGCTTCAAAATGCAGGTTTTCGGCGGTGAAATGGCGGTCGCCGTGGCGGAAAATCAACTGCGCCAAGTCGCAGCGCTGCCGCGTCGGACGCAGGCCAACCTTGCGCAGACGGTCTTCAATGGACATTGGCAATCCGGCAAACACGGTTTTGCAGCCTCTTCATCTCATGGCCGACGAGCAAATTGTGCTGTCGAACGCCGGATTTCTATACAGTGAGCACAGAAACAGCGCAACAAGGCCGAAAAGCGGCCTGTTGACGCGGACAGCGCAACGGGTTGACGCGGATAGCGCAACTGGCGAACGATTTTACGTCCAACTGCAGGCGTGGAAAGCCGCACACCGCTGTTTCCCAAGCTGTTTTCCTATGTTAGTGCAAAGCCAGAATTGCCTTTGCGGCAACAACACAGGGCTTAAAAATGGCTGAGCGGAAATCAAGCTACGGATACGAGGAACTGCTTTCTTGTGGGCGCGGCGAGATGTTCGGGCCGGGCAACGCTCAGCTTCCTGCCCCGCCAATGCTGATGTTTGACCGGATTACCGATGTGTCCGAGACAGGCGGTGCACATGACAAGGGCTATATCCGCGCCGAACTCGACATCAAGCCGGATCTTTGGTTCTTCCCCTGCCATTTCATTGGCAATCCGATCATGCCGGGATGTCTGGGTCTGGATGCAATGTGGCAATTGACCGGCTTTTATCTTGGATGGCTGGGGGAACCGGGCTACGGGATGGCGCTGTCAACCGGAGAAGTGAAGTTCAAAGGCATGGTTACGCCGAAGACCAAACTTGTTGAGTACGGCATCGACTTCAAGCGCGTCATGCGTGGCAGGCTGGTTCTCGGCATTGCCGACGGCTGGGTGAAGGCCGACGGCGAACAGATCTATACGGCTTCAGACCTAAAGGTCGGACTGTCGAAAGTCAGCTCGGCCGCCGCCTAGGCATTGGAATTGAACTTGAGGAATTTCAGATGAAACGGGTAGTCGTGACGGGCATGGGCATCGTGTCCTCCATCGGAAACAACACGCAGGAAGTGCTTGCCTCCCTGCGCGAGGCAAAATCCGGCATCACATCCGCCGCGGATTACACGCGTCTCGGCTTCCGCTGCCAGGTGCATGGCGCACCGCAACTGGACCCGGAAACCATGGTTGACCGCCGCGCCATGCGCTTTCACGGCCGTGGCACTGCCTGGAACCATGTGGCGATGGATCAGGCGATCCTCGACGCCGGGCTTGAAGAAGGCGAAGTGTCAAACGAGCGCACCGGCATCATCATGGGCTCGGGCGGCCCTTCGACGCGTACGATTGTCGATTCTGCCGACATCACCCGCGAAAAGGGACCGAAGCGGGTCGGTCCTTTTGCCGTTCCGAAGGCGATGTCCTCGACAGCTTCTGCGACCCTGGCGACCAATTTCAAGATCAAGGGCGTCAATTATTCGATCAGCTCGGCCTGTGCGACCTCCAACCATTGCATCGGCAATGCCTATGAGCTGATCCAGTGGGGCAAGCAGGACCGCGTGTTTGCGGGCGGCTGCGAGGATCTCGACTGGACGCTGTCCGTTCTGTTTGACGCCATGGGCGCGATGTCGTCCAACTTCAACGACACACCGCTGGTGGCGTCCCGCGCCTACGACAAGAACCGCGACGGGTTTGTCATTGCAGGCGGCGCCGGCGTGCTGGTGCTTGAAGAGCTGGAAACGGCCAAGGCGCGCGGCGCGAAAATCTATGGTGAAATCACCGGGTATGGCGCGACATCTGACGGCTATGACATGGTCGCCCCGTCAGGCGAAGGCGCTGCACGCTGCATGCGACAGGCGATGGCAACCGTGAAAGGCACCGTCGGCTACATCAATCCGCATGCGACGTCGACACCGGTCGGCGACCGGCAGGAAATTGCCGCCATCCGCGAAGTGTTCGGCGCCAATGTGCCGCCGATTGCCGCCACCAAATCACTGACCGGCCATTCGCTGGGCGCGACAGGCGTGCAGGAGGCGATCTACTCGCTGATGATGATGAACAACGGCTTCATCTGCGAAAGCGCACACATCGAGGAAATCGATCCGGATTTTGCTGATCTGCCGATTGTGCGCAAGCGCATGGATAATGTGAAAATTGATACGGTCCTGTCCAATTCCTTCGGGTTTGGCGGCACCAATGCGACGCTGGTTTTCCAGCGCCTTGACCGCTGAGGAACAAGAAAATGACGGGAATCATGGCCGGCAAACGCGGGCTTATCATGGGCGTCGCCAACCGAAACTCGATCGCCTGGGGCATTGCCAAGGAAGTGGCCAATGCGGGCGCCGAACTTGCGTTCACCTATCAGGGTGACGCATTCGGCAAGCGGGTTGCACCACTGGCTGCAGAAGTCGGGTCGGATTTCCTGCTCGACTGCGACGTCGAAGACATTGCCTCGGTCGACGCCGCCTTTGCCGCGATCGAGAAACGTTGGGGCAAGCTCGATTTTGTTGTTCACGCCATCGGCTTTTCCGACAAGAATGAACTCAAGGGCCGCTACGTCGATTCGACGACCCGCGAAAACTTCACCCGCACCATGGTGATTTCGGCCTATTCATTCACTGAAGTTGCGCAGCGTGCAGGCAAGCTGATGAGCGAAGGCGGCACGATGCTGACACTGACCTATGGCGGTTCCGTGCGGGTTATGCCGAACTACAATGTCATGGGTGTCGCCAAGGCCGCGCTTGAAGCGATGGTCCGCTATTTGGCCGCTGATTTCGGCCCCGACGGCATCCGCGTCAACGCCATCTCCGCCGGACCCGTGCGAACGCTGGCAGGCGCCGGTATTTCGGATGCCCGCGCGATGCTCAATTACCAGGCGCGCAACGCACCGCTACGCCGCACGGTATCGATCGAAGATGTCGGAAAATCAGCACTTTATCTGCTTTCTGATCTTTCGAGCGGTGTCACTGGTGACATTCACTACGTCGATTCAGGCTACTCTAACATGTCGATGCCGACGCTAGACGAATTGAAGCGGCTGGACAGCCAAGCGTAATATTGCGCTAACCACGTTTGCTGAAACAGTTTTAAATACGTGTTCGTCCAACCTGCCATTATCTCCGGTTAATTGTTTGCCGTCATGGTTTTCATGACGCAGGCGATGGACGGGGAATCCATGTACTACGGACTGACAAACAAGCAACGGGTACTCAGCATCGCAGCAAGCGCCTTTGGCGGCGGCATGCTCGGCCTTTGGGCCTTGCGGCTCGCGACGAGCATTGCAGATGTCAATCAATTGCCGTTTTCAACGACTGGCGGCATTATCGCAGGCCTGTCTTCGCTGGCGGCCAGCGGCGCGGCACTCGCCTTCTTTTCAGGAATAGACGAGAACATCGATCGCACGCAAAAGTCGGCGATGATTGATCCGCTGACCGAATTGTTCTCCAAATCCGGCATTGTCGATCTGGTCGAAAAGCAGATCGCTGCGCGTGACCAAACCAATGTGCGCTCATTTCTTGTTGATGTCGAAATTGACCGGTTCAAGGATTTCAACGACATCCACGGCTTCAACGCTGGTGACGAGCTGATCCGCCAGGTTGGCGCGCGGTTGGAAAAGCTGGTCGGAACGATTGGCCAGGTCGGCCGGTTCGGCGGCGGCGAGTTCGGCCTTATTCTTCAAACGACTGACAATCCCGAAGAAATCGAGGCGGTTTCGGAACATCTCATCGACATGCTTTCAGGCACCTACAAGGTGGAAGGCATTGTTGCCGCGATGACCTGCAGCCTTGGCATTGTCCAAATCAAATCCGGCGCCAGTGTTGTGGATACTATCCGCGGTGCGCATATGGCTCTCAAGCAGACCCGCATGAGCGGCCGCGGTTGTTGGACACTCTACTCTGACGAGATGAGCGTCCGGGAAGAATACCGCCACTGGATCGAAGTGGAAATGCGCAACGCGATGAAGCGCAACGAGTTCCATCTCTACTATCAGCCGCAATTCAACATTACGGATGGAACCATTCGCGGCTTTGAGGCGCTGATCCGATGGAAACATCCGAACCGGGGCTATATCCCGCCGCTGGATTTCATCAAGATTGCGGAAGAAACCGGCTATATCAACGTGCTCGGCCGTTGGGCGATCATGCAGGCGTGCCGGGATGCGCTGGAATTTCCTGGCGGAGTGCCGATTGCAGTCAACATTTCGCCGATGCAGTTCCTGAATGGCGACATCATCAAGATCGTGCAGGACGCACTCAACAAGACCGGCTTGCCGCCACACCGGCTTGAGCTTGAAGTGACCGAGTCAACCTTGATCGAGGACCGCGCGCGCGCCGCGGAAGTGTTTGAAAAGCTTGCGCAACTTGGTGTCCAGATTGCCATTGACGATTTCGGCACAGGCTATTCAAACCTTGGCTACCTTGCCGATCTTCCGTTTACAAAGCTGAAGATCGACAAGACGTTCATCGACCGGATCGAACGGGACATGCACATGGCGCAGATTGTCTCGGCAATCATTGCGCTGGCGCGGGCACTTGGCGCAACGGCGGTGGCGGAAGGCGTTGAGACCCGCAACCAGGAAGTCCTGCTGCGCGCGGCCGGCTGTACGGTCATCCAGGGCTTCCTTTTCGGCAAACCCCAGCCCAAGCATTTGGCTGTCAAAACAGCCAATCTGGACCTGACGGAAACCGACGCTGCAACCTTTGGCCCCGGATCTTTTACAAGAGTTGCTTAAAAGTCGATACAAGCCGCAAGACATGAATTAAGACTTCTCTTTTAGTGTCGCACACTTAGGAGCATTCCATATGGTGGCGCGATTGACGAGCGAGCGAAGCAAACTGTTCAAGGCGGCGACGGTCTTGTCGTCGGCTTTCGGGGGTGGATTGCTCGGCGTATGGGCTTTCTCGATCGGTCATGGCGCGACGACACCTGGGGCGATAGCAACCAATTTTGTCATCGGCGGCCTGTCTGCATTGGCGGCATCGGGCTGTGCGCTCGCCTTTTTTCAAGGCATTGACGCACACGCATCAGCGATAAAGGCGGCTTCCGCCACGGACACTTTGACCGGTATCGCCTCGCGTCGTCAGTTCCTGATTGATCTGGACCGCGCATCATCGGAACGAAGAGGCAAGACAACCTATTTCATCGATATCGAACTTGACCGGTTCAAGCAGCTCAATGAAGCTCTCGGATTTCGGACCGGCGACCAACTGATCCGGGACTGTGCGGCCCGCATCCGGGAAATCCTGCCTGAAAGCGCGACATTCGGCCGCCTTGGCGCCTGTGAATTCGGCGTCGTGATCAACGACGAAGATGCGCTGCCTGCGCTTGAGATTTTGCTTGATGCGCTGATTGCCCGCGTTTGCGAACCTTACCTCATCGAAGACCGGCGTGTCATGGTCTCGGTATCGGCCGGCGTCGTTGAATTCGGCATGGAGCATCTCGAGCAAGCCGCCGTCCTGAAGCGCTCGAATCTTGCGCTGCACCGTTCGCGCATTCGCGGGCGCAAGCAGTGGACCATGTTTGAAGCCGAGCTTGGCCGCGTGGCGGATCATCGCCGCTGGCTGGAAGCGGAAATGCAGGCCGCGCTCGACCGCAAGGATTTTGAACTGCATTACCAGCCGCAGCTGGATCTCACGTCGGGTCTGATCGTCGGCTATGAAGCGCTTGTGCGGTGGCGGCATCCGGTGAAGGGTCTGATTGCGCCAGCCGAATTCATTCCGGTGGCCGAGGAAACCGGGCTGATCGCTCCGCTTGGTGATTGGGTGCTGCGGCAGGCCTGCGCCGACGCGCTGCATCTGCCGGCCCATTCGTTCGTGGCGGTGAACCTGTCTCCGGCACAGTTCCTGTTGTCGGACATG
Source organism: Rhizobiaceae bacterium (assembly GCA_041751995.1). Lineage (GTDB taxonomy): Bacteria > Pseudomonadota > Alphaproteobacteria > Rhizobiales > Rhizobiaceae > JANMEX01. The sequence goes on along the minus strand of JBGSHY010000062.1, from coordinate 12,657 downwards.
GTGGCGACCGTGCGTCAGGCGCTGACAGACACCGGCCTTCCGCCAAAGCGGCTGCAACTGGAGATCACGGAAAGCCTGTTGATGGAAGACCGCGAAAAGACGGCGCTCATCCTTGGCGAACTGGCGCGCATGGGCGTTTCTGTTGCCGTCGATGATTTCGGCACCGGATATTCCAATCTCACTTATCTCGCTGACCTTCCGTTCCAGAAGCTCAAGATCGACCGTTCGTTCGTCAACCGGCTTGAGAAGGAAGGCAACACCGGCGCGATCATCTCAACGATTGTCGGCCTGTCGCGAGCGCTCGGCGTGCACACCACAGCCGAGGGCGTCGAAAACGCCAATCAGGCGAGCATGCTGAAGGCTGCAGGCTGCGATGTCGGCCAGGGCTATTATTATGGACGCCCCGTACCGATTTCCTCGCGGGCGATCAACGAGGAGCGCGTGGCCGCAAACCGGGCAGCTTGAGTTAGCGCCTTGCGCGCCTGATCCCGGCAACCAGCCCTGCAATCATCCCGATCGCGAGGCCGGCAAGTATCCACCCGGCCACGACGAAGCCGGAGTAGCCTTCAAATCCTGATGTTGCCGCCAGCTCGGTATAGGCCAAGCCGCCAAGCAGACCCATGCCGCCTCCGGCCACTCCGCCCAGAAGCATTCCCAGTAATGCCAGCCCTATCGTGCGCCCCGTCGACATGTCTCCAGAATGGCGAGACGCATGGCCTTCGTCAACAACGCTGTGTCGCTATGCCGAAACGAGAGTCTTGCCTGATCCCGTCCGGGTCAGCACCAGTATCATCGCGCCGATGTTCATCAGGTTCCAGACGATGCCATTCAGGAACGCAGCCTGGTATGAGCCGGTCATGTCGTATATCCATCCGGTCATCCAGCCGCCGATGGCCATGCCCCAGACGGTCGCCATGATCACCATGCCGACACGCTTTCCGGCTTCCCTGGCGGGCAGATATTCACGCACGATGATGGCGTAACAGGGCACAATTCCGCCTTGTGACAAGCCAAACACCAGCGATACGGCATAGAGCGAGGCGAGGCCGTCGAACGGGATATAGAGGAACAAGGCCAGGCATTGCAGCGACGATCCGAGCAGCAGCGTCTTGATGCCGCCGATCCGGTCGGCCAGCATGCCGGAGCCCAGTCGGCTGACCACGCCGCCTGCCAACATGACAGACAGCATCTGCGCCCCGGCGGCGGGACCATAACCAAGGTCCGCGCAATAGGCGACGATATGCACCTGCGGCATGGACATGGCGAGGCAGCAGCCGAGACCTGCTATGATCAGCAGCACTTGCAGCGCCTGCGGAGAGAGGTTCGACGGTTTCAACGCAACCGCATTGGCGCCGCCGGTGACCGTATGTTCAACGGGACGTCCTTTGAGAAACAGCGACAGCGGGATCATGATGATGATGCAGGTTGCGGCGATCGCGAAAAACACAGGGCGCCAGCCGGCGGTTTCTAGCGGACCCTTGAGGATCAAAGGCCAAAGCGCGCCCGCAAAATAATTGCCGCAGGCTGCAGCGGCCACTGCAATGCCGCGCCGCTTGTTGAACCAGTGCGACACATCCGCGATCAACGGGCCGAAGCAGGCGGCGCTGCCGGTGCCAATAAAAAGACCATGCAACAGTGAAAACACAGTCAAGGAATGGGTCAAGGCGGCACCGGCAAATCCGATAGCCAATGACAAGGCTGCGGCAATGAGAACCGGCACGATGCCGATCTTGTCGACCCAGCGGCCAATCAAGAGATTGCCGAACGCGAAGCCGATCATGGTTGCAGTGTACGCAAATGACGCGCCTGCCCTGTCAACCCCGAACTCTGCCTGGATTTTCGGCAACACGAGGATGATGGCCCACATGCCGACACTGCCGACTGTTGCGACAATCATCGACACGCCAAGGCGGCTCCAGGAATAGGCGCTGTCGAGATCGCTGGTGTGTGTCGGCATGATTCCCCGCAGGTTTCTGCGTAGCAAATCACGGGAAAATCGTTTGCGCCAGTCGTCGCCTATTTCGTCGCCCAAAGCACCTTGTAGTAGGCATTCCTCGCCATTTCACCCGATTTGTAAAATCCGGCCGCCAGAGTTGCCTCATAGGGCAGATTTCGGTTGGCGACGAGGTAGAGCTTGCCGCCCTTGTGCAAGGCATTGTGCGCATTGCGGATGATGGCGTTGCCGATGGCGGGATCGGCGGCGCGGCCCTGATGGAAGGGCGGGTTCATGATGATGGTGTCATAGTCGCCGCTTGCCTTTTCGGCGATGAGATCCTGCCAGTGGAAGGTCACGGCCATATCCGGCGCAAGGCGGGCCATGTTGACTTTGGCAGCTTCAAGCGAGGCGTGATCGGCTTCATAGAGCGCGATGGATTTGACAGCCGGACAGGCGGTTGCGACTTCGGCGGAGAGATATCCCCAACCGGCGCAGAAATCTGCAATGCGGCCTTTAATGTCACGCGGCAACTGTTCCATCAGGAAGGCGGAGCCTGGATCGACATGGTCTGAGGAGAACATGCCTGGTGCGGCTTCGTACCGGCCATCAATCAACGCGGGAGCGATCTCTTCAAAGCGGGCGCTGCGGTCGTTCTGGAACCAGTATGCCTTTGCATGATATTTGGACACGGTTCCGAGCAGGTCAAAATGGCCGCCAATCTCTTTCGCGATCGAGGCGATGCCGTCGTTCTTGGTGCCGGCCAAGAGGATCTTGCCGCCACTCGTGACGCTGTTCAGCGCCTGATTGAGCAACGCGCGGGACAGGCCGCGATGGCGGGAGACGAGGATAAGCGCACCGTCGAACTTGCCCTCGGGAATCTGCGGCGTGACGGTGAAACCTGCGGTTTTCAACGCGTTGAATTCAGGGCGCATGCCTTGGACGGCGGAGATTTGTGATTTGGCAAGCTCGCTGTCGTGAGGCGGCAGGGAAGCATTCAGGAACAACCATCGTGCAGTTTCACCGCCGGTTTCAACGTCGCCTGTGGCAAAGGGCAGAAACAGGGTCTTGATTGCACCATCGTCCATCGAGTTTTCCAGACTTTCAATAGGAAACGGGCGCGATGATATCGCGCCCGTGGCAATTTTGGAGAGACGGAGCGACTACTCGCTTGCGTCGTCGCCCTTTTCGCGGACGATTTCCTTGCCGGTGGCCTGATCGACAACCTTCATGGACAGGCGGACCTTGCCGCGCTCGTCAAAGCCCATCAGCTTGACCCAGACCTTCTGGCCATCCTTGACGACGTCCTGAGTCTTCTGGACGCGCTCGGAAGCGAGCTGGGAGATGTGGACGAGGCCATCGCGTGCGCCGAAGAAATTGACGAAAGCGCCGAAGTCAGCGGTCTTGACGACCGTGCCTTCGTAGATCTGGCCAACTTCCGGCTCGGCAACGATCGAGTGGATCCACTTGCGGGCCGCTTCGATTTCCTTGGCGGACGAGGACGAAATCTTGACGGTGCCGTCATCTTCGATGTTGATCTTGGCGCCGGTCTTTTCGACGATTTCACGGATAACCTTGCCGCCGGTGCCGATCACTTCACGGATCTTGTCGGTCGGGATGGACATCTGTTCGATGCGCGGGGCAAATTCGCCGAGTTCCGCACGGCCTTCGGTGATGGCGTTGCCCATTTCACCGAGGATGTGGATGCGGCCTGCCTTGGCCTGTTCCAAAGCGACCTTCATGATCTCTTCGGTGATGCCTTCAATCTTGATGTCCATCTGCAGGGCGGTGATGCCGTTTGCGGAACCTGCCACCTTGAAGTCCATGTCGCCAAGGTGATCTTCATCACCCAGAATGTCGGACAGGACGGCGAAACGCTCGCCTTCCTTGATGAGGCCCATGGCGATGCCGGCCACCGGCGACTTCAGCGGAACGCCTGCGTCCATCAATGCCAGCGAGGTGCCGCAGACGGTCGCCATCGAGGACGAGCCGTTGGATTCGGTGATCTCCGAGACCGCACGGATGGTGTAGGGGAAGGTGTCCTTGCCCGGAAGCATCGGACGCACGGCGCGCCATGCGAGCTTGCCATGGCCGATTTCGCGGCGGCCAGGCGAACCCATGCGGCCGGTTTCACCGACGGAATAGGGCGGGAAGTTGTAGTGCAGAAGGAAGGTTTCCTTGTACATGCCGGTCAGCGAGTCGACATACTGCTCGTCTTCGCCGGTGCCGAGCGTGGCGACGACGATGGCCTGCGTTTCACCGCGGGTGAACAGCGCCGAACCGTGGGTGCGCGGCAGAAGGCCGACTTCGGAAACAATCTTGCGGACGGTCGAAAGGTCACGGCCGTCGATGCGCGATCCGGTGTCGAGAATGTTCCAGCGAACAATCTTGGCCTGCAGTGACTTGAACACGGTGCCGATTTCTTCGGCAGTGTACCTGGCGTCTTCGCCTTCTGCCGGAGCAAACGCTGCCTTGACCTTGGCCTTGGCGGCATCAACTGCTGTGTAACGGGCCTGCTTGTCGATGATCTTGTAGGCTTCGCGGAGATCAGCTTCTGCAACCTTCAGCATTTCAGCTTCGAGGGCCGAGAAATCCTCCGGTGTGTATTCGCGGGCATCCTTGGCAGCGGCTTCAGCCAGCTTGATGATCGCGTCAATAACCGGCTGGAAAGCCTTGTGGCCGAACATCACGGCGCCGAGCATGGTGTCTTCGTCGAGTTCCTGCGCTTCCGATTCCACCATCAGCACGGCATCGCCGGTGCCGGCGACCACGAGGTCGAGCTTGGTTTCCGGCATTTCGTCAACGGTCGGGTTGAGCACATATGCGCCGCCGATGAGGCCGACGCGGGCTGCGCCAACCGGACCCATGAACGGCACGCCCGAAAGCGTCAGGGCGGCCGAAGCGCCGATCAGCGAAACGATGTCCGGATTGTTTTCAAGGTCATGCTGGATAACGGTGCAGACGACCTGCGTGTCGTTCTTGTAACCATCGGCGAACAGCGGGCGGATCGGGCGGTCGATCAGGCGGGAAACGAGGGTTTCGTTTTCCGACGGACGGCCTTCACGCTTGAAATAGCCGCCCGGGATCTTGCCGGCGGCATAGGTCTTTTCCTGATAGTTGACGGTCAGCGGGAAGAAATCCTGGCCGGGCTTCGGGGTCTTGGCCGAAACAACGGTGGCGAGCACCACGGTTTCGCCGTAGGTCGCGAGCACCGCGCCATCAGCCTGACGGGCGATCTTGCCGGTTTCGAGAATGAGCGGACGGCCGCCCCACTGGATTTCAACTTTGTGTGTCTTGAACATGTCTTGTCCTTTTGAAAGTGCAAAAGGGGCTGCCGGACCTTGGGTCCATGCACGCCACACCCTGCACTCTTGCCGGTCGCAATAACCGGCGTTCCTTGTTTGGACGGGCCACGGGCAAGACAGCAGGACGTCCGGTGGAAAGGCCCGGTTCGGGCGCCCTGCAATCCTGCCCCATGGGCAAGTCCGGTTCTTTTTCCGCCGTATTGATGGACCGGCGGAGCATCCAGTTCACGGCCGCAATTTCCAGCGGGCGCAGATGTGAAAACCGGCGAGACCCGAAGGCCACGCCGGTTTCAAAGTCAGTTAGCGGCGCAGGCTCAGCTTTTCGATGATGACCTGGTAGCGCGAAACGTCCTTGCGCTTGAGGTAATCCAAAAGCGAACGGCGCTGCGAGACGAGCGCCAGAAGGCCACGACGGGAGTGGTTGTCCTTCTTGTGGCCCTTGAAATGTTCGGTCAGGTTGGCAATGCGGTGCGACAGGATCGCAACTTGCACTTCAGGCGATCCGGTATCGCCAGCGGCTTGACCGAATTCCTTGATGATTTCCTGCTTCTTTTCAGGCGTAATCGACATCGTAAATTCCTTTTGTTGGAGGATAAGGACGCCCAGAGCCGGGATGTCGTCCAGCAAGGGCCATGAAAGCACCGGGCAGAAACCCGCAATGCTGCGGCGCGTATAGTGGAATTCCGGGAAAAATGAAAGGGGTGATTCCACTACTGCTTCGCGGGTGCTATCCGCAAGACAATGAGACCGGCAATTGCCGACAGGATCGACCCGGTCAAAACACCGATTTTCACTTCATTGACCCAATCCGCATGCCCGGGGAAAGCCAACAGGCCGATGAAGAGGCTCATGGTGAAACCGACGCCGCACAAGAGCGATACGCCATAGACCTGCAGCCAGGTCGCATCGCGCGGCATTGAAACCAGACCAGATTTCACCGCCAGCCAGGTTGCGCCGAAGACACCGATCTGCTTGCCGATAAACAGGCCGCAGGCAACACCCAGCGTTACTGTATGGGTGTAGGTTTCGATTGAAAGACCGGACAGCGCAACGCCCGCATTGGCGAATCCGAAGATCGGCACGATCAAGAACGCAACCGGCCTTGCCAAGGCATGTTCCAGCTTGAGCATGGGCGAGTGCGCGCCGCCGGAAGCCGGTATCAGCAATGCCAGCACAACGCCGGAAATCGTCGCATGGACTCCGCTTTCATGCATCAATATCCACAGACCAACACCGAGGATAAGATAGGTTGCGAGCGATTTGACTCCCAGTCTATTGAGGCCAAACAGGATTGCGGCAGTCAGCGCTGCACCGCCGATCGCCCAAAGCTGCAGATCGGCGGTGTAGAAAATGGCGATGATGATAACCGCGCCGAGATCGTCCATGATGGCAAGCGCGGCAAGAAAGACCTTAAGTGACATTGGCACCCGTTTGCCCGCCAGAGCCAGAATGCCAAGCGCAAAGGCGATGTCGGTTGCCGAGGGTATCGCCCAGCCGGACAAAGTCTCCGGCGATGAGGCATTGATAGCCACATAGATGAGCGCGGGAATAGCCATGCCGCCAAGCGCCGCAATTGCCGGAAGCGCCCGTTGATCCCAGGTGGCGAGTTCGCCATTGATGAACTCGCGCTTGATTTCCAGTCCGACCAGCAGGAAAAATACCGCCATCAGCGCGTCATTGATCCAGTGCAGCACGGAAAGTCCGAAATATTTCTGTTCGAGAATCTCGAAATAGGCCGGGCCTGCCGCAGAGTTGGCGACAATCAACGCGAGCGCCGCGACGGCCATGAGAATATTGCCGCCTGCCGTTTCACTCTCAAGGAATGAGCGGATAGCACTTATGAATCGCGGGCGCTTCTGCGGGCTTTGCACAAGGATTCCCTTCTTTGCTTCCTGTTCTTTCAACGCATTACAGCTTCGATCAATTCAGGCAAGGGCTTCAATGAACTGAGCGTATGAAACCGGTTGTAGCCTTCCGGCACTTCGGCATGATCCAGTTCCCACATCAGCTCATGCGGCACATGCACGCCCCATGCGCCGGATTCCAACGCGGGGATGACATCAGACTTCAGTGAATTGCCGACCATCATGGCGCGGGACGCGCCATCGGCATGGCGGGTAAAGATCCTGTCGTAGACTTCGGCCTTCTTGTCCGAAACAATCTCGACCGCATCGAAAAAATCTCCCAGCCCTGATTGCGCCAGCTTGCGTTCCTGATCGAACAGGTCACCCTTTGTGATCAGGATTATCCGGTACTTTCCCGCCAGCGCTTCCAGCGTTTCATGGACATGAGGCAGCGTCTCGATCGGGAAATCGAGCATCGCGCGGCCGAGCGCCAGGATCTTGCCGATCACCGCCTGCGGCACAGTGCCGTCGGTCACTTCCAACGCCGTTTCGATCATCGACAGGGTGAAGCCCTTGGCGCCGAAACCGTAGAGTTTCAGGTTGCGACGCTCGGCCTCCAGCAGGCGGGAGGAGACATGATGGCTGTCGCCGTGATCGGCCAAAAGCTCGGTGAAGCTCTTTTCCGTAAGCTGGAAAAAATGCTCGTTCTGCCAAAGCGTGTCGTCGGCGTCAAAGCCGATTGCGGTGAGCTTGGTCATGTCCGAAAAGGTGAAACCAATTCACGGCTCCGGTCAACCCTCGTCTTCCTCGCAACTCAGATAAGGGTCGAACACCCAGCCGGCCTTGTTGTCGTCAGCGAAACGTTCGACCGCGAACCATTTCTTGCCCTTGAGCATTTTCTCCTCATAGGGCCGGACGCGGACGCCGTTTTCCCATGTGCCGAGGATCGCGCCATTCGGCTCTTCACGGATGTTGAGCGGCGTGCCGGTCGGGTCGGAAACGGTGCAGATCTTGCCCATTTCGTCCGAGCCGCTGCATTTCAGATAGTCGCCAAACACATAGCCCCAGGCTTCGCCGTATTTTGAGACCAGCGCCCATTTCTTGCCGTTGTGCTCCTTGTGCTCGATGAACTCGACCTTGGAGCCTTTCTTCAGTGTGGACAGGATCTTGCCATTCGGTCCGTCGCGGACATTGAGCGGCGTGCCGGTCGGATCGACCACGGTGCAGACCGGCGGGCCATCGCAGGCCAAGGCGATGGTTGCAAATGACGAAAACAAAATCGCAAGAACTGCTTTGCGCATGGACCGGCCTTTCGTGGCTTGAAACTGCTGTCACGCAAGCAAGGATCAGCCAGAAATGCCCGATTGTAAAGCAATGGAAATGGTCAATGGCCTAGGCCTTGAACACTCGCTTCGGGTGGAACTGACCGGCTCGGATTTCGCCGATGGCGACCAGCGCGCCGCGCTCGGTGACATAGGCTTCGTCGGCTTCCACCGGCGCATTGCGGCCGAGCGCCATCACCGGGTTGCCCATGCGCACGCGATGGGCGCTATCGCCGGTGAGCGGAAGATGCGGCAGGCCTTCGAGCGCCTCCACAGGGTCGATCAGGAAAGCATCCAATTCGGCGAACGCTTCGGATGCGAGGCCGTCGGGGGTGCCGAGGCTTTCCAGATGGGCCTTGGCCTTTTCGGATGCGGCCTCCAGCTCTTCCCTGGTTACGGCATCCGGCTCATCAAACGGCGCAACGACTTCGCGACGCAAAGCGCTGACATGGCCGTAGCAGCCGAGCAGGCGGCCAAGATCGCGAGCGAGGGAGCGCACGTATGTCCCCTTGCCGCATTCGACTTCGAATACGGTGGCGCTGTTGTCTGGCATCTCGATGATGGTGAAGGCGTCGATCTCGATGTTGCGCGCCTGAAGCTCCACCTGTTCGCCGCCACGCGCCAGATCATAGGCGCGCTCGCCGTCCACCTTGATGGCGGAAAAGCGCGGCGGAACCTGTGAGATCAAGCCGGTGAACTGCGGCAGCAGTGCTTCGATGGACGCGCGGTCAGGGCGCTTGTCAGACTTGGCTGTGACTTCGCCTTCCAGATCGTCGGTCGAACGCTCCTCGCCCCAGCTTGCGGTGAAGCGATAGACCTTTGTGCCATCCATGACATAAGGCACGGTCTTGGTCGCCTCGCCCAGCGCAATCGGCAGGATGCCGGAGGCGAGCGGGTCAAGCGTGCCTGCGTGGCCGGCCTTGTCGGCCCGGTACAGGCGCTTGATCAGAGAGACGGCGTCGGTCGAGCCCATGCCGTATGGCTTGTCAAAAATCACCCAGCCGGAGACGGGCCGCTGCGGCCTTTTGCGCTTTTGGCTCATGGAATCCTACGCGTCCCCGCCGCCGCCAGCGTCACCGTCCGAGGCGTCATCGTCATCCTCTTTCGGATTGATGTTTGATGTATCGCTTTTGAGGCGGCCAAGGTCGCGGGCGACCTCCGGTGAGCGCAGCAGTGCGTCGATCTTGGCGTAATTGTCGAACGAGGTGTCGAGCCGAAAGCGGATGGACGGCATCGAGCGCATCTGGCGCAAGGCTGGCCCAAGCGCGCCGCGGATGAATTTGGCGTGGCGATTCAGCGCGTCGATCACCGGCTGCGTTTCGGCGACACCAAGCGGCGAGATATAGGCCGTGGCGTTGGACAGGTCTGGCGACATTGATACCTGGGTGACGGACAGAACGGTGGTTTCCAGAAGCGGGTCGATGATTTCGTTGCGCTGCAGCACTTCGGTCAACGCGTGGCGAACCATTTCGCCGACGCGCAGCATGCGCTGGGTCGGGCCTTTGGAAGATTTCTTTGCGGGCATGTCATCCATCCTGAAAACGGCAACGTCCTTCGAGGCCCGCCGACGCGGGCGCCTCTGGATGAGGTGCGATATGGTTGGCAGCCCATTAGCGGCAAACGGCGGATTTTGCCACCAAAAAGCGGCGCGCGGTCAATCAGGCGCATCCGGGTTGGCCGCACCGGTTGAAGCCCAAGACGGCACTTCTTGCGCCATCTCTTTGAGATTGACCGCAAAGGCCTGCTTTTCGGCAGCGCTGGCGAAGGCGGCGGCCGGGATGATGATGACCGTGCCGTGGCTTTGAACAAAAACGTGCGTTGCCGTTTCGAGAACAGAATTGATCATTTCCAACGCAACGGACCTGCGGCCGCCATCCCAGCGCTCGTCCAGGTGGTCAACCCAATCTTCCAGTGTGACCGTGCGCAGCGCAGGAATGTCGTTGCGGGCAAGGCGTCGGTCATTCAGCGCGATAACGGCACGAAACAGTGCGTAGGTGAGCGCAAGACTGACGCTAAAACAAATGATGAAGCGCGCATCATAGGGCTTGCCGACAAGTTCTTCCGGCATGGCGGCCAAGGCCAGGCCGGCCAAGGCGATCAAGCCAAGCCCAAAGAGCTTTTCTGCGACAGACCAATCGTTGCGCATTATGCGCCAAGCCAGCGCGTCGGCGGAGGTCAGCGGATAGGTGAAAGTTTGGTACGGACGTTGCGGATCATCAAGCATGGCGCCATTTCAAAGAAAAAGGCCGGACTGTCAAAGCCCGGCCTTTGGAATTTGAATTAAACGCAGATCTTAGAGCGTGCGCTTGATGCTTTCGACACGGAAGCACTCGATTGTGTCTCCGGCACGCATGTCTTCGTAGTTCTCGAAGGCCATGCCGCATTCCTGGCCGACCTGGACTTCCGGCACTTCGTCCTTGAAGCGCTTGAGCGTTTTGAGCTTGCCTTCGTGGATGACAACGCCCTCGCGCACCAGACGGACACCGACGCCACGTTCGACCTTGCCTTCCACGACACGGCAGCCGGCGACCTTGCCGACCTTGGTGATGTTAAAGACTTCGAGGATTTCGGCATTGCCGAGGAAGGTTTCGCGACGTTCCGGCGACAAGAGGCCCGACATCGCGGCTTTCACATCGTCCACCAGATCGTAGATGATGTTGTAGTAGCGGATTTCGATGCCTTCGCGTTCAGCGGCATCGCGCGCCTGCGCATTGGCGCGGACGTTGAAGCCGATGATCGCAGCGCCGGACGTTGCGGCCAGCGCCACGTCGGACTCGGTGATCGCGCCGGCACCCGAATGGATGATGCGCGCACGCACTTCCTCGGTGCCAAGTTTGTCGAGCGAGCCAGCGATGGCTTCGATGGACCCCTGCACGTCACCCTTGATGACCAGCGGGAATTCCTTGAGGCCGGAGACCTGCAGACGGCTCATCATCTGTTCGAGCGAACCGCGCGTGCCAGCCTGCTTGGCGACGTATTTCTCACGCGCCTTGTGCTGACGGTACGACGAGATTTCACGCGCCTTGGCTTCGTTTTCAACGACGGCAAAGCGGTCACCGGCGGCAGGCGTTCCCTGCAGGCCGAGAATCTCGACCGGAAGCGAGGGACCTGCCTCCTTGACCTGATCGCCCTTGTCGTTGACAAGAGCGCGGACACGTCCCCATTCGGAACCGGCGACAAGGATGTCGCCCGGCTTGAGGGTGCCGGCCTGCACCAGAACCGTGGCAACAGGGCCGCGGCCGCGGTCGAGCTTGGCTTCGATGACGACGCCTTCTGCGGTACGGTCCGGATTGGCCTTCAGTTCAAGCACTTCGGTCTGCAGCAGGATGGCTTCGAGCAGCTTGTCGAGGCCGAGGCCGGTCTTGGCCGACACTTCGACGTCAAGCGTTTCGCCGCCCATCGATTCGACGAACACTTCGTGCTGCAGAAGACCTGTGCGGACCTTCTGCGCATCGGCCTCCGGCTTGTCGATCTTGTTGATGGCGACAATGATCGGCACATTGGCTGCCTTGGCGTGGCTGATCGATTCAATCGTCTGCGGCATGACAGCGTCGTCCGCCGCCACCACCAGAATGGCGATGTCGGTTGCCTGCGCACCACGGGCACGCATTGCGGTAAACGCGGCGTGGCCCGGTGTATCGATGAAGGTGATCTTGTGGCCGTTGTGCTCGACCTGATAGGCGCCGATGTGCTGGGTGATGCCGCCGGCTTCACCGGAGACAACACTGGTCTTGCGGATGGCGTCGAGCAACGAGGTCTTGCCGTGATCGACATGGCCCATGATGGTGACGACCGGCGGGCGCGAAACCATGTCGCCAGCGATGTCCTTGACGTCAAAGATGCCTTCTTCAACGTCCGAGTCGGCGACGCGCTTGACCGTGTGGCCAAATTCCGCGGCGATCAGCTCGGCCATATCGGCATCAATGATGTCGCTTGGCTTCAACATGGAGCCCTGCTTCATCAGATACTTGATGACGTCCACGGCGCGTTCGGCCATGCGCTGCGCCAGTTCCTGAATGGAAATGGTTTCCGGCAGGATGACTTCACGCGCAATCTTCTCGCGCACTTCCTGCATCTGCGAACGTTTGAATTTTTCCTGGCGGCGGCGGGTGGCAGCCATCGAGCGGCCGCGCGCGCCTTCGCCATCGTCACTCGTGACCGAGGTGACGGTGATCTTGCGGCGGTTGTCAACTTCGACCTTGGCCTTGGCAGGGCGCACTTCAGCCTTGACCGGGGCTTTGGCGCCAACCGGG
>JBGSHY010000061.1:0-42456 GCA_041751995.1 Rhizobiaceae bacterium | reverse complement strand
GCGGGCGTGACCGGGGCAGGCGATTTCACCGCGTCTGGTCTGAATTCGTTTGCGGCACGGTGGTTCGAGCAGGGACGGATTGTATGGCTGACCGGTGCCAATGCCGGTCAAATCAGCCAGATCGCGGTGCATGAATTGTCCGGCACAATGGCGAAGCTGTCCGTCTGGCTGCCGTTGCCGATGGCCGTTGCAGCCGGTGACAGTTTCGCTGTGACAGCGGGCTGCGACAAGCATTTCGCCACCTGCAAGGCGAAGTTCGGCAATGGGCTGAACTTTCAGGGTTTCCCGCATCTGCCGGGCAATGACGCGGTCTACACCTATGTCAACGGCGACGGCATCTTCGATGGCGCGGCGCTGGTTCCATGAGCGGGAAACCGACTGGAGAAGACGTGATCGCGCTGGCTCAAACCTGGGCGGGCACGCCTTACCGCCATCAGGGATCCATGAAAGGTGTCGGCTGCGACTGCCTCGGGCTGATCCGGGGCGTCTGGCGCGAACTTTATGGAAGCGAGCCAGAGGTGTTGCAGCCCTATTCGATGGACTGGGCAGAGGTTTCCGCAAGAGATCCACTTTTGGAAGCGGCGCGGCAGCACTTTCGGCCTGCCACGCAACTTGAGCCAGGAACGCTGATGCTGTTCCGCTGGAAGCCCGATGTGCCAGCCAAGCATTGCGGCATCTATCTCGGCGCTGACCGGTTTCTGCACGCCTATGAGCGGCATTGCGTGATGGCCTCGCCGCTGGTGCCGCAATGGCGGCGCAAGATTGCCGGCCTTTTCAACTTCCCATTTCACAAAGCCGGAGACTGATCCATGGCCACATTGCTGCTGCAGGCTGCCGGTGCATACATTGGTGGCCTTTTTGGCGCTGTCGGCGCGACCATCGGAACGGCGGCCGGGGCGCTGGGCGGCTATCTGATCGACCGGGCGCTGATCAACGGGACGCAGCACATCAAGGGCGCGCGCCTGTCGCAGATGCAGCCGCTGACCGGCGAAGACGGGGCATCTTTGGCGCGCGTTTATGGGACTGCGCGGCTGGGCGGCACGCTGATCTGGGCTACACGGTTTGAGGAAGCGTCAAGGACCGAACGCAAAGGCGCCAAGGGCGGGCCGAAGGTCACGACCTACAGCTATTATGCCAATTTCGCCGTGGCGATCTGCGAAGGCGAGATTGCCCATGTGCGCCGCATCTGGGCGGACGGGCGGGAACTGGACCAGACCGAATATGACATCCGGATTCATAAAGGCAGCGCAACGCAGCTGCCGGATCCGCTGATCGAGGCAAAGCAAGGCGCAGACAATGCACCGTCCTATCGCGGCACGGCTTATGCGGTGTTTGACCGGTTTCCGCTGGAGAATTTTGGCAACCGCATACCGCAGGTGCAGTTTGAAGTGATCCGCACACTGGGCGGGATTGAAAGGGACATCCGCGCGATCACGCTGATACCGGGATCGACCGAATTCGGGCTGTCGCCGTTGCCGGTCATCCAGACAATTCGTGCGGGAGAAACGGTCATTCCGAACCGGCACAATCTGAGCGCAGAGACTGACTGGGCGTCGTCGCTGGATGAGCTGCAGGCGCTGTGTCCGAACCTTGAAAGCGTGGCGCTGGTGGTGGCCTGGTTCGGCAATGACCTGCGGGCGGGCAACTGCCAGATCAAGCCCGGCGTGACGCAGGCGATTGGCTATCAGGATGATGTCTGGCAGGTTTGCGGGACCGCACGTTCCGCCGCGCATGTCGTGTCTGACCATGAAGGCGAGAAGGCATTTGGCGGGACACCGGACGACGCGTCAGTGATTGCGGCAATCCGCGACCTCAAGGCGCGAGGATTGAAGGTCACGCTCTATCCCTTTGTTTTGATGGACATTCCGGTGAATAACGCTTTGCCGTCGCCCTATGGTGGGGCGAGTCAGGCCGCTTATCCTTGGCGCGGGGACATTACCTGCACACCGGCTCCGGGTTTGCCGGGAACAGTGGATGCGGCTGCTGCGGCAGGGTCGCAGATTGCGGCGTTTGCGGGCAATGCGCTGACTTCCCATTTCGGCAACAGCGGCGAGAGTGTGACATGGTCCGGCGGCGCTGATTGGGGCTATCGGCGGATGGCTTTGCACTACGCCAAACTGGTGGCTTTGGCGGGCGGCGTGGATGCATTTTTGATCGGGTCCGAGTTCAAGGGGCTGACGCGCGTGCGGTCTTCGGCTTCGGCATATCCGTTTGTCGCCGCACTTCAGGCACTGGCGGCAGATGTGCGCTCCGTGGTCGGAGTGGCAACCGAACTTACATACGCGGCGGATTGGAGCGAGTATGGCGCCTATTCGCCGCCGGAATCGAATGATCTGCATTTCCCGCTGGACCCGCTTTGGGCACATCCGGACATCAATGCCGTTGGCATCGACAATTATATGCCGCTGTCCGATTGGCGCGACAGCCATACGGACGGCAGCAATCCGGATGGCGCGGGCTCTTCCTCCGACAAGATGGCGCTGATGGCGGCGATTGAAGGCGGGGAGGGATATGACTGGTATTATGCCAACGAAGCCGACCGCGCTGCCGGAACACGGACGCCGATCGCAGACGGGTTGGCTGGCAAGCATTGGGTCTACCGTGCCAAGGATTTGAGAGGTTGGTGGTCGAACCAGCATTTCACGCGCGCCGGCGGTGTGGAGTCGCCTACACCGACGGCGTGGACGCCGCAGTCGAAGCCGATCTGGTTCACCGAACTGGGCTGCCCGGCTGTGGACAAGGCGGCGAACCAGCCGAATGTGTTTCCGGACCCGAAATCTGCGGCTGCGGCGCGGCCGTACTTCTCCGATGGCGGGCGTGATGATCTGGCGCAAAACCGGTTTCTGGCTGCGCATTTTGATCATTGGGCGGAGATGTCCGCCAATCCTGTTTCTGCGGCGTATGGCGCAGCGATGATGGACCGGGGCAACTGCTATCTGTGGGCCTGGGACGTACGGCCTTATCCGGCGTTCCCGATGAAGGGCGATGTCTGGGGAGACGGAAACAATTGGCTGACGGGCCATTGGCTCAACGGGCGTTTGTCCGGGGTGACACTGGAGGGGCTTGTCGGCTCGATCCTGCTCGAGCACGGGATTGAACAGTTTGATTGCTCCAAAGTGGACGGGTTCCTTTCCGGCTATGTGCTCAATGGCCAGACGACGGCGCGCGAGGCACTCGACCAACTGCTGGATGTCTGGCGTGTCGATGTATTCGAGCAGGGCGGCAAGCAGATCTTCCGCACCCGGGACCGCGCGCAGCCAACGGCGAAAGTGATTGGCGATATTGCCTTTGACACACATGACCGGCTGCGCACCGAGACGCTGCAGGAGCCGGGCGGTGTGGCCAGCGAGTTGACGCTGGTGTTCCGCGATGAGCTGCGCGACCACCAGCAAGCTACGGTTCAGTCAAATATCGCGAATGGCAATCTGAATGCTGCAAATATGGAACTGCCGGCATCAATCGATCCGGGATTGGCCGAAGTGCAGATGCGGCAACTGCACCGGGAAATGCTGGCCAAGCGGACCTCGGTGTCATTTCAGACCGGGTGGAGCGAAGCGGCATTGACGCCCGGCGATTTGGTCGTTCCGTTTGTGGATGCACCGGAGGTCTATCGCGTCAGGAAACTGACGGATGGGGCGTACCGGGAAGTCGAAGCGGAGTTGGCGCTTTCCGGTGGTCGGCCCGCAGCGCGGTCTGTATTGCCAGACGCGCTTCCCGGCGAAGTGAACGTTGTTGGCCAGCCATGGCATGCGTTTCTGGATTTGCCACGGCTGAACGCAGGTGATGCGACCGGATTGCGGATTGCCGCATGGTCGAAGCCCTGGCTGCCGGTGGCGGCCTATGCGTCGCCGATGTCGAGCGGATATTCGCTGCGCACAACGATCACCGAGCCAGCAATTGCGGGAACCCTTGCGGCGGCACTGCAGGAAGGCGAAATGGGCCGCTGGGATGAGCGCAATGCAGTTGAAGTGCAGCTGTTTTCCGGTTCGCTGGCAAGCGCTGGCGACTTGCTGACGCTTGGCGGCGCCAATGCGGCGGCGGTGAAATCGGCAAACGGTCAGTGGGAAGTGTTGCAGTTCGCCAATGCGCAGGAAATGGCGCCGGGTTTCTGGCGTCTGTCCAAACTGTTGCGTGGGCAAATGGGGACCAACGATGCTGCGCGTGCAGGGGCGGTTGCGGGGCTGAATTTGTACTGCTGGACAGCGCGGTGGTTTCGGCTGGCCTGACGGCGGCGGAAGCCGAGTTGGTGTTGAACTGGAAGATTGGGCCTGCCGGAAAAGACTTCACTGACCGCTATTTCTCCACCGCAGTTGCAGGGCCGGCAGAGCGTGCCAAGCGCAGCTATTCGCCAGTTCATCTCGAGGCAAAGGCGCTGGCGAACGACAGCCTTGCCGTTTCATGGGTCAGGCGCGGGTCTGTCGATGGCGATGGTTGGGATGCTGCGGAAATACCCCTGCCGGAAGGAATGGAGAATTACCAACTCCGGGTGCTTGGCGCAGGCGCAGTGTTGAAGCGCTCGCTGACAATTGCCGCCACGGGATGGACCTATCCCGCCGCCGAAATGCTCAGCGACTTCGGCACGGGAGCATCATCCGTCATCATCGAGGTTTCACAGATCGGCGCGGACGGTCGACCGGGCATTCCGGCGATCATCAACGTTTCGATTGAAAATTGAACACGGGAAAGGAAATGTCATGACCTTGGGAAAACCCTGGTATCTTTCAAAAACAATCTGGGCCTCCATTGTGACCATCCTGATGTCGGTTGGCAGCCTGTTCGGGCTCACTTCCGGCATGGTCGACAATGGTGCATTGGCCGACACCATCATTCAGGCTATTACTGCATTGATGGGACTGGCTTCCATCTTCGGACGGGTCACTGCGGTGCAGAAAATCCGCTGAAGCCGTCGATTGTTCATTTGCCGTTCAGCAGGACTGGAATAAACAGGCATCATGAACAAGCAATTGATCCTTTCCCTGACCTTCGCCTTCGGCCTCATAAGCGCTTCGGCGGCCTTTGCCGCGCCGTTTGTGACAGGCAAGCCGGTCATTGACGCCACCCCGCTGGTGCTGAGTGTTGAAGCGGACTGCTTTGCAATCGGACAGGACAAGGCGGCGGAACTGGGCGGCACTTTGGCCAAGGCGAAGCCGGATACGGATGGCGGTGCACCGGTGTGCCGCCTGGTGATCGTTGTGCCTGGCAAGGATGGCGAGCGCCCGAAGCGCGTGGAAGTCACGGTTCCGCAGTAAGTGTTCCAACTGATTTTGAAGGTTTGCTTCTCACCGCCACGGCTGTAGTCTGGCCAAAAGTTCGGCATTTGCACAGGGGATAGGGATGAGGCTTCTGGTCGTCGAGGATGACAAGGAACTGAACCGGCAGCTTTGTCAGGCGCTGGAAGGCCAAGGCTATGTGGTCGACAAGGCGTTCGACGGCGAAGAGGGACATTTCCTCGGCGATACCGAGCCGTATGATGCGGTCGTCCTCGACATTGGCTTGCCACAAATGGATGGTCTGTCTGTCTTGGAGCGTTGGCGCACGGATGGTCGAAAGATGCCGGTTTTGATGCTGACAGCCCGAGACCGCTGGAGCGACAAGGTCGCCGGTATCGATGCAGGCGCGGATGACTATGTGACCAAGCCGTTTCATGTCGAAGAGGTCCTCGCGCGTGTCCGCGCCTTGATTCGCCGCGCCGCAGGCCATGCGTCTTCAGAGATCCTCTGCGGCGATCTTAGGCTGGACACTCGTGTTTCCAAAGCGACAATGAACGGCACGCAACTCAAGTTGACATCGCTTGAATTCCGGCTGTTGGCTTACCTGATGCATCACAAGGGCGAGGTTGTCTCGCGCACAGAACTGGTCGAGCATTTGTACGATCAGGACTTTGACCGCGACTCAAATACGATTGAAGTGTTCGTCGGACGTCTTCGCAAGAAAATGGGCGTCGACATGATCGAGACCATCCGCGGCATGGGTTACCGGATGTCCGAGCCGGGGAGCGCGCCGGCTTGAATGCGTCTTCGCGCATGCCAGCACACTGGTCTGAATGATGCTGGGCCGCCTGTTGCCGAACTCGCTGGCGCTGCGCGCGATTTTCTTTTCGACAGTATGGGCCGCGATCTCGCTGGTTGCCATCGCCAGTGTAATCACTGCGCTCTACCGCAGCGCGGCGGAGAAGAGTTTTGCGAACATATTGTCGGCGCAGCTTTTCAATCTCATTGCTGCATCTGACATCGACGATACTGGTAAATTGACAGGCGCGCCGGATCTTGGCGACATTCGCTACCAGCAACCAAATTCCGGCTGGTATTGGTCCGTGGAACCGGTGACATCCAAGGTGACGGGCGGATTGAAGTCGCTGTCGCTCGACAGCGCGACCGTTGCTTCGCCAGACCCGTCCACCGTGCCTTTTACGGCAGACTTCCGGCGCAATTATCTGGCAGACGGATTGGATGGCGAGACACTGGATGTCTACGAGACAGAAGTGTCGCTCGGCACGGAAGATCAGGTGGCTCGCTTTCGCGTGATGGGTAATCACAATGAATTTGAGGCCGAAATCAATGAATTCTCAAAGTCGCTGTATCTCTATCTGAGTCTTTTCGGACTTGGGTCCATTGCGGTCAACGCACTTGCCATTCTGGCCGGCCTTCGTCCGTTGAAGCGGGCGAAGGAGGCCCTGGCGGCAGTGCGCAAAGGCACTGCTCATCGGTTGGACGGCGGTTTTCCGCAGGAAATCGAGCCATTGGCCAACGAGATGAACGCGCTGATCGATAACAACCGCCGGATTGTAGAACGTTCCCGGACCCAGGTTGGCAACCTTGCGCATTCGCTCAAGACACCGCTTTCCGTGATTATCAATGAAGGCCGGGAGCTTGGCGGGCGGCAGGGAAAACTGGTTGGAGAACAGGCCGAGGCCATGCAAACGCAGATACAGCACTATTTGCAGCGTGCCCGCGTCGCCGCACAACGCGATAGCGTGGTGTTTCGCGCGCCGATCCTGCCGGTGATTGAACGCATGATGCGGGTGATGCGCAAGCTCAACCCGGACAAGGCTTTTTCTCTTCAAGGTCACGCGGGCGAGGTCATTTTTGCCGGAGAATCAGAGGATTTCGAGGAAATTCTCGGCAATCTTCTCGAAAATGCCGCGAAGTGGGGAAAGAAACGAGTCCGGGTTTCCGTGGAATTGGCGGGCTCGACGTTTTCCGTTTCCATAGCCGATGATGGCCCGGGGTTGGACAATAACCAGATGGCAGAGGCACTGAAGCGGGGACGCCGACTGGACGAAACCATGCCGGGGACAGGGCTTGGACTGTCCATTGTGTCAGATACCGTTCGCGAGTATGGCGGCGACTTGAAACTTGGCCGCAGCGATCTCGGCGGTTTGGATGTAACCATGAAATTGCCGAGAGCGATTTGATGGCAGGCAAAACGCCTTGTATTGATATCGAAAATGCTCCGCCTTCAGAAAAGACGAAATCAGTGAAATTCAGAATTGCCGGGACGCGCATGAAAGCCAAATTATCACTAGTTCTTTTTTCCCTCATTTTGGCAGGCTGCCAGACAACCGGGTTGGGTTCAGGCGTATCGCCGAAACCGAAACCCGGGGCGAATCTTGGCATTACCGGCGGTGGCCTGATTGGTGGGACATTTGGCAGCGCCCTCGACCGCGCTGACCGAACGGCCGCATTTGAGGCAGAATACAAGGCGCTGGAATACAGCAGGGGCGGCGAATTGGTTGCATGGACAGGCAAATCCGGTACGGCCAGCGGCAAAGTTGTCGCGGCCCAGCCTTATCGTGTCGGATCCCAGGATTGCCGCCAGTACAGCCATGAACTCACCCTTTCCTCGACGGTGACCAATGCCCGTGGCACCGCTTGCCGAAACGGCGACGGAACCTGGACCCTGCTGGAATGACCGCGACCAATTGACTGCCGGATTGATCTGTCCAGCGCATTGCTGCTTGACCTGAAAGCCACTATCTAGCCCACATGATTTTCTGGACCCTCTGCGCACTTCTCACATTTGTCGCCGTCTTTGCGGTCTTGCTGCCGTTTATGCGAAGCCAAGCGAATGCCGCCGGCAGCGTTTTGCCATCAGATGCGAATGACCTTGAGGTCTACAAAGACCAACTCAGGGAAATTGACGACGATGAAACCCGTGGCCTCATCAGCAAGCAGGATGCGGAAGCGGCACGCGTGGAAGTGTCGCGCCGCATTTTGAAGCTGGGATCGATGCATGCAGAAAGCCCAAGCACGAAATCCTCAAAAGGCCTGCGCCTCGTCGCGGTGGCCTCGGCTTTGGCCATCCCGGTGGCCGCGTGGACCGGCTACAGTTTTTCCGGTTCTCCGCAAATGCCGGATCAGCCGTTTGGCGCACGCCTTGAACAAGTATCGGGACAGTCCTCGATCCAGGTCCTCATTGCAAAAACGGAGCAGCATCTTGCGGCAAATCCGCAGGATGGCAAAGGCTGGGAAGTTATCGCGCCGGTATATCTGCGCGTTGGCCAGTTCGACAAGGCTGCCGAGGCTTTCCAGAAATCCGGGCAAATACTGGGACCTTCTGTCAGAAGCGAAATTGGTTTGGGCGAGGCGCTTGCCGGTCTGAATGGCGGTGTCATCGGACCGGATGCATTGGCGGCATTCAAGCGGGCCAGCGATCTGGCGCCCAATGATCCGCAGCCGAAGATCTATCTGGCAACCGAACTGGCCCAGAAGGGCAAATTTCAGGAAGCAAAATCCGCGTTTGAAGAAATACTTGCTACCGCGCCGCAAGATGCGCCATGGCGCGGCATTGTCGAAGAATCTGTCGCTCAATTGGACGAAACCATCAAAGCGCCTGCTGGCCAGCCCGGACCATCTCAGGCCGATGTCGAGAATGCAGCTGGCATGTCAGATGCAGACCGCACGGCGATGATCGAGGGCATGGTTGCCAATCTGGATGCAAAACTGAAAGACAATCCGGCGGACAAGGAAGGCTGGCTTCGGCTAATTCGTTCCTACACGATGTTGAAGAAGCCTGACGATGCAAAGGCAGCGCTGGCGCGGGCCCGCACAGGGTTGGCAGGAAACGAAGCGGCATTGTCCGAAGTCAAAGCGCTCGCAGCAGAAATGGGATTGGAAGCACCATGACCAGAAAACAAAAACGTCTCGCAGTGATCGGCAGCGGATTGGCAATTCTTGCCGCCGCCGCCGGGCTTGTCCTGTTTGCGCTCCGCCAGGAAATCGTATTCTTTCGTACGCCCTCAGATCTTGTCGATCAGCCCATCGCTGCCGGGACGCGGTTGCGGCTAGGCGGACTGGTGGAAAAAGGCTCCGTTGTTCGCGGGCAGGGAACCGATGTAACTTTTGTCGTGACGGACACAATCAAGACTGTCAAAGTATCCTACACCGGCATCTTGCCGGATCTTTTCCGTGAGGAGCAAGGCGTGGTTGCCGAGGGGGCCATGACTCCGGGTGGTTCTTTCGTTGCTGACACCGTGTTGGCAAAGCATGATGAGAACTACATGCCGAAGGAAGTCGCGGACAGCCTGAAAGAAAAAGGCGTATGGCAGGGCAAGTAAGCCCTGCTGATTAGGAGGCTGAGCGTGACAGTTGAATTTGGCCACTTTGCGCTTGTGCTTGCATTGGCGCTGTCGATCGTCCAGGTGGCGACAGGATTTGTAGCCGCGCGCGGCGCGGATCAAAGGCTTTTCCAAGTGACAGGCAATGTGACGCTGGCAACCTTCGCCGCAGTCACAATTTCATTCGGCGCATTGATGAATGCGCATCTGGGCTCCGATTTCTCGGTCATCAATGTTTTTGAGAATTCGCACACCAAGATTCCGATGCTGTTCAAGATTTCGGGCGTTTGGGGAAACCATGAAGGCTCGATGTTGCTCTGGGCGTTCATCCTGACGCTGTTCAGCGCATTCGTGGTCATGTTCGGCGCCAATTTGCCTGCACGGCTCAAATCCAATGTGCTCGCAGTTCAGGGCATGATTGCCAGTGCCTTTCTGTTGTTCATTTTGGCGACGTCAAATCCGTTCGCCCGTTTGCCCGATGCGCCGATGGAAGGGCGTGATCTCAATCCGGTTTTGCAGGACTTCGGTTTGGCAATCCATCCGCCGCTGCTCTACCTCGGCTACGTTGGCTTTTCGGTCGCATTTTCGTTTGCGATGGCTGCATTGATCGACGGACGCATTGACGCTGCCTGGGCGCGCTGGGTGCGTCCGTGGACGCTCGCCGCCTGGATGTTTTTGACCGCCGGCATCGCCATGGGTTCCTATTGGGCTTATTATGAGCTTGGCTGGGGTGGTTGGTGGTTCTGGGATCCGGTCGAGAACGCATCGTTCATGCCGTGGCTGACCGGTACGGCACTGCTCCATTCCGCAGTTGTGATGGAAAAACGCGGTGCCCTGAAAATCTGGACGGTGATGCTGGCGATCATCACCTTCTCCTTTTCGCTGCTTGGCACGTTCCTCGTGCGCTCCGGTGTGTTGACATCGGTTCATTCGTTCGCCTCGGATCCAAGCCGCGGGCTGTTTATTCTTGTCATTCTTTGCTTGTTCGTCGGCGGCGCGTTCACATTGTTCGCATTGCGCGCAGGCCAGATCGAAACCGGCGGTCTTTTCCACCCGATCTCGCGTGAAGGCGCGTTGGTTTACAACAACCTTTTCCTGACAACTTCAGCCGCGACGGTTTTGATCGGCACGCTCTATCCGCTTTTGCTGGAGGCCTTGACCGGTCAGAAGATTTCCGTCGGCGCGCCATTTTTCAACCTCACATTCGGCCCTTTGATGATCCCGCTTCTCATGGCCATACCTTTCGGGCCTCTTCTGGCCTGGAAGCGGGGCGATCTCTACGCTGCCGGACAGCGGTTGATGTGGGCATTTGGCCTGGCGCTGATAGCAGCGCTGGCAATGATCTATGTTTCGACAGGCGCGCCAGTGCTCGCCGCCATCGGCATCGGATTGGCAGTTTGGGTCATAGCTGGAAGTTTTGTCGATTTGCTCGGCAAGGCAGGCTTTGGGAAGAACGCATTTTCCGTAGCTTTCGCAAGACTTGCCGGTTTGCCGCGCTCCGTATTTGGCACCTTTTTCGGCCATTTCGGCATGGGAATCACGGCGATGGGGATTATTGCGGTTACCGTCTTCGGCACTGAGACAGTCCTGACGATGAAACCTGGCGACAAAGTGGATGTTGCCGGGTACCAACTGGCCTTTGATGGATTGAAACCTTTCACCGGACCGAACTTCACGGAAGAGCGCGGGACATTCCAGCTCGCTGACAAGGATGGCCATCCGGTTTCAACGCTGGTTTCGTCTAAGCGGCAGTATGTTGCGCGTGGCATGCCGACCACTGAGGCCGGAATTGATACGCACTGGATGAGCCAAGTCTATGTGTCGCTCGGCGACAAGTCCAATGACGGCTCAACCGTTGTGCGTATCTGGTGGAAGCCCCTGGTGACGCTGATCTGGTTCGGAGCCGTGTTCATGGTTGTCGGCGCGATTACGTCGCTGACGGACAGGCGCCTGCGAGTCGGCGCGCCAAAGGCGGCCCGGCGCCAATCATCTGAATTGGCCTCTGCATGAACAGGTTCATTTTCGCTCCGATATTCGGCTTGCTGCTGGGGCTTTTGGCGATTTCAAATCCGGCATTTGCCTGGAATCCGGACGAGGCACTGAAAGACCCTGTCCTGGAATCGCGTGCGCGCTCCATCTCTGCAGAGCTTCGTTGCCTTGTTTGCCAAAATCAGTCGATTGATGATTCAGATGCCGAACTGGCGAAGGATCTGCGCGTGCTCGTCCGTGAACGGCTGGTGGCAGGTGACAGTGATGAACAGGTTTTCGAGTATCTGGTCGCGCGATATGGTGAGTTTGTTCTGCTCAAGCCGCGCGTTGGCCTGAAGACATATCTCCTTTGGGCCTTGCCGGCCGCGTTTTTGCTTTTAGGTGGCGCGGCGCTGTTTTTTGGCAACAGAAAAACCAGACTTACCAAAGCCTTGCCTGAATTGACCGATTCAGAAAAAGAGCGTCTTGCCAAAATCGTTCAAGGGGAATGACGGCAACTTTCGGGCAAACATTACAAAGATTTCATCTGCAGGAAACCATCCTGTAATCCGGACATTCCTATCTTTGTCTCATGGAGCGGCGACCAGCTCCAAACCAACAAGGATAAGAAAACATGACCTCCAGTTCGTTGAGTTTTCGCAGCAAGGCAGCCGTTGCGCTTCTCGCAGGTGCAGCATTTGTGACCACACTCGGCCTGACCGGCAACGGATTCCCATCGGCCGCACTTGCCGAGGCTGTCCGCATTGAAGCCCCGGCACAGCCCGGATTTGCTGATGTTGTTGAAAAGGTTTCGCCGGCAGTCGTCAGTGTCCGCGTCAAGGGCAATCTTCAGCCGGTTGCCGATGATGGCGACACGCAGGAGTTTGGTTTTGGCGGCAGGGATTTTGAGCAACTGCCGGATGGCCATCCTCTCAAACGCTTCTTCCGTGAATTTGGCGGACCAAACGGCGACAGGCGTGAAGGCGGCCCGCGCGCCGAACGTCGCGCACGACCGCAATCGCAGGGGTCCGGCTTCTTTATTTCGGAAGACGGCTATGTCGTTACCAACAATCATGTCGTTGAAAATGGCGCTGATTTCCTTGTCGTCATGAACGACGGCACCGAGTTGGACGCCAAGCTGGTTGGCAAGGACAAGAAGACAGACCTTGCAGTGCTGAAGGTCGAGCCAAGCCGCAAGTTCACTTATGTTGCGTTCGCTGAAGACAAGGGTGCCCGCGTTGGAGATTGGGTCGTTGCCGTCGGCAACCCGTTCGGTCTCGGCGGCACCGTGACAGCAGGCATTGTTTCGGCACTTGGCCGCGATATCGGCGCAGGTCCATACGACGATTTCATGCAGATTGATGCTGCCGTCAATCGCGGCAATTCCGGCGGGCCGACCTTCAACCTGAGCGGCGAAGTGGTCGGCGTGAACACGGCGATTTTCTCGCCGTCCGGCGGAAACGTTGGCATTGCGTTCGCGATACCGGCTTCAACGGCCAAACAGGTTGTTGGCGATCTGATGAAAGACGGTTCGATCAAGCGCGGTTGGCTTGGCGTGCAGATCCAGCCTGTCAGTGAAGAGATCGCAGACTCGCTTGGGCTGAAGGTAGCCAAGGGTGCTATGGTCAATGACGTGCAGGACAACAGCCCGGCAAAGAAGGCGGGCCTTGAAGTCGGCGACGTGGTCATGACGGTCGGCGGCAATTTGGTTGAAGATCCGAAGGATCTGGCCCGCAAGGTTGCCGCCATTCAGCCAGGTGCAGCCACGGATGTGGTTGTCTGGCGCAATGGTGCGGAAAAGACCGTATCGGTGACCATCGAAAAGCTTGCAGACACTGTGGCAGCGACACCGGACAAAAAAGGCCCGGCGACAGACCTCCCACAGGATCTGACTGGTTTTGGCCTGAAAGTGACGCCCAATGAAAACGGCGCCGGTGTTGTGGTGACCGATGTGGATCCGGACAGCGCCGCTTCAGAGCGCGGTGTTTCGGCAGGTGACATCATTGCAGCGGTCAACGACACGGAAGTGACCTCGGCCGGCGACATTGCCAAAGCTGTGGACGCAGCTGCCGCCATGGGCCGCAAGTCGGTGCTGTTGCGGATCGACGGCGAAAACGGTTCGCGCTTTGTCGCGCTGCCGGTAGCCAAGGGTTGATGAAATTGCCCGAGGCCGCCAACCACCCCCTCGGCCGACGGCAAAAACTGGCAGCGGGTGCCCATACGCCCGCTGCCGCCTCTCGCACTAACGCGCAAAATTCTCCTATAGTGCCGTCATGAAGATTCTCGTGATTGAAGACGACCGCGACTCGGCTCAGTACCTCGAAAAGGCGCTCGGCGAGGCTGGCCATTCCGCGGACATCGCAGCCGATGGCGAAACAGGTTTTACCCTGGCGGACACCGGCACCTATGATGTGCTTGTTGTCGATCGCATGCTGCCGCGCCGTGACGGTCTGTCAGTGGTTGCCGGCTTGCGCGCCAAAGGCCACCGCACGCCTGTTCTCATACTTTCGGCACTTGGCGAAGTGGATGACCGTGTGACGGGGCTGCGGGCAGGAGGCGATGATTATCTGACCAAGCCCTATGCTTTCTCGGAGCTTTTGGCGCGTGTGGAAGTCCTCCAGCGGCGCAACGGCTCAGCTGATGTTGAAACCATATACCGTGTGGGTGATCTGGAGCTTGACCGCTTGTCTCACATGGCCAAACGCGGCGGCCAGGAAATCGTCCTGCAGCCTCGCGAATTCCGGCTACTTGAGTATCTGATGCGTCATGCCGGGCAGGTGGTGACACGCACCATGCTTCTGGAGAATGTCTGGGAGTATCATTTCGACCCGCAGACCAATGTGATTGATGTGCATGTGTCGCGCCTGCGCGCAAAGATCGAGAAGGGCTTTGGCGTGCCGCTGCTGCACACCGTTCGTGGCGCTGGCTACATGCTCAAGGTTCCGGGCAAGAACTGATGGGCCGCTTCCGCGCGATCATTTCCACGACGGCTGCCCGCCTGTCAGCGCTTTATCTGGTTCTCTTTACGGTCTGCGCACTGGCGCTGGTTTTTTACATGACAGCGCAGGCAGCAAAAATCCTGCGCACCCAAACGGAAACGGCCGTCACTGAAGAAGTTCAGGACTTGGCGCAGGTCTATTCCCGCACCGGCCTGTCTGGTCTGGTCCGCGCCATCGACCGCCGCTCAAGGGTGCCCGGCGCAAACCTTTATCTGATTTCGGACAAGGCTGGCGTTGTTCTTGCCGGAAATGTTGCTGATATCGACGCGAAAATACTGCGCAAGGAAGGCTGGACCCGCGAGCCATTCGAATATTTGCGCTTTTCCGGTGAATCCGTTGAACCGGCGCATCATGCGCTGGCGCATGTTTTTGTGCTGCCGAATGAAATGCGCATCCTGGTCGGACGTGACCTTGGCGAGCCGGAGCGGTTCCGCCAGATTGTCCAGCGGTCGCTGACATTGGCGCTGACCATGATGGGTCTTGGCGCGCTGCTGATTTGGTATTTCGTTGGCCGTCATGCGCTCAAACGGATCGATGGTGTTTCCGTCGCCAGCCAACGCATCATGTCTGGTGACCTTTCGGGCCGTTTGCCCGTGACCGGTTCGGGCGACGAATTCGACCGGCTGTCGGAAAACCTCAACCAGATGCTCGGCAAAATCTCGGACTTGAATGAAGGGCTGAAGCAGGTCTCGGACAACATCGCACATGATCTGAAAACGCCGCTGACGCGCCTTCGAAACCGCGCCGAGGCTGCATTGGCGTCACGCCAGTCGACCGCAAACTACAAAGAAGCGCTGACCGACATGATCGGCCAGTCGGACCAATTGATCCGCACCTTCAACGCCATCTTGATGATTTCGCGTCTGGAGGCAGGCTATTCGAGCGAGCGGCTGGAAAAGCTTGATTTGTCCGAGATGGCCGGGGATGTCGTCGAGTTGTATGAGCCGCTTGCAGACGAAGCGGGAGCGAGCCTGACGTTTGAAACAAAAGGACCGCTCTTCATTCAAGGCAACCGCGAATTGCTCAGTCAGACGCTCTCCAACATCATCGACAATGCCATCAAATATGCGGCTGGTGTCGAGAAACCTGAAATAAAGGTCTCGGTGATGTTGTCGGGCAGATCACCGATGGTTTCGATATCCGACAACGGCCCCGGAATTCCGGAGCCAGATCGCGACCGGGCAACAGAGCGGTTTGTCCGTTTGGAAAAAAGTCGCAGCGCACCAGGTTCTGGTCTTGGACTCTCACTCGCAAAGGCGGTGATGAAACTGCACAAGGGTGAAATGCGCCTTGGCAGCGACGGGCAAGGGCTTAAAGTGTCACTGATATTCTCAGACTCCGGACACTGACCATGCCGCATGCCGAAATTCCTGCTGACCCAAAACGCGTTTGGTTTGGTGAGGAGCCGCAGGCTTTGTTGTCTCTCAATGCCGAACTCGCGAAGCGCCACCTGACAGATCTGGCGAGCGCAGCAAAGGAAGTCGGATTTGACCGGCTGAGTACGCTGGCGAAAGCTACGTCACCTCTGGCGTCATTCCTTGGCGCTGTTTTTGACCTCTCTCCGTTTCTCCGCGACATCGCACTGCTGCGTCCTGAAATCCTTGACAGTCTTTTTGACCAATCTGCTGATGACAGAATTGAAACAATAATCGAATCCTTACCGCAACTCGGTCTGACCATAGACCATGAGGGCGAACTGATGACGGCGCTCCGGCTGGCAAAGGCGGAGGCGCATTTCCTGATCGCGCTGTCGGATTTGGCCGGTGTCTACGGCGGTGAGAAGACCACCTCCCGTGTCTCCCGTCTTGCCATTGCCGCAACGCAGGCCACGGTCCGGTTCCTATTGCGAGACGCCGCAAGGGCAGGAAAACTGACAATCAAGAGTGCGGCTGCGCCGGAAATTGGGTCAGGCTGGATCTTCCTCGGCATGGGGAAACTCGGCGCAAATGAGCTGAACTACTCTTCTGACATTGACATGATTGTGCTGTTCGACCCCTGGGCGGGCGTTCTTGCCGACATCCATGACGGTGTGGAGACGTTTTCGCGCCTGACCAGGCGTCTGGTCCGGATCATGCAGGACCGCACTGCGGACGGCTATGTATTCCGTACGGACTTGCGTCTTCGCCCCGATCCTGGCTCCACGCCGCTCGCCATCCCGCGGGATGCGGCGATGCATTATTACGAGGGCAGGGGCCAGAACTGGGAGCGCGCGGCACTGATCAAGGCGTTGCCGATTGCGGGCGATATTGAAGCGGGCAAAGAATTCCTCAAAGAGCTATCGCCGTTCATTTGGCGCAAATACCTCGACTATGCGGCCATCGCGGATGTTCACTCCATCAAACGGCAAATCCATGCCCACAAGGGGCATGGTGAAGTGGCGGTGCTTGGCCACAACGTGAAACTCGGCCGCGGCGGCATTCGCGAAATCGAGTTTTTCGTCCAGACACAGCAGCTCATTGCCGGTGGCCGCGAGCCTGAATTGCGCGGACGCGAAACCGTTCCGATGCTTTGGAAGCTGGTGGAAAAAGGTTGGATCGAGAATGCGGCTGCTAAAGCCTTGACGCGCGAATACTGGTTCTTGCGCGATGTTGAACACCGCATTCAGATGGTTGCCGACGAGCAGACTCATTCGCTGCCGGATACTGACGAAGACCTGCTCCGCATTGCCCGGATGGCCGGATTCAAAACCACGGCGGCGTTTTCGGAACGTCTTCGCTCAGCGCTTCTGACCGTTGAAAAGCACTATGCCGCGCTGTTTGAAGCTGCACCCGAGCTTTCGACCGGATTGGGCAATCTCGTTTTCACCGGCGACAATGACGATCCGGGCACCATCGAAACACTGACGTCACTCGGGTTCACCCGGCCAAGCGACATGTGCCGCATTATTCGCACCTGGCATTTCGGACGCTACAAGGCGACCCAGTCAGCGGAAGCGCGGGAAAGGCTGACGGAGCTCACGCCGTCTCTGTTGCGCGCTTTTGGCTCCACCAAAAGCCCGGATGACACATTGCTGCATTTCGACGGTTTCCTGCAGGGGCTGCCGTCCGGAATTCAGCTGTTCTCACTCTTGAACACCAATCCCGCGCTGCTCGAATTGCTGGTGCGCATCATGGGCGCCGCTCCTCGCCTTTCTGACATCATCACCCGCAAGCCGCATGTGTTTGACGGGTTGCTTGACCCCGCAATTTATCGCGATATCCCGACACTGGACTATCTTGCCGACCGCCTGGAAGCATTCATGGACGGTCAGTTCGGCTATGAAGAGAAATTGGACCGGCTGCGGATATTCGGATCCGAGCAAAAGTTCCTGATTGGCGTGCGTATGCTGACAGGCGCTTTGCCGCCGGTATCGGCCGGTCATGCGCTTTCCAATCTTGCCGACCTTTTGTTGGCGTGGACTTTTGATCTCGTGAAGTTGGAATTCGCTCGACGCCACGGCTCTATCGAGGGCGGCGAAGTGGCGCTACTCGGCCTAGGCAAACTCGGCAGCCGAGAACTCACAGCCGGATCGGACATTGACCTTATTCTGCTTTATGACCACCCGGAAGACGCAGTCGAGTCCGATGGCGAGAAGCCACTGCATCCTTCTCAATACTACAGCCGCTTGACCCAGCGTCTAATTGCGGCTGTGTCCGCGCCGACCGCCGAAGGCGTGCTGTACGAACTCGACCTCCGTCTTCGTCCATCCGGCAACAAGGGACCTGTCGCGACAAGGCTTGCGGCATTTGAGAAATACCAGGCCGAGGAAGCCTGGACCTGGGAGCATATGGCCATGACCCGCGGCCGGGCTGTCGCCGGTGATCCTGATGTTACGGCCCGCGTCGATATGGCGCTTGAAACGGTGCTGTCCGCTTCGCGTGATTTGCGTAAGGTCGACAAGGACGTCGCAGAAATGCGCGCTTTGATCGAACAGGAGAAATCGCCAAAGGGTCCATATGATTTCAAGCTGATGCCGGGAGGCTTGATCGATCTTGAATTCATCGCCCAGTCAGCGGCGATGACCAGACGTTTTGAGGGTGGGCGATCCACCTCGACGGAAACTGTTTTGGCACATTTGAATGACCCGCGCCTTTCACGCGAGCAACGCGATCTTCTTGTCACGGCGCATCGCTTCTTTTCCGCGCAGACACAAATTCTCCGCCTTTGTCTGAACAATGATCTGGGTGAGGATGAGCTGAATGATACACTTTTGGAAATCATGTGCCGCGCAGCGGATTTGCCCGATGGGGCGACGTTTGCGGCGCATGTCAAGAACACGGCGGAGCAGGTGAGAACGATATTCAACCTGCTCTTTCGTGGAACGCACAAGAAAGCGTGATGGGCCGCGCCACTTGTGAACCCGCATCGGGGGTGTCGATGCAAAGGAAGACAGACATGAAAAAGACAACCGGAATGGCACTCGCATTCCTCGCCCTCTCAGCGGCTGTGACCGGCACAGCCATGGCTGACAAGCGCCATGGCGGCGGCCAGTTTGGCATGATGGGCGGAGCAGAAGGCGGCATGGGCGCAATTGAACTTGCGGATGCCGACAAGAACGGTGAGATCACGTTCGATGAGTTCAAGAAGGCCGCTGGCGATCGTTTCATCCTTGCCGATGTGAACAAGGACGGCAAAGTCACCGTCGAAGAAATGGCGGCGGCCATTGAAAAAATGCGTGCGGAACGCGTTGCAAAGCGGATGATTGACCGTTTTGACTCGGACAAGGACGGTTCAGTTACACTTGCCGAAATCGAAAACGGCCAGAAGGAAGTTTATGCCCTGATGGATCGCAACGATGACGGCAAGCTCGTCAAGGACGAGATGCCGCGCAAGGGCGGCAAACATCACAAGTGGGGCATGAACGGCCCTGACGGCAACAACTGATCTGAAAAAGACCCCGGAGAGCAATCTCCGGGGTTTAGTTTTCAGGGCAGTAAACTCCGGGCCGACTTGATAATCAGGCCGCCAAATCCATATCGGTCATCGGAATGCGTACTGACACGATGGTGCCTACGCCCTCGCGCGACCTGATCTTCAGTGCTCCGCCATGCAATTCGGTCAGTGAGCGTGAAATCGCAAGGCCAAGACCTGAGCCTGTGTGGCTCTTGGTCATCTGGTTCTGAACTTGTTCGAACGGCTGACCGAGTTTGCGAAGCGCCTTTCGCGGAATGCCGCAGCCGGTGTCCTCAATCGTCAAAGCCAAAGCGCCGCCTGCCTTGCGTGCGCGCACCGTGATGCGACCTTTTTCACCGGTGAATTTCACGGCGTTTGACAACAGGTTCAGCAGGATTTGCTTGATGGCGCGCCGGTCGGCGTTGACCGCCATGCAATCGTTGATCTGGGTAACCAGGTCAATCTTCTTGTCTAGCGCACTGACAGCAACGACCCGCACAGCTTCGGTGATCAAGGGGCAGAGATCCACCGGTTCAAGGTCGAGGGAGAAGCGGCCGGCCTCAATCTTGGACATGTCGAGGATGTCATTGATAACGCCGAGCAGATAATTGCCGCTCTGGTGGATGTCCTTGACATATTCAGCATAGCGCGCGTCGCCAATTGCGCCAAACATGCCCGACTTCATGATGTCCGAGAAGCCGATGATTGCGTTCAATGGAGTCCGCAATTCATGGCTCATATTGGCAAGGAATTCGGATTTGGCCAGGTTTGCAGCTTCCGCCCGTTCCTTTTCTGCAGAGTATTTTTCGTTGAGCTCCAAGGCTTCATGTGCACGTTCGGATTCTGCTTTGCGGGCAAGACTGAGATCGTGGATCGTCGCCATCAGGCGGCGTTCGCTGTCGGTCAGGCGCTCCTGATGCTGCTTGATCGGAGTGATGTCGGTGCCGACGGAAACCAGGCCGCCGTCCTTCATCTTGCGCTCGTTAACCTGCAGCCAGCGGCCGTCTACCAGAAGGCGTTCAAATGTCTGGGCGCCATCCGGCCCATTCTCGCTCGCCATCCGCTTCTGTGTGACGAATGGGCGAACCCGGTCAATTTCCAATTGGGAGGGATTGGTCTTCAGGAAGGCTTCCGAGATGCCGGTGATTTCCTGGAATTTTGTATTGCAGACAAGCAACTTGCCCGACTTGTCCCAAAGCGCAAAGCTCTCGGAAATGCACTCGATGGCGTCGCGCAGCCGCCGGTCGGCGTCTTCCATGTTCTGCGCCATTGCCTGTTGTTCCGTGATGTCGACTGCAATGCCGATGAGGTGGATATCGTCCTTGGATGGGTCGATGATTTCAGCGCGTGCCCGAAGGAACACCCAGCTGCCGTTGGCGTGACGCATGCGGAACATTGTGTCGACTTGCGAGATTTCCCGTGACGTAATTCTATTCGCCAAAGCATAGAGATCGCCATCTTCCGGATGCATGATTTCCGACACTTCGCCGAAGGACAGGATGGCGTCCCGCGGTTCATATCCAAGCAACTCATACATGGATCGCGACCAATAAAGGCGGCCTCGCGCCATGTCCCAGTCCCACAAGCCACAGCGCCCGCGAGACAGCGCAAGGTCGATGCGCGAATGTGTGTCGCTGTAGATCCGGTCGGCATTTCTCGCACGTGAAACCTGCGTGAAATAAGCGAAGAGAATGACCAGCAGCAAGCCGGAAGTGATGACAAAAAGCGTGACATTCATCGACGCAGATTTGTTCCAGTCTGCCAGAATGCCATCCATGCTTTGTATGACGGCAACCAACTCTCCGTCTTTCCCGATGGCGCGGGCCGCGGCGACATATTCACTGCCGGAGATGGAAACGCTCATGACGCCAGCCCGTTTGCCGAATAACAGCAATGGCTGACCGTCTGTCATGATTTCATCAAGCTGCGCACCAATGAGCGAAGTCTCAATGCCATGGGCCGAAACGACACGGTGGTCTTTGCCAATCAGCAAAAGAGTCGAATAAGCACTCGCATCAGAACCGAAATCATCAATTTGCAGCAACTCGCTCCGGTCACCGGGCGTTGGCAAAGCCTTCGCCTGTGCCTCAAGCAATGCCGCTATCAAACCTGTATTGGATCTGGCTTGGACGACCAACTCGTCGCGTTCATTGGTCAATGTGACAAAGCGAACAGCGGCGACGATAATCAGAAAAATGATGGTCAGGATAGGAATGGCGCGGCGGAGGAAAGGTTCGGCAGCGAGAAACTTTTGATAGGCTGGCTCCGCCAACATGCGCGCAGGGCCGATCAAGCCGTCACGTTGAAGCTGCGCAATGCGCTTTTTTTGCGCAAACAGCTTCCCAGCCGGCGCGCTACGCGCGTCCGCTTTAGCCATGGTTGGCTCCCCCGAGCATTGATTTTACTGATGACCGACCCGGCACACCGCACATCCGAATCGCAGTCAATGAATCACTGCTGATTCGGCTTGTCTAGCCCTCAAGGCAGAAAAATCTGCATCTGGATTCAATTCATTTTACTCAATCTGACACAGGCGTGTCAGACGAGAGTCCGATCGACGATATCGCGCACATCTGCAGACAAAGTTGACTCAGCGGCAATTGAAGCGAGCGCCTCGCGCGCTTTTTCTTTCCGGATGGGCTCCAGCGATCGCCAAGACCGCATGGCCGTCAAAATCCGGGCAGCAGTTTGCGGATTCGCCTTGTCGACCCCGATGATGAAGTCCGCGAAAAACCTGTATCCGGCCCCGTCGATACGGTTGAACCCGGTCGGGTTGGATGTGGCGAACGTTCCGATCAGCGAGCGCATCCTGTTCGGGTTGTCGAACGAAAAAGTGCTGTGCTTGGTGAGCGCAATGACGCGGTTCAACGTCTTCTCACCGGGGATCATCGCCTGCGCCGCGAACCATTTGTCCATCACAAGTCCATCGCTGTGATACCGGTTTTCAAAAGATCCCAGTGCAGCAACTGCCTCTGGCGTTTCCGGGAAGCGCATCGACAAGATGCCGAGCGCCGCAAAGCGGTCTGTCATGTTGCTTGCACAATTGTACGCTTCGTGGGCCGCAAACGGATCCCCTGAGAGAACCGACAAGTAGTCCAGCAACACATTCTTCAATGCCCGCTTGCCGGCCGAAGCCGCGTCTGGGCTAAAGGTTCCGTCCGTTTCTATTGAGGCCAAGGCATTTTCAAGTTTGGGGAGATTGGCTCTCGCAATCTCAAAGATCATGCGATTGCGCGCCGTAAGAATCGCCTCTGGATCAACATTGCGGCCGATATCGCGGGCAATGTCGCCTTCGAGCGGCAATGTCAGCGCAAGTGCCCTGAACGCCGGCTCCAACTGGCCGTCAGCCGCTATCGTTCCGAAAATATCGACAAGCTTGGGTTCGAACTGCAATTTGCCTTTGCCGCGGACAGCGTTTGTCGCCCCGATCAAAGCGTCACTCGCGGCGATATTGAGCGCCTGCCAGCGCGAGAACATGTCTTCATCATGGCGCGCAAGGAACAGCCGGTCTTCGGCCTTTTGTTCAAACGCCAATGTCACAGGCGCGGAAAAGCCGCGCAATAGTGACGGCACCGGGCGCTCATGAACTCCATGAAAGACAATGCGCTGCTTCTTCTTGCGAATGTGAATCACATCGCCGGAAAGGCCCGCTCCTTCAGTCTTGCCAGTCTGTACCGGCTTGCCATTTGCGCCCAGCAAAGCAAACTTCACCGGTATATGCATCAGCTTCTTGCGCGTTTCACCCGGCGTCGGCTTCATCGCCTGTTCGAAATCAAGTGTGAATGTGGCCGCGGATTTGTTCCACTCAGCCGTAACCATCAGTGTTGGCGTGCCGGCCTGATGATACCAGAGGGCGAACTGCGCCAAATCCTTGCCGGATGCCTCTTCAAAGCAAACGACAAAATCCTCAATCGTCACAGCTTGACCATCATGGCGGTCGAAATAGAGATCCATGCCAGTCCGGAAGGCACTTGCTCCAACAATCGTACGGATCATGCGCACGACTTCAGAGCCTTTTTCATAGACTGTTGCCGTGTAGAAATTGTTGATTTCACGGTACTTTCGCGGGCGCACCGGATGCGCCAGCGGCCCCTGGTCTTCTGGAAACTGGTTTGCCTTCAACCCGCGCACTTCGGCAATTCGCTTGACCCCGCGCGAGCGCATGTCGGCAGAAAACTCGTGATCGCGGAAAACCGTCAGGCCTTCTTTCAGGCACAGCTGGAACCAGTCCCTGCAGGTGATACGGTTTCCCGTCCAGTTGTGGAAATACTCATGGGCAATGACCGCCTCGATGCCGGCATAGTCAACATCAGTTGCGGTATCCGGTTCGGCCAAAACATACTTGTCATTGAATATATTGAGGCCCTTGTTTTCCATCGCGCCCATGTTGAACGACGAGACGGCGACAATCATGAAAAGATCGAGATCATATTCCCGGCCGAACGCTTCCTCGTCCCATTTCATTGAGCGGATAAGGGCATCCATCGCATAAATCGCCCGTGGCTCCTTTCCATGTTCGACATAGATTCGAAGGTCCACTCTTCGGCCGGACATCGTTACGAACTCGTCTGCGATGACGCCAAGGTCGCCTGCCACGAGCGCAAACAGGTATGACGGTTTGGGATGTGGATCATGCCACTCGGCAAAATGCCAGCCGTTCGCCAAAGCACCGGATCCCGTCGGGTTGCCGTTTGAAAGCAAGATCGGTGCTTCCGCATTTTTGGCTTCGATCCGCACGGTATAGACGGCCAGAATATCCGGGCGGTCATGGAAATACGTGATCCGCCGGAAACCTTCCGCTTCGCATTGTGTGCAATAGATGTTGCCAGAACGGTACAGACCCATCAGGGCCCTGTTGGAATCTGGATCTATTTCTGTAACAATTTCAACAGAAAACTGTTTAGCAGATGGGAGCTTGTTCAAGACAAGCCGATCCGGTGTTGCCTCGAACTCTGTGGGCTTCAACGCTTTTCCGTTGACGGAAACGGTCAGCAACTTCAGCCCGTCGCCATCAAGCTCAAGCGGCGCGGATGCGGCGATACCCTTGCGGCGTTCAAAAATGATGTGCGCCGTGACTGTCGTTGCCGGTCCATCCAGACGGAAAGTCAGGCTTACTTCGGGGATCAGGTAATCCGTTGGTTTGTAGTCTTCGAGTTTGAAAGTCTTGCCGGTATCGCTGCGCATTGTGCATCCGTTTTCAGGGAAATTTCATAAACCCTTACAACGGGTCCCATGTTGGGACAAACTTTCCAACGGAAACAGTTTACAAATCGCGCTCCCGCGCTAAAAATCATGCAAACAGCTTCTTCCGCAAATCGCGGATTGCCCCAAATAATTGACAGGAATCCAGATGCCAGTCGCCCGGCCAAAATTCGGTATTGGCGCTTCCGCCTTGCGCAAGGAAGACAAGAGCTTCATCACGGGGCAGGGCCAGTACACTGACGATATCAAGGTCGAGGGCTGCCTGCACGGGTTTGTGCTGCGCGCGCAAACTGCTCGAAGTGCATTCGAAATCCGCTCGGTTTCAGACGCTCTGGAAAGTCCCGGCGTAAAGCTGATTTTGACCGGCAAGGACGTTCAGCATCTCAAACCGCTGGCCACATCCTATCGCCCGGACTTGTCGGATGGTTCGCCGTTTGTCAGTCGCGATATTCCGATCCTGTGTTTGGACAAGGTCCATTACACCGGCGACGCAATTGCGTTCATTGTCGCAGAGACCCTGGAGCAGGCCGAAGATGCGGCCGAAAAGATTGAGGTCGATTTTGATCCGGAAGACGTGATAATTGACACTGCCGCCGCAGTCGAACCGGACGCGCCGCTGGTATGGCCGGAACTTGGCACCAACATCGCGTACGTATATGAATTGGGCGACAAGAAGGGCACGGCCAAGGCATTTGCCGGTGCCGCAAAAATCACTCGTATAGCCTTCAAGAACAACCGCTTGTCCTCAAATTACATGGAAACGCGTGCCGCCGTTGCCGAATGGCACAAGGGCGAGGACCGCTTTATCCTGACGCTCGGGACTCAGGGCGTTCACGGCATTCAGGCCAAATTGGCGCAGACCGTCTTTGGCATTTCAAAAGAAAAGCTGCGCGTTCTGACCAAGGACGTTGGCGGCGGGTTCGGACCCAAGGCCTTTGCCTACCGCGAATATGCGCTGGTGCTTGAGGCCGCAAAGCGGCTCAACAGACCTGTCAAATGGGTTGGCGGACGCGGTGAGCATTTGCTGACCGATGCCCACGGCCGCGACAATGCTGTCGAAGCCGAAATGGCGATGGACAAGGATGGAAAATTCCTGGCCATGAAGGTGAATCTGATTGCCAACATGGGCGCGTATCTGTCTGAAAACGCGGTGTTTGTGCCCGAACTTGGCGCGTCCATGACAACCGGGCTTTATGACATTCCGACAATCGATCTGACGATCAGGAATGTTTACACCAACACCTGTCCGGTCGACGCCTATCGCGGTGCGGGGCGTCCGGAGGCGGCCTATCTTGTTGAGAGGCTGGCAGACGAATGCGCCCGTGACATGGGCATGACTCGCGATGCGATCCGCAGGCTGAACTTTATCGCGAAAGACAATTTTCCCCACACGACGCCGGCAAATCGGACCTACGACGTCGGCGAGTTCGAAGGTCATCTCGACAAGGCATTGGAGCTTTCCGAATGGCATGCCTTTGAAGCCCGGCAAAAAGTGGCTGCAAAGGCAGGCAAACTTCGCGGCATCGGCCTGTCTTCCTATGTTGAAATTTGCGCTTTTGACGGCGGGGAACCGGCTGTAGTTTCGCTCCGCTCGGATGGAATGGTCGAACTTCGTATTGGCACCCAGTCAAACGGACAGGGCCACGCGACAGCCTATGCCCAGATGGTGGCCGAAAAACTCAATCTGGATTTGGAACAGATTGATGTCAGGCAAGGCGATACCGACGAACTGCCATCTGGCGGCGGCACGGGCGGGTCCCGGTCAATTCCTCTGGGTGGTGTTTCGACAGTCAAGGCTAGCGAAATTCTCGCTTCCCGCATCCGCAAAATAGCGTCGGATGAATTGGAAACGGCTATTGAAGACATTGAGCTCAATGATGGCTATGCGACTGTCGCCGGCACAGACCGGACAATCTCGTTTGCAGACATCGCAAAAGCGGCAGCTGATCCGAAGGATCTGATTGCGCTTGGCGATGTGAAGCAGGATGAGGGCACCTATCCAAACGGAACCCACGTTTGCGAAGTCGAAATCGATCCGGAGACAGGCGAAACCAAGATTGTCCGCTATACCGCTGTGGATGATTTCGGCGTTGTAGTGAACCCGATACTGCTGGCGGGACAAATTCACGGCGGGCTGGCGCAGGGGATTGCCCAAGCCCTGCATGAGAACGTGGTTTATTCGCCGGAAGGCCAGCTTCTGACCGCCAGCTTCATGGATTATTGCATGCCGCGCGCCGATCAAATGCCGCATTTCGATTTTTCGACACGCAATGTGCCGTCGACCACCAATGCACTCGGGATCAAGGGCGCAGGGGAAGCGGCGACCATCGGCTCGACTCCAGCTGTCATGAACGCGGTAATTGACGCACTGTGGCGCGCCCACGGAATTCGGCATCTGGAAATGCCTGCAACGCCGCTTGCCGTCTGGCAGGCCATCCAGAATGCGAAAGCTGCAGCCGAATGAGCAATACGGAAGACCGCAAGGAGCATCGACCGCTGCTTGGCATATCACTGAAGGTCGCCGCAGTATGCTGCTTCATGGCGATGTATACGATGGTCAAACTGGCGGGCGATGTTCCTGCCGGGGAAATCGTGTTTTTTCGGTCCTTCTTTGCGCTGATTCCAGTGCTGATATGGGTGTTCTGGCAGGGAAACGGCTTTGCCGATTTTCGCACGGATGATTTGAAAGGGCATGTCTGGCGCGGCACAATCGGCGTGACGTCCATGGGGCTGGGCTTTTATGGCCTGACCATATTGCCGCTGCCAGAAGCCGTCGTCATTGGCTATGCCATGCCGCTGATCACGGTTTTGATGGGTGCGCTTCTGTTGAAAGAGCAGGTGCGCGGCTACCGTTGGGGTGCGGTCGTCATCGGTTTGATCGGCGTCTTGATCGTTTCATGGCCCCGCCTGACCCTGCTTGGCGACGGCGATTCCAAATCGATGCGCATGGCAATAGGCGCGATGGCCGTAATCGGTTCGGCGGCATTTGCTGCGGGAGCGATGATCCAGATAAGGCGGCTGATCGGCCGCGAACCGGTGATTACCATCGTGATCTATTTCACCGTGATTTCGGCGCTGATGTCTTTCCTCAGCATCCCGTTCGGCTGGGAAATGCCGGACCAAAAGCAAGCCATGGCGCTGGTCGCGGCCGGCATTATCGGCGGGGTCGGGCAGATTTTCCTGACCTCATGCTACCGCTATGCGGATGTCTCGACGATTGCACCATTCGAATATATTTCGCTGGTGATCTCGATGGCCATTGGCTGGTTCGTGTTTTCAGATGTTCCGACCGCCAACATGCTGGTCGGCGCGGTGGTTGTCGTGGCAGCAGGCCTATTCATCATCTGGCGCGAGCATCGACTTGGACTGGACCGCAAGTCGAAAGAGGCACAAAGCCTTTAGGCGCTTGAACCTAACAGGTTCATTTCTGTGGCGCGTTTCTTCAAGCTGAGCAAATCGCGCCAGGCAAGTTTCTTCTGCGCCGGCTGGCGCAACAGGTAAGCCGGGTGAAGCATTGGCAGCGCCGGAATGGTTCGCCCGCCGGGGATGGTCCATTCCGTCCATTTGCCGCGAAGGCGCAAAATGCCGTCCGGGCCCGGCAGAAAGCTCTTGGCCGAAACGCCTCCGAGGAAGACAAGGATATCCGGATCAACCAACGCGATTTGCCGCTCAATGAAGGGACGGCAAATCTCGGTTTCCATCGGCGTCGGCGTGCGGTTTCCCGGCGGGCGCCAGTAGATGACGTTGGCGATGTAGACCTGTGTCCGGTCAAGGCCAATCGATGTCAGCATGCGGTCGAGCAACTGACCGGCCTTGCCGACAAACGGACGGCCCTCCAGGTCCTCGTCACGGCCCGGTGCTTCCCCAACCATCATGATCCTCGCCTTCGGATTGCCATCGGCAAAAACGAGGTTTTTGGCGGTGAATTTCAGGCTGCAGCCGTCGAAAGCGGCAAGGCTTTGCTGCAAAGCATCAAGCGACGGCGCGCGGCTTGCATCTTCCCGTGCACGAGCAACAGCAGCCTCGTCCGGCACGGCGTGGGATGGCGTGGCGGGTGCCGGGCGAGCGGGCGTTGCCGGCGCAAGCAGACTTGCCCTTTGCCCCTCAGACGCAACCGGGGCAGGCTCTAAGGCGACGGACGGAGGGACTGGTGCTTCAATCAGCCGGTTCTGGGGCTCTTCCTCAAGGGCATAGTCCAGCCCCGCTTCGGCATAAAAGCGCAGAACGTCGCGGATTTCACTCTGGGTCAGACCGGATTGCATGAAATCACTTTAGAGCTTGCCGGATCAAAGGGACAGAAGAAACCGGCGATAGTCACAGGGACGCGTCCTTGTGTCATAATTGACGTTAACGTCAAATAACTCTATTGCCGGAAATGGTGGGAAACGACGCGGTCATGTCGCGAAAAGATTGGCGTCTTGGCCGCAAGCGTCTAGTTTCCCAAAAGAACAGATGATTGCAGGGCAGGGTTCACCTGCACCGGGAGAGACAAATGTCCGAAGCGCTGCCAGAACGCGAGAGCATGGAATTTGACGTGGTGATCGTCGGCGGCGGACCGGCTGGTCTGTCTGCGGCTATCCGGCTCAAGGAAATCAATCCGGATCTTTCGGTTGTCGTGCTGGAAAAGGGCGCCGAAGTCGGCGCGCACATCTTGTCCGGCGCGGTGGTCGATCCGATTGGCATCGACAAGCTGCTGCCAGGCTGGCGCGACGAGCCGGACCATCCGTTTAAAACAGAAGTGAAGAAGGACGTGTTCCTGGCGCTCGGACCTGCAGGTTCCGTCCGCCTGCCCAACTTCACCATGCCGCCGCTGATGAGCAACCACGGAAATTACATTGTCTCGCTCGGCAATGTCGCCCGCTGGCTGGCAGGCAAGGCCGAAGCGCTCGGCGTGGAAATCTATCCGGGCTTTGCCGCTGCTGAAGTACTTTACAACGAAGCCGGCGCGGTGCGCGGTGTGGCGACAGGCGACATGGGCGTTGAACGCAACGGCGAGCCGGGGCCGAATTTCGCTCGCGGCATGGAATTGCTTGGCAAATATGTGCTGATCGCCGAAGGCGCGCGCGGTTCCATCGCCAAGCAGCTGATTGCCAAATACAAGCTCGATGAAGGCCGGGAGCCGGCCAAGTTCGGTATCGGCATCAAGGAGCTTTGGCAGGTCAAGCCCGAGAACCACAGCAAGGGTCTCGTCCAGCACTCATTTGGCTGGCCGCTGGACATGAAGACCGGCGGCGGCTCGTTCCTCTATCATCTGGAAGACAATCAGGTCGCGGTCGGCTTTGTGGTCCATCTGAACTACAAGAATCCGTACCTGTCGCCGTTCGAAGAGTTTCAGCGCTTCAAAACCCACCCAGCGATTGCCAAAACCTTTGAAGGCGGCAAGCGGTTGGCCTATGGCGCACGCGCGATCACCGAAGGCGGCTTCCAGTCCGTGCCGAAACTGTCATTCCCCGGCGGTGCGCTGATCGGCTGTTCGGCGGGTCTCGTCAACGTGCCGCGCATCAAGGGATCGCACAATGCAGTGCTGTCCGGCATGATGGCGGCGGAGAAGATTGCTGCGCGCATTGCGAACGGTTCGGCCAATGACGAGCCGATCGAGATCGAGCAGAGCTGGCGCGATTCGGCGATTGGCGACGACCTGAAGAAAGTGCGCAACGTCAAGCCGCTGTGGTCGAAGTTCGGCACCATCGGCGGCATTGTGCTGGGCGGCATCGATATGTGGACCAACACGTTTGGCTTCTCGCTGTTCGGCACCATGAAGCATGGCAAATCCGATGCGGATTCGCTGGAACCGGCGTCTGCGCACAAGCCGATTGCCTATCCCAAGCCCGATGGTGTGTTGACCTTTGACCGGCTGTCTTCGGTGTTCCTGTCGAATACCAATCACGAGGAAAACCAGCCGATCCATCTGCAGCTCAAAAATGCCGAACTGCAAAAGGCCTCGGAACTTGGCGTCTATGCCGGTCCGTCCAGCCGCTATTGCCCGGCAGGCGTTTATGAATGGGTGGAAAAGGATGGCGAAAAGACTTTCGTCATCAACGCCCAGAACTGCGTCCACTGCAAGACCTGCGACATCAAGGATCCGAACCAGAACATCAACTGGGTCGTGCCGCAGGGTGGTGAAGGACCGGTCTATCCCAACATGTAAGAGGCCATTTGATAAATCCGCCCTGCCGGTCATTCGGTGCGGTTTTCTGCGCTTCTGGTGCTCACGTACTCAAAGTACGCTCCGCTCCGGTTCTCGAAAATCGCCCCAACTGCTCCGGCTTGACGGTTTCTCAAAAGGCCTCTTCTCCTCCGGAACAGAATTGACCTAAGGAAGTCGATACTCAGGATGAATCTATCCTGCAGTTTTTCAAGTTAAGGCATTGATTTTAATAGAGTTTGTAATATTTCTACCTTATCTATCCACGCTCGTTTCCGGCGCCTCATACTTGGTCAACGCGAATTTTGACCAAGACGAGGACATAAATGGAAAACACCGGACGCTTCGACCTGCCGCTGATCATGCCGTCTCAGGCGCAAAAGCATGTGACCCACAATGAGGCGCTGACGCTGATTGACGGGCTGATGCATCCGGTGATCAAGACATTTGGCGAAACGGCACCGCCGGTAAGCGTGCAGATCGACGACGCGTTCGTGGTAGGCGCTTCTGCGACGGGTGCCTGGTTCGGCGAGGAAGGCAATATCGCATTGAACACAGATGCCGGCTGGCGGTTTGCGGCGCCGGCGGAAGGGCTGATTGCGTTTGATCTTACAGCCAGCCGGATGGTGATATTTGATCAGGGCGTATGGAAACCGCTGGCCGGATTTGTCGACATTGAATCACTGCCAAAGCTCGGCATCAACACCAACGCCGACAGCAGCAATCGCCTCGCTGTCCGTTCCAACGCGGCGCTGCTGATGGCACTGGAGACCGGCGGCGGAGGCACGGGTGATCTGCGGCTGACGCTCAACAAGGAGAATGCGGGCAAGACGGGCTCGCTGGTTTTCCAGACCGGCTTTTCCGGTCGGGCGGAAATCGGTCTGGCAGGCGATGACGACTTCCGCATCAAGGTCAGCCCGGACGGCGCGGCATGGA
Organism: Rhizobiaceae bacterium; assembly: GCA_041751995.1. Classification (GTDB taxonomy): domain Bacteria; phylum Pseudomonadota; class Alphaproteobacteria; order Rhizobiales; family Rhizobiaceae; genus JANMEX01. Next base: position 10,778 of record JBGSHY010000061.1, on the reverse strand, counting down.
CCGAGGCGCTGCGGATCGACAGGACAAGCGGCGCTGTCACGCTGACCGACAATTCTGTTTCCAATGAAGGGCTGGCCGATATGGACAGCGCGACATTCAAGGGCAGGGCGAGCGCGGGCGCGGGCGATCCGGAAGACCTGACGGCGGCTGAGGCCACCGCCTTGCTTGCCCAGTTTACCACAACAGCCAAGGGTCTGGTTCCACAGTCCGGCTCTGCCGACGCCGGATACCTGAAGTCTGACGGAAACTGGGCAATTCCGGCGCCGCTTGAGGGGACAACTTCCAGCCCGGCGCGGTTCTACGCGTTCAACGACTGTGTAGCCGTGGTCAATGATCCGAATTGGACATTTACAGTGAGCGGCACTGGCGCGGTGCACACGTCAATTGTATTTGGCGAGCCCAACGCGGTCGGCGCCATGCGTTCCGGACTCGGCACACTTTCGGGGAACCGCACGTCAATTTCATCGCTGACGATGACCTGCCTGACGCTTGGCGCAGGCGTTGCCAGATATGCCAGCCGGTTCAGGTTGGCCTCACTGTCCGATGCGGTCAACACCTGGACGATGCGCTCAGGCTTTATCGATTCAGTGACGGCCGAATCTGTGGATGGCGTGTTCATCCGCTATGCAGACAGCGTGAACGGCGGCCGGTTTCAGGCGGTATGCCGGGAAAACAGTGTGGAAACCATGGTCGATACGGGCATGTCTGCGGCAACGGGCACGACATACAAACTTGAAATCGAGATCAACGCGCTTGCCACCAGCGCCGTGTTCAAGATCAACGGAAACACTGTCGCATCGATTGCAACCAACATTCCGAACGGTGTTGGCCGGGAAATGGGTTATGGCATCTCAACAATCCGCACAGTCGGCACCGCTGCAGTCAATTCCTATGAGGTGGACTATCTTCTGGCGGAGGTGATGTTCACCGCGCCGCGGTAATCCGGCGCATCGGGCCTAGCCGCTCACGCCGGCCTCTTCGCCGGGCGCTGGAATCTGCGGCAGCGAAAACTCGACGAGAATGGGGCGGTGGTCCGAGCCGATCTCGCGTTGCGTTGCAGCCGAATGCAGCGCGACGCCGCTGTTTGAAAGAATGTTGTCAATGGGAAGGCCAAACCACACGGCAAGGCTTTTTGGCAGACCATTGAAAAGCCAGGTTCCCCTGAATTGCGGCAGGGTCCTTGTTCCGGTTTCCCCGGCGATCCGCGCCAGCGCCGCGCTCCAGGGCGTCGCGTTCATGTCGCCGCCGATCAGCACACGGTCTGCGGAGGTTTTGATCTTGTTGAACACAGGCTTCAGCCAGACAAGCTGCTGAGGCTGCATTTTCGGCCATGGCCATTCCAGATGCATGGTGGCAATTGTCACCAACTGGCCGCCGAAGTCGACGGTCTGCACGGCAACCGCGCCGTCACCGTCGCAATACGACAGTCCATCCGTGGCAAACGGGCGGCGAGAGATGATGGCGACGCCGCCAATCCTGTCGCGGCCCGGGCAAATGAGCTGGTGGGGATACATGGCGGCAATGCTTTTCAGCCGCTGCGCCCACATCTGCGGTATTTCTTCCACAGTCGCGACATCTGGCCTGGTTTCGCCAAGCAGGCGCAGGAATTCTTCCGGCGTCTTGTTGTCAAAGCGCAAATTCGCCTGCAGCAGGCGGTACATTGCCGTTTCCTGAACAACCGGCTCCGCCCTTGCCGTCCCGAACGTTGGCCAGACGGTCGTGAAAAATGACAGGGCGGAGACGATGGCCAGCGCCGCGCCGCCAAGCAGGCTTTTGGATGCGATCAGCAACAGTCCTATCAACAGGCCGATGACCGCAAGATGCAGCCGGAAATGCCCGATGGAGTCAAACGCCGGATGCAGACCATTCAAATGCCCGGCAATCAGCAGAGCCAGAATAACCGCGCCGACGAACAACAGGACAATTCGAACAACGCGCATCAACAGGCTCCGGGATTGAAGCAGCCTATCGATGCGACAATTGCGGCGGCGTTGGGGCGGTTACTGAAACGCCGTTTCGAAAAAGCTGCGCAGTTTGCGGGAGTGGAGCTTTTCCTGCGGCATGGCGGCAAGTTTTTCCATGGCACGGATGCCGATGGTGAGATGCTGGGCGACCTGGCGCTTGTAGAAATCCGTCGCCATGCCGGGGAGCTTCAACTCGCCGTGCAGCGGCTTGTCGGAGACGCACAGCAGTGTGCCGTAGGGGACGCGGAAGCGGAAGCCGTTGGCGGCGATGGTGGCGCTTTCCATGTCAAGTGCAATGGCGCGTGACTGGCTGAGACGCTGCACCGGGCCGCGCTGGTCGCGCAGTTCCCAGTTGCGGTTGTCGATCGTTGCAACCGTGCCGGTGCGCATGATCTTTTTCAGCTCATACCCTTCCAGTCCGGTGACCTCTTCAACCGCATCTTCGAGCGCGACCTGAATTTCGGCCAGCGCCGGGATCGGGATCCACACCGGCAGATCGGCATCAAGCACATGGTCTTCGCGCACATAGGCGTGGGCCAGCACATAGTCACCGAGCGCCTGGCTGTTGCGCAGGCCCGCACAATGGCCGAGCATCACCCAGGCATGGGGGCGCAGCACGGCGATGTGGTCGGTGATGGTCTTGGCGTTCGACGGGCCGACGCCGATGTTGACCATCGTGATGCCGCCGGAAGAGCCCTTCTTCAGGTGATAGGCAGGCATCTGCGGCAGACGGCCAAGCGCCTCACCCTCCGGTTCGACACTGCCGGCGCGGGTGATGACATTGCCGGGTTCGACGAAACACTCGTAGCCGCCGCCGCCCTCTGCCATCAGATTGCGGGCGTAGGCGGTGAACTCGTCGATGTAGAACTGGTAGTTGGTGAACAGCACGAAATTCTGGAAATGGTTCGGGCTGGTCGCGGTATAGTGGGTGAGGCGATGCAGCGAATAGTCGATGCGCTGCGCGGTGAAAGGGGCCAGCGGCTCCGGGTCGGCTGTCGGGTGGTCAAATGTGCCGTTGACGATGCGGTCGTCGGTGCCATTGAGATCCGGCACGTCAAACACGTCACGCAACGGCTTGTTCAGCCGCTCGGCAACGGATGCTTCGACATGCGTGCCTTCAAGGAAGGCGAAGTGCAGCGGGATCGGCGTCTTTGATTCAGCAACAGTGACGGGCACGCCGTGATTGCGGATCAAGAGATCGATCTGCTTTTCGAGGTAGGATTCAAACAGGTCCGGGCGGGTGATGGTGGTTGAATAGGAACCGGGCGCAGTAACGTGGCCATAGGCAAGGCGGGTGTCGACCTGCGCATAGCTCGTCGTGGTGAAACGGATCTCGGGATAAAATGCCCGTGCACGTCCGCCCGGCGCTTCGCCGCGTCCGACAGCTTCGAAACAGTCGCGCAAATACTGGGTGTTGCGCAAATAGATACGCTTCAACTCCTGGACTGCCTTTTGGGCATCCATGAAATCGTGGGGTTCAATGTCGGGCGGAGTCACGACCAGCGTCGTGTCAAATGCTTCTTTGTTTTTCATGGCGAACTATTAGGCATTCATGACGGCGGCGAAAAGGCCCCTCGCAAAATTTCATGCGATTGTCATGAAAACGGGCGCACCGGGAGGGCGATGCGCCCGTTATTTGCAACGCGGCCGAGGGGAGGGACTCAGCTCGCATTGCGCTGCAGGGAAACCATCAAGACAAAACCTGCGCCTGAAACGCTGCGGTGGCTGTTGTCCATCGTGGTGGAAAGCGCGAATGCAGGAGCGGCGAACAGGCCGAACAGAACCACGCCTGCAACCATGTGGTTGCCAAATTTTTTCATCGTGTTCATTTTTTCGTCCTTTCGAGTTTCAGCTTGAACTTCAGTTTCGCGGTGCCTTGCAGGTCAGTCCTTCTTCGAACACGCACGGAACGACCATTCCAATTTCGTAAGCGCGGGCCGGGCGGGAGAAGTTCTGGACCAGTCCGGCAAAGCCGATCCCGAAAATTGTCACCAGCAGGCAAATGATTGTGAAGCGCCGCGCCAGTACCGAATTCTCAAAGCCCATGATCTTCATCCCCATGCCGATCCGTTCATGGTGCGAATATAAGCGAGGGCGCATGAATGCGGCCTGACGTAGCCGTTCATATTGGGTTCAGTGTAATTAAAGGGATTCAATGGCTGTCAGCAGGGAGAAAGCCGCAGCTTGTCTGCGCGCCCGGCTTGGTGTCTTCTGTCTCCAACAATGGAGATCGTAATGCCCAAGCAGACAAAGCCGATTGAGCTTTTTTATTGGCCGACACCGAATGGCTGGAAGATCAGCATCATGCTCGAAGAGCTTGGTGTTCCTTATGTGGTGAAATACGTCAACATCGGCAAGGGCGAGCAGTTTGAGCCCGATTTCCTGAAAATAGCCCCGAACAACCGCATGCCGGCGATCAGCGATCCGGAAGGCCCGGGCGGCGAACCGATCTCTGTGTTCGAATCCGGTGCGATCCTGCAATATCTCGGGCGCAAGTTCGGCAAATTCTATCCCTCGGACGAGCGCGCCCGCGTGACATGCGAGGAATGGCTGTTCTGGCAAGTCGGCGGATTGGGCCCGATGGCAGGCCAGGCGCATCACTTCCGCCAATACGCGCCGGAAAAGATCGAATACGGCATCAACCGCTACACCAACGAGGTCAACCGGCTCTACGGCGTCATGAACCGGCGGCTGGCCGACCATGCCTATCTGGCGGGCGACTATTCCATCGCCGACATGGCTTCGATTGGCTGGGTTATTCCGCACGAACGACAGGGACAGGATTTGAATGACTTTCCGAACCTGAAGCGCTGGTACGAAGCCGTGAAATCACGCCCGGCCGTCATTCGCGGCATCGATATAGGCAAGGACGAAGCCAAACGGTCCAATTTAGCGACGGACAAGGAAGCGCAGAAGATCTTGTTTGGGCAGCGCGCTCTATAGCCCTTCGATCATGTCCTTGAGCGCTGTCTGGACCGCCATTGCGACATCGCCCAACTCGCTGTTCTTTACCGCCGACATCGAAGCGACGGGATCAACGGCGGCGACTTCGACCTCTCCGGGCGCATGTTCGATCACCAGCACATTGCAAGGCAGCATGGCGCCGATCTTGTCTTCGGACTGAATGGCGCGGAAGGCGAAGTGTGGATTGCAGGCACCAAGGATCCGGTATGGCTTCATCTCCATGCCGATCTTCTTTTTCATTGTTTCCTTGACGTCGATGGTCGTCAGAACGCCGAAGCCTTTTTCGGCAAGCGCCTTGGTGACGTGATCGACGGCCTCTTCGAATGGCATATCGAGGGTCTTGGCGAAATAATAGCTCATGACGACATCCTTCACTGTGCTGCCAAACTGGCCGTATCAGGAATTGCGCTTCGGCAGTTTCATCAATTGTAAGCCCATGAAGCCGCGCATTCAAGTATTGTAATTTATATATATGTCGAGGCGCGGGCCTATGGAAATTCCTTTAAACAAAAACCCCGGCGGGCAATGTGCCGCGCCGGGGTTTGGATTTGAAAGCAGATTGTAAGAAGATTACTGGCGGACCCAGGTCTCGCTCTTGCAGATGATGCCGCCGAGCACGCATCCGGACAGGCTCATCGTGTTGCCGTTGACCGAAGCCTTGCCCTTGTATTTCTTGTTTTCGTCGAGGTCTGTCAGCGAACCCTTGTAGCGGTTGCCGGTGCCGGACATCGAGCCTGCCTGTTTGCCGGAATGCTTGCCACCCTGCACGATGGCGCAGAAAGCAGCTCCGCAAGGCGAGAACTTGATGATGGTGCCGGTTGAACGCTTCCACGAACCTTCGATCGGTTCAGAAGCAATGGCCGGAACGGCGAATGCTATGGTCAAGGCAGCAGCTGTGATGAGTTTGCGGATCATAGATGTTCTCCCATTTGGTGCCACGGCCTCCCGCCTGCACCTCGTATCCCTTACGCGAACGTAAGAGTAGAACAGAAATGCGAACAGTGAAAGCCGTGCCGCAGCGTCAAATTGCTGTTTTTTGTTGGAAAATTACTGGACGGTTGAACTGCGATCTAATGCAGTTCCAAAACTGTGGTTAGCCAAATGTGTATTTTGATGTGTCAAAATTGAATGAATTTTCGGCCAACCCATTGAAATCAAAAGCTTCTGTTGGTTGCCGGAATGTGAAGTTTACCACTCGTTTTAGTTTTGTTTTCTTCAAATTAATCACAAGATTTAACGCCGGATTCAAGCGGGAGCGGCATTCTCCATATCACAAGAGGGCACCGGAATGGTCCGGGAAAAACAAAGCGCTCTCAAGGGTTTACGGGGAATACGAACATGGCACGCTTTGAAATGAACACTGCAGAGACCGGCTCGATGGGCGCAGGCGCACAGGCCGACATTCTCTACAACATGGGTCTGATGTATGCCACCGGCCGCGACTGTGATGCCGATCTGGTTGCCGCCCACAAATGGTTCAACATTGCGGCGATCAAGGGCTGCGACCGCGCCGCTGAAATGCGCGCCGAGCTCGCCGCCGCCATGTCCAAGATGGAAATCGCCGCCGCGCTGCGCGCCGCCCGCGAATGGATGACCACCCACTGATTTTTCGGCGGGTTTGACAGGGAAAGACAAAGAGACCCGGCAAACGGGCAGAACAACAGATCCGGGCAAACCGGACAGACGGGGAAAGCCGAAAACCTTGGGGAAGGGGAACGGTCACACCAAAGCCGCGACCGGAACACCGGCGCGGCTTTTGTCTTTTCAGACACGCAGCATGGCCAGAATCATGCCGGCGCTGTCATTGGCAATCTCGTCCAGAGACCGCCCGCCGCCTTCGCGATGCCAGATTGCCGTTTCGGTGAGGAAGGCGAGGATGGATTTGGCGGCAATTTGCGTATCAACGCTGCGAAAGGCGCCTGCCGCAATGCCCGCTGACAGGATTTGCTGCAGCCGCAACTCATGATGTTGGCGCTGTTTCAGCGCTGGCGCTGCTACGGACCGGTCAAGGCTGCGCATGTCATGCAGGACGAGCAGTGTCGACAGCCGGTTGGCGGCGTGAAAGCGGACGTGCCTGATGCAAAAGCTGCCCAGCCTGTCCGCCGCCGCACCATTCTCGGCGATCTCAGCGGGATATTCCGCCTCAAGCGCCTCAAAATGGCGGCTGAGCAAGTGGACCAGCAGCGACTGCTTGTCCGGGAAATAATGGTAAAGCGCGCCAACCTGGAGGCCGGAAGCCGCTGCGAGAGCCCTCATCGACAAGGCGTCAAAGCCTTGAACCGCGATCAGCCGCTCCGCAACGGCAAGAATGCGGGTCTTTGTTGATGTGCCGTCTGAACCTGCAGTGCGTGCCATACTGTCTATCCCCGCGAATCATTGCAGTATAGAACAATTGTTCAATTCAGGCTTGGGCGGATTTCACGGCCTCCGGCAGCGCCGTTTCGAACAACGCCATATCCGCATCCGTGCCGCAGGATACGCGGATGCAGCGGTCGAGCACCGGCGCGGCAGGCTTGCGCACGAAGATGTCGCGCTCGATCAATCCGTCGAGCACCTTCTTGGCGAACACGCCATCCCGTCCGCAGTCGATGGCGACAAAATTGGTGGCGGAAGGGATCGGCTGCAGGCCACAGGCAACCGCAACACCGCTGATGCGGTCACGCGAATCGGCGACCACACTGAGCACATGATTCAGCCATGACTGATCCTTCAATGCAGCAATGCCGCCTGCCTGAGCAATCCGGCTGATGCCGAAATGGTTGCGCACCTTGTTGAACGCTTGCACCGCATCCTCCGGCCCGAACACCACGCCGATGCGCACACCGGCCATGCCATAAGCCTTTGAAAAGGTTCGAAAGCGCAGGACATTGGGTGTGTTGACGTCGATCAGCGGCACGGTGCCTTCCGGCGCGGTTTCGCAATAGGCCTCGTCAAGCACCAGCATCGTCTCAGGAGGCAGCGCTTGAGCGAAGGCCGCGACCTTGTCGCCGCTGTGCCATGTGCCCATCGGATTGTCCGGATTGGCGAGATAGACCAGTTTCGGGCGTTCGCGCCGCGCCGCGTCAAGCAGTGCCTCAAGGTCCTCATGGTCATTGCGGTAGGGCACGGTCACCAGTTTCACGCCAAATCCGTGCACATGATAGTTGAACGTCGGGTAGGCTCCGAGCGATGACAGGACGACATCGCCAGGCGCGGCGTAGAGCCGGACGACGAGCCCGAGCAACCCGTCCACCCCGCCACCGACGTTCACATTGGCGAAGGGGACGCCAAGATGCGCGGCGATGGCCGCTTTCAGGTCATGGTTTTCCGGATCGCCGTATTTCCACGAATCGCCAGATGCTTCCTGCATGGCTTTGATCACGGAAGGCGCAGGGCCAAACCCGCTTTCGTTGGCGCCGATGCGCGCCTTGAAAGGTCTGCCGCGCTGTCGTTCCAGTGTTTCAGGTCCGACAAACGGCACAGAAGCCGGAAGGGATTGTGCAAGCGGAGTGAGGGTTGGGCGGATAATGGTCATGGCAAGGTCCGGCTGTTCGGTTTGAACGACTGTTGCCGCAGAAACGGTTGCATGCAAGCGCCGGACCATCTTTAATGCCAGCCACCGTTGAATATGCCGTTGCCAAGGGCAGGGGAATGGTTTTAAACCGATTGAAATTCAGTCGGGTTGAAGATTTTCGGGGAGGTTTGCGATGATCTTGTCATGTGGTGAGGCGCTGATTGACATGCTGCCGCGCGAAACGGCGGGCGGCGAGCCCTGTTACATGCCGGTCGCCGGCGGCGCGGTATTCAACACAGCCATCGCGCTTGGCCGTCTCGGTGCGCCGTCCGGCTTTTTCTCCGGCATTTCGACAGACTTCTTCGGCGACCTCTTGGTCAACTATCTGAAAGACAGCAATGTGGACGCCCGTTATGTCGTGCGTTCCGACCATCCGGAAACACTAGCCTTCGTGCGCCTCGTCCACGGCCATGCCCAGTATGCGTTCTATGATGAAGGCACTGCGGGCCGCCTGTTGGCGCAAACGGACATTCCCGCGCTCGATGCCGAAGTGAGTGCCTTGCAGTTTGGCGCCATCAGCCTGATCCCGGAGCCTTGCGGCGGCACTTACGAAGAAATGATGCGCCGCGAGCAGAACAGCCGGGTGATTTCCTTTGATCCGAACATCCGCACGTCGTTCATCAAGGACAAGGTGGCCCACCGTGCCAGAATGGACCGGATGCTGGCCATGTCCGATATCATCAAGCTTTCCGACGAGGATCTGGCCTTCTTTGATTCCTTCGGCGATTTCGAGGGCTTTGCCGCCAAATTGCTGGAAGGCAAGGCGAAACTGGTCGTCATGACCCGCGGCGCGGACGGGGCTGTCGCCATCGGCAAGGCCGGCAAGGTCGAAGTGCCCGGTGTCAAGGTGACGGTCGTTGATACGGTCGGCGCCGGCGATACGGTCAATGCCGGAATTCTGGCCTGGCTCTACAAGGCCGGGAAACTGTCAAAGGACGGACTGGAATCCCTGACCCGCGACGATATCGCTGGCGCACTCTCGCTGGCCGTGCGCGCCGCCGCCGTGACGGTATCCCGCGCAGGCGCTAATCCGCCTTGGGAAAACGAGCTGCCGGCCTGATTTGGCCAACTATTGCCTTTATATATGGGCAATGCCTGCAATTAGTCCTTGAGGGCTGCCGGATTTCCGTCTATCCGGACCCGGTGCGGAGAGGTGGCCGAGTGGCCGAAGGCGCTCCCCTGCTAAGGGAGTAGGCTCCAAAAGGGCCTCGTGAGTTCGAATCTCATCCTCTCCGCCATTCACGCTGCCGCCGTTGCGGTGAATTTTCACGCCGCCACGCAGACCCGGTCCACAGTCTCAGCGGGCGATGCGGTAGCGGCCCAAAATCCGTCCGGTTTTGGATGACACGTCGACATGCCAGCGCCAGCCTTCCTTGCGGGCAGAGTATTTGTATACCGAACCGCGGCAATCCAGCACCCGGATGCTCCGGTATCCGCGGTTCCACAGTCTCTCACCGATGGTTTGGCAGGAATAGCGGCCCGGCAGCGGCTTCAAGCCATATCCAGGGCCGAACTGCAATTGAATGATGACCTTGGCCTGCGCCGGCGCAGAAACCATTGGAGCCGGCGCAGCGACGAGAAATCCGGCCAATGCGATTGAAAGCAGTCCTGACAGTCCACGTTTCATGATCGTTCTCCTTATATAGGGGCTGCGCGCCTCACCAGTGCAGAATATGCCGCCTTTCGCACACTGCAAGAGCCAATGTCGTGCGCCTCGCGGTTCGCAAAAAGCACGGGCAACTGGCCGCACCCGCCATTTCAAAATTGATTCTTGGCAACTTGGCGGCATTTTTGAAGCCCGCATCGGACCAAGCCGCCGATTCTGCCGTGCCAAAGCCGCAATTCCGCCGATTTGGACACAAAGCCGCCCCAATTCTTAAAGGCTGTAAACTTCCGTTACCGGTTCGTGAACAAATTCGTTGCGTTTTTGCAACATGCCCAGCCCAACGAACGCCGGAAAGCCCCTGCGCTGTCATTGGCCGTTGCACTTGCCCGGCGCATTCGTATTGTGGCGACAGAAGGAAGCAAGCAGATGCGGGCATTCTTCGATTAACGGGGACGGGGCGATCTGGTTAACAGACATGTCCAGCCCGCAACAAACTGGAGACAGAAAATGAACATCAAGAGCCTTCTTATCGGTTCTGCTGCAGCCCTCGTCGCCGTTTCCGGCGCCCGCGCTGCTGACGCAGTTGTCGCCGAGCCGGAAGCTGTCGAATACGTCCGCGTTTGCGACGCATACGGCGCTGGCTTCTTCTACATCCCGGGCACCGAAACCTGCCTCAAGATCGGCGGCTACG
>JBGSHY010000060.1:0-38904 GCA_041751995.1 Rhizobiaceae bacterium | reverse complement strand
TTCGCCATACCGCGCCTTCAGGAACGAGCGCATGTCGCCAAGCTCATCGACCAGGCCGAGGTCCTTGGCCTTCTGCCCGGCCCAGAACAGGCCGGTGAACAGGTCCGGATTGTCCTTCAGCTTCGCGCCGCGCCGCTCCTTGACCATGCCAATGAAAACGTCATGGATATCCAGCTGCAGCGTCTTCAGATGCTCAATGTCCTTTTTCTTCTCCGGCAGGAACGGATCCAGCACCGACTTGTTGGCGCCTGCGGTGTGGACGCGCCGCTCGACGCCGATTTTCTCCATCAGGCCGGTGAAGCCGAATGAGGAGGAAATGACTCCGATCGAGCCAACGATGGAGGACGGATCGGCAATGATCTCATCGCCCGCCACCGCGATCATGTAACCGCCGGACGCTGCGACATCTTCCAGGAACATGAATACGGTCTTGTTCTTCTCCGTCGCCAGATCGCGGATCCGCTTGTAGATCAACCGCGCCTGCACCGGCGATCCGCCGGGCGAGTTCACACTGAAGGCAATAGCTGGCGCGTCCTTGTCGGCAAATGCCTTTTCCAGCAGCGGTGAAATCGAGGCGAGGTTCAGCGCCGGGCGGAACTGCGACCCGCCAGCCATGATCGCGCCGGAAAGGCGGATGACCGGTATCTCGACAGCATTGGAGCGGAAGCGGGCAGGGATCAGGCGGGCAAGCATACGTTTCAAGACAACAATCCAAATTATTCTGTTCGGGTCATGTAGTCCGCAATTGCGGCTTCACAAGAACAAATCGGCGCTTACGGCTTAAATTGGTCAAACAGTCCAATCTCACCATTGATGATCGCAACCGCGCGCGGCAGGAAGGCGTTGCCTGTTGACCCGTGCAACACCAGCGGCGGCTCCAGCAAAAGCCTCGCCCGGCTGCCGTGAATGCCGGTCACGACAATCCGAATTGCGGCCTCGTCGGTGCGAGGATGCACCGGCACGATTTTCACCCCGCCAAACCGCCGTTTCATCGCCTCAAGAATGTCGTCAATCGACTGTGGCCGCGCAATCAACGCCGCCCCGCCGCCGGGCTTCACAATGGCCGATGCCGTGCGCAGCCAGGCGTCAAACAATCCATCTTGCATAACATGCGCCCCGGCTTTCACAGCATCAGGTGTCTGCCGGTCGCTGGCTGAATTGAACGGCGGGTTCATGATCGCAAAATCAAAGCTGTGGTCCTGAAGGCCCGCACCAGATCGCTGCTTTCCGGTCAGCGTCACATCGGATTCAATCAGTGAAAGCCTTGATGCAAGCACCTGATTTGACTCATGTTCCAACGTCTTGCGCGCAAACGCCACCATTGTTGGATCATTCTCGGCAAGCGTCACCGATGCGCTATTGCTCCGCGCCGCCACCGCCAGTCCCGCTGCCCCGGCGCCTGCACCAAGGTCGGCGACACGACCGGCAAAACCGGACGGAACAGCCGCAGCAAGGATCATCGCGTCAATGCCCGAACGGTGTCCCGCGCCCTTTGGCTGCACCAGCACGAAGCGCCCGCGATGGAATGCGTCCACGCTCTCGCCGGACTGTTCAGTTCTTGAGTTCATGCTCGATCCCGGCGTCCCTGACCAGCCGCCGCGCCTGCGCCTCGCAGTCACTGTCAATCATGATCCTTCGCGGGATGATGCCAAGCGAACCTTCAAAAATGCTCATGTTGGTGTCGGCGACAAAATGCTCGATTCCCGCGTCCTTCAAGAGCGCGCAGACAAACGAGATGATGACGGCGTCATTGGTCCTGACAAGTTCAATCATGTCCTGTCTTAGTGCGGTGAGGTCAGGTCTGGCAACTGCTGCCTGATACCGTCCCGCCTGTGCCTAAAGCAATTGCGGCTCCTGCCAAGACTTCAACGGGCCGAGCAACGGCGACTTCTTGGATTGATGGCGGTCCATGCGGTGCAGCACCCGGTCGAGAAATGCCACCGCCTTGGCCAGATGCGGCCCCTTGTTGAGCATGACGCATTCGGCCCGCTGGCTCATCGCCGCATCAGTGGTTTCCGCCCGGGTCGGCGCGCCGTCGTGCACCATGCTGTCCAGAACCTGCGTCGCCCAGACCACCGGCACGTGCGCCGCTTCGCAGATCCACAGGATTTGCTCCTGCATTTCCGAAAGTCGTTCGAGGCCAAGCTCCACGGCAAGATCACCGCGGGCGATCATCACAGTCACCGGCATCAGGCCGCCGGCCTTCACAATCAGCCGGGGCAGGTTGCGCACGGCAAGCGGCGTCTCGATTTTCAGCATCAGTGCTGGAAACCTGCCCGGCAGGCAGCGCTTTTGCACCTCGGCATGGAGCGCCCGCACGTCTTCAGGTGTCTGCACAAATGAATAGCCGATGATGTCGGCGTTCCTGGCCACAAAATCGAGATTGCCAATGTCCTCGCCGGTCAGCGCCGGTACCGTGATTTCCACGCCCGGCAGGTTGACACCCTTTTTCGGCTTGAGTTTCTCACCCTTTTCCCGCGCATTGAAAATCTTGAGTGTGACCCTTCGGCCGTCCTTTTCAACAACCCGCGCGCCGATCTTGCCGTCATTGATCCAGACATCATCCCCCGGCGCGAGCGTGTCGAGCAGGGTTTCGTAAGACAGCGTGGCCTCCGCCAAACCGGACTTTTCGTCAATCGCATCAGTCAGGACAAATTTATCGCCGCGCATCAGCCGGTTCTTGGCTTCCTTGCTGACCTTTTCAATGCGGATTTTGGGCCCTCCGAGATCCATGTCGATCCGCACGTCACGCTTGAGGTCGGTGGCTGCAGCATGGATATGGCCAATCATCTGTTCCCAGACCTCGGCGCTGTCATGTGCGCAGTTGATCCGCATGCAGTCCGCCCCGTTGGCAATCAGTTTGCGCACCAGCTCCGGCTCGCTGCCTGCTTCGGTCGGCAACGTCGCCATGATCCGCGTCGCGGGCCCGTCCGGGTCGGAGCCGAAAATCGCGGATTGATGCGCCAGAAGGCGGGCGCTGCCGAATTCCATTGCCGCCGGATCGGGATACGGATGCCCACCTATCCCGCCAATGCGGGCGAGCGTGGCCAACACGCTGTCGACGGCCGGCATCACCCGGCTTTCGCAACGGCCGAGCGAGGACAGGCCCAGCGACGACAAACCTTCTTGCAGCGCTCGGGAATCCATTTTGCGGAAGGCAAGGTAATGGGCAAGGTTGACTGCCGAGGCCAGAAACTCGTCCCGGGCGATAGAAGCCTTCCAGTTTTCCAGCGTCGCTTCGGCCTCATCTGCAATCTGCTTGCGCAGTGCCGCCAGTTCGCCATGCAGGCGTCTTGCCGTTTCAGTTGCCTGATCAACAGTGGTCATTTTCACATTCCGTGCGGTGGAAGATTGCGAGCCGGATAGCGGGACGGTGTAACCACCATATGACAATTGCACGGCATTTGCGTGGCAATCCACAAGAAGCGCCTTCGTTTTGAGGTGTACATTCGGCAAAATGTCGCCTTTTGGCACACTGGCACCCCGCCCGCGCCATTTCGCCACTTGAGAAGCCTGCCGGGCTTTTCTAAGGTAATTGAAATGACGGGAGTAGAAACGTGGGCGTAGTCCTTTCCCTCGACGAGGGCAAAAAGCAGGCGGGCATCAAGCCGTTGATCGATTTGACCGCCGCCGACATGTCGCGCGTCAATGAGCTGATCCTGTCCAAGGCGGGTTCGGACGTCGAGATGATTCCCGAAGTCGCCAACCATCTGATCAACTCCGGTGGCAAGCGCCTTCGCCCGATGCTCACATTGGCTGCTGCGCAAATGCTCGGCTACAAGGGTGACGGACACGTCAAGCTCGCAACTTCCGTTGAGTTCATGCACACGGCGACACTGCTGCACGATGATGTCGTTGACGAAAGCGACATGCGCCGCGGCAAGCGCACCGCCCGCATGATCTGGGGCAATCAGGCCTCCGTGCTGGTCGGCGACTTCCTGCTGGGCCAGGCATTCCGCATGATGGTGGAAGTTGGCTCATTGGATGCGCTCGACGTCCTGTCGTCCGCCGCTTCGGTCATTGCCGAAGGCGAGGTCATGCAGCTTTCCGCCGCCAAGAATTTGGAAACAACCGAAGACGACTACCTCTCGGTCATCAAGGCCAAGACTGCCGCTCTGTTCTCCGCCGCTGCCGAAGTCGGCCCGATCATCGCCAACGCCACCAGGGGCGAGCGCGGCGCACTGCGCTCCTACGGCCTCAATCTCGGTCTCGCCTTCCAACTGGTGGACGATGCGCTCGATTACGGCGGCAACGCCCGCGACCTCGGCAAGAATGTCGGCGACGATTTCCGCGAAGGCAAAGTGACATTGCCTGTCATCCTGGCCTACCGCCGCGGCACTGATGCCGAACGCGCTTTCTGGCGCGAAGGCATCGAAGGCGGAGCTTCAAGCGACGAAAACCTGCAGACCGCCCTCGGCTTCATGCGCCGCCACGGCACCATCGCCGATACCATCCAGCGCGCCCGCCACTTCGGCGAAATTGCAAGAGACGCACTCGCCCCGCTGCCCGCATCCCCGCACAAGGACGCGCTGCTCGAGGTGATCGATTTCTGTATCGCCCGGGTGAATTGAACGGTTCAGTCTGAGCCGAGCGCTGCCTTCAAAGCCCGGACCAACCCCGCATCAGTCTCCCGTTGACCTTCACGGACAAATCCCAAATTCGATGCCGGTCCGAGCGCCATCCGCACGGGGTTCGAGCAGGATCCGTGCACTTCCTTGAGCGGCAGACGCGCCCTCAGCATGCCAACGTTTTCCGCATTGATGCCTGCGCCCGGCATGATCGATATCCGGCCTTTGGCCTGTTCGAACACCTGCCCCAGCACCGGCAAACCGCCAATCGCACTGGACGCGCTTCCGGATGTCAGGATCCGCTCGAAGCCGAGATCAATGGCGGTTTCCACGGCTTCTGCAAAGTTAGGTCCGGTGCAGTCGAAGGCGCGGTGGAGCGTCAGTCCCAGTCCATAGGAATGATCCACAAGGATGGACAAGAAGTCGGCATCCAATTGGCCGTCATCCTGGCTTGCTCCCAGCACAATGCCGGCCAGACCGGCTTCGCGCGCCATGGCGATGTCGTCGCGCATGATGGACAAGTCATTGGCGTCAAACACAAAATCACCCGCATGGGGGCGGATCATGGCGTAGACGGGCAGGGGCGTCCGTGCCGCCAGTTTCATCAAGCCGAAGCTTGGGGTGAGCCCGCCCAGTTCCAAGGCCGAGCAGAGTTCAATCCGGTCCGCCCCGCCATCCACGGCTGCCTGCAGCCCGGCAGCACTGTCGACGCAGACTTCGAGCAGGATGTCAGACACGTTCAAGCTCCTGAAACCCGAGCAGCGCCGCGCCGATAAAGGCAGGATTTACAGTCAGTTGCGCCGGAACAAGCAACGGCGTCGGTGATTTGTAGAGCATTTTCGAACGCACGCGCTCATCCAGCGCGCTGATCAGGTCCGCAGAGTTAGACAACCCGCCGCCAACCGGAACGACGGTCGCGCCGGTGATGTTGAGCGCCAGCGCCAGCACGGTACTGACCAGATCGAGATAGATGTCGATCACTCGCGAAGCATCTGTCTTTCCTGTTTGCCAGCTCTGAATAATGTCAAAACTAGTGGCAACATTTCCGGTCAAGGCCTTGAAAAGCCTCTCCATTCCACGCGCGCCGCCGACTGTGTCCACGCAGCCGGAGCGCCCGCAGCCGCAGGAGAAATGCGGGATACTGACCCGTGGAATTCCAGCGCTAGTCTGCAAGGCTGTGCCATGTCCCCACTCACCGGCATATCCGCCCGCACCGGTGACGATCTTGCCGTCAAATACCAGCCCGCCGCCGACGCCGGTGCCGAGAATGATGCCGAACACATTGCGATGCCCGCGCCCCGCACCCTCCAGTGCTTCGGCAAGGGCAAAACAATCAGCGTCATTGGCAATAAAGACCGGCAGCCCGAGCGCCTTCGAAAGATCAGCCGCCAGCGGTCGGCCATGGATGCAAGGAATGTTGGCGCAGGTCATCAAACCGGTGGATGGATCGACAACGCCAGTCGTCGAAATCGCCACGCCTTTTATAGGGTTTGTGCTGCCACCGATCAGTGCGGCTATTGCGGCCGAGAATGCACTGAAATCATTAACCGGCGTCGGCAGGCTGCCAGACAATTCAATCGCGTTCGGCGCACTGGCAAATGCCGCCTTCATCAACGATCCGCCGATGTCAAAGCAAGCCAGCATCACCCGCTCTCCTTGATGCGTCAGGCCTGCGTGCCGCCGACGGTCACCTGATCCATGCGCAAATGTGGTTGGCCGACACCGACGGGGACGCCTTGGCCGGCCTTGCCGCACATGCCGATGCCCAAATCCAGCTTCATGTCATTGCCAACCATCGAAACCCGGTGCATCGCTTCCGGTCCGTTGCCGATCAGCATCGCGCCCTTGATCGGCGCACCGATTTTGCCATTTTCGATCCGGTAGGCCTCCGTGCAGCCAAACACGAATTTGCCTGACGTGATGTCCACCTGACCGCCGCCGAAGGAGACGGCGTAGATGCCGTTTTTAACCGAAGAGATGATCTCTTCGGGCGTGTGCTGGCCGCCGAGCATATATGTGTTGGTCATGCGCGGCATCGGCACGTGCGCATAGGATTCGCGGCGGCCGTTGCCTGTCGGGGCGACACCCATCAGACGGGCATTCTGCCGGTCCTGCATGTAGCCGACAAGGATGCCGTCCTCGATCAGCGTGGTGCAGTTGGTCGGCGTGCCTTCATCGTCAATCGTCAGTGACCCGCGCCGCTCGGACATGGTGCCATCATCAACAATGGTGACGCCCTTTGCGGCGACTTGTTGCCCCATCAACCCGGCGAAAGCCGAGGTTTTCTTGCGGTTGAAATCACCTTCCAGCCCGTGGCCGACCGCCTCGTGCAGCATCACGCCCGGCCAGCCGCTGCCCAGCACGACATCGAACGTGCCAGCTGGCGCAGCCACGGCTTCCAGATTGACCAGTGCCTGCCGCAATGCCTCGTCGGCGCCAAAGCGCCAGGAGTCCTGCGTGATGAATTCGCCAAAACCGCGCCGCCCGCCAGCGCCGTAAGAGCCGGACTCTTGCCGGTCACCTTCGCCAACGACCACCGAGATCGAAATGCGCACCAGCGGCCGCACGTCGGTCACCAGATGGCCATCCGCCCGCAAGATCTCGACGATCTGGTGTGAAGCCCCGAGCGAGATGGACACCTGCCGCACCTTTGGATCCTTGGCGCGGACATAGGCGTCGATTTCCTGCAGAAGCTTGACCTTGGTTTCGAACGACGGGCCGTCGAGCGGGTTTTCCTCGCCATAAAGCTTGACGTTGGTGCGCTGCGGGGCGGCTGTGTATGTGCCGTTGTAGCCGCTTTGCACGGCCCGGATTGCGTCCGCCGCACGCTTCAGTGCCGCAACCGACATTTCGCCCGAATGGGCATAGCCGACCGCTTCGCCCGCGACAGCGCGCAGGCCAAAACCCTTGTCCTCATTGTAGGACGCGCCCTTGAGGCGGCCATTGTCGAACACCAGGCCTTCGCTCTGGCTGTGTTCAATGAACAATTCGCCATCGTCCGCCCGGTCCAAGGCTGCGCTGAGCATTGTACGCAGTTCATCGGTCGAAACATCAAATTGGTCGGAAAGCCGTGCGGTCATGATCTCTGTCCTTGAATGTAACCTGTCATTTATGGTCGCGAGCGCTTCAGGGCAATGGGTCGTTTTCACGGATCGTTCGGGTGCCGTGGCCGGAGACCTCTGAGCCGGCGGCCGGGTTCATGCTCAGGAACGGTAAGGCGCTGAGCGCCGTAATGATGCCGACCATCATAAAGGCGATGGCGAAAGCAGTTTGCGTCAACTCCGTGCCGGTTGTTGCAGCAACGCTTTCCAAAACCGCGCCTGCCATCGCAACACCTGCCGCCACGCTCAGCTGTTGCGCCGCGGCATTGAGCGCGGTCGCCTGCGCCATGTCGTCCGGCCCGACTTCCGAAAAAGACAGCGCGTTCAATCCGGTAAAGTACAGAGATCTTGTAAAGCCCATCACCAAAAGCAGGCCGTAAAGCAAATAGATAGGCGTATTCTTGTCGATCCCGGCAATGGCGCCGATCAAAACGGCAGACACAAGTGCGCCGGCCAGCAGCACCCTCTTGAAGCCAAAACCGAGATAGATCCGCTGTACTGCAAACTTCATCAAAATTGCGCCAGCGGCGCTGACAAATGTAATGAGTCCCGAGCGGAATGGATCCAGTCCAAAACCGATTTGCAGCATCAAAGGCAGCAGAAAAGGCAATGCTCCATTGCCGATCCGGAAGATTGATCCGCTCAAAATGGTAGCGCGATAGACCGGCGCGCGCAGCAAGGCGAGGTTCAGAATCGGCTCCCTTATGCGTCTTGAATGTCCGACATAGGCAATGCCGGAAAGGACGCCGACAACAATGGCCGTCATGCCATAGGCAGGTGGAAGCGCTGGCAGGCTGATGACTGAAAGGCCGAAAATTGTTCCAGAAGCGGCGATTCCGGCGAGTAGAAAACCGAGCCAGTCAAGTTGTCCTGGTTCCGAAGCGGGCAATTCAGGCAGAAACTTGAGTGTCGCAAAGATCCCTAAAAAGCCGATTGGTATGTTGATCAGGAAAATCCAATGCCATGAAAAGTAGGTGGTTATGAAGCCGCCGAACGGCGGGCCGATAATTGGCCCCGCAAGCGCAGGTATCGTCAGCCATGCCAAGGCATCAATCAGCTTTGATTTATCAGTGCCGCGCACAAGGATAAGCCGCGAGATCGGCGTCATCATTGCGCCGCCCATGCCTTGCAGAAAGCGCGCACCGACAAAACCAACGAGCGAGTTTGCGCCAGCGCAAGCGAGCGATCCGGCCATGAACACCCCAATGGCAACCGTGAAAACCAGTTTCGCGCCAAAACGGTCTGCCATCCAGCCGCTGAGAGGAATGAAGATCGCCACAGAAACCAGATAGGCAGTCAGCGCCAGCTTCAGGGCAATCGGGCTTGTCCCGATATCAACGGCAATTGCCGGGAGCGAAGTCGAAAT
Source organism: Rhizobiaceae bacterium (assembly GCA_041751995.1). Taxonomy (GTDB): domain Bacteria; phylum Pseudomonadota; class Alphaproteobacteria; order Rhizobiales; family Rhizobiaceae; genus JANMEX01. The sequence goes on along the minus strand of JBGSHY010000060.1, from coordinate 29,869 downwards.
GACCGTGGCGTCCATCTGTTCCATGAACAGCGCGAAAGCGAGGATCAGCGGGACAATGCGGTTCACGGCGCGGGAATTTCAGTTTTGTCAGGGACAAAAAGCATTCCTGTCCCGTGCAGGATCAAGGGAGAGCGGCATAGCCGTCGGCAAAACCTTTGAGGTCAACCGGAATGCCGACTCCTTCTTCGGGAGTTTGGAAAACGATGAAAGTGGCTGATGTTCCGCCCTGCAGCGTCTTTATCATCGTGTCTTCAAGTATGACTTCAGCATAACAGCCATCCTGGAAACAGCGCACGAAATAGGCGCGGCCCATGTCCTTGCCGTCCACGTTCAAGCCGAGACCGTTGGGAAGCAGAACGCCGAGCGGCGCGAGCACCCGCAATATCTTTGCCTTGTTGTCGGCCGTCTTGAGAACTACGACGGAAAGGCCGACTTCCGGCCGGTCTTCTGCCACGACATTCTGCACCAGGGCGCATTGTTCACTTTTGGCGCCCGCGGGCGTGTCACACAGGATATTCCATGCGCCATGGCTGGAACGGAGCGTTCCTGTCTGCGCCGCCTGTGAAAACGCTGATCCACTGAACGCCAGCACAAATGCAGCCGCCGCGAAAACCCGTGCAAAGATTGAATGCATTGGAAGCCTGTCCCGAATCACCACGTTGAAATTGCCGCACCAGCCGCAAAAAGGGAAGGGCAGCAGTCGTTTTTGCCAGTCGCAAACCTCTGTCGGGGAAAAACGGCATCAGTGAGGCCTGATAATTGGCAAAATCTGTCAAATGAAATGTAAAAAACCATGCGTGAAAAATTGCCGCATGCGCCAAGCTGTCACATTCCTTGCGGGTGGCCGCGGATTGTGGTTTGACATAGATCAAATGTTGGCTGCATTCGTGCGGCCTCGAATCGTTTGAAATGGTGAATGTGCCATTTTTGGGGAGAATAGACGTGAAGAAGTCCGTTTCAGCTTTGGCCTCCGCCATAACCCTTCTGTGGACTGCCTCGGCTTTGGCCGATCAGCCAAAGGATTGGGGCCTTGATCTGCAGGATGGTGCAACCGGCATCATGGAAAACATCCGCTGGTTCGAGAACTACACATTGTGGTTCATCACTCCGATCACGCTGCTGGTTTTGGGGCTTCTTATCTATGTCGGCTGGCGTTTTTCGGAAAAGAACAATCCGGTTCCCTCCCGCACCAGCCACAACACGCTGATCGAAGTGATATGGACCGTTGGTCCCGTGATCATTCTCCTGTTCATCGCAGTTCCGTCGTTCCAGCTTCTGACCGCGCAGTTCTCTCCGCCGGAAGAGGCCAAGCTGACGGTAAAGGCAACCGGCAACCAGTGGTACTGGAGCTATGAGTATCAGGCCGATGCACCGGTTTCCTTTGACTCGCTGATGCTCAAGGAGACCGACCGGGCCGCTGCAGGCAAGGAAGATGTGGGTGCCTATCCCCGCCTTTTGGCCGTCGACAATGAAATGGTTGTTCCGGCCAATACGGTCGTCCGCCTTATCGTCACGGGCGCAGATGTCATACATTCCTTTGCCATGCCGGCATTCGGCGTGAAAATTGACGCCATGCCGGGTCGCCTCAACGAAACCTGGTTCAAGGCCGATCGTGAAGGGCTCTACTACGGTCAGTGCTCGGAAATCTGCGGCAAGGATCATGCCTACATGCCGATCGCCATTCGTGTCGTTGATCAGGCAAAGTATGACGCTTGGGCGGTGCAGGCCAAAACCGACATTTCGGGCGCAAACAAAGCGCTCATGGCATCAATCGATGCCGCAAAGCCGATCAACGTCGCTGGCAACTGATCGCCGCGCTTAACAAGAATATGCAGGAGGAGTGAGGCACATGGCCAGCGGTTATAACGCTCACGAAAAAGCTCACGATCATGCGCATGATGATGCCCATGACCATCCCAAGCCGTCGTTTGTCAAACGTTGGCTGTTTTCGACCAATCACAAGGACATCGGAACCCTCTACCTGATTTTCGCGATTTTCGCGGGCATCTTCGGCGGTTTCCTGTCGGTCATGATGCGTTGGGAACTTGCCGAACCGGGCATCCAGATTTTCCACGGCTTGGCAGCCATGGTGTATGGTGTCGAAGGCGACGCCGCCATTGATGCGGGCAAGCACATGTACAATGTGTTCACGACGGCTCACGGCCTGATCATGATCTTCTTCATGGTGATGCCAGCTCTGATCGGCGGTTTTGCCAACTGGATGGTGCCGATCATGATCGGCGCGCCGGACATGGCGTTCCCGCGCATGAACAACATCTCTTTCTGGCTTTTGCCGCCAGCATTCATCCTTCTGTCGCTTTCGATGTTCGTCGAAGGCCCGACCGGCGCGATGGGCACGGGCGGCGGCTGGACGATTTACCCACCGCTTTCGACCACGGGCCAGCCCGGACCGGCGATGGATCTTGCGATCCTGTCGCTGCATATCGCTGGTGCGTCTTCGATCCTGGGTGCGATCAACTTCATCACCACGATCTTCAACATGCGCGCACCGGGCATGACCATCCACAAGATGCCGCTGTTCGCGTGGTCGGTTTTGATCACGGCGTTCCTGCTGCTTTTGTCCTTGCCTGTTCTGGCCGGCGGCATCACCATGCTGCTCACCGACCGCAACTTCGGCACGGCATTCTTCGCGCCTGAAGGCGGCGGCGATCCGATCCTGTTCCAGCACCTGTTCTGGTTCTTCGGCCATCCTGAAGTGTACATCCTGATCCTGCCGGGCTTCGGCATCGTCAGCCACATCATCTCGACCTTCTCCAAGAAGCCGATTTTCGGTTACCTCGGCATGGCCTATGCCATGGTCGCCATCGGCGTCGTCGGTTTCGTGGTGTGGGCGCATCACATGTACACCGTCGGTCTGTCGCTCGACACGCAGCGCTATTTCGTGTTCGCCACGATGGTCATTGCTGTTCCGACCGGTGTGAAGATCTTCTCGTGGATTGCCACCATGTGGGGCGGCTCGATCTCGTTCAAACTGCCAATGAAGTGGGCTGTCGCGTTCATCTTCCTGTTCACGCTTGGCGGCGTGACAGGCGTTCAGCTGGCAAACGCCGGTCTCGACCGCTCGATGCACGACACCTACTATGTGGTCGCGCATTTCCACTACGTTCTGTCAATGGGCGCCGTGTTCGCGATCTTTGCAGCCTGGTACTACTGGTTCCCGAAGATGACCGGTTACATGTACAATGAAACCATTGGCTCCATCCATTTCTGGATGACTTTCATTGGCGTGAACGTCGTGTTTTTCCCGCAGCATTTCCTCGGTCTCCAAGGCATGCCGCGCCGCTACATTGACTACCCGGATGCGTTTGCCGGCTGGAATCAGGTCTCGTCCTACGGTTCCTACCTGTCCGCTGCCGCCGTGTTTGTCTTCCTGTACGGCGTTTGGGAAGCTTTCTCCAAGAAGCGTCAAGCCGCAGCCAATCCATGGGGCGAAGGCGCAACCACGCTTGAATGGCAGTTGCCGTCCCCGCCGCCGTTCCACCAGTGGGAACAGCTGCCGCGGATCAAGTAGTCCCGAATCATATCCGAAGGGGCCGCAACTTGCGGCCCTTCCGGTCCCGAATTTGAATAGCATGACTTGGCGCGACCTGCGCAACAGAGAGTGAAACCGGCAATGTCCATTTTGGAAACCAGTCAAACCACAGACGTGCGCTTCTCAGAAGCGAGCGCTGGCGACTATTTCCAACTGCTCAAGCCGCGCGTGATGTCGCTGGTGGTGTTCACCGCCTTTGTCGGCCTGATCGTTGCGCCGGGCCCGATCAATCCGTTTCTGGCATTTGTTTCAATCCTTGCCATTGCTGTAGGTGCCGGAGCATCTGGGGCCCTGAATCAATGGTATGATGCCGACATCGACGCCATCATGTCGCGCACGAAATCGCGGCCGATCCCGTCGGGCAAAATCCTTGGCCGCGAGGCGCTTGCTTTTGGCCTGATCCTATCGCTGCTGTCCGTGATGACGCTTGGCCTTTATGCAAATTGGCTGGCCGGGTCGCTGCTCGCTTTCACCATCTTCTTTTATGCCGTCGTCTACACGATGTGGCTGAAGCGCTCGACGCCGCAGAACATCGTTATTGGCGGCGCAGCAGGTGCGTTCCCGCCAATGATCGGCTGGGCCTGTGTTACCGGAACCGTGACCATCGAAAGCATTGTCCTGTTCCTGATCATCTTCCTGTGGACCCCGCCGCACTTCTGGGCGCTGGCGCTTTTCAAGGCCAAGGATTACGGCGCGGCCGGCATCCCGATGATGCCGAATGTCGCGGGCGAAGCATCAACCAAGCTGCAGATTTTCCTGTATTCGCTTCTTGTCGCGCCAATTGGCGTCGCGCCTTGGTACCTCGGCTTTGCCGGTCCTGTTTACGGTGTGGCCTCGGTCATCCTCGGCGCGCTGTTTGTCTGGCATGCGTTTCTGGTCTGGAAGATGCCGGAAGCTGATCGCGCCATGGTTCCGGCTAAGAAGCTCTTTGGTTTTTCACTGGTGTATCTGTTTGCCCTGTTCGCCATTCTGCTCGGCGAGGCAATTGTAGCGCCGTTCCTCGTGGCGGGTGCTTGAGATGGCTGAGGGATTGAAGCTCAACGATCAGCAGAAGAAGGCGCAGCGCTCACGCTCACTGGCGCTCGGGATTGCACTCGCTGCATTTGTTGTCATCGTCTACATCGCGACCTTCGCCAAAATGGGCGCGAACTTGAGCGCAGGCGGCTAACGATGTCAGCACCGCTCAAATCAAACAACAAAAGCAAACTGCGCCGCGACCTTACGGTTGCAGCGGCATGCTTGGCTTTTTTCGGCGGCATGATCGGCGTTACCTATGCCTCCGTGCCCTTGTACAAGCTTTTTTGCCAAGTTACCGGATACGGCGGCACGACACAGCAAGCGGCGGCGCCGTCGCAGAAGGTCTTGGACCGGATGATTACGGTGCGCTTTGATGCAAACGTATCACCGGGGCTGCCGTGGGAATTCCAGCCTGTAAAGCGCGAAGTGACGATGCGCATCGGTGAGACAACCACGGCATCATTTGTGGCAAAGAACATCTTTGGAACGCCGACGCGCGGCAAGGCGACATTCAACGTCGTGCCGGAACTGGCCGGCTCCTACTTCAACAAGCTTGAATGCTTCTGCTTTACCGACACGACACTGAAGCCCGGCGATAAGCTGGACATGCCTGTCGTGTTTTTCGTCGATCCGGAAATCGTCAATGAACCGGATTTGAAAGACATCAAAACCATCACGCTTTCCTATACATTTTTTCCGTCCATGGATGAAACGCCGGTCGCTTCGGCTGACGCCAGGGATTTGAAAAAGGCGGAAGCGCAAGTGCAATAGCAGCGAAAGCTGCCCGAAACCGAAGAACTGACCGGGGGAAACCATGGCTGATTCACACGCGAAACCGAACCACGACTACCATATCATCGACCCCAGCCCATGGCCGTTCATCGGCTCAATGGGTGCGTTGATCATGGCGATTGGCGGCGTTGCCTGGATGCAATACCTGAAGGGCGGTTCGCTGAACCTCTTCGGCCTGCAGATGGCGACACCCTGGATTTTCTTTATCGGCCTTGCGCTGGTGCTTTACACCATGTTCGGCTGGTGGTCTGACACGGTCAAGGAAGCCCATGAGGGGCATCACACCCGCGTCGTTTCGATCCATCTTCGCTATGGCATGATCATGTTCATTGCCTCGGAAGTCATGTTCTTCGTGGCATGGTTCTGGGCTTTCTTTGACGCCAGCCTGTTCTCCGGCGAAGCCATTCAGGCCAGCCGCGTCGCCTTCACCGGCGGTGTTTGGCCGCCAAAGGGCATTGAAGTCCTCGATCCGCTGCACCTGCCGCTTTACAACACGATCATCCTGCTTCTTTCGGGCACGACCGTAACCTGGGCGCATCACGCCCTGCTGCACGGTGACCGCAAAGGCTTGATCAACGGCTTGATCCTGACGGTTGTGCTTGGCGTGATTTTCTCGACCGTACAAGCCTACGAGTATGCCCACGCCCCGTTTGCGTTCAAGGATTCGATCTATGGCGCGACCTTCTTCATGGCGACCGGCTTCCACGGCTTCCATGTGCTGATCGGCACCATCTTCCTGGCAGTGTGTCTGTTCCGCGCACTGGCCGGCCACTTCACGCCGACCCAGCATTTCGGCTTCGAAGCCGCTGCCTGGTACTGGCACTTCGTCGACGTGGTATGGCTGTTCCTGTTCGCCTGCATCTACGTGTGGGCCTCATGGGGCGCGCCGATCCATCACGGATAATCGGCGGCCGAAAATGGCAAGATAAAACCGGGCGGCTGTGCGAATACGCAGCCGCCCGTTTCTTTTGGAGTTGGAACCGATGAATGAAGACAAAGCGCACTATCCCCCGGTTGATCCGATAAAAGTCGGCATCGGCGGCAAATGTCCGCGGTGCGGGACGGGACGTCTTTTCAACGGTTATCTGAACACGGCCAAAGGCTGTTCAAACTGCGGACTTGACTACAGTTTTATTGATGCGGGCGACGGACCGGCCGTGTTTGTCATCCTGATCATCGGCTTCATTGTCACCGGGCTGGCGCTCTACACCGAGGTCAACTTCAACCCGCCGCTGTGGGTTCACTTCCTGCTGTGGATCCCGATGGTCATCGTCTTGAGTCTCGTTTTGCTGCGCTGGATGAAAGGGCTGCTCATCGCCCTGCAGTACCGCAACAAAGCCGCCGAAGGCCGTCTTGAAGGCAATCCATGACCTCCAAGACGTCCAATTCGCGCTTTGGCGTCATGTCGGTGCTGGCGCTGATGGTTTTGGCGGTCCTCATTTCGCTCGGCACATGGCAGGTTCGGCGTCTGGCGTGGAAAGAAAGTCTGATTCAAACCATCGAGAGCCGCGTTCATCAAGCGCCGCGTCCTCTTGAAACATGGTTCAAGACCGAGCCGGGCACAGACTATTGGCCGGTTTACGTCGAAGGCACATTCCTGCATTCCGCCGAGCGGCATTTCTTCGCCACTCATGACGGCCAATCCGGTTACTATGTTTACACGCCGCTCGAAACATCGCCCGGCGCATTCGTCTTCATCAACCGTGGCTTCGTGCCTTTTGACCGCAAGGATCCGGCAACGCGCGCAGAAGGCCAGATCAGCGGCAAAGTGAAGGTCACGGGATTGGCGCGTTCCATCCTGACGGCGAAACCGTCATGGCTTGTGCCGGACAACGAGCCCTCAAAAAACATTTTCTATTGGAAAGACTTCGCCGCCATGCGCGACAGCGCCGGACTGCCGGCGGGCGCGAGAATTCCCGAAGTTTTCATCGATACTGACAAGTTGCCAAACCCGGGCGGGCTGCCAATCGGCGGGGTGACCATTCTGGACTTGCCGAACAGCCATTTGCAATATGCGGTCATTTGGTACGGGCTTGCCGCAGCGCTGGCGATCATCTGGTCTGCGCTTGCCTTGAGGCACATGCGCCAGCGGCGCTTGACTTCATCTGCCTGAAAAGCCAAATCCCGAACATGACGCTGAACGCCAAAAAGCCGCCCCTGACCATTCGCCTCTGCGGCCCCCGCGGCTTTTGCGCCGGCGTGGACAGGGCGATCCAGATTGTCGTGCTGGCGCTGAAGAAGCACGGCGCGCCAGTGTATGTACGCCATGAGATCGTGCACAACCGCTATGTCGTTGAAGGGCTTCAGGCGCGCGGTGCGGTGTTTATTGAAGAACTGGAAGAAATTCCGCCAGAGCACCAAGATGCGCCGGTAGTCTTTTCCGCCCATGGGGTGCCGAAATCCGTTCCGGCAGACGCGATTGCCAGAAACCTGTTCTACCTCGACGCAACATGCCCGTTGGTTTCGAAGGTTCACAAGCAGGCGATGCTGCACCAAAAGCGCGGCCGCCATGTGCTGCTCGTCGGACACGAGGGCCATCCCGAAGTCATCGGAACCATGGGCCAGTTGCCGCCGGACACAGTAAGCCTGATTGAAACGGTCGAGCAGGCCCGGGCCTACAGGCCGCAGAATGAAAACACGCTGGGCTATGTGACTCAGACGACTTTGTCGGTGGATGACACCGCCGACATCATCGCAGTCCTGGCGGAGCGTTTTCCGGCGCTGCAGGCACCGTCGGCTGAATCGATCTGCTACGCCACCACCAACCGGCAGGAGGCAGTCAAGCAGGCGGCGCCCGGCTCGGACTTGTTCCTGATTGTCGGCGCGCCAAACTCCTCCAATTCCAAGCGCCTTGTCGAAGTGGCGAAGCGGGAAGGGGCCGTTCAGTCGCTTCTGGTGCAGCGTGCCGGCGAAATTCCGTGGGATGAGATCGGGACGCCGAAAGTACTCGGCCTTTCGGCCGGTGCCTCGGCCCCGGAAATCATCGTCGAGGAGATCATCGAAGCCTTCCGCGCCCGTTTTGACGTTACGGTCGATCTGGCGGTTACGGTCGAGGAGACCGAGAACTTCCCCGTGGTGCGCGCGTTGCGGGATGTCGAACTCACACAGGCCGACATGGCTTTTGTAAATGGATAAAAGCATTCTCAAGCGAAGTGGGAACCGGTTCGCGTCAAGAGAATGCGCCAAAGGAAACGACTGATGGCCGTCTATACCGATATTGCCGAGAACGACCTCGCCGCCTTTCTCGATGACTATTCGATTGGTGGGCTGCTGTCCTACAAGGGCATTGCCGAGGGCGTCGAGAACTCCAATTTCCTGATGCACACCGACACCGGCTCCTACATTTTGACGCTCTATGAAAAGCGCGTGAACCCCGATGACCTTCCGTTCTTTCTCGGATTGATGGATCATCTGGCGGCGCGCGGCATTTCTTGCCCGCTGCCGGTGCACCGCAAGGACGGCAAGATCATCGGCCAACTGGCTGGCCGGCCGGCGGCGATTGTCACGTTTCTCGAAGGCATGTGGATGCGCCGCCCGACAGTGGCCCATTGCCGCGCCGTGGGTGCGGGGCTGGCGGCTATGCACCTGGCTGGCGATGGCTTTGCCATCAAACGTGCGAACGCACTCTCTGTCCAAGGCTGGCGGCCGCTGTGGGAAGCAACCAAGCCCCGCGCGGACAGCGTCGAGCCCGGCCTTGCCGCGGAAGTCGAAGCGGATCTGCAGGACCTGGAAAAGCACTGGCCATCGGCACTGCCGTCCGGCGTCTGCCACGCTGATTTGTTTCCGGACAATGTCTTCTTCCTTAGCGACAGACTCTCCGGCCTGATCGACTTCTATTTCGCCTGCAACGACCTGTTCGCCTATGACCTGTCAGTCTGCCTTAATGCCTGGTGCTTCGAGAAGGACAACGCCTTCAATCTGACCAAGGGCAGCGCCCTGTTGGCAGGCTACCAGTCCGTCCGACCGCTGTCCGAAGCCGAGGTAAGCGCGTTGCCGCTGCTGGCGCGGGGTTCGGCGCTGCGTTTCATGCTGACGCGGCTTTATGACTGGCTGAACACGCCGGCCGGAGCGCTGGTGGTCAAGAAAGATCCGCTCGAATATCTGCGCAAGATGCGCTTCCACCGTCAGATCTCTTCCGCCGCCGAATACGGCCTGTCCCGTCCATGAAGCATATCGAAATCTTCACCGACGGCGCCTGCTCGGGCAATCCAGGCCCCGGCGGCTGGGGCGCGATCCTGCGCTGGAACGGCAAGGAAAAGGAATTGTCGGGCGGTGAGGCGGAAACCACCAACAATCGCATGGAACTGATGGCGGCGATCAGCGCGCTGGAAACGCTGAAGGAGCCGTGCAGCGCTGATCTATACACCGACTCGTCCTATGTGCGCGACGGCATCGGCAAGTGGATGTTCGGCTGGAAGAAAAACGGCTGGAGGACTGCCGACAACAAGCCGGTGAAAAACCTTGAACTGTGGCAGCGGCTGGACGAAGCCCGCAAACGCCACAAGGTCGAATGGCACTGGATCAAGGGCCATGCCGGACATCCGGAAAACGAACGTGCCGACGAACTCGCCCGTGAAGGGATGGCGCCGTTCAAAACGAAGGCGCCATCCAAAAAGCCCGGTTCGGGAAAATCCTAAAGCTGGCCGAGGATGGCCGCTGCGCCGGAAACGCTCGCACCGGGACCGGTCTCGAGGTTGAACTGTTTGACAAAGCCATCCTCGACAATCATTGAAAAGCGCTTCGAGCGCACACCGAGCGGACCCATGTCAGCGTCAAGACCGATTGCCTTGGTGAAAGCGGCGGCGCCATCAGCCAGAAACTGAAGTTTTCCTTCCCCACCGGAAGCCTTGGCCCAGGCGTTCATGACGTGATGATCATTGACGGAAACCACAGCGATGCCATCGACGCCCTTGCCAAGAATTTCGTCGCGATTCTCGATGTAACCCGGCAAATGGTTGGCGCTGCAGGTTGGTGTAAATGCGCCGGGGACGCCGAACAACACGATTTTTTTGCCGCCGAAGACTTCGGCAGTCGTCACATCGCCATATCCGTCTGCTGTTCGGACCTTGAATTTCGCGTCAGGCAAACGGTCGCCAACCTTGATCATGTGGTTCTCCATGGGAAATTGTCCGGCGAATGCCAGCCTTGATGGTAAATAGGCATTGGAAAATGTTTGTCGAGAGTTTCAGCGATGGGATAGCGCGATTTCGCCGGAAACAGCCCCTTTGTCAGTCACCAGCGTGTAGGCGACGATTTTCGGGTCAGGAACAAGCTTGCGAGACACGATCAAAAACGCGGCCTCAAAATGCAGTTTGCCACCCTGTTGTGACTTCAGGACCGGGGCGGTGAATTGGAATCCCGCAGGTGCGGCTAGATACAGTTCGGCTTGCGATGAACCTTCCGGGGCACGGGCCTCGATGCTGATCGTTTGCCAATCTGTCGCCAGTGTCTCGACCCGAAAATCGGGCGTCGCCGCTGGCGGCATATCCTTCAATGCCATGGCCACAAGTTCATGGTGCACCGTCGGCGTCGTGCTGTCTTTGACATCCAGAGAAAATTCGAATTGCACAGGCACGCAAATTTTCTCGCAAACACCCAGAAAGACGTTTCCAGCCAATATCAGCGGTTTCGTAGCATTTTTTCGCTCGAAGTTGAGGCCAAATGTAACCGGTTCTTGGTAACCTGCCCAAACACTGACACCATCATCAAAACGTTGCGGGGCAGGAAAATCAACGGATACCAAACTCGCGTTGATTGATTTGGAAACATCAACCTGCAATGGCACGCCGGCATCACCCGGATCGCGCCAATAGGTTTTCCAGCCGGGCGCAAGGTCAAGCTGCAGCATCCCTTGGAGGCTTTTGTCACCAGGGACCGGATCGGCAATGACGAAACGGATGCGCCCACCCGTTATGTCCTGCCACGCGCTCGCCGCGGCGTTTGCCTGCAAATGCGAGGCCAAAAACGCCAATGAGGCAAGGATCGCGACAAAAAAAACTTTCATGCCCATGCATTCGCGCCTTCATTCATCATATGCAAATCCCGTCTTCGTGAGAATGGCGTCTTCTTGAGCCAAAAGTGAGACATGTGACTTTAATTTTTCCTGTTCCTTGATACGATGCCTGATGGATATCTCTCTCTTGCGCAAAAAAGGACCCGGGAAGGGGTTCCTCAACGACCATTTCCTCGTGGCGATGCCCGGCATGGGTGACACGCGGTTTGCGCGGTCTGTTGTCTATGTTTGCGCCCACTCGGATGAAGGCGCGATGGGTTTTATCATCAACCATCGCCAGCCAATGGTTTTTTCCGATCTCCTTGTGCAGGTTGGCATTGTGAATGAGGATGAAGCGATCAAGTTACCGGATTCCGCCCGCGATTTCATGATCCGTGACGGTGGCCCGGTCGACAAGGGCAGGGGCTTTGTCATCCATTCTGATGACTATATGGTCAACTCGACGATGCCGATATCGGAAGATATATGCCTGACCGCGACCGTGGACATCCTGCGCGCCATTTCCGGCGGCCTTGGTCCGCGTAAAGCGATGATGACGCTCGGTTATTCCGGCTGGGCGCCCGGACAATTGGAAAACGAGATTGCCGAAAATGGCTGGCTCACCTGTCCCGCCACCCACAAAGTCCTGTTCGACGACGACATCAGCCGCACCTACGACCGCGCGCTTGCCATGATCGGCGTTGATCCGTCACGCTTGAGCCTGGAAGCTGGCCACGCCTGACAGCCTCTTCTTTCCGGAAAGCATTGCATGTCCAAGAAAATTGACATCTCCGCCATCGCCTCGGTCATTGGCACGCTCTATCCGCCGCCGTTTGATGAACCTTGCTTGTCGCGCGAACGCAAGCGACTTGGCGATGCGGCAGGTCTCACCCAGTTTGGCGTCAACCTTCTTCGGCTGCCCGCAGGCGCATGGTCGGCGCAGCGCCATTGGCATACCAGCGAAGACGAATTCATCTATGTTCTGTCAGGGGAAGTAACTCTGGTGACAGATGCGGGCGCGGAAATTCTCTGTGCCGGTGATGCCGCAGGCTTCAAGGCAGGCGAACAAAACGGCCATTGCCTGCAAAACAATTCGCAAGCAGATACCACGGTTCTGGAAATTGGTTCGCGCCGGGACGATGACGCCGCCTATTATCCGGACATAGATCTTGTGGCGCCAATGGATTCCAAGCCTGCCATTTATACCAAACGCGACGGCACACCATATGAAGGTCTGCAGCGGCGCAGCAAAAAGGTTTAGGCGCGCACGGCTGCTGTATTCTGTTCGCGCAGCAAACGCCCCGCAGTTTCAGCCGACATTGGCTCTCCGAAAAGGAAGCTTTGGGCATACTCGCAGCCCATCTGGCGCAGTTGCAGTGCATCGCGGTCAGTCTCGATGCCTTCGACAACCACCTTCAGCCCAAGCTCATGCGCCATGTTTATCATCGAGCGAAGCAACACGAACTTCTTTGGATTGTCATCACGGAGGAAAGACCTGTCGATCTTTAACAGGTCAAACGGGAACCGGCTGAGGTATGACAGCGACGAATGGCCTGTGCCGAAATCATCAAGTGACAGACCGACGCCGAGCGACTTCACCTTGTCGAGAATAAACACTGCCTGTTCCGGATTTTCCATCACGGCAGATTCGGTCAACTCGAGTTTGAATGTCCCTTGGGCAATCGTCGAGCTTGACAAAATCGTGCGCAGATCCGCAATGAGATCACGCTTGAGAATTTGTCGCGACGACAGGTTGACCGACATGAATACGTCCGTATTGCCCGTCGATTTCTGCCAAAGTGCCAATTGTTGCGACGCTGTGCTCATCGCAAAATGCCCGAGCTGGCCTATGATATTGCAGCTTTCGGCAAGGGGAATGAATTCGACTGGCGAGATCGCGCCACGCCGGGGATGATCCCAGCGCATCAGCGCTTCAAACCCGGCGATTGTCATGTCCGAAAGCTGCACGATTGGTTGGTAGACAATCGACAATTCACTGCGTTCTGCCGCACGGCGCAGGTCGGATTCCAATTGCAGCCGATCGCTGCCGACGCTGCGGAATGCCGGCCGGAATGGCTCTATCCGGTCGCCGCCAAAGCGCTTGGCCTGGAAAACCGCCAGTTCAGCGTCCTTGACCAGATCTTCCGCGGTGGCTTGCGGCGTTGTCCAGGTCATGAGGCCGATTGATGCCGTCAGGACAATTTCACGCTTGGCAAACGTGATCGGCGCGCGGATCGCCGCTTTCACCGCTTCGGCGAACGCTGCAATGCGGGCCGGCTCGTTTTCAGACAGGAGGATCAGGCCGAACTGGTCGCCGCCAAGGCGCGCCAGCGTGTCCTGGGGTTTTACAAGGCGGATGATGCGCCGCGCCAGCGTCAAAAGGATGGTGTCTCCAGCCGACATGCCGAGCCCGTCATTGACCTGCTTGAACCGGTCTATGTCGATAACGAATACGGTAGGGCGCACCCGCGCTTCAATCCGCCCGACGGCTATGGAAGTCTCAAGCCGGTCCAGAAACAAACGCCGGTTTGGCAGACCGGTCAGATTGTCGTTGACGGCATCCTGCAGCAGCCGCTCTTCCGATTTCTTCTGCTCTGTCACATCTGTCAGCGTGCCGACGCAACGGATGACTTCGCCGTCCGAGCCTAGAACCGGCCGGGCTTTCAGTGTGAACCAGTGATAGTGTCCATCACGGGCGCGGAAGCGGAAATCCTGCACGATGCGCCCGCGCCTGTGCTCAAGCACCATATCGAGCGTTGTGCGGAACCGGTCACGGTCGTCCGGATGAAGATGCTGCAGCCATGTCCGCGCCGCGCCATGCAGCGTATTCGGGTCGAGTCCGATCAGCCCGGCCACATCCGGCTTGGTCACGATCTTGTCGCGCGGCACATCCCAATCCCAGACAATATCGCCAGACCCGGCAATTGCCATCGCCTGCCGCTCCATGTCGGAGAAAAGCCCCTGCTGCAGCGCGCCGCCGGCAAAAGCGTGCTGCATGACGGTGAACCCGATCAGCAGCACCACCAGCACCAAGCCGCCGCCGAGCGCCGGCTGGATGATGTCATTGTCCAGCGCACCGGTAACAGCCATGAAACCGGACAGGAGCCACAGCAAAATCAACGCCCATGTCGGGATAATCATGATCGCGCGGTCAAAGCCGCGGAAGGTCAGATAAACGATGATCAGGAGACCCGCGCAGGCGGTCAGGGCAAAGGATATGCGCGCAATGCCGGAGGCGATCGGCGGATCAAATATGGCGACGCCAAACAGCGCGCCAAGCCCTATCAGCCACATCAGCGCGCCATAGCTGAAATGTCCGTGCCAACGGTTGAGATTGAGGTAGGTGTAGAGAAACACCACCAGCGTTGCTGCGAGCCCGACCTCGGTCGCCGCCCGCCATGTTTGCTCATTGCCAGGTGCGATCTCGATCAGCTTGTTCAAAAAGCCGAAGTCGACGCAAATATACGCCAGAACCGACCATGCCAACGCGGCGGTTGCCGGAAACAGCGCCGTGCCTTTGACGACAAACAAAATGGTCAGGAACAGCGCCAGAAGCCCGGCAATGCCCAGCACGATGCCGCGATAAAGCGTGTAGGAATTGACCGTGTCCTTGTAGGCTTCCGGTTCCCACAGATAGACCTGCGGCAGTTTCTGCGAGGCAAGTTCCGCCACGAACGTGACCACGGTGCCCGGGTTGAGCGTCACCAGAAACACGTCCGCGTCCGGATTGACCTGCCGGTCCAATGCAAAGCCTTCGCTAGGCGTGATCGCCACAATGCGGTCAGAGCCGAGATCCGGCCAGAAAAGCCCGGATCCGGGCAGGCGGAAATGCGGGGCAACAATCAACCGGTCAATCTGCTGGTCGGTCGAGTTGGCCAGCGCAAACACGGCCCAGTCGCCACTGGCCTTTTCGGAATTGCCTTCGACTTCGATGCGGCGGACAATGCCATCGATGCCGGGTGCGGTTGACACCGTGAATTTGTCGCCCTGATTGGAGAAAATCTGCACTGCGCGCGAAAGATCAAGCGCTGTATCATCCTTGCTGATTTTGATCGGTTCAGCTGCAAAAACGGGCAGGGCAAAAAACAGCAACAGCATCGCCGCAAACAGGCGAAATAGCCCGCTGTTTTTGGCCATGTTTGTTGGTGCTGAGCCCGTCTGCATTAAATGCCTTTTTTGTTTAGCCGTTTGAGCCTGAAATGCGGGCAAAAAGCAAATGGTCTTGCCACTCGCCATTGATTTTCAGGTAGGATTTCAACAGTCCTTCGCGTGTGAAGCCGGTTTTTTCCAGAACACGGATGGAACGCTCATTGCCGGGAATGCAGGCGGCTTCAAGGCGATGCAGCCCGAGGGCGCCAAACGCATGTTCAACCAGCGTCAGGACTGCGTCCTGCATCAAGCCTTTTCCGGCATGGGGTTCGCCCATCCAGTAGCCGATATGACCGTTCATCGCGACGCCGTAGCGTATGTGGCCAAGCGTAATTCCGCCGAGCAAAACATGGCTTTTCTGGTCAAAAATGAAGAACACATAGGCTGAACCGTCGCGCGCGTCGTTGTAGGACCGGCTGACTCTGGAACGGAAAGCGCCACGGCTGAGCTCATCGCCGGCCCAGACAGGCTCCCAAGGCTGCAAAAATGCCCGGCTTTTGTCTCGAAGCGCGGCCCATTGGTGAAAATCGCTGCGATGCGGCGGTCTTAGATATACATGTTTGCCAACTGCCGTTGCCGGCAGCCGCGCAAATATGTTCCTGAACGCCATGATCAGCAGTCTAGCCGGAGGCGGCCTGTTTCAGCGGCGCAGCGGAAGAAAGCTGCGTGCAGATATCGTCATAGCTCGACAGCTTCGAAATTGGTCCAATTGCAGCAACTGTCGGAACGGAATCGATGAACAGCCGGCCGGCAAGATCCATCAGCCGTTCAACCGTTATTTTCGAAAGCCGTTCCATAAGTTCGTCATTCGGGATCGGGCGTCCAAACAGCATTATCTGGCGGGCAATCTGCCCGGCGCGCGACGCAGCGCTTTCGCCCGACATCAAAAGGCTGGCGCGGTACTGCGCCCGCGCGCGGTCGGCTTCCGCCTGGCTGATATCACGCGATGCGCGCTTCAGTTCTTCCAGAATGACCGGGATCAGCTTCAGCAAATCCTCTTCGCCGGTTGCCGCATGAACGCCGAACAAGCCAGTGTCAGAAAAGCCCCAGTGGAACGAATAGACCGAATAGCAGAGGCCGCGTTTTTCGCGCACTTCCTGAAACAGCCGCGATGACATGCCGCCGCCAAGGATCATCGACAACAGCTGCGAGGCGTAAAAGTCACGCACATGGTAAGCGCGGCCTTCAAAGCCGATCAGCACTTGGGCGTCCATCAGATCGCGTTCTTCGCGGTAATCGCCGCCGATATAGCGGGCGGGTTCCGGCACGAGTGCTTCAGATGTAGCCTGAAATGTTCCGAGCCGCTTCTCGATTTCAGTGACAAACCGTTCGTGGTCGATTGCACCAGCGGCCGAAACCACCATGCGCTCACCGGCATATTGCCGGTTGATGAAATTCTGCAATTCAGCCGAAGTCACCCGTTCGACCGAATCCGGCGTGCCCAGAATGGCGCGGCCAATGGTCTGCTGCTGGAAGGCGGTTTCGGTGAAACGGTCAAACACGACATCATCGGGCGTGTCATGCGCCGCGCCGATTTCCTGCAGCACGACATGTTGTTCGCGTTTGAGTTCCTTCGGATCGAAATTGGAGTCCGTCAAAATGTCAGACAATATGTCGATGGCCAGCGGCATGTCGTCTTTCAACACGCGGGCATAATAGGACGTGGTCTCGACGCTGGTAGCTGCGTTGATCTCGCCGCCAACATCTTCGATGTCGGAAGCAATTTGCGCGGCAGTGCGCTTGCCTGTGCCTTTGAAAGCCATGTGCTCAAGCAGGTGGGCGATGCCATGTTCGGCATCCGTTTCGCTGCGTGACCCTGACTTGACCCATATGCCGAGCGCGACGCTCTCAATCAGCGGAATGTTTTCTGTTGCAACAATAATGCCGTTGTCGAGCTGGCTTACATTCACGCCCATATTTGTCAGGCTCTCCCTACTTCGCCGCGCGGGCGGCGTCCTCAATATGCCTTTGCACCAATTCTAGCTGCGAGGGAAGAACTGTAAACCGTTCTTTGCGCTGCATCAGGTCTGCAAGAAACGCGGGAAGCGCCGGGTCAACGCCGCAAGCCGCTTTCACCGCGTCCGGGAATTTTGCCGGGTGCGCCGTCGAAAGCACGACCATTGGTGCATCCGAAACGGGCTGTTGTCGCGCGACCTTGATGGCCACCGCCGTATGTGGGTCTGCCAAATAGCCATCTGCATCCAGCATGTTCCGGATCACAATGCCGGTTTCTTCCATTGACGAACGCCCCGCCGAAAACTGACTGCGAATTTCCGCCAAGGGCTTGTTTTCAATCGAGAAACTTCCTGACTGGGACAGACCCGCCATCATGCGCCGCACCGCCGCGGCATCGCGTCCATGCGCTTCAAACAGCAGCCGCTCGAAATTTGACGAAATCTGGATATCCATTGACGGTGACGTGGTCTGCGTCACACCGCGCATCTCGTAGGAACCGGTCTCCAAAGTGCGGGCGAGAATGTCGTTGTCGTTGGTGGCAATGACCAGCCGTTCAATCGGCAAACCCATCTTGAGTGCGACATAGCCGGCAAAAATATCGCCAAAATTACCTGTCGGTACAGTAAACGAAACCGCCCGGTGCGGCGCACCGAGCGAAATTGCGCTGGTGAAATAATAAACGATCTGCGCCATGATCCGCGCCCAATTGATCGAATTGACGCCCGAAAGCTTCATCCGGTCACGGAACTTGTGGTCATTGAACATGGCTTTGACCAGCGCCTGGCAATCATCGAAATTGCCTTCGACCGCCAGCGCATGGACATTCGAAGCTGTGGAAGTGGT
This sequence comes from Rhizobiaceae bacterium, assembly GCA_041751995.1. Taxonomy (GTDB): domain Bacteria; phylum Pseudomonadota; class Alphaproteobacteria; order Rhizobiales; family Rhizobiaceae; genus JANMEX01. The sequence goes on along the minus strand of JBGSHY010000060.1, from coordinate 11,567 downwards.
CATCTGCCGTTGCTGAACGGGCGAGACGCGTCCGTGCGGGAACAGGATGAACATGTCCGTCCGTTGCCGTCCGGCAAAAGCGTCGATCGCCGCACCGCCCGTATCGCCGGATGTCGCGCCGACAATCGTTGCCCTTTCGTCGCGCTCGATGAGCACATGGTCCATCAGCCGCGCCAGAAGCTGCATCGCCACATCCTTGAACGCCAGTGTCGGGCCGTGGAACAGTTCGGCGATGAATTCGTTCGGACCTGTCTGCACCAGCGGGCAGACCGCGTCATGGCGGAATGTGCCATAGGCTTCGGCAATCATGGCTTTGAGTTTGTCAGCCGCGATTTCTTCGCCGACAAATGGCTGCAACACAGCAAAGGCGATCTGCTGGTAAGACTTGCCCGCCAGCGCGGCGATGTCGGTCTTGGAGAACTGCGGCCAGCTTTCCGGTAGGTAAAGTCCGCCGTCGCGGGCCAATCCCGCCATCAATGCATCAGCAAAACCGAGTTTGGGAGCCTCGCCGCGTGTGGAAATATAGCGCAATGGACTGATCCTTGAGACAGAAGACTTGAGCCAGACCCGTTATCGCGTGTAGCAATAGAGGCGGGCTGCCGGAAAAGCGTCGGATGGGGGCTCCCGTGACGTCGCATTTTCGCCGCGGCGACGCTATAGACGAAAAGCCGATGAAATGGAAAGTGTATCAATGTCGACAGTATCCGGACGTTTTTTGCGCATGAGCCTTGCGGGGCTGGCGGCAATGGCAACCCTTTCAGCCTGCACCTCAAGCGATTCCGGTTCTGTGCTCGATCTTAAAAGCGCCAAAGTCGAGAAAGCACATTCCGAGCAAATCCTGCAGTCGGAATTGACCGGCTTTTGCCCGCAAGTAACCCTCCGGGAAGGTACGGCCTTCTTTACGACCTATGAAAAGGGCGGTGATGGCGACGCCACGCGCGCGATCTATCAGGCATCTATCACCGAAACGACCCGCGCCTGTACCAGGCCGGACGGGATGCTCGCGATGAATATTGCTGTCGCTGGACGTGTTGTTCCGGGTCCCAAAGCGAATGGTGCGACCGTCACCATGCCGATCCGCGTGGCGATCACTGAAGGCGATGCAGTGCTCTACTCCCAGCTTCACCAATTTCAGGTGACGATTGTTCAGGGGCAGGCTGCCACACAATTTGTCTTCAACGATCCAAACGCATCGATACCGCTTGCATCTGCGAAAAAGGTCACAATTTACGTCGGTTTTGACGAAGGTGCGCCAAAGCCGAAGAAAAAGGTTGAAGGCTGAGCTGCGTTAGCGGCGTAGAACCATGAACAGTGATCCCCGGCTCCAGGCATGGCTCGCGTCGTTGCGCGATTCGGTCGATACATCGTCATTCGTCAAACTGCAGCTGAACAAGCCGACGCCGGAGGCGGAGGATTTGAAGACGCTTGACGTGCGCCCTTTGATAATCAAGGGCGAGCTGCGGCTGTCGTTCACTTATCACCACAAGACCCGCGACATCGTCAAAAACTACACGCTCGACGAAAGCGCCGCAATGATCACCGCGCTGCTGGCCGGAAAATTCGCCAACGCGCGGCTGTTTACGCTCGCCGCCGACCTGCAACTGACGCGGCAGGGTGCGGGATATGCGCTGCACAAACACCCTGCCAGTGAAACCAAGGCGCCGCAGCTTGACCACAACCGCGCCAAACAGCGCATTGTCGCCGGCGACAAGGGCTGGATGCACGCGCTTGGCCTGACCGACGCCAAGGGCAATGTGCTACCAACCGCGCAGGATAAATACCGCCAGATCAACAAGTATATCGAGGTGCTCGACAATCTGATCCGGCAGTTGCCCGAACGCGAAATCATTAAAGTCGCGGATATGGGCGCGGGCAAGGGCTATCTGACCTTCGCCCTCTACGACCACCTCGCCAACACGCTGAAACGCAAAGCCGAGGTAACCGGGGTCGAGTTCCGGCCGGATCTGGTCAAGCTGTGCAACGAAACCGCGCGAGCCAGCGGCTTTGGCGGGCTGAAATTTATCCAGGGAACCATTGAAGGCTACGATTGCACCGGCGCGGACATCGTCATTGCCCTCCACGCCTGCGACACCGCCACCGACGATGCCATCGCCAAGGCCATCCACGCCGACGCCGTGCTCATCGTCGTCGCGCCTTGCTGCCACAAGCAGATCCGCCGCGAAATGGAAAAGAGCGGCAAGGCAGGAGCCGATACTCCGCTCGATTTCCTGCTGAAATATGGCACCTACGTCGAGCGCATCGCCGAAATGGTCACAGACGGCCTGCGCGCCGAATTGATGGAACTGTCAGGTTACAAAACCAACCTGTTCGAATTCATCTCTGACACGCACACGCCGAAAAACGTGATGATCGTAGCGACGAAGCTGGTGCAGCCGCCGAGGAACCAGGCCAAGCTCCGCGCATCAATAGACATAACCAAGGCGCAGTTCGGGATCGGGACGCATTATCTGGAAGGGCTGCTGGCGAACTGTTCAGTTGTCTAATCATCTCGCCATTCAGCCATCGCGGCCAAAACATCCGGCAGCAAGGCATGGCGGTTGATCACCGTTTCCGCGCCCGCTTCCGTCAGCCTGTCGGCATGGCCGGGATAGGTGTGCGAGCCGCCGGTGAAGCCGACGACCCGCATCCCTGCCGCCCGCGCACCGCGGATTCCGTGAACGGAATCCTCGATGACAATGGTGTTTTCCGGCCGCGCGTTGAAAACCTGTGCAGCATGCAGGAACACGTTCGGATCCGGCTTGCCTTTCAAGGTGCCAACCTCGTGGGCTGCAAAAATGTGCGGCTCGAACAGGTTGATCAGCCCGGCGCGCGTCAGCGAAATGCCAAGCCGCGCGCGGCTGGAGTTGGAGGCAATGCATTTTGGCAGCTTGACGCGCTTGATCGCGCGGTCCGCGCCCTCGATCATGTCGAGTTCGCTCGCCAGCGCCATGTCGACCAGCCGGTCTGCCATATCCAGAAGCCCGGCGGACAGCGGCACGCCTGCGGTCTTTTCGACATCGAGCAGGATTTCCTTCCAGGTCAGCCCCGAATAGCGCTCGCCGATCTCTTCCGCCGTGATCGCAACTCCGGCGTCGGTCAAAAGTTTCGCCTCGATCTTCGAGGCCAGAAACTCGCTGTCGACCAAAACGCCGTCGCAATCAAAAATCACCAGTTCAGGCTTCTGCATCGTCGCGTCCTTTTGCGGGGAAGGTGGCCCGATACAGGAACCGGCCCGCTCAATCAAATGGAAATGCCCTTCACTTCAAATTAACCCTGTTCGGTAACCATGCGGCCAGTTGTGTATCCAGTACAGTGTGGTGCGTTCATGTCAGTCGTCCGTCTTGTCGCCGATCTCGGCGCGTCTCCGTCAAAATCCGAAAACTGGCTGAACACGATATTGAAGGGCGACTGTGTCGCCGCGCTTGATGCGCTGCCGGACAATAGCGTCGATCTGATTTTCGCCGACCCGCCCTACAATCTCCAGCTCAACGGCGACCTGCACCGCCCTGACCAGTCGATGGTCGACGCGGTCGATGATCACTGGGACCAGTTCGAAAGCTTTGCCGCCTATGACGCCTTCACCCGCGCCTGGATGCTTGCCGCCCGCCGCGTGTTGAAGCCGACCGGCTCGATCTGGGTGATCGGGTCCTACCACAACATTTTCCGCGTCGGCTCGATCATGCAGGATCTTGGCTTCTGGCTCTTGAATGATGTCGTCTGGCGGAAAAACAATCCGATGCCGAACTTCCGCGGCCGCCGGTTCCAGAACGCCCATGAGACCATGATCTGGGCCTCAAAGGATGCAAAATCAAAGGGTTACACCTTCAACTATGAAGCCCTCAAGGCATCAAACGATGATCTCCAGATGCGCTCCGACTGGCTGTTCCCGATCTGCACCGGCGCTGAGCGGTTGAAGGACGAGCAGGGCGACAAGGTCCACCCGACACAAAAGCCAGAAGCGCTGCTTGCACGCGTCATCATGGCTTCCTCCAAGCCGGGCGATGTCGTGCTCGACCCGTTCTTTGGCTCCGGCACCACCGGCGCGGTCGCCAAGCTTCTCGGCCGCAACTATGTCGGCATCGAGCGTGAGCAGAAATATATTGATGCCGCATCGGCCCGCATCGCCGCTGTCGAAGCGCACGGCAAAGCCGAACTCTCTGTCATGACCGGCAAACGCGCCGAACCCCGCGTTGCCTTCGGCACCCTGATCGAAAGCGGTCTGATCGCGCCGGGCACGGTACTGACCGACGCCAAAGGCCGCCACGGAGCGATCATCCGCGCCGACGGCACGCTTGCGGTCAATGGTACTGCCGGTTCGATCCACAAAATGGGCGCAACCGTGCAGGGGCTTGATGCCTGCAACGGCTGGACGTTCTGGCACTTTGAACGGGATGGCAAGCGCGAGCAGATTGATGTGCTAAGGCAGCAAGTTCGGGATGGGATGGCGTTGGGAGCCTGAATGCCCACTGCCGCCGAAATCATCGCCACCCTCAACCTTGAACCCCACCCCGAAGGTGGCTGGTTTCGCCAAACGTTTCGCGATGACGGCCCGGACGAACGCGGCCATTCCACCGCGATCTATTTCCTGCTGGAATCGGGCAAGTCCTCACATTGGCACAAAGTCCACGGCTCATCTGAAGTCTGGCTCTATCACGCCGGCGCGCCGATCCGGCTGAAACTGTCGGAAGATGGCAAGACCGAAACGCATCATCTTCTGGGCATCGACCTTGCCGCCGGCGAGTGTCCGCAGCTGATCGTGCCGCCCGGCTGGTGGCAGGCGGCGGAAACGCTCGGCGACTGGACGCTGGTCAGTTGCACCGTCGCGCCGGGGTTTTTATTCGAGAATTTCGAATTGGCCGCACCGGGCTGGAAGCCGGGGCAGGGTTAAGCCGCGCCCCTTCGCGCTTTCAGCCAAGCATGCACGGCGATGCCGCCGAGCGACAGCAAGAACGCAAAAACTGCTAGCCCGTTAATGCCATATGCAGCAATCAGCGCTGCCAAAATCGGCGTGCCGCTGGTGGTTCCAACATTGCCAAGCTGGGCAATCGCCCCGGCGGCGCGGGAACGGTTTTCGTGCGTGGTGTTGAGTTGCGCAATGGCCGCGAACGAGGCGCTTTGCACCAGACCGACGGCGGCCGACAGGAGCAGGCTGCCGCCAATCATCAGCGCCGGAACAGTCCAGCCAAGCCACATCACGATGGCCGCGACCGCAGCAACGGCAAATCCGCCTTGCACGATGGCGACAGCCGGATAGCGCGAGATCAGGAACACGCCGAGGGTCAGTGAAGCCGCAATGCTGACCAGCGGTACGGCGGTGGCGATGAAGGTCTGGTATGGACCGGTCATCGGCGGCAGCAGCGACAGGATCGCCACATACATCAGCGTGTAGAACATGAAGCCGAGCGCCGGGGCGGATATCCACGGCGAGGCATAAATTTCGACATGCTGCCGCGCCAGGGCTGCCGCAGACAGGGGAGTATGCGGGTGCGGCGCGTCCTTTGGCAACAGCAATGCCAAAACCGCCGCCATCAGCGCCATGTAGACCGCATGCGCGATCATCAGCGAGGGAATGCCGTAAGCCGCCACCAGCGGACGTCCGGCCCAGGCCATGAAGGCAAAGCAAACCGCAAAGAAAGTTGACCAAAGCGTCATCGCGAAGGCACGTTCCCGGTCCGGCATGGTCTCGGCAATGATAACCGGCCCGCAGACCACGATGGCCAGATGGGCAAAACCCTCGATGAACCGCAAGCCAAGGAACACGGGCAATCCGGGCATCAGGCTTTCGATCAGCGAAATTGCAGCAGCTGCCAAAAGCGCAATGATCATCACCCGCTTGGTTCCCGCCCGCGCCAGTAAAATGCCGGCAGTCGAGCCGAAGATCAGCCCGGCAAACCCGACACCGGAAACCAGAAGTCCCAATAGGGGGCCCGATGTCCCGGCATACAGGGCGCTGATGTGATCATAGATCACGCCTATCTTGGCAAACTGCCCGGCAGCGCCGAGCCCGGCGAACCAGAGCGCGAAGGCGAGAATGAGGGGTGATTTTGATTTGGTCATGTCCAAGCGATAATGGCGGCCGGCTCAGACCGCCAGCCCGAACGCACCAAAATCCGCCCGCAGTTGCTCCGGCCCCGTGAACAGCACCGCCTGCCAGCCGAAATCCTGCGCGCCTTTCACATTGGCGGCACTGTCGTCGATGAACAGTGTGGCGGCCGGGTCGAGTCCGAACGTTTCGGTATGGATCCGGTAGATTTCGCGGTCGGGTTTGATGACTTTGACATCGCCGGACACCGTCACGCCGCGCGGCTCGTTGAGGAATGGGTACATGCCCACCGCCTGAACATAGGTGTCGGAAGCGAAATTGGTCAGCATCGTCACATCCATGCCCGACGTGATCAGCCCGCGCATCATCGCAACGCTCTCGTCAATCGCCGCAAACGGCATCTCGTGCCAATATTTCCGGAAGCTGCGGATATTGGATTCATGCTTCGGGAAGTCGGCGATCAAAAGCGCTTCAGCCTCTTCCCAAGAACGCCCCCGGTCCTGTTCAATGTTCCAATCATGGGTGCAAATGTTGGCGAGGAAATTCCGCCGCTCGTCCGCATCCGGGATCAGGTGCAGAAATGGCCGTTCCGGGTCATAGTGGATCAGCACTTTGCCGATGTCGAACACGACATGTTTGATTGCGGTCATGGCTTCGTCTTTCGCGTGGCGTTCGGGACTGCCGCCTCGATGGCCTTTTTCATCACCGTCGGCAAGGCCTCGTGCGGAAGATCTGCGGGCCTGGACCACCAGGTATCCTTCGGTGTCATGATAGCCGTCGTCGTGCGGTGCACATGCAGTTCCAGTACGAAATGCGTGAAGACATGGCGGACAATGCCGCAATTCACCCATTTCGCCGCAAAAGGGGCGGAGTTGCTCCCGGTGCCGCCGTCCATCCGCGCCGTCCAGTCACTCACCGGAACCCCGCTCATCCCGGCGAGCAGCCCCTTATCTGAACGTTTGTTCAATAATATCGCGCCGTCGTTGCGAATGGCTACAAAGGCCGCGCCCTGCCGCAGCGGCTTGTCCTTCTTCGGCGCTTTCACCGGGTATTTCTCCGGCTCGCCACCCGCCAGTCCGCTACAGTCTTCGCGCAAGGGGCAAAGGATGCACTTCGGCCTTCGCGGCGTGCAGATCGTCGCGCCGAGATCCATGCAGGCTTGCGCAAAATCACCCGGACGGTCCTTGGGTAATATCCGCTCCACCGCTGCATAGACCAGCGCCTTCGCGACAGGCAGGGGCGTTTCAATCGCCTCCAACCGGGTGAAAACCCGCTCGACATTGCCGTCCACAACGGCAACCGGCTCACCAAACGCGATGGAAGCAATCGCCGCCGAAGTGTAGCGCCCAACGCCGGTCAGTTTCGCCAAATCCGCCTGCGATTGCGGAAACGTTCCGCCATGATCGCGCACAACGGCATCCGCCGCCTTCTTCAAATTGCGTGCCCGGCTGTAGTATCCTAGCCCGGCCCAGGCCTTCAAAACATCCTCTTCGTGCGCCGCCGCAAGGTCAGCCACGGTCGGCCAAGCTTTTGTAAAGGCGAGGAAATATTTCTTCACCGCCTCGACAGTGGTTTGCTGCAGCATGATTTCGGACAGCCAAACGCGGTACGGGTTCGGCTCCACGCCCCTGCCGATTTGCGCCGGCGAAACCCGCCACGGCAGCTCGCGGTGCTGCCGGTCATACCATTCGAGCAATTTGGTCGCGATTGTCTGTTTCATGGTGCAGAACCTAGAGACCGCCGATTTGATTTCCACTGAAGGCTTGCTCTGCTACACCTTTGTCCACTGTAATAGAGTCCGCTATGAGAAAACCGGCATCCTTCAAGCCCATCGGCGGCGCGGTCACGGCGCTGCTGGATCCGATGCTCGCCAAGCGCAGCCATGTCGATGCAGCGCTCGCCCTGTCATGGCCGGAACTGTGCGGTGAAAAGCTCGCCGGGCGCACCCAGCCGCTGAAAGTCACATGGCCGCGCCGCACCGGTCCGGATGATCCGTTCGAGCCGGGCGTCCTGTTGATTGCCTGCGAAGGCGCGGCCGCACTCGACCTTCAATACACGACAAGCGAACTGATCAGCCGCATCAACGGCTTCTTCGGCTATTCCGCAATTCACCGCATCCGCATTGAACAGCGACCGGTTGATCAATTTCGCCCAGTGCAGAAAAAGCAGAGGCAAGCGCTGCCGGAATCCTTGCGCAAAGGCATCGAAAGGCAAGTTGAATCCATCGAAGACGAAGGTTTGCGTCAGGCGCTGGAGCGGCTCGGTGAGAGCGTCAAGTCAGAAAATCTGCACCGCTAGAGCAACCGCCGGTCCAATTGACGCTTAAGTGAACACCACACTGTTCACAAAACACGGGAAAACATGGCATATCACCGCCACATTCGCTGCGCTATCTCGCATTCAGGCACCGGTTGGGTGCATCTTTTTTTTCAAACAGGTGATTCGCATGACTGATCTTCTCTCCCGCCGCACTCTCCTTGCCACTGCCGCCACCGGTGTTCTTGCGCTCGCCCTTGTCGGCTGCAACGACACCAAGACAGAGGCTGCCAAGCCGGCCGACGCTGCAAAGCCGGCCGAAACGGCAAAGGCGCCCGAGCCGGCCAAGCCAGCTGACACGGCGGCTGCCGCAGATCCTGCCAAGCCCGCAGATGCTGCCAAGCCTGCCGATACTGCGGCTGCTCCCGCCGCCAAAGTCGAGTTGCCGGTGTCTGAAGGCGACGTCGATATGGCCAAGGTGCTCCAGCCGGGCCCGCTCAAGGACATTTTCATCGGAAGTGCCGACGCCAAGGTGACAATCGTCGAATATGCTTCAATGACATGCCCGCATTGTGCAAATTTCCACGAAAATACGTTGCCCGCCATCACCGAGAAGTATTTGAACACTGGCAAGGCCCGTCTTGTCCTTCGTGAATTTCCGTTTGACCCGCGCGCCGCCGCGGCCTTCATGCTGGCCCGCTGTGCCGGTGACGACAAATACTATGCCATGGTCAGCGCCCTGTTCCAGCAGCAGGACAATTGGGCAGCGGCAGAAGACGCAAAGGCAGCGCTGCTGCAATTGTCGCGTCTCGCCGGTTTCTCGCAGGAATCATTCGAAAAGTGCCTTTCTGACCAGGACCTGTTGAACAAGGTCAATGCGGTCCGCGAACAGGCCGCCAAGGATTTCGGCGTCGAATCCACGCCGACTTTCCTCATCAACGGCAAGAAATATGCAGGAGCGATGACTGTTGATCAAATGTCTGCCCTTATCGACAGCCTGCTCTGACACGGGTAAGGCTTGTCGCATTCCGGCGTCGCGCATTCCGCGCCGCGCCCGGGGGGGCATGATGCGTTTTTCCCGGTTGCGTCTTCTCGGTTTCAAATCATTCGTTGAGCCGACAGAGTTTGTCATTGAGTCCGGCCTGACAGGTGTTGTCGGGCCGAATGGCTGTGGCAAATCCAATCTGGTCGAAGCGCTCCGCTGGGTGATGGGCGAAAACTCATATAAGAACATGCGCGCGTCCGGCATGGATGACGTCATTTTCTCCGGCTCCGGCACAAGGCCTTCGCGCAATACCGCCGAAGTCACGCTGTTCCTCCAAAATCACGACCGTACAGCGCCGTCTGCCTTCAACGATAGCGAAGAGCTGATCGTCACACGCCGTATCGAGCGCGAAGCCGGTTCCGCCTACCGCATCAACGGCAAGGAAGCACGCGCCAAGGATGTGCAGTTGCTGTTTGCCGACCAGTCAACCGGCGCGCGTTCGCCATCGATGGTCGGGCAGGGCCGCATTGGCGAACTCATTCAGGCAAAGCCCCAGGCCCGCCGCGCGCTGCTTGAAGAAGCTGCCGGCATTTCCGGGCTCCACACCCGCCGCCACGAGGCCGAACTGCGCTTGCGCGCTGCAGAGCAAAATCTCGAGCGCCTCGACGATGTGACTTCGGAGCTTGAAAGCCAGATCGAGAGCCTGAAGCGCCAGGCCCGTCAGGCATCGCGCTTCAAGACACTCTCCGCCGACATTCGCGCCACGGAAGCGACGCTGTTCCACCTGCGCTGGACGCAGGCGAAGCTGCAGGAGGGCGACGCCAACTCCGCCCTGAACGTCGCCACCAATCTGGTTGCCGAGCGTGCCCAGTTGCAGATGAATGCCGCCAAGGATCAGGCCGTAGGCGCGCATCACCTGCCGGACCTGCGCGAAACCGAAGCCAAAGCCGCCGCCGCCCTGCAGCGACTGACCATCGCCCGCACCCAGATTGAGGAAGAGGCCGAGCGTCTGCGCGCCCGCAAGGCCGAACTTGAAAAGCGGTTGGCGCAACTTGTTTCCGACATCCGGCGTGAAGAGCAATTGCTCAATGACAACGCAGAAATCCTCGCCAACCTCGATACCGAGGAAAAGCGGCTGAACAGCGAGACCGCTTCGGCTTCAGACCTGGAGCAGGAACTCGCCGGTGCCCATTCTGCTGCGGATCTTGCGCTGAAAACCAGCGAACAATCCATGGCGCGCATCACTGCCGAACGCGCCGAAGCGGCCGCTTTGCGAAGCCAGTTGGAGCGATCCGCCAAGGACGCAGGCGACCGCCGCAACCGCTTGGACGGCCAATTACAGGGCATCGTCCGCGAAGCTGCCGAAATCGCCTCCAAGATAGCTGCGCTGGCCGACCCCGCTGAAAAACTGCGCGAAGTCGAAGCCGCCGATGGCGCATTGGCCGCTGCAGAGGGCGAAGTTCTTGCCGCTGAAAGAGCCGTCGAGGAAGCCCGCCGTGCTGAAAGCGAAACCCGCAAGCCGGTTGAGACCGCCCGCTCAGAACTCAATCGGATTGAGACCGAATCCCGCACGCTTTCAAAGATTTTGAATGCCGGCGCCGCTGGCCTGTTTCCGGCGGTGGTGGACGAGATCAAAGTAGAAAAGGGGTTCGAAACCGCGCTCGGCGCCGCGCTCGGCGAAGACATTGACGCCCCGCTCGACCGCGCCGCCCCCGCCCATTGGGGCGATGTACAGTTTGCCAATGAAACGTCTGCATTGCCGGATGGCGTGACGCCTCTGTCCGCCCACGTCCGTGCCCCGCGTCAGTTGCAGCGCCGCCTCGGGCAGATAGGCATTATCGAAATTTCTGACGCCGCCCGGCTGCAGCCATTGCTCAGGCCCGGCCAGCGGCTTGTATCAAAGGATGGCGCGCTTTGGCGTTGGGATGGTTTTGTCGCCAGCGCCGATGCCCCATCTGCCGCAGCATTGCGCCTTGCGCAAAAGAACCGCCTGGCCGAACTTGATGCCGAAGCTTTGGCCGCTACATCAATCCTGCGCGCTGCAGAAGCCCGCGAAGCCAAAGCCAAGCGGCTGCTTGGCCAGATTATCGAAGCAGAACGCGCTCGCCGCGAAACATTGCGCCTGGCGCAGCGCAAGGTCGCCGACGCACGCGATGCCCACGCCGCGGCAGAACGCGCGGCCGGGCATCTGTCCAGCCGCCGCGCTGTGCTGGAAGATGCCCGCACGCGCCTGTCCGCAGACATCGAGGAAACCGCCAAGCTGCTTGCTGATGCGGAAGCCGC
>JBGSHY010000059.1:0-84527 GCA_041751995.1 Rhizobiaceae bacterium | reverse complement strand
CACCGGCTGCCGGCACCACGCCAGCTCCTGCGGCACCTGCTGCTCCTGCAGCACCCGCGGCTCCCGCCGCCGGTGGTGCCCAGGTTCCAAGCTCGCAATAAGCGCGATTTCAATGATTTAATGCTCAGGGCCGGGTCAAATCCGGCCCTGTTGCATTTCAGTATCAAGTCGCACCAATCACGTTCATTTTATGTGATCTGTCTTGAGAGACGCCGCGCGTTTTTGTAAAGAGAACCGTAACGGCGGGTTCCTCCCACCGCTTTGAACGTTCGAAATGGTTGATCCAAAATGATTTCTCGCCGCTTGCTTCTCACGGGCGCTGCATCGCTGATCATGGCGTCACAGTCCGAAGCCGCTTTCCTGTTTTTAAAATCTGAAAAAGAACTGGCCGCCGAGCGCGCCAAGGGCCTTGCCGAGCTGAAAGCGCTGCGCAAAAAGGCCAAACTCGCCAAGGCAGCCAAAAAGAGCAAGAAGGTCAAGCAGCTGACGGATGTCGAAGTTGCCCGTCTGGCCGAGCTCGAAAAGCTGGAGCCGAAATGGGCTGCCGCCGAAAAAGCCGCCAAGTCCAAGATGAAAGCGTCAGAACAGGCTGCCGCCGCCAAGAAGAAGCTGGCAGAAGAGAAGAAGCTCGCTGCCGCCGAGAAGAAGGTGGTCGAGGAAGATGGGGGCGAAGTTCGCCTGTTCTCGCGCAAGCGCAACAAGGAAGATGAGCTGGTCACCGAGATTTCTGAGCAGCAGGTCGCCAAGTTTGATGCGCAGGCAGTGTCGAAAAAAGGCCAGGCCCAGCAGGTATCCGCCATTCGCAAGCCGAACAAGAAGACCTGGACCATCGACGCCAAGTTTGAGCCGCAGACGGTTTCTTTCACCGGCTACAAGGCAGGCACCATCGTCATCGATCCGCAGCAGAAATTCCTCTATCACGTTCAGTCAGGCTTTTCCGCGCGCCGTTATGGCGTTGCAGTCGGCAAAGACGGCCTCGACTATCATGGCACGGTGACGGTCGGGCGCATGGCTGAGTGGCCGCGCTGGATCCCGACCAAGGAAATGATTGAACGTTCGCCGGAAAAATACGCCAAATATGCCGACGGCATGGACGGCGGCCCGGAAAATCCGCTCGGCGCCCGCGCCATCTATCTTTATGACGGCGGCAAGGACACGTACTTGCGCATACACGGCACCACACAGCCATGGACGATTGGCACGGCGGCCTCAAACGGCTGTTTCCGCATGGTCAATGAGCATGTGATGGAACTGTTCTCGCGCGTCACCGTGGGCACGCAGGTTGTGGTGCTCTAGAGCGATGGAAATTGACTGAAATTCTAGGGCCGTGCGTACCAACGTGCGGCTCTTTTTTATTCAACAAGCCGCTATTTTGACTCTGCGGTAACTGTTGTATCTTAAACATGCATGGTGGGGTTTTCGTTACGGGTGGGTGCCATGATATCTCGTCGTCTCTTTGCCGGTGGTTTGGCCACGGCAGCAGCGTGCCTTGCATCCGGTTCGGCGCAGGCCGGATCGTTTTTGAACCTGTTTGGCGATTCGCGCCCTCTGGTGAAAAAAGACAAACGCAAGCTTCCCGCATCGGTCACAACGCCGAATGCGAAAACCAAGCCGAAGGTGGTCAAGAAAGCAAAGATCAAGCGCAAGCCGAAACCGACGGCGCCTTTCAAGGTTGACCCACAGTTCGAGCCGCAGGAAGTCACCTACATCGGCCCGCTGCAGCCCGGAAACATCCTCGTCGATTCGGATGAAAAATTCCTCTACCTCATTCAGGGCAATGATACCGCCCGCCGCTATGGCGTCGCCATCGGCATGGAAGGTCTTGGCTGGCGCGGCGCGGCGACGGTGAAGGCCAAGGTCGAATGGCCGTCCTGGACGCCGACACCGTCGATGATCAAACGAGCCCCTGACAAATATGCCCGTTACCGGGACGGCATGCCCGGCGGCCCCGGCAACCCGCTCGGCGCGCGCGCGATCTATCTCTATCAGGGCAAGCGCGACACCCACATCCGCATCCACGGCACGACTCAGCCATGGACGATTGGCAAGGCCGCTTCCAACGGCTGTTTCCGCATGGTCAATGAGCACATCATGGACCTGTTCGAGCGCGTTTCCATCGGTACGCAAGTCATCGTGATCTAAAAGGGCAGGGGAAAAAGCGGCAGGTTCGCATTTTCCTTTTGCCAAGTGACGCCTGCGCCATTAGAGACCGACTCCCATGGCGCGATATGTTTTCATCACAGGCGGCGTGGTTTCCTCGCTCGGCAAAGGCATTGCAGCGGCGGCTCTGGCTGCCCTGTTACAGGCACGCGGCTACCGCGTGCGCATCCGGAAACTCGATCCCTATCTGAATGTCGATCCGGGCACGATGTCGCCCTATCAGCATGGCGAAGTGTTCGTGACCGATGATGGGGCAGAGACTGACCTCGACCTTGGCCACTACGAGCGCTTCACCGGCCGCTCCGCTAACAAGCGTGACAACATCACCACCGGCCGCATCTACAAGGATATTCTCGACAAGGAACGCCGTGGCGATTACCTCGGCGCGACTGTTCAGGTCATTCCGCATGTCACCAATGAGATCAAGAACTTCGTGCTCGAAGGCAATGACGAGTTTGATTTCGTCATCGTCGAGATCGGTGGCACGGTCGGCGACATTGAGGCCATGCCGTTCCTCGAATCGATTCGCCAAATCGGCAACGACCTGCCGCGCAATTCCTGCGTCTACATCCATCTGACGCTGATGCCCTACATCCCGACGGCCGGCGAGTTGAAGACCAAGCCGACGCAGCATTCGGTCAAGGAGTTGCGCTCCATCGGCATCGCACCGGACATCCTGCTCTGCCGCGCCGACCGCGACATCCCCAAGGAAGAGCGCCGCAAGCTGTCGCTGTTCTGCAACGTGCGCGAAAGCGCCGTTATTCAGGCGCTCGACGTGGCGCACATTTACGACGTGCCGATGGCTTACCACAAGGAAGGCCTTGATTCGGAGGTTCTCGCCGCCTTCGGCATCGAGCCTGCGCCAAAGCCGCGCATGGAACGTTGGAACGAGATTACCCAGCGCATCCACAATCCGGAAGGCGAAGTCACCATCGCCGTGGTCGGCAAATACACCGGCCTGAAGGACGCCTACAAATCGCTGATGGAAGCGCTTGCCCACGGCGGCATGGCCAACAAGGTCAAGGTCAAGCTGGAATGGATCGAATCGGAGGTCTTCGAGCGCGAAGACCCGGCGCCGTTCCTCGAAAAGGTTGACGGCATTCTGGTGCCCGGCGGCTTTGGCGAGCGCGGATCCGAAGGCAAGATTTTGGCCGCCAAATTCGCCCGCGAACGCAAGGTTCCCTATTTCGGCATCTGCTTTGGGATGCAGATGGCCTGCATCGAGGCCGCGCGCAATCTCGCCGGTGTCACGGATGCTTCGTCCACTGAGTTTGGCCCGGCAAAAGAGCCGGTTGTTGGCCTCATGACCGAATGGCTCAAAGGCAACATGCTCGAAAAGCGCCGCGCTTCGGGCGATCTCGGCGGCACAATGCGCCTTGGCGCGTTCGAAGCCTCGTTGCGCCCCGGCTCCAAGATCGCTGAAATCTACGGAACCACCACCATCTCCGAGCGCCACCGGCACCGCTACGAGGTCAACATCGACTACAAGGAACGCCTGGAAGCCTGCGGCCTGGAATTCGCCGGCATGTCCCCGGACGGCGTGTTGCCGGAAACCGTAGAGTACCCGGATCATCCCTGGTTCATCGGCGTGCAGTATCATCCCGAGCTGAAATCCCGCCCGTTCGAGCCGCACCCGCTGTTCGCGAGCTTTATTGCGGCGGCGATTGAAAGAGGGCGGCTGGTTTAGGGCGAACCAGTTAAATTGCCCCGCCGAGGTTTTGCGGCTAGCTTCGCACTCTCCAGTTAGTGACAGGAGCAGTTTGCCATGGAGTTTCATCGGGGCTGCTTGATCGATCATCTGCATTTGCGCGTCGCGAATCTTGAGCGCAGCCGCACTTTCTACCGTGCTGTACTGGACGCTCTGGGCCGCCAGATGACACTCGAGACCGAACACTTCTTTGTCGCCGATGAGTTGTTTGTGGATACCGCGACGGATCAAGTGAGCCGTTGCCACTTGGCTTTTCAGGCTGCCGATCATGAAGCAGTTGCCCGCTTCCATGCAGCAGGCGTCGCCAACGGCGGCACAGACAACGGCCCTCCCGGCGAGCGGCGCTATCACCCCGGCTATTACGCGGCTTTTATCCTCGATCCTGACGGAAACAATATTGAAGCCGTCTTTCACGGCCCGTCCAAAAGAAGCGCCGGTTCCGTAATCATCACGCCCGAAGGGCAGTGAGCGGCGATTGGAATGGCATAGGCGAAAGGGATTTGGGCTTCACTTTACGTAAGCGTTATTGAGATGGCAGTGACCTATTCCAAATTCGCCGCCGTTCCGTTATCTGCAAGCGCTGGTGACTATCGGCCAAAATCCCAAACTTTCGTCTTTCCGGAAAAGCGAAGCGCAGATCCGGAACCCATGCTGTGGACAGTCGTAGATCAAAATTGGTGCAAAATGCGATACGCTACTGTTGCGTCCGATACGCCGCTTTTCCGCACCAGACAGTCTGCCGCGACGACTTCCGGCATTGGTTCCGGATCGGCTTCGCCGTCCGGAATGACGAACCGTTGAGGTGTGTTTGGCCAAATACCCGCACTGCCCAACTTCCAGGAAGTCCCTGGCGCACGCCGGAATTTGACATCGGCGGGAATGCTTAATGGTCAATAAAGCGACTTTGCGTAATCTGCCTCCAGATCGGCATCCCGTTTCTGCATTTCAGCTTCATCGCCCGGCGCGCCAACTGTCTGATCCAGCAGGATTTTCATCAGCGACGGCATTTCGCTCCGGTCGCGGAAATGGTCCGGGCTCCACAAATGCGAGCGCCGGAATGCCTTGGCGCAATGCAGGAAAACCTCTTGTACCTTCACAACAATGGCGAGCCGCGGACTGCGCCCGTTCACGCTCAGGCTTTCAAGAATTTCAGGGTCCGTTGAGAGGCTCGCCAGCCCGTTCACGCGCAATGTGTCGTCAAAGCCTGGAATGATGAACAGCAGCCCGACGCTGGGATTGGCGAGGATGTTCACCAGACTGTCAAGCCGGTTGTTGCCGGGCCGGTCCGGAATCGCCAGCGTTTTGCTGTCGAGAATCTGCACAAAACCTGCCGGATCGCCGCGCGGGCTTACATCAGCCTTGCCATCCATGTTCTGCGTGCCAAGGCACAGGAACGGCGAGCGGCTGATAAAATCCCTTGCGTGCTTGTCGATCTCGTTCTGACATTTCAATGCCGCCAAAGCATGTGTTGCAGGAAACAGCCCGCGAAGCGCTTGTTCATCCGCAATCACAAATTCCGGCCTGACTTCATACGCTTCCATCACACCGCCCTCCCAAGCGCCAAGTATGCCTGAATAGAACGCGACTTATTTCGAGTGTCAAATTAAATAGGTTGGCTCCCGGTGATCTTCCCCCTTGTGGGGAATGTATCGACGAATGCCGATGGACGGGTTGCCCGGCGGCAAGCAAAGCCGGTGATGGCTTCGCATTTGCGGCAAGTGACCAAACAGCTTTTCCATTCGATCAGCGCTGCCGCGCCCCGTGACGGGTGCGGCCGCGACACCCCTCACGCAAAGTGGGCGAGGCTAAATCCGCTTCACCCGCCCATGTTCGCCCGGACCAACTGGGCCATGCGTCCATCCCGGGCCTTGGCCGAATCCTCGCCCAAGATCACAGCCACAATCAGCCGGCCGTTTCGCTCGACCGAGGTGACCAGATTGAAGCCGGAGGCGCGGGTGTAACCGGTCTTGATGCCATTGGCGCCCGGCAGCATGTCGAGCACCTTGTTGTGGCCGGTGACGGTGCGGCCGGCGACGTCGAACTGGCGCAGCGAGAAATAGCCGAACTGCTGCGGGAAACTTCTGCGCAGCGACAGGCCGAGCCGCGCCATGTCCATGGCGGTGGTGACCTGGGCCGCGTCATGCAGGCCCGAGGCGTTGCGGAAGGTCGTCGAATTCATGCCGAGCGAACGGGCCTTGGTGGTCATGCGCACGGCGAATTGCTCTTCCGTGCCGCCAATGAACTCGGCGACGGCAACGGCGATGTCATTGGCGGATTTGACCGCCAGGGCGCGGATGGCGGTATCAACATCAATCGTCTCGCCTGCCTTGAGCCCGATCTTGGAAGGGGCCTGGCCCGCAGCACGGGCGGAAATCGGGATCAGCGTCGATTTGGTGATCTGGCCGGACTGCAGCGCCTCAAACAACAGGTAAAGCGTCATCATCTTGGTCAGCGACGCCGGATAGCGGATGGCGTCCTGATTGGCGGAATAGAGGATCTTGCCGGAGCGCCCGTCGACCACCACCGAGGCGTAACGTTCGGGCAGCGCAACGGCGTAAGACGGCTTGACGTTGAGTGTGTCGGAAGTCTGGCAAGCAGACAGAAATGCCGCGGCCATGAATATGACGGAGAGCGTTTTCACAAAACGCACAAAGCCCAAGAACTGACCGGTCAAACCGATTCCCCCAAACGCGCCCATTTTGGCTTAGCCCAAGCCATGTTGCCCGGGCAAGATGCCGCCGCTGCCCAGCGCCTTCAAAACCGCCAACATGGCGGAATTAAAGCGGTCAAGACCAATGGCCGTACGGGAGTGCTCAAAAGCCACACTCAGTCGCCCAGAAATCCAAGAAGCGTGGCCACCAGCATTCCGTTCATGCCAACGATCACCGTGTAAATTAGCAACCGCAGCCAAGGCCGCGGCACCCGCGCCTTGTCCGGCCGGCCTTGTGGATAGATGATGTCCACAACCGCGCCAGGGGCCGGTTCAGGTGTGTGCGTGAGCACCTTGTCAACGAAAACCCGCTTCGCACCCGCCTCATCCGTAAACGCAATGCGCGCGCTGAAGACACGGTCGCCTTCGTCGATCTGCGAACTGTGGCCCGTCACCGTTCCCTCGGCCGTGATCTTCCGCAAGCGAAGAAACGGCAGATCGTCGCGCAGAAGAATGTAGAGCGTGAATGCTGTCAAAGCCAAAGACAGCCAAACCAAAAATGAGCCCAAGAATGACCTCCGGTTACGACAGGAAGGCTATTTCAGACTGGCTGATATTTCGTTAGCATCCCGCCACGCTTGCTTGGCAGGCGGATTTGAGGCAAACCCGCGCCATGAAAACCGCACCCCGCAAAGCCCGCCCGCTCGATCATCTTGTCCTCCCGACCGCCAGTCTGGAAAGGGCGCGCACGCGTCTTGAATCGCTCGGTTTTACCGTGGCGCCCGACGGCGTGCACCCGTTCGGCACGGAAAACGCCTGCGTCTATTTTGCCGACGGAACCTTCCTTGAACCGCTTGCCATCGGCCAGCGCGAGACGGCGGAAGCGGCGAGCCTGAATGGCAATCCGTTCACCGCCCGCGATGCAGCCTACCGGTTCCGGCGCGGCCAGGAAGGCCTGTCGGCCATCGTCATGGGTACGGACGACGCCAAGGCCGACCACAAGCAGTTTGCCAAGGCCGGGCTTTCCGGCGGCGACGTCTTGGATTTTGGCCGCGATTTCGTAACGTCCGGCGGCGACAGGGCACGGATGGATTTCCGACTGGCATTCGCTGCCGATTTGCGCAGCCCGGATTTCTTCGGTTTCACCTGCCAGCGCGTCAATGTGCCGAAGGCCGACCGTTCGAAACTCGCCGCCCATGAAAACGGAGTGACGGCAATCCGCGCGGTCGTGCTGAGCGAACCGAACCCGACCGACTTTCAGTATCTTTTCCAGGAATTGGTCAACGAGCGCGAAGTTGATGCGCATTCGTTCGGGATGGATATAAAGGCCGCAAACGCAACCATTTCCGTGCTGACGCCGGACGGCTTCACCGCCCACTATGGCGGACGCGCCGAGCGCAACGAGCGCGGCGTTTTGGGCCAGGCGATCCTGTTTGCCGTCAAGGACGTGGCCGCATTCAAGCAACTGCTGTCCTCGCGCAACATCGGCTATTCAGACCGGTTGGGCCGGGTGATCATCGAACGGGCCGTTGGCCAAGGCGCAATCTTCGCATTCGAGGCAGAATAAATGAGCAACGCACCCGACCGCTCCATCACGCTTGGCAACGTCACGTTCGCCAATAACAAACCGCTGTCCCTGATTGCCGGTCCATGCCAGCTGGAAAGCCGCGACCATGCCTTCATGATGGCTGGCGCGCTCAAGGAGATGAGCGAAAAGCTCGGCATCGGGCTGGTCTACAAAACCAGTTACGACAAAGCCAACCGCACCTCGATCGGCGGCAAGCGCGGCTTGGGACTGGAAAAATCGCTGGAAATTTTCGCCGACATCAAGAAGACCTTCGGCCTGCCGGTGCTGACGGATGTGCACACCGAAGAACAATGCCGCGTCGTCGGCGAGGTGGTCGACATATTGCAGATCCCTGCCTTCCTGTCGCGCCAGACCGATTTGCTGATCGCTGCTGCCAACACCGGCAAGGTCATCAATATCAAAAAAGGTCAGTTCCTGGCGCCGTGGGACATGAAGAATGTGGCGGCAAAAGTCACCGGGTCCGGCAACACCAAGGTGATGCTGACCGAGCGCGGCGTGTCATTCGGCTACAACACGCTGGTCTCCGACATGCGTTCGTTGCCGATCATGGCCGAAACCGGCGCGCCGATCATATTTGACGCAACCCATTCGGTTCAACAGCCGGGCGGGCAGGGCACCTCATCGGGGGGCGACCGACGCTTTGTCGAGACCTTGGCGCGGGCCGCGGTGGCTGTCGGCGTGGCCGGCGTGTTCATTGAAACGCATGACGACCCGGACAATGCGCCGTCAGACGGTCCGAACATGATCAAGCTGACGGATTTGCCGGCGCTTGTCGAGCGGCTGATGGCGTTTGACAGGGTTGCGAAGGGCTGAACGCCCTTCGCATCTTCTGCATTATTCCTGCAACACGACAAACGGCGTCGGCCCGGTGCTTTTCGGCGCTTCGGCCGGTCCGCAGGACGTCAGAAACGCCATGGCAATGAAAAACAAACACAACACTCCGGAAGCTTCAGTCATTGCGTAGTCCCTTCGGCAAGATCTGCAGGCTTGAGATGCCTGCTCCGGTCGACCCGCCGCCCGCGCAGATTCTTCCCGCCAATTGAGTCCGCGATGAGTCCGGACAAATGAAAAGCTGTTTCACCCCGTGTCATCGCGTGATGGTGCAGTGCACAAGCAGAAACCGGTTTCATTTCGTCATGAAATTGCTCTATGAGGGCAAAACCTGAAGTGACCCTGCGAAAGGACAAGATCCGTGACAGCAATCGTTGACATTATCGGCCGTGAAATTCTCGACAGCCGCGGCAACCCGACTGTTGAAGTCGATGTGATCCTCGAAGACGGCTCGATGGGCCGCGCCGCGGTTCCGTCAGGCGCATCGACAGGCGCGCACGAGGCGATGGAGCTTCGCGACGGCGGCAAGCGCTATCTCGGCAAGGGCGTCGAAAAGGCAGTCGCTGCAGTCAACGGCGAAATCTTTGACGCCATCGGCGGCATGGATGCGGAAGACCAGATTCATATCGACGAAACGATGATCGACCTTGATGGCACGCCGAACAAGTCGCGTCTTGGCGCCAACGCGATCCTCGGCGTCTCGCTTGCCGTCGCAAAGGCTGCGGCGGAAGCCTCTGGCCTGCCGCTCTACCGCTATGTCGGCGGCTCGAATGCCCGCATCCTGCCGGTGCCGATGATGAACATCATCAACGGCGGCATGCACGCCGACAATCCGATCGACTTTCAGGAATTCATGGTCGTGCCCTATGGAGCGGACTCGATTCGCGAAGCCGTGCGCATGGGTTCGGAAATTTTCCACACGCTCAAGAAGCGCCTCAAGGATGCCGGTCACAACACCAACGTCGGCGACGAAGGCGGATTTGCGCCAAACCTCAAGAGCGCCGAAGACGCACTCGATTTCATCATGAGCTCGATTGAAAAGGCCGGTTTCAAGCCGGGCGTCGATGTCGGCATCGCGCTTGACTGCGCCGCCACCGAATTCTTCAAGGACGGCAAATATGTCTACGAAGGCATTGGCAAAACGCTGACTTCGGACGAACAGGCCAAATTTCTCGCCAAACTCGCTGCCGACTACCCGATCTTCTCGATTGAAGACGGCATGTCGGAAGACGATTGGGCAGGCTGGAAGACCCTGACGGACCTCGCCGGAAAGAAAGTGCAATTGGTCGGCGACGATCTTTTCGTCACCAACACCAAGCGCTTGAACGACGGCATCAAACAGGGCGTGGCGAACTCGATCCTCGTCAAGGTCAACCAGATCGGCTCGCTGTCGGAAACGCTGAACGCTGTCGAGACCGCGCACAAGGCCGGTTACTCAGCCGTGATGTCGCACCGCTCAGGCGAAACCGAGGACTCAACCATTGCCGATCTCGCGGTTGCCACCAACTGCGGCCAGATCAAAACCGGCTCACTCGCCCGCTCGGACCGCACCGCCAAATACAATCAGTTGATCCGCATCGAGGAAGGCCTCGGCACGCAGGCGAAATATGCAGGCAAGTCGATCCTGAAATAATTCTATTGCCACGATGGTTTTGCAAGGCGGCGGAGAAATCTGCCGCTTTTTATTGAACTCCGTAACCCATGATTAATCATGCCTGTGTCAAAACTGTGCATCGATTCCGGGGGCCGGGTTATGTGGACACGTCAGCACAAGAGAACTCGCCGCAGCCGCTTTGTGCTGCCGCTGCTGACGTTTGCCTGCCTCGGCTATTTCGGCTTTCACGCGCTACATGGCAGTTTCGGGCTTTATTCCAGTGAGCAACTGGCGCAGCAGCGCACTGATTTGAAGACGGAACTGGAGCGCCTGACACGCGAACGTGAATCGCTTGAACGTCAGGTCGCTTTGCTGCAGGATAACAAAGTTGAGCGGGACATGCTGGATGAACAAGCCCGCCGCGCGCTCAATTACACCCAGCCGCGTGATCTGACCGTCTTGCGG
Source organism: Rhizobiaceae bacterium (assembly GCA_041751995.1). Taxonomy (GTDB): domain Bacteria; phylum Pseudomonadota; class Alphaproteobacteria; order Rhizobiales; family Rhizobiaceae; genus JANMEX01. Next base: position 73,531 of record JBGSHY010000059.1, on the reverse strand, counting down.
CCATTTCTCGAGAATTGACCTGTTAACTGATATTCAGTTAATCGTTAAATTATAACGCCAAATCAATGCACTAGATGCATAGCAGTTGCGCAAATGCATGGCTTGCGCAGCGGTATCTTTTTGTTATGGTTTCTTTATTCAAAGGCAGCCGCCTCAGGGAGTGAGATATGGCAGTTCGGGCGAAAAAAGCGCCTGTCGCGAAAGCGGCAGGGGATGTACCGGTTACACCCAAACCCAAGACTTTTTCCAAAGAGCAGGAACTCGCCGCCTATCGCGAGATGCTGCTGATCCGCCGTTTTGAGGAAAAAGCCGGCCAGCTTTACGGCATGGGCTTCATCGGCGGCTTTTGTCACCTTTATATTGGTCAGGAAGCAGTCGTTGTGGGCATGCAGGCTGTTGCCAAGGAAGGCGACCAGCTGATCACGGCATACCGCGATCATGGGCACATGCTTGCTTGCGGAATGTCCGCCCGCGGCGTGATGGCTGAACTGACGGGGCGTCGCAATGGCTTGTCGAAAGGCAAGGGCGGCTCGATGCACATGTTCTCGAAAGAGAAGAATTTCTACGGCGGCCACGGTATCGTCGGCGCGCAGGTGTCGTTGGGAACTGGTCTCGCCTTCGCCAATCACTACCGGGGCAATGACAATGTCTCGATGACCTATTTCGGTGACGGCGCTTCCAACCAGGGCCAGGTCTATGAAAGCTTCAACATGGCTGCGCTGTGGAAGCTGCCGGTCATCTACGTGATCGAAAACAACCAGTATGCCATGGGCACTGCCGTGCACCGCTCGTCCGCCGAAACCGAATTTGCCAACCGCGGCATTTCGTTCAAGATCCCAGGCATTCAGGTCGACGGCATGGATGTGCGCGCCGTCGCAGCCGCTGCGGAAGTGGCGCTCGAATGGTGCCGCTCCGGCAAGGGTCCGATTATTCTCGAAATGAAAACCTACCGCTATCGCGGCCACTCCATGTCCGATCCGGCAAAATACCGCTCCAAGGACGAGTTGCAGAAGATGCGCTCAGAGCGTGATCCGATCGAGCAGGTGCGCGAGCGGCTGCTGGCCAACAAGTGGGCCACCGAAGATGATCTCAAGGCGATCGACAAGGATGTGCGCGATGTGGTGGCCGATGCCGCCGATTTTGCGCAGTCTGATCCGGAGCCGGATCCTGCCGAACTCTGGACCGATATTCTGGTTTGATAAAGGGCAGGGCGCGTGGACAGCAGTCTTGATCTGCCGACTATTGCCCTGGCCATTGCCGTTGTCGCGCTGTTTGTCTGGTATTTCTGGCATGTTGCAGCGTCGATCATCAACGGTTCGAAAGTCTTGAGTGCATTTCTTGATGGCCGCGCAGAACGGCAGCGTCAGGAACTGGAGCGCGAAGCGAAATTCGGCCCTTATCCGCTTTGGTACAGGGCCGCGCAGAAGCTGATTTTGGCAATCCTGTTTGTCGGGTTTGCCTATTTAATGTGGAAGTTGGTTCAGGGCTGAGGCCCTCGAGAAACTGGTGAGGAACACATGCCGACCGAAATCCTGATGCCCGCGCTTTCTCCGACAATGGAAGAAGGCAAACTGTCCAAGTGGGTCAAGAAAGAAGGCGACAAGGTCAAGTCCGGCGACGTGATCGCCGAGATCGAGACCGACAAGGCGACGATGGAAGTCGAAGCTGTCGATGAAGGTACTCTCGCCAAAATCGTCGTTCCCGAAGGCACGGAAAACGTCAAGGTGAACGCGGTCATTGCGATCCTTGCCGCCGAGGGCGAGGATGTGAACGCCGCTCCGGCCGCCAAACCTGCCGAAGCGCCCGCCATTGCCACGCCGACTCCGGCTGCTGCTGCTGCACCTGTCGCCGCCCAGCCCAAGGCCGCCGCAGCGCCGTCCGATCCGTCCATCCCGGCTGGAACGGAAATGGTTCCGACTACGGTGCGAGAAGCGCTGCGCGACGCGATGTCCGAAGAAATGCGCCGTGACGACACGGTGTTCGTGATGGGCGAAGAGGTGGCCGAATATCAGGGCGCCTACAAGATCACCCAAGGGATGCTTGCCGAGTTCGGTCCGCGCCGGGTGATCGACACGCCGATCACAGAACACGGCTTTGCCGGCATCGGCGTCGGTGCCGCGATGACGGGCCTGCGCCCCATCGTTGAATTCATGACATTCAATTTTGCCATGCAAGCCATTGATCACATTATCAATTCGGCAGCAAAGACGCTTTACATGTCCGGCGGCCAGATGGGCGCGCCGATTGTGTTTCGCGGCCCGAACGGTGCGGCCGCCCGCGTCGGTGCTCAGCACAGCCAGGACTACGCCGCCTGGTATAGCCACATTCCGGGCCTGAAGGTCATCCAGCCTTATTCGGCTGCGGACGCCAAGGGCTTGATGAAGGCCGCCATCCGCGACCCGAACCCGGTGATCTTCCTCGAAAACGAAATCCTCTACGGACAGACGTTTGACGTGCCGAAAATGGATGATTTCGTGCTGCCCATCGGCAAGGCGCGCATCCACCGCACCGGCAAGGATGTCACGCTGGTTACGTTCAGCATTGGCATGACATATGCCATTAAGGCCGCAGCCGAACTGGAGAAGGAAGGCATTGACTGCGAGATCATCGATCTGCGCACCATCCGCCCGATGGACCTCGACACGGTGGTGGCTTCGGTGATGAAGACGGGCCGCTGCGTCACTATCGAGGAAGGCTTCCCGCAATCCTCCGTCGGCGACCACATTGCCGCGCAGATCATGCAGCGCGCGTTCGACTATCTCGACGCGCCGGTGATTACAGTCTGCGGCAAGGATGTCCCGATGCCGTATGCAGCCAATCTTGAAAAACTGGCTCTGCCGAATGTCGGCGAAGTCATCGCGGCGGTCAAAGCCGTCACCTATCGCTGAGGGGGATGAGCCATGCCGATCAACATCACAATGCCTGCGCTCTCGCCGACGATGGAAGAGGGCAATCTTGCCAAATGGCTCGTCAAGGAAGGCGACAAGGTCAAATCCGGCGATGTGATCGCTGAGATTGAGACCGACAAAGCGACGATGGAAGTCGAAGCCGTCGATGAGGGCGTGATCGCCAAGCTGTTGGTTCCTGCAGGCGCGCAAGGCGTCAAGGTCAACGCGGTGATCGCCATTCTGGCAGGCGAGGGCGAGGATGCTTCGTCCGTTTCCGCTCCTGCCGCTGCTCCAGCACCTGCAGCATCTGTTCCCGCCCCGTCAGTCGCCTCCACTTCAGCTACGGCGGTTGCACCTGCCGCTGCTGCACCGGCACCTGTTTCCGCTGCCGCTCCGACTCCAGCCAAGGCAGAAGGCGAACGCACATTTGCTTCGCCGCTCGCCCGCCGCATCGCCAAGGATGCCGGTGTCGATGTCGCGAAAATTACCGGTTCTGGCCCGAAAGGCCGTGTCGTCAAGGCGGATGTGGATACTGCGATTTCCGGCGGCACTGCCAAGGCTTCGGCTGCACCTGCCGCCGCTCCCTCTGCCGCCGCGCCTGCGGCTGCACCAAGAGGCATGTCGGACGATCAGGTTCTGAAACTGTTCGCCGAAGGTTCATACGAACTGGTGGCCCACGACGGCATGCGCAAGACGATTGCCAAGCGCCTGCAGGAATCCAAGCAGACCATTCCGCACTTCTATGTCTCGGTCGATTGCGAACTTGACGCACTTTTGGCGCTGCGCACGCAGCTCAACGCCGGCGCTCCGGTGACCAAGACCGAGAAGGGCGAGGTTCCCGCCTACAAGCTGTCAGTCAACGACATGGTCATCAAGGCTCTGGCGCTGTCACTGCGAGACGTGCCGGATGCGAACGTGTCCTGGACGGACACCAATATGGTCAAACACAAGCATGCCGATGTCGGCGTCGCGGTCTCGATCCCCGGCGGCCTGATCACGCCGATCATCCGCTCGGCAGAACTCAAGACACTCTCGGCTATCTCTGGCGAGATGAAGGATCTCGGCGCGCGCGCCAAGGCCCGCAAGCTGAAGCCCGAGGAATATCAAGGCGGCACGACCGCCGTCTCCAACATGGGCATGATGGGCGTCAAGAATTTCGCCGCCGTCGTCAACCCGCCGCATGCCACCATTCTGGCAGTCGGCGCAGGTGAGGAGCGGGTCGTGGTCAAGAAGGGCGAGATGAAAGTCGCCAATGTGATGACCGTGACGCTGTCGACCGATCATCGCGCCGTGGACGGTGCGCTTGGCGCGGAACTGCTGGGGGCGTTCAAGCGGTATATCGAGAACCCGCTGAGCATGCTGGTTTGATCAGAAACCGCTGATCATGCCGGATACGCGCGAGAACAAGGCAAATACCAGAAGCGCCGTTCCGAAGGCGCTGATCTTGATCGCGCGGCCGATGTTTCCGTTGGTGACTGAAATGATTGAAAAGCCGATCACTGATGCCAACACGACCAAAGCAGTGGCTGTCTGGAATGGTGTCCAGCCAAGTTGGGTCGCGAGATTTTGGACAATTGTGAATGGGTCAGTCAATGCGATCTCCGGATGGTTTGAACATTCAAACGGGACGATTTTAGATGAAAGACGTTAAGACCATCCTTGCATTCGGGGACTCGCTTACCTGGGGCTATAACGCCGCTGACGGCGGCCGCCACGCGTTTGAAGACCGCTGGCCGAATGCGCTTGGCGCAAAGCTGGGCGCGGGCTACCGCGTCATTGCGGAAGGCCTAAATGGCCGCACGACAGTGCATGACGACAATCTGGTGACCGAAGAGCGTAACGGCGTCAAAGCCCTGCCGATGCTGCTGTCCTCGCACCAGCCGCTCGATCTGGTCATCATCGCGCTCGGCACCAATGACCTGAAACACCCGTGGTGGTCACGCGCCTGCGATGCAAAGCGCGGCGTGCAGCGGCTGGTCGAAATCACCCAGCGCTTTCCCTATGGCGTTGGCATGCGGACCCCGAAAATTCTGGTCATCGCGCCGCCCGCCGTCATCAACACCGACAATGCCGATTTCGACAAGATGTTCTCGCACGGCATCAAGGAAAGCCAGAAATTCGGCGAGGAATACCGGCTGCTCGAAGCCTCGCACGGTGTCGAGGTGTTTGAAGCGGGCAAGATCGTCGAGACCGATCCGCGCGACGGCATTCATCTCGATGCCGCCAACACAAAGAAACTCGGCGAGGCCCTGGCTCCGCTTGTCCGGCAGATGCTGGAAGACTGACATTTCGAAAGGAAAAGCCCATGTCGAATTATGACGTCATCATCATCGGCTCCGGCCCAGGCGGCTATGTGACGGCAATCCGCTCGGCGCAGCTTGGCCTGAAGACCGCCATTGTCGAGCGCGAGCATCTGGGCGGCATCTGTCTCAACTGGGGCTGCATTCCCACCAAGGCGTTGCTGCGCTCGGCGGAGATCATGCACTATGGCCAGCATCTGAAAGACTATGGCCTGAAGCTGGAAGGCTCGATTTCCGCTGATGTCGCCGCTGTCGTTGCCCGGTCGCGCGGCGTTTCGGCCCGGCTGAACGGCGGCATTGGTTACCTGATGAAGAAGAACAAGGTCGACGTGATCTGGGGCGAGGCGAAGCTTTCGAAGCCGAACGAGATCATCGTCACACCGACCAAAAAGGCTCCGATGCTGCCGCAAAACCCGGTGCCGAAGGGCGTGCAGGGCGAGGGGACCTACACCGCCAAGCACATCATTATTGCCACGGGCGCCCGCCCGCGCGCGCTGCCGGGCATCGAACCGGACGGCAAGCTGATCTGGACCTATTTTGAAGCCATGGTGCCGCAGGCGCTGCCGAAGAAACTTCTGGTCATGGGCTCCGGCGCCATCGGCATCGAATTCGCGAGTTTCTACAATGCCATGGGCTCTGATGTTACCGTCGTCGAAGTGATGCCGACGGTCATGCCGGTCGAGGACGCGGAAATCTCAGCGTTCGCCCGCAAGATGCTGGAAAAATCCGGCTTGAAGATCAAGACATCCACCAAGGTTACCAAGGTGGTCAAGGGCGCGGACTCTGTCACGGCGACCATCGAAAGCGCCGATGGCAAGACCGAGGAAATCACCGCCGACCGGCTCATCTCGGCTGTTGGCGTGCAAGGCAATATCGAGAACCTCGGCCTTGAGGCGTTGGGCATCAAGACGGACCGCGGCTGCGTGGTGATCGACGGCTATGGCCGCACCAATGTGCCGGGCGTTTATGCCATAGGCGATGTCGCCGGCCCGCCGATGCTGGCGCACAAGGCCGAGCATGAGGGGGTGATCTGCGTTGAAAAGATCGCAGGCGTCCCGGGCGTCCACCCGATGAACAAGTCGATGATTCCAGGCTGCACCTATTGCCATCCGCAAGTGGCGTCGGTGGGTCTCACTGAAGCCAAAGCCAAGGAAGCGGGCCACGACATCCGCGTCGGCCGCTTCCAGTTCCAGGCCAACGGCAAGGCGATTGCTCTCGGCGAGGATCAGGGCCTGATCAAGACGATCTTCGACAAGAAGACCGGCCAACTGATCGGCGCGCACATGGTCGGCCATGAAGTGACGGAATTGATCCAGGGCTTCGTCGTCGCCATGAACCTGGAAACCACCGAAGAAGAGCTGATGCACACCATCTTCCCGCATCCGACCCTGTCGGAAATGATGAAGGAAAGCGTGCTCGATGCTTATGGCAAAGTGCTGAATGCGTGATAGTCTCTCCTGTGTAGGGACACTGCACAGGAGATTTCCATGGACACAAGATCACTGCTGATCTTTCTCGCAATCGGCTTGGTTGCCGGCTTTCTGGCTTCGTTCATCGTCGGCGGCGGCGGGCTTGTCCGCTATCTGATCACCGGCGTCATCGGCGCATTTGTCGGCGGCTATCTGTTTGGCGCGCTTGGCATCAATGTTGGCGGCAGCGTGCTGGTTTCGCAGATCATCACGGCAACCGTCGGCGCGATCATTGTGGTGTTGCTCGCGCGGCTGATTGGCTGACAGCCCGAAGGAAAAGCTAATTATGAATCATCCCATCGGCATCATGACCATGCCGGGAGTCGGCTTTGTCGGGCTGCTGTTTATCGGCATCGTGGCGGGCTGGCTTGCCGAGCGCGCCATGAACCGCCATCACGGCCTTCTGACCAACCTGTTTGTCGGCATTGCCGGGTCTTTTGTCGGCGGCACGTTGGCGAGCGTTCTCAACATCGACTTCTACGGCTTTGTCGGCAATCTGGTGGTCGCCACGGCGGGCGCGATTATCATTCTGTGGTTCTTCGGCAAACGCGAGCAGGCCCCGCGCGCCTGAACGGCTATCAAGGTTGAATCATACAAACCGGTCCTTCAGGCGAAGGGCCGGTTTTTCTATGAATCGCCACGACAAGAACGCCAACGGAATGACTATGGCCAGAGCCGCAATGCCGTTTCCCAGCGGGCCGATCGACGGGAAATTCAACACCAGCAGCTGCTGCATCGGCCAGCCGTAGATGTAGACGCCGTAGGACAGATCATTGCGGTCGGTGAATGTGCTGAGCACGCCGTACCGGTATTGCGCGACAAAAACGGCCAGATAGCCCGACAACAGCATCAGCATGTGCGGCACAGTTGGCAGGTGGAAATAGATCGAAACCGCCGTCAGCGCGAAAAGCGCGGCAAGGATCACCGCGCGCAGTGGGATCATCTCGCGCAATTGCCAGGTGACGACACCGCACCAGAAGGCAAATGAAAAGCGGGCGATGTGATCGAGGAAATTGGCTTCGTTGTAAGCCTTGCCCTGCAGCAGCCAGATTGCCGACAGAACAACCACGGCAAGCGCGGCGGCCAGCGGCGAGATAATTTTCGTGCGGACGATTGCAGCCATGATCAGTGCCAGTGAAATGTAGCAGATCACCTCGTATTTGAGCGTCCAGATTGGCACATTGACTTCGCCCGGATTGGGCAGCGCTTCAAACACGCCCGGTATGGTGCTGCTGCCGGCAAAGCCGATCAGGATCTTGGCGAAATAGCTTACCACCGAGCCCTTGAGAATTTCGGACCAGCCGGCGTTGCTGGCAAATATGGCGCAAACGACGAACACTGAGAAAGTCGCCGCGACAAGGCCGGGATAAATGCGGAAAAAGCGGGCCGCGCCAAAAGCCACAATGTGCGGCCGCCGGTCGAAGCTGGCTGCGACCAGCAGCCCGGAAACAGTGAAGAACACATGGACGGCATGGGCGCCGAGCGGATAGCCGGTGAAGCGCTCGAGCGGCTCGAAACCGGAAACGCCTTCGACGATGAGGTATCCGTGCGAAAAGACCACGGCAATCGCCGCAAGCAAACGGACCAGCCCGAAACTGTTGTTCCCGGCTGAAACGATATCGGCAATGACTTTCATTCTGTCAGACCCCCCCGACCGCACAGAACAAAGCTAGCGCAGACACGTAAATTGTTCGTGTTGCAGATTTGAGGGTCTGTCATGCGACAGTCGCACTCGACAGGGAAGGGCGGGCCAACTATTTAAGGCCGCAAGGGAGTTCCCATGGTCACTGTTCTTGACGTCACAAAGCCGCGCCATCCGGAAAAGGCCAATCGGCCCGATACCGAAATGCTGCGGAAGCCCGACTGGATCCGCGTTCGAGCGCCTGTTTCCAAGGGCTATCAGGAAACACGCGATCTGGTGCGTTCGCACAAGCTGGTGACCGTGTGCGAGGAGGCCAGCTGCCCGAACATCGGCGAATGCTGGGACAAGAAGCACGCGACCTTCATGATCATGGGTGAGATTTGCACCCGCGCCTGCGCCTTCTGCAACGTCCGCACCGGCATGCCGAACGCGCTTGACAAGGCGGAGCCAGAAAGCGTCGCCAAGGCGGTACTGCAGATGGGGCTTAGCCATGTCGTCATCACGTCGGTCGACCGTGATGATCTGCCGGACGGCGGAGCGCAGCATTTTGCGGATGTCATCAAGGCCATCCGCGAAACCTCGCCGACGACAACCATTGAAATCCTGACGCCGGACTTCCTGCGCAAGGAAGGCGCGCTGGAGATCGTCGTCAAAGCAAAGCCGGACGTTTTCAACCACAATCTCGAAACGGTACCATCCAACTATCTGACAGTCCGTCCGGGCGCGCGTTATTTCCATTCCATCCGGCTGCTGCAAAGGGTCAAGGAACTTGACCCGTCGATGTTCACCAAGTCCGGCGTCATGGTTGGTCTTGGCGAGGAGCGAAACGAAGTGCTGCAGCTGATGGACGATCTGCGCTCCGCGGATGTCGACTTCCTGACCATGGGCCAGTATCTTCAGCCGACGCGCAAGCACCACCGGGTGGTGAATTTCGTCACGCCGGAGGAATTCAAGGGCTACGAAACAGTCGCCTATTCAAAGGGCTTCCTGCTGGTCGCTGCAAGCCCTCTGACACGCTCATCACATCATGCCGGGGATGATTTTTCCAAACTCCGCGCTGCGCGCGAAGCGCATCTTTCCAAACGCGCCTGACACATGCCGAAATTCACCACCACGCGGTTTGTGTCCCATTCGCCGGAAAACATGTTCGCGCTGGTGGCCGACGCGGAAAAGTATCCCGAGTTTCTGCCGCTTTGCGAGGCGCTGGTGATCAAGTCGCGCAAGGAGCGGGACGGCAAGACGCTGCTCGTGGCGGACATGACGGTTGGCTACAAGGCGATCAGGGAGACGTTCGCCAGCCAGGTCCTGATGGATCCGGCAGCACTGACCATTGACGTGCAATATCTCAACGGACCGTTCAAATATCTCAACAACCGCTGGACATTTTTGCAGGCCACTGGCGGCTGCGACGTGGGATTTTCGATCGACTATGAGTTCAAGAGCCGCATGCTCGGCATGGTGATGGGTTCAATGTTTGACGTCGCCTTCAGGCGCTTTTCCGCAGCGTTTGAAGAGCGGGCGGACAAGATTTACGGCAAAGGCGCTTTGCCCGCCTGAAACCAAATCTTGAGACTTGATGGGTAAGGTCGCCTCGTTCTGAACATGGGGGCGGTCGTGAGTTTTCAATCAAGTGCAATAAACAACAAGAGCGCAATTCAACCAGCAGCCATCATCTTGCCGTTGACCGCGTTCACGCTGTTTATGTCCGCCTTCCTCTTGTTTTCGGTTCAGCCCTTCTTCGCCAAGATGGTCTTGCCGCGCCTCGGCGGCACGCCTGCTGTCTGGTCCGTGGCGATGGTGTTCTTCCAGACTGTTTTGCTGGCCGGATACGGCTACGCCCATGTGCTGAGCCGGTATCTGTCGCTCAAGACGGCCGTGTTTGTCCATGCGACAGTATTGCTGATCGCACTGGTCGCGCTGCCGATCGCCATTCCGGAAAGCTGGCAGCGCCCGCCAGCCGATGGTGAAGCGCTGTGGCTGATCGGCCTGTTCACTGTTTCCGTCGGCCTGCCGTTCTTTGCCGTATCGGCCAATGGCCCGCTTTTGCAGGCCTGGTTTGCCCGCACCGGTCATGTTCACGCCAAGGACCCGTATTTCCTTTATGGCGCCAGCAACATCGGCTCGTTTGCCTCGCTCATTCTCTACATAATTTTGATCGAGCCGCTGTTTGATCTCGAACACCAAAGTGCTCTGTGGACTGGCGGCTTTGTCGTTCTGGGCGTCCTGATCGCGGCTTGTGGCTATTTTGCTGCTCGCCTCGCTTTTGGCGCACCTCTGGTTTCCGAGGAAGGCACGGATGCGCTTGTGCATGACGAAACTTCAAAAGCCCCGGTAACATGGCTGACCCGCGCAACGTGGATCGCCTACGCCTTTATCCCGTCATCGCTGCTCGTTGCCGTCACCGCGCATGTCTCTACGGACGTCGCCGCCGCGCCATTCCTGTGGATCGTTCCGCTGGCGCTGTTCCTTCTGACATTTGTCATCGTGTTCCAGAAGAAGCCGGTGCTGAAGCCTTCGACGGTCGAGCGCATTCTGCCTTATGTTTTGATTGCCACGATCTACTTCACCTTCAACCCGCTTTTCCTGCCGATCTCGATCAGCCTGCCGCTGCATTTCGGTGCGTTCTTCCTGGTGGCGATGCATGCCCACGGCTCCATGGCGGCAATCCGCCCGTCGTCGTCGCATCTGACCGAATTCTATTTTGCCATGTCGATTGGCGGCGTGTTGGGTGGGCTGTTCGCCAGCTTGATTTCCATGCAGCTGTTTTCCTGGAATGCCGAATATCCGGTGCTGCTCCTGCTGTCGCTTGCGACGCTGAAGCGCTTCCGCGGGCAGTCGCTGTTGCGCATGGCGATGATCACCGCTGCCGTCGCTACGGCCATTGTGGCGCTGCTGCTGATCATGCAGAAAGCCGGACTAGGTACTTTTTACTCGAACGAAGGCTCGCTGGCAGTCGTCAACGGCTTTTTGCTGATCGCCGCCGCCTACGCCTTGTTCCGCGTGCCGCTGGTGGTTCCAGCCCTTTGCGTGGCGATATTTGCCAACAATCTGGTCAAGTACAGCTATTTCAACAATTCGATTTCAGCCCGCAGCTTCTTTGGCGTTGTCCGTGTTCTGGACATTGAAGAAACCGGCGTACGCAACTTTCTGCATGGCACGACATTGCATGGCGCGATGCGCCTTAAAGACGTGAAAGCGCCCGGCAAGCCGTTGCCGCTGACCTACTACACGGCCGACGGCGGCTTGAACTCTGCCATCATCGCTGCGCGCAAGAATGCAGGCGGCATGCTGGGCAATACGGGCATTATCGGCGTTGGCGCCGGCAGCCTGGCCTGCCAGATGAAGTCTGGCGAGAAAATGGAACTGGTCGAAATCGATCCGCTGGTGATGAAGATCGCTTCGGATCCTGCGCAGTTCCGCTTCCTTTCCGATTGCGCCCAAGGCGCAAAAGTTACCGTAGCGGATGGGCGCCTCGCGCTTGCAGATGCTGCCGATGCCAATTTCGATTTGCTGATACTGGACGCGTTTTCGTCCGATTCAATTCCGGTTCACATGATGACCACAGAGGCGATCGACCTGTTCATGCGCAAGGTGAAACCGGGTGGCCTTCTGGTCATGCACATTTCGAACCGCCACATGGATCTGAAGAGTGTCGTTGCGGCTAACGCAAAGTCACTTGGTCTGGTTGCCATGACCGGCAATTTCAAACCGGAAAACAGTGCCGAGACGGTCAATATGGCCATGCCGAGCATCGTTGCCGTGCTCGCACGACAGGATGCGGATTTTGGCGCGTTGAAGGACGACAAGCGTTGGCTGGCTGCCGAAGATAACGGCATCACGCCGTGGACCGATGGCTATTCCAACATCCTTGAATCAATGTGGCGGCACTATACAGCCAAGTGACCACTTAGGTCTGAACGAGGCTGAGGATCATCTGCAAGGCGGTGCGGACGGTTTCCATCCGGATCTGTTCGCGGCTGATCGCGCCAAAGCGGCATTCGCGATGAACGGTGTTTGCCGCGTTGGCCACAGCGATGTGGACAAGCCCGACCGGTTTGTCGATTGATCCGCCGCCCGGGCCTGCAACTCCGGTTACAGCGACGGAAATGCTAGCAAGCGAATTCGCCAAGGCGCCCGTGGCCATCTCCAGCGCTGTCTCCCTTGATACTGCGCCAAACGCTCCAAGCGTCTCGGCCTCGACCCCGAGCATCGCAATCTTGGCTTCGTTGGAATACGTGACGAAGCCGCGATCGACGACCTCAGACGAACCGGCGATTTCCGTCAGCACTGCAGCGATCAATCCGCCGGTGCAAGACTCTGCGGTCGCAATCATCAAACCGCGTTTGCGGCAGGCGGCCAACACGTCGGTCGCCAGTTCGATGACGTCTCGCGGGAACAGACTCATTTCAGCTGTCCCGGATAGACAACAGTCGCGGTCGCAATGGCAGCGATGCCTTCCTTGCGTCCAATGAAGCCGAGTTTCTCGTTTGTCGTGGCTTTTACGGAGACACGGTCCAGGTCAAGATCAAGCATGGCTGCCACCGCTGCGACCATGGACTCACGGTGTGGGCCGATCTTTGGCGCTTCGCAAATCAACGTGATGTCGGCATTGGCTATGCGCCCTCCGGCCGCGCGGACAATTTCTGCCGCATGCCTGATGAAGATGCTGGACGCCGCGCCGCGCCACTGCGGATCACTCGGCGGAAAATGCGTGCCGATGTCGCCCGCACTGCGTGTTGCCAAAAGTGCATCTGTCAGGGCGTGCAAAGCAACATCAGAATCAGAATGGCCATTGAGTTTGGCTTCATGCGGAATGACGACACCGCAAAGCGTTACATGATCGCCCGGCTCGAACGAGTGGACGTCATAGCCGTTGCCGGTGCGCACATCGGGAAAGAAGGTCGCGGAGGACACTCGCTGGTCGGCCAATTCAATATCTCTTTTCACGGTCAGCTTTATGTTATCGGGCGAGCCTTCGACAATGCGAACGGGCATGTCCGCCCATTCGGAAATGGCAGCGTCATCGGTGAAATGTTGCAGGTTTTGTTCGGACGCAGCCACATGGGCGTTCAATATGGCGCGATACGGAAACGCCTGTGGTGTCTGTGCAGCAAACAGGCCTTGGCGATCCACAGTCCCGTCAATGACGAAATTCGTTGCTCTTTTCAGCGTATCGGAAACAGCAAGGGCAGGGATGACGCCATGGTCGCCATCGAGGCCTTCCAGAACGCGCTTGAGCAAGTCCAAATCGACAAATGGACGAACGCCATCATGGATCAGCACATTGGCGGGAGGATTGTCTGAAAGCGATTGCAGGCCAAGCAGTGTGGACGCCTGCCGGGTGGGCCCGCCTGTCACAAGCGATATGGTGTCGCCAAGGCCAGACAGCGCTTCCGTTGCCAAAACATGATCGCCCTTGTGAATGACGACAACGATACGCCGGAAAAGACCGGTTGTGAGGAAAGCCAAAACCGTGTGACGCAAGACCGGCGCGCCGCCGATCAAGCGGTACTGCTTCGGGCCGCCTTCCTGCCCGGCACGCTCACCCCGGCCTGCGGCGACGATCACGACGGTTGATTCTCTGTTTTCAGTCACGCCTGCGGCCCTTCAGTTCCCGGCGAAGCGATAGCGCGCCGTTTGGATGAAGGAAAGCCATCCAACGGATTGATGGACTTCATGGCTTGTTTATTCGGACATATTGGCTATAAAATAAGCGATGAATTTCGCTGCTCAAAAATTAGACATACCGGATTTGCGTCAGCCATTGAGAATTGGCGCGGTGACCGTGCCCAATCGCTACTTTCTTGCGCCCATGTCCGGCGTGACCGACGTGCCATTCCGCAAGCGGGCGTCAGAGGCCGGGGCAGGGCTTGTGATCTCGGAGATGGTGGCAAGTCAAGAGTTTGTCAAAGGCTCCGAGGAAAGCATCAAGCGCTCCCGTCCGACGGGCTCCGGCATCCATATGGTGCAATTGGCGGGGCGTGAAGCCTATTGGATGGGCGAGGCAGCAAAAGCCATAGAAGCCGCAGGCGCCGACATCATCGACATCAACATGGGCTGCCCGGCCAAGAAAGTGACTGGCGGATATTCCGGATCGGCGTTGATGCGCGATCTGGATCACGCCATGACACTGGTTGAGGCCACCGTGAAAGCCGTCAGCGTGCCTGTGACACTCAAAATGCGGCTCGGATGGGATGACCACACGGTCAACGCTCCGGACCTCGCCAAGCGCGCCGAGAGTGCCGGAATCCAGATGATCACGGTTCATGGCCGAACCCGTTGCCAATTCTATGCCGGCAAGGCGGATTGGTCTGCCGTCCGCGCCGTGCGTGAAGCCATCAAGGTCCCGCTGACGATCAATGGCGACATCGTCGATTTGACGTCTGCAGACGAGGCCCGGAGACGGTCCGGCGCTGATGCCGTCATGATTGGCAGGGCCCATTATGGACAGCCCTGGCTGGCAGGAAAGCTGGCGTCAGAAGTTGGCATGGCATTTGAGCCTGCGGGCCAAGCACTGGCTGACTATATCGAGCATCACTATAAAGACATGCTCTCTCACTATGGCGCTCATATCGGCAGCCGCCACGCCCGCAAGCATCTCGGTTGGTATCTGGACGCTCATGCTGCCGGATGCCCGCCGCAATTTCGTCAAGCCATGATGACTGCGGACGAGCCCCAAGAGACAATTTCAATCATCAGAAGCATTTTCTCCGGCGCCGATTTCGCAACGCCGTTGAGTGAAAGGAAAGTCGCGTGAGTAACGCTGCATTGGCGGGTCTCAAGCCGCCGCTCGACATGGCCATGATGGTGTTGAACACCATTCGCCATCCGGTGATCATGGTCGATCCTTCAAACCTGATCTCCTTCGCGAACTCGGAAGCAGAGAGCTACTTCAAGGCAAGCCAGAACATCCTCGCTCGCAACACGCTGGCCAACTTCGTCGCCTTCGGTAGCCCGTTGTTGGCACTGGTGGAACAGGTCAGGGAACGCCGTTCCCCGGTCAATGAATACCGTGTCGACATCTCGTCCCCGCGCCTTGGCAACGACCGTCTGGTCGATCTTTACGTTGCCCCTGTCACCGAAGCGCCGGGCTCTGTCGTGATCCTGTTTCAGGAACGCTCAATGGCGGACAAGCTTGACAGGCAAATGACGCATCGCGGGGCAGCGCGTTCGGTGACCGGGCTTGCATCCATGCTCGCGCATGAAATCAAGAACCCGCTATCGGGCATACGCGGCGCGGCGCAGCTTCTGGAAACCGTGGTTTCGGACGAAGACCGCGATCTGACCCGGCTGATCACCGATGAAACCGACAGGATTGTCTCGCTTGTAGACCGGATGGAGGTGTTCTCCGACGAACGCCCGATCCAGCGCCAGCCGGTTAACATCCATGTCGTGCTAGACCATGTGCGCGCCATCGCCCGAAACGGCTTTGGACGCCATATCAAATTCCACGAAGAGTATGACCCGTCGCTGCCGCCGGTCCTCGCCAATCGCGATCAGCTGGTCCAGATTTTCCTCAATCTCGTCAAGAACGCAGCCGAAGCCATTGGTGATGAGCAGGGAGGTGAAATCACCTTGTCCACGGCATTCCGGCCGGGTGTTCGCCTGTCGGTTCCCGGCAGCCGCGAACGTGTATCCCTGCCACTTGAATTTTGCGTCATCGACAACGGGCGAGGCGTGACCGACGACATCAAACCGCATTTGTTCGATCCGTTTGTAACCACCAAAACCAATGGTTCCGGCCTCGGGCTGGCGCTTGTGGCCAAGATCGTCGGCGATCATGGCGGGGTAATCGAATGCGACTCCCAGCCGCGCCGCACGACATTCCGCATCCTGTTGCCAGCATACAGCGGGCCCGACACCGAAAACGCAGATGATTATCTTGAATTGAAGGAAGGTGGCCGCCGATGAGCAAAGGTCTTATCCTCGTCGCCGACGACGACAGCGCTATTCGCACAGTGCTCAACCAGGCGCTTTCCCGTGCCGGCTATGACGTGCGGGTGACTTCCAACGCCGCAACCTTGTGGCGCTGGGTCTCGGCAGGTGATGGAGACCTCGTCGTCACCGACGTCATCATGCCGGATGAAAATGCCTTCGACATGTTGCCGCGCATCAAGAAGATGCGGCCGGAACTGCCGGTGGTTGTGATGAGCGCACAGAACACGTTCATGACCGCCATCCATGCTTCGGAAAAAGGCGCCTACGAATATCTGCCAAAGCCATTTGATCTGTCCGAACTCGTCGCCATCGTCGGTCGAGCGATATCCGAGCCCAAACAGAGCGAGAATCGAGCACCCCGTGAAAAGGGTCTGGAGACCATGCCGCTGATCGGGCGGTCACCAGCGATGCAGGAAATTTACCGCGTGCTGGCGCGGATGATGCAGACCGATTTGACCGTCATGGTCGTCGGCGAATCGGGGACCGGCAAGGAATTGGTGGCGCGCGCGCTGCATGAGTTCGGCAAGCGCAAGAAAGGCCCGTTCGTTGCCATCAACATGGCGGCAATTCCGCGCGATTTGATCGAGTCAGAATTGTTCGGCCATGAGAAGGGTTCGTTCACCGGGGCCCAAAGCCGGACCTCAGGCCGGTTTGAACAGGCAGAAGGCGGCACACTGTTTTTGGACGAAATCGGCGACATGCCGATGGAGGCGCAAACGCGGCTTCTGCGGGTCCTGCAGCAGGGCGAGTACACGACAGTCGGCGGACGCAGCCCGATCCGCACCGATGTTCGCATTGTTGCGGCAACCAACAAGGATCTGCGCACACTTATCCAGCAGGGTCTGTTCAGGGAGGATCTGTACTACCGCCTGAATGTCGTCCCGCTGCGTTTGCCGCCGCTGCGCGAACGGGCGGAAGATGTGCCCGATCTTGTCCGGCATTTCTTCGACATTGCTGAGTCTGAGGGTTTGACTCCCAAGCGAATAAACCAGCCGGCTCTGGATCTGCTCAAACGTCATACTTGGCCGGGCAACGTGCGCGAACTCGAAAATCTCGTCCGGCGCCTGTCGGCGCTTTATCCGCAGGATGAAATCACCGGGGACATCATCGAGCAGGAATTGCGCTCGGAGCAGGGCGGTTTTCAACCTGCCGGGTCGGGAAGCGGCAACGCCGAAGACGTGACCATTTCGCAGGCTGTCGAAGTCCAACTGCAGATCTATTTTGCCTCGTTCAAGGACAATTTGCCGCCACCCGGCATTTATGACCGGTTTCTTGCCGAATTCGAATATCCGCTCATTCTTGCCTGCCTTACCGCAACAAATGGCAACCAAATACGCGCGGCAGAGTTGCTCGGACTCAACCGCAACACGCTTCGCAAGAAAATCCGCGAACTGGGGATATCAATTTTCCGCAGCGCCAAGCCGGGTTTCTCACAGCATTGACGAAGATCGTTGCAAAAACGCCACAATGCGTTGCATGATTGCAACGGATTCGTGATTCAAGGGTGCGGTTTTGCAAGGTGTAAGCCTGTTGGGCAATTGGAAGGGACTGGCGGGCGCTCCTGAAGGGCGCAAGCTTTTAGCGCTTCCAGGTCTTTTGGTTGTCATCACCTCGCTGTTAACGGCAGCCGTATCATTCAGCATCCTGATGGGCGTGACGCCGATCACCCCAACCCAGTCAATCACGGCGGGTCTGGCATTTGCCAATGCAGGGCTGATCGTTCTCTTGTTGTTGCTGATCGCCCGGGAAATTGACCGTATCATTCGCGCCCGCCAGCATGGCCGTGCGGCTGCCCGCCTGCATGTGCGAATTGTTGTCCTGTTTTCACTGGTTGCTGCTGTGCCGGCCATTGTCGTTGCCATCGTCGCGTCGGTAACGTTGAATGTCGGACTAGACCGCTGGTTTGCCATCAGAACAAAAGACATCGTCAATTCATCAATCTCGATTGCCAAGTCATACGTCGAAGAAAACGCCCGAAATCTGCAAGGCACAACGTTGTCCATGGCGGTGGACGTCGATGCCGCCCGGACGCTGTACAGCCTTGACCGCAATGGTTTCAAACAATTGCTGGACCAACAGTCGGCGGGACGCGGCCTGTTGCAGGCCTCGCTGCTGAAAGACGATGGCACTGTTCTGATAGCTTCTTCAAAAAGAGCCGAAGTGCCTGAGTTGCCGCCGGCTCCGCCAGAAGCGCTCGCGACGGCTGCTGATGGAAATCCGGTCCTCATTCCGCCGGAAAATCGCAACCTTGTCGGTGCGATCATAAAACTCCGCCAGATTGACAATGCCTATCTTTATACGATCCGGAGTGTCGATCAGCAGCTCATCGAAGCGGTAAAGATCGTCAACATCAATGCCGCGGAATACCAGGGGTTGGAGGCAAACCGGACCACCACCCAGATCGCCTTCGCGCTGCTTTATCTCGGTCTTACGCTCGTGGTTTTGCTGTCGGCAATCTGGACCGGCATAGCCGTGGCTGACCGGTTGGTGCGCCCGATCCGCCTGTTGATCGGCGCTTCTGACGCGGTGGCAAAGGGAGACCTGGATGTCGTCGTCCCGGTCCGAAAATCGGATGGTGACGTTGGCTTCCTGTCGGACACATTCAATACGATGATCCAGCAGTTGAAGAGCCAGCGCAACGAATTGATAAATGCCCGCGATCAGATCGATGAGCGCAGGCGCTTTTCCGAAGCGGTTTTGTCTGGCGTCACCGCTGCGGTCATCGGCGTTGATCCGGACGGTGTCATTAATATCGCCAACAAATCAGCGGAGCATATTCTCGGCATCGATGCCAATCAGGCGACGGGTCAGATGCTGTCTGCCGTTTTGCCCGAACTGGGCACAATTTTCGAACTGGCAAGAAGCACCGAAAAGCCGGTCTATCGCGAGCAGGCGACGTTCATCCGCAAAGGCTCGGAGCGGACCTATAATGTCCAGATCACCGTTGAGGAATCGGCGAGTTCCGATCACTCCTATGTGGTAACCGTTGACGACATCACCGATCTGGTAACGGCGCAAAGGTCGACGGCATGGTCAGACATTGCCCGTCGTATCGCGCACGAGATCAAAAATCCGCTGACACCGATACAGTTGTCGGCCGAACGCATACGCCGCCGATTCGGCAAGGTGATTGTGGAAGATCGCGAGATATTCGACCAATGCACCGACACGATCATCCGGCAGGTTGGCGACATCGGGCGCATGGTTGACGAGTTCTCGGCTTTTGCGCGAATGCCAAAACCCACGCCAGCACCCTTGGATATACGCTTGCCGCTGCGCGAAGCTGCGTTCCTGATAGAGGTCAGCCGTCCGGACATAGTGATCGAGAAGCAACTGCCAAGCGCAGCGCTGATGGGCATGCTCGACAGCCGGATGTTGTCGCAGGCCTTTGGCAATCTGATCAAGAACGCCACAGAGGCAATCGATGGCCGCGAGCCAGACTTGGCGGTTGAAAAGGGGCACGTCCTTGTCCGCGCAACCAGTGAAAGTGGATCGATCGTCGTCGACATTATCGACAATGGCAAAGGTCTACCGCGCGAGAACCGTCAGCGGCTGCTGGAGCCCTACATGACAACGCGCGAAAAGGGGACAGGCCTTGGTCTCGCCATAGTACGCAAGATTGTTGAAGAGCACGCCGGGACACTGTCTCTCCATGATGCCCCGGACGACTTCCACAATGGTGTCGGCGCCAACATCCGGATTGTCTTTCCGGCAATCGACAGAGTGTCTGAGGATCGCAGCGGTGTTGAAATCGCGTTGGAAAACAATAACAAAAAGATAGTGCAGGTAAGTGAAAATGGCCTCTGAAATTCTGGTTGTTGACGACGAAGAAGACATCCGTGAGCTGGTGGCGGGAATCCTGTCTGACGAAGGCCACGAAACCCGTACCGCCAAGGATGCAGACACGGCACTGCAGGCAATCGACGCACGGATGCCGCGGCTGGTGTTTCTGGACATCTGGCTGCAGGGAAGCCGACTTGACGGTTTGTCGCTGCTTGACGAGATAAAGAAACAGTATCCCGATCTCCCGGTCGTGATGATTTCCGGTCATGGCAACATCGAAACCGCTGTTTCGGCCATCAAGCGCGGCGCTTATGATTTTATCGAAAAACCATTCAAGGCGGACCGGCTGGTGCTGGTTGCCGAACGGGCATTGGAAACATCGCGCCTGCGCAAGGAAGTGACCGAACTGCGCAAGAAGAGTTCGGATAGCCTTGAGCTGATTGGCACGTCGCAGGCGATGAACCAACTAAAGCAGACCATCGAACGCATCGCACCGACGAACAGCCGGGTAATGATTTTCGGCGCATCCGGCTCAGGCAAGGAGATGGCTGCGCGCGCCATCCACCAACTGTCTCCGCGGGCCAATGGTCCGTTTGTTACCGTCAACGCGGCAATGATTACACCGGAGCGCATGGAGATCGAACTGTTCGGCACGGAAATGACCGGCGGCGAGAGAAAAATCGGCGCGCTCGAAGAGGCGCATGGCGGTGTTCTGTACATCGACGAAGTCGCGGACATGCCGCGCGAAACGCAGAACAAGATATTGAGGGTTCTGGTTGACCAAAGCTTTGAGCGGGTAGGGGGCAACAAGCGGGTCAAGGTCGATATCCGCATTATTTCCTCCACAGCGCAAAACCTTGAGGCCATGATCGCCGAAGGCCGGTTCCGTGAGGACTTGTTCCACCGTCTTGCTGTCGTGCCCTTGTCCATTCCGCCGCTTGCGGACCGTCGCGAGGACATTCCTCAATTGGTCAATTTTTTTGTCAGGCAACTCACCGAACAAGCGGGCATCAAACCGCGCAAGATCGGCGACGATGCAATGGCCGTGCTTCAATCCCATGGTTGGCCCGGGAATGTCCGCCAATTGCGAAACAATGTCGAACGTCTGCTGATCCTGGCGCGCGGCGATGACAATGACAGCGAAATCACGGCCAGTCTTTTGCCTTCCGAAGTTGGCGACATGCTGCCGCGCGTGCCGACACAGTCCGACCAGCACATCATGTCACTGCCATTGCGCGAGGCACGCGAGGTGTTCGAGAAGGAATACCTGATCGCTCAAATCAACCGTTTTGGTGGCAATATATCCAAGACGTCGGAATTCGTTGGTATGGAGCGTTCTGCGCTGCATCGCAAACTTAAGTCCCTGGGCGTCTGAAGCAGAATTTCGTTGTTTTCCATATAAGGGGAAAAATCTTGTCTCGCATTGCCTACGTCAACGGACGCTATGTCCGCCATGCCGATGCTGCTGTCCATGTCGAAGACCGGGGCTATCAATTCGCCGACGGTGTGTATGAAGTCTGCGAAATCCGCCATGGATATATTGTCGATCTGACGCGTCATCTGGACCGGCTGGACCGTTCTTTGCGGGAACTGGAAATGAAATGGCCAATGTCGCGAATGGCGCTGACAACGGTCATTCGCGAAGTGGTCAGGCGCAATCTTGTCACCAATGGCATGTACTATCTGCAGGTCACGCGTGGCGTAGCCAAGCGCGACCATGTCTTTCCGCCTGACAGTGTGCCCTTATCCATCGTCATAACCGCCAAATCTCTAAACCGTGACGCCGCCGAAAAACGCGCCGAAGCGGGAATTGCGATCATCACAGTGCCGGAGAATCGATGGGACCGGGTAGACATCAAGACAGTCGGCCTTTTGCCAAACGTGCTGGCCCGGGAAGCTGCCAAACGGCAGGGCGCCCAGGAGGCTGTATTCATCGATGAGGACGGATTTATCAAGGAAGGCGCGGCAACGAATGTCTGGATCGTCTCCAAGGACGGAAAATTGGTAACCCGCCCGGCCGAACATGGCATTTTGCGCGGTGTCACGCGGACAACGGTCATCGAGGTTGCCGCAAAACTAGGTTTGACGGTTGATGAGCGTCCATTCTCGGTTGAAGAAGCCAAAAATGCCCGTGAAGTGTTCATAACAGCGGCAACGACGCTGGTTATGCCAGTGGTTAAGCTCGATGGGCAACCGATTGGCAACGGTCATCCGGGATTGATTGCACCACAATTGCGCGAGGCTTTTTTTGCCGTTGCAGAAAAGACTCTCGCCTGATATCCGGAGTTGTGGGTTAGGGGCGACAACTTCTGGTATTCAACTTGGAGAGACACTTTAAAAGTGTATTGACAGGGCATGGCCACGGGGTGGCATTACCAGCAGATATTCAGGGACATCGGAAACACAAAAATGGCCGAAAAGTCACAAAACCTTCAGGACCTGTTCCTGAATTCGGTGCGCAAGCAAAAAAACTCGCTGACCATATTTCTGGTCAATGGCGTGAAGCTGACTGGCGTGGTTACTTCGTTTGATAATTTCTGTGTCCTGCTTCGTCGTGACGGCCACTCACAGCTTGTTTACAAGCATGCGATTTCCACGATCATGCCGAGCCAGCCGGTGCAAATGTTTGAAGGCGAAGAAGCCTGATACGACAAGGCCGGAAACAAATCTGGCCGATCATAGGGCGAATCATTGAAATCATCATCTTCAGAAGCGATGCGGGCAGCGGTGATCGTGCCGGTGTTGCCGCAACGCTATTCAACTGAACCGTCTGACGGCAAGCCAACCGAAGTTGCTCCGCGCAGTTCTGCCGCGCGATTGGAAGAGGCCGCAGGTCTGGCATTGGCGATTGACCTCGAAGTCGTTCACAAGGCGATTATAAACGTTCAACGGCCAAAGCCTGCCACATTGCTGGGCACTGGCTCGGTTGAAACCATCGCGGCGGAGATCGAAGCGCAGGAAATCGGTCTGGTCATTGTCGACCACCCTTTGACGCCTGTTCAGCAACGCAATCTGGAGCGGGAATGGAAGGTCAAGGTCATTGACCGCACCGGACTCATTCTTGAAATATTCGGCAAGCGCGCAAAAACCCGCGAAGGTGTACTGCAGGTCGAACTCGCACACCTAACCTACCAGAAAGGTCGGCTTGTGCGCAGCTGGACCCATTTGGAGCGCCAGCGCGGCGGTGGCGGCTTCATGGGAGGTCCGGGTGAAACCCAGATCGAATCGGATCGGCGGCTGTTGCAGGACAAGATCGACCGGCTGAAGGACGAGTTGGCGCATGTCACGCAGACCCGCAAGCTGCACCGCGCAAAACGCCAGAAAGTTCCATATCCGGTAGTGGCGCTGGTCGGTTACACCAACGCCGGAAAGTCGACACTGTTCAACAAGATGACCGGGGCGGATGTCATGGCGGCGGACATGCTGTTTGCAACGCTTGATCCGACGCTGCGCAAGCTGCCGCTGCCGCACGGCGGATTGGCCATTTTGTCAGACACGGTTGGTTTCATTTCCAACCTGCCAACGCATCTGGTCGCGGCATTCCGGGCGACGCTGGAAGAAGTCGTCGAAGCAGATCTGGTCATCCATGTCCGGGACATCGCTGACGCCGATTCCAATGCGCAGGCGCATGATGTTGAAACCATACTGCGCAGCCTTGGACTTGATCCGAAGGATTCATCCAAAGTCATCGAAGTCTGGAACAAGACAGACTTGCTGGAGCCGGAGCAGCGCGATGCAATGGTTTCACTGACGGGTCACAAAAACATTGGTCCGGCGCAGATTCCGGTTTCTGCCTTGACCGGGGAAGGCGTCGGCGCGCTCCTGGCCGCCATCGAAGAACGCCTTGAGGGGAAGGCGGAAATTATCGACTGCATGGTTCCCGCTTCTTCTTTGTCCAATCTGGACTGGATTTACCGCAATGGGGCCGTGTTGGTGCGAGAAGATCGAGAGGATGGGGGCGTGAACCTGACGGTTCGGATGAGCCCGCAGACGCGCATGGAACTGGATCACCGCTTGGGCAAAACACCAAAAACCACCATGGACTATTAATCGGGAAGCTTTTTTCTTTTTGCCAAAGTGCTTCCATCGTTTCCAGATCTGCTTTCCCGAGTTTAAGACCGGCGTCGGCCAAACCGTCCTCGACGTGGGCAAACCGCGTGCGGAATTTCAAATTGGTGGCGCGCAAGGCGCTTTCCGGATCAATTCCCAAGCGTCGGCCAAGGTTCATCATTGCAAACAGGATGTCGCCGTACTCTTCGAACATCCGCTCTTTTTCCCCGGTCTGTATGACCTCGCGCAATTCGCCACATTCCTCTTCGATCTTGTCGAGGATCGGTGCAGGCTCAGCCCAGTCAAAGCCAACCCGCGCTGCCTGTTCCTGCAGTTTGACCGATTGAATGACCGGGGGAAGGGCGCTCGGCACGGCATCGAGGTGCCGCACCGTCTCATCGGCCTGAAGCCCGGCCGCGTTGCGCTTTTCGAGGCGCTCGGCCTTCTCTTCCATCTTGATCCTGTTCCACATGCCCTTGGCCATGCCGGCGGACCGCGCATCAGCATCGCCGAACACATGCGGGTGGCGGCGGATCATTTTTGTCGTGATGGCTTCGACTACGGAGCCAAAATCAAAGCTTCCGGCTTCTTCGGCCATCCGGGCATGAAACACGACCTGCAGCAAAAGGTCGCCGAGTTCCTCTGCCAAATCAACCATGTCATGACGCCCGATCGCCTCGGCAACTTCGTGGGCTTCTTCGATCGTGTAGGGAATGATTGTCTCGAAAGTCTGCACCACATCCCACGGGCAGCCGGTCTTCGGGTCGCGCAACGCGGCCATGATCTCTAGAAGTCGGCTGATGTCGCGGGAAGGGGTCATGAAACGCGCCTGACGTATTATTTGGTTGGCAAAATTGGATAAGCGCAGCAAGTTGAGCCGGTCTCAAGGCTGCTCTAACAAGTTTCCACAAGGATTGCGAAATGCATGTCATGATCACTGGCGCCGCCGGAATGCTCGGGCGTAAACTTGGCTCCCGTCTGGGGTCAGAGGAGGGGGCTCTCGGGTCGGAGACAAGCCAACTGACACTGGTCGATGTTATCGATGCGGTTGCGCCGCCAAGGCTGGCTGCTAGCACCCAAATTGTATCGGGCGATTTTTCTGGACCGGGCTTTGCCGAGAAAATCATTGAACGCCGTCCGGATGTCATTTTTCATCTCGCTGCCATCGTCTCGGGCGAAGCGGAGGCGGACTTTGAAAAGGGCTATCGGATCAATCTCGACGGCACGAGGCAACTGTTTGAAGCGATACGGCTGGAAGGACAAAAGGCGCCATATGTTCCAAAAGTGGTGTTTGCATCGTCAATCGCCGTATTTGGCGCACCATTTCCGCAGCAGATTCCAGATGACTATTTCACGACGCCATTGACCAGTTATGGAACTCAAAAGGCTATCTGCGAGCTTTTGCTGTCTGATTATTCACGACGGGGAATATTTGATGGCGTTGGTTTGCGCCTGCCGACTATCTGCATTCGTCCGGGAGCACCAAACAAGGCTGCCTCAGGTTTTTTCTCCAATATCCTGCGCGAACCGCTGATTGGCAAGGAAGCGGTGCTGCCGGTTGATGAAAGTGTCCGGCACTGGTTCGCCAGCCCGAAGGCAGCAACCGGCTTCATGCTCCATGCGGCAAGGCTAGGCGGGCGTTTGATCGGGCCACGCCGAAATCTGACCATGCCGGGTCTGTCGGCAACTGTGGCGGAAGAGATTGACGCGTTGCGGCGTGTTGCAGGTGAAAAAGCTGTGAGGTTAATCCGCCGCGAACCGGATGAAACGATTCAACGGATCGTTGCCGGTTGGCCTTCTGAGTTTGTGGCGACGCGCGCGATGGAACTGGGATTTGAAGCGGACAGGGGATTTGACGAGATTGTCCGGATTCACATTGACGATGAACTGGGTGGGCGGATTGCGTGAACGACGCAGTGGGTTGGCAGGTTAAGCTGCACACATCTAACTCGCATAAGATTGATTATGGAACAGATAAACTAGTAGAAGAATGCGAACGACTGCAAATCAGCGGTTAGAATTCCCGCGCATCATATTGATATTTCGACACAAAGTCCGTCATAACCCGGTTCTACACCGGTTGGCATCGCTGCTGCGACTGTTTCATAGTCCAACGGCGTGTGCATGTGTGTCAGGATCGACCGCACCGGCTTTAACTTGTCGATCCAATCGAGCGCTTCGTCCAAAGACAAATGGCTTGGATGCGGTCGATATTGAAGTGCATCGATGATGAGCACATCCAGGTCTTGCATGGCCGCAGCCGTATGTGCGGGAAAATCGGAAACATCCGAGCAATAGGCAAAACCGCCGATCCGGAAACCAAGCGACCGGATCGAGCCATGAATTTGCGTCAGCGGTTCGAACTTGATTGCACCACCGTTGCCGGAGATTTCGAAGGCTTCGCCATGTGTGATTTCATGAGCCAGCACAATCGGCGGATATGAGCTGTCGGTCGGCTTGTCAAAGATATAGCCGAAGCCCTCACGCAGACGCTGCAGTGTAAATGCGTCGGCATAGACATCAATCAATCGCTTCTGCTCAAGCCAGAAGCCGCGCAAATCGTCTATGCCGTGGATATGGTCGGCATGTGCGTGGGTATAGACGACGCCGTCGAGCGATTTGACGCCGGACGTGATCATTTGGTCGCGAAAATCCGGTCCGGTATCGATTACGACAGTGGTAGTTCCGCCATCCGCGGAAATGCGCTCGATCAAAAAGGACGCGCGGCGGCGGCGGTTTTTTGGATTGAGCGGATCACAAGCGCCCCAGTCGCCGGTGATGCGCGGCACGCCCGGAGATGAACCGCAGCCAAGGATGGTGAAGCGCATCAGGCCCGGCATGATTCAAGCCGGATACGGGTTCAGGTTCGCCGGAACCTTGGCGAACAAACAGAAGAAGTTGCTGGTGGTGATTTGCGCGATTTCGTCTTGCGAAACGCCAATCGTTTCGGCCAATACTCTCGCAGTTTCAGCCACATAGGAAGGTTCATTGCGCTTGCCGCGATGACTTTGCGGTGCCAGATAAGGCGCATCGGTTTCGACAAGCAGCCGGTCATGCGGCACGGTTTTGGCAATCGCCCGGATATCGTCGGAGCGCTTGAACGTCAGGATCCCGGAGAAGGAAACGTAGCCGCCAAGCTCAACGCCAACATCGGCCAAACGCTGTCCGGACGAGAAACAATGCAGCAGGAAAGGGAAGGCCCCCTTCCCTGTTTCTTCCCGCAAGATTGTTTCCATATCTGCATCGGCATCACGGGCGTGAATGACCAGAGGCAGGCCGGTTTCGCGGGCGGCGGCAATGTGGATGCGAAGCCCTTCTGCTTGAGCCTCCCGTGGAGCCTTGTCGTAAAAATAGTCCAGCCCGGCTTCGCCGATGGCGACGCACTTGGGATGCTTGGCCAGTTCAATGATCTCCGACGCAGGAATGCCGCGCTCCTCGCCAGCGCTGTGGGGGTGCGTTCCGACCGAGTGAAACACGTTCGAATAGCGCTCGGATACTGCGCGGATCTGCTCGATCTTCCGCACGCGTGTGCAGATTGAAACCATAAACCCGACGCCGGCCTCCCCCGCCCGCGCGATGATGGAATCTCGCTCTTCGGCAAAGTCCGGGAAGTCGAGATGGCAATGGCTGTCGACAAGCATCAGGCGTTGCTTTCCGCCTCGACGTAGCGCGGAAACACGCCGGTCGGCGCAGGCAAAGGCGTCCCGGCCTTGAGCAGGCCAGCTGCGCCTGCATGAGCAAACGTGCGCTGGTCTTCTGGAACTGCCACGAGGTCAAGCAGTTTGGCCGCGGATTGCGGGATGACGGCCTGACACTGGATCGCAATGCGGCGGATGACTTCGGCGGTGGTGTAGAGGACCGTGGCCATACGCGCCGGATCTGTCTTTTTCAGCGCCCAGGGCTCTTGGCCCGCAAAATAGCGGTTGGCTTCGGCAACCACGGCAAAGGTCGCGGCAACGGCAGTATGGATCGACTGTTCTGCCATCGCGGCGCGGGCCGTGATCAGTGCGGCGTCGGCCATGTCCAGAATTGCCTGATCGTCAGTATTCAAGGTTCCTGGTTCCGGCACCTTTCCGTCGCAATTCTTTCCGATCATCGACAGCGAGCGCTGCGCAAGGTTGCCGAGGTCGTTGGCCAGGTCCGCATTGGTGCGGTTGACGATGGCGTCGTGGCTGTAGGAGCCGTCCTGTCCGAACGGCACTTCGCGCATGAAGAAATAGCGGACCTGATCGAGGCCGTAGTGCTCGACCATCGAAAACGGATCGATGACGTTGCCGACCGACTTCGACATTTTCTCGCCGCGG
Source organism: Rhizobiaceae bacterium (assembly GCA_041751995.1). Classification (GTDB taxonomy): domain Bacteria; phylum Pseudomonadota; class Alphaproteobacteria; order Rhizobiales; family Rhizobiaceae; genus JANMEX01. The sequence goes on along the minus strand of JBGSHY010000059.1, from coordinate 45,157 downwards.
TTATAGAGGAACCCGTGCGCGAACACCCGCTTGGGCAATTCAACACCGGCGGACATCAGGAAGGCCGGCCAGTAGACCGCATGGAAGCGGACGATGTCCTTGCCGATGATGTGGGTTGCCGGCCAGTAAGCCCAGCGTGGATTGTCCGTGTCCGGGTAGCCCGCGGCGGTAATATAGTTGGTCAGCGCGTCGACCCAGACATACATGACATGGCCATCATTGCCCGGAACCTTGATGCCCCAATCAAAAGTGGTGCGTGAAACGGAAAGATCACGCAGTCCCGATTTGACAAAGCTCGCCACTTCGTTGCGCCGTTCGTTAGGGCCGACGAAATCCGGGTTGCTTTCATAGAGCTCGAGAAGCTTGTCACCGTATGCCGACAAGCGGAAATAGTAACTTTCCTCTTCAACCCATTCGACCGGTGACCCGAGCGGCTCGCGGCGCACTCCATCTTCGCCGAGCATGGTTTCCCCCTCGTCGAAATAGGCTTCCTGGCGCACCGAATACCAGCCGCCATACGTGTCGAGATAGATATCGCCATTGGCGACCATCCTATCCCAGAGATGCTGGCAGGCAACGCGATGGCGTTCCTCGGTGGTTCGGATGAAATCATCATTGGAGCAGTTCAGCACACCGAGCATCTTGCGGAACACTGCCGAGTTGCGGTCGGCAAGTTCAATTGGCGTGATGCCTTCCTTGACTGCTGTCTGCTGCATCTTTTGTCCATGCTCGTCGGTGCCCGACAGGAAGAACACGTCTTTGCCATCAAGCCGCTGGAAGCGCGCCAAAACATCCGTGGCAATCGCCGTGTAGGCGTGGCCGATATGCGGGACTCCGTTCGGATAGAAAATCGGCGTGGTGATGTAGAACTTCTCGCTCATGGGTATTCCGTTCAAATCGATATGTAGCGGAGAGATAGACCAAGGGCAGCCTGAAAGCTATCCCGCCATTCGCCCGGCCATAGCCGCATGGAGGCTTTGCAGAACTTCGGACAGCGTCTGGCGGCGGTCAAGATTGAAACGCAGGCCTTCGGAGATTTTGGCCGCAAGTGAAGCATGAAGTGTTGATAGCGAAGCAGCTTGGAAACTGTCGGTATTGGCGGCTTCACAGGCCAAGTTGGCAGTTATGCTCAGCAAATGATCGGTCAGCAATAAATACAATGGCTCGCCATCGCGCGTGGATAAGGCTTCAGCGATTTTCACCGCGCCAGACGCGTCGAACCGTTGCCCGGACAACACCTTGTGGGCCGCATCAAGGATTTCCAAGCCGCCTCCCTCGGAAAGCATGGCTGCAATGCGTGGTGATCCTTCTGATTGGGAAATGAGCCGGTCAAGCTGATGGGAGTCGAGTTTTTGCGTGACGCCGAGATGTTCAAGTGCGTCGCGCAGATCACCGTCGGATAACGGCGAAAACCGAAGCTGCAGGCAGCGTGAACGGATGGTCGGCAGCAACCGCCCCGACGAATGAGCGATAAGAATGAAAAGCGTGCGCGGGGTAGGCTCCTCCAGGTTCTTCAACAACGCATTGGCCGCATTGGCATTCATGTCATTGACGGGGTCGACAATGACGACGCGGTAGCCGTTGCCTGCGACTGTACGCGACAGGAAATGGCTAATGCGTCGAGTCTCGTCGATCGTCAGCTGCGTTTTGTGTTTGCCGGTTTTCTGGTCAACCGGGCGGGTCAAATACAGCACTTGCGCATGCGATCCCATCGCAATCTGGTGCGCGACATCCTTGCCGGTGTCCGGGTCAATGTGATCCGGCGCATTTGCCGAATCCGGGTTGGCGATGATGTGACGGGCAAACTGGAAAGCAAGCGAGGCCTTGCCAATGCCCGGCGCGCCATCAAACAGCAAGGCGTGATGCAGCTTGCCGGAACGATAGGCATTGGCAAGAAAGCGTGATTGTTCATCATGGCCGTAAACAGCGCTTGCCTCGGATGGCGCAGGAAAACCGGGGATGCTGTCGTGGCTGTCCGGGATGTCAGTGTCGCTCATTGAGCCACCTTGGCAGTCTTGAGCAAAGCCGCCACTTTGGAAAGGATTGCCGCTGCGACTGCCTCAGGCTCAGCGCTGGCGTCAACGACCTTGCAGCGCTGCGGCTCTGCTTTGGCGATGTCCAGGAAGCCATCACGCCGCCGCCGATGAAGGGCGAGCGTCTCCTTCTCGTACCGGTCGGCTGGCCCTGCCCGCCGCTTCGCGGCCCGCTCCAGGCCAAGTTCCGGGTCAATATCAAGTATGACTGTAAGGTCCGGGACCATGCCGTGGATAGCCACCTCTTCGAGCTGGCGCATGAATTCCGGGTCCAGACCGCCGGTGACGCCCTGATAGACGCGGCTGGAATCCATAAAGCGGTCACAGAGCACAATCTTGCCGTTATCAACCGCCGGGCGGATCACCTGTTCGACATGATCGTTGCGGGCTGAAGCAAACAGGATCGCTTCCATTTCAGGGCCTAGCTTTTCGGCAGCGCCAGAAAGCAGCACATGACGCACAGCCTCGGCGCCGGTTGAGCCGCCGGGCTCGCGCGTGACCAACACATCAAAGCCGCGCGCTTTCAAAACCTCGGCAAGGCGGGTGATTTGTGTCGACTTGCCAGCCCCCTCCCCGCCTTCGAATGTGATGAAAAATCCGCGCACGCCTGATCCGGTTCTTCTGTCTTGTGGCCCGCAGCGGGCTTAATGCTCTTAAGTTGCAGTTATGGAGTTTGCAACGTTTGACCAGAAGTCAAAGTGCCCGGATCCAGCCAGTCGCCAGTTCCTTGACCGCACTCAGCGCGCGGTCTGTCAGAGTGCCGACTGTGACATCGCCCAGAGCAACTACCGGGGTGACCTGAATCAGCGTTTCGCCGGAATAGACTTTCAACTGGCCGATTTCCTGTCCCTTTTGGACAGGCGCAATGACCGGACCCTTGTAAGTCACATTGGCCCGCAGGCGCAGCCGGTTTTGGGTGGCAATCAGGATAGCGACCGGTGTTTCGGACCCCACAGGCACACTCATGCTTTGCCCTCCAAAGACGCTCGCCTCCCCCATGATCTCGCCGGCGCCAAAAAGCGGCACCTTGGTGAATGCTGTCTGTCCCCATTCCAGCATCTTGCGCGCCTCTTCCGCCCGCTCCTTGTCCGTAGCCATGCCGCCCATCGCCATGAAGAGGCGTACGCCATTGCGCTCCGCCGAGCCAACAATGGCGTAGCCTGATTCCTCCGTGAACCCAGTTTTCATTCCATCGGCGCCGATGTCCATTGCGAGAAGCGGATTGCGATTGCGTTGGGTAATCTTGTTCCAGGTAAACTCACGCTCGGCATAGATTTTGTAGAATTCCGGATATTCACGCCAGATATGACTGCCAAGCTTCACCAAATCACGCATCGTCACTTTCTGTTCCGGATCAGGAAGGCCGTTTGAATTGCGGAAGACCGACTTGGTCAGCCCTATGACCTTGGCGCGCTCATTCAACAAATCAGCAAAAGCGGCTTCGCTGCCTGCAAAGCCCTCTGCGATGATGATACAGGCATCATTGGCGGACTGGATGATGGTGCCGCGGATGAGATCGGCGAGCGGAATGGAGGATTTCAACTCTGCGAACATAGTCGCGGTGCCAGACGGCGCACCACCTGTGCGCCAGGCATTTTCGCTTACAGGGAACGTTTCATTGATATTCCTGCGCCCGGTTTTCAAGGCATGGAATACAAATTCCATGGTCATCATTTTCGCAAGGGAAGCCGGCGGCACCAAAGCGTCGGCATCCTTTTCAAAAAGTACGGTGCCGGTGATGGCGTCAATCATGAAGGCTTGCTTGGCTTTGGTGTCGAGCAGCTGTGCCGCGGCCGGAGCAACGATCAAGCATGCCGCGCCCAGCAAAACAATACTGATGAATCTGTTGAAATAACCCATGCGGCGAGACCTAGGCCAGCGCCGTAACAAGTTCAATGGATTTTGATTGAGCGAGGATATCTCAGCGGACGACGAAAGCGTCGGCGTATCCGTTCTTCCACAATGCCTTCAAGGCACTGTCAACCGAGCCGCCCTTTTTCGGCTGGGCGAATACAGATATCGCGCCATCAGCATCGGTTTCCATTTTGATGGTGGCAAGAACGGTCAGCTTTTCGCTTAGGCCCTTGATCGACTTTTTGTCGAACACACCGACAAGAATGCGCTCGGCGCCAGGATCCTGAACGCCGTTCATGACCCTGGTCTCGTCCAGATCAAATGCTGCAAATGCGGACGTTGCCTTGTGGCTGTCCGATACACGTTTGTCGGCATAGCCAGCGAGCAAAACGTCAGTTCCGGGTTCGTCGCAGGCTGTAAAATCCACACATTCACTTGGCCGCGCATCAGGTATCGGCGCTACGGAGAGAAGAGCGTCCGAATTTTCCGGTGTAAAAGGATCATAGGGCTCGATAACCTTCGCGACCGGCCTGGGGGATGAAACTTCGGCACCGGCAAGCGCCATCGCCACGACTGGTCGTTGACCGCCGCCGTTGTTCATGGCCACCATCACACCGGGGCTGAGTTCGGCCGGATTGCCTGAGCCTGGTTTGTAGGAAGCCATGAGATATTCATCGTCTGCGCCATCAACCGGCGCCCGGCCGACATATTCCACCACGACCTGCGCGGTGCCAGTCGAGGTATAGTCCAAAAGCTGTGCTGCGCGTTTTGAAAGGTCGATGACACGGCCATGCGCATAGGGACCGCGGTCATTGACACGAACGATAACCGAGTTGCCATTCTTTTTGTTGGTGACACGCGCATAGCTGGGAAGCGGCATGGTCGGATGCGCAGCTGACAGATGGTTCATGTCATAGACTTCGCCATTTGCAGTCAAACGGCCATGAAACGCATCGCCATACCAGGAGGCGGTTCCAGCAACCTGATAATTCGGATCTTCCTTGGGCACATACCATTTGCCCTTGATCTTGTAGGGCTTGCCAATCTGGTCCCGGCCGCCGCCGCGCGGCATGCGCTTCATTTTCATGCCGGGCAATGAAGCCATTGCGACATCGACAACGCGCGGACTGGCTTTGACGCCATAATCCTTTTCAGAGAAATATTCCTTGGACTTGGTCTTCTTGACCATCGTCACTTTGGGGCCGGCGGAGGTGCATGCCGTCAAGGCGACTGCGCTGGCGCACAAGATCCAGACGCTCCGAAACTTGGAACGTAAAACCAATCGGTCGCCAATTCGTGAAGTCATGCGGCGTCTAACCCCTATGAGATCGCCATCCCGCCCCCGCGAGACAAACGGTACCCGGCTCAAATCAACACATGCGCTGGGAATGTTTGACAGTGGATTAAATAATTGTGGCAGCATGGCGACATTTTTGCGGCAAAGCAAAAACGTGGCAAAAAACCGCAGGTTTGTCAGCCGTTTATGCGCGCTTTCCCGCTAAACCCGTCATCCCGTCTCCAGTAGAGCCGGTTGGCGTCAATCCTTTCGAGTTCAAAGCACCATGTCTTGCCTTTGTACCAGGTCGGAAATTTTTGGCAAAGCTGGTCGTTTGCCACCCACCATTGGCCGGTTTCCTTGGGGGTGAAATACTTCGCCAGTCCGGAATTGGTCCCATCGCCGGTCACGCTGCCGCTTTTGCTGTAGAACAACGGAAAATCAAAGCCCAAGGTCGAAAGCACCACTTTTCGACCGGAAATGGCTTCGCGGATCGAATCGTTCTGGAGATTTTCAGCGTGGGCCGAGACTACCCAAACGTATGCCAAAAACATCACAGAAAGAGATTTGGCGTCGAGCATTCTTGGTTCTCCAGAATTTCTGGAACCCATTACGATAACCGTGACTAATTGGATGTGTGCATATGAACGCCACCTGTCCGGTTGACACAAAGGCTTCCAGCAACATGGTGGCTTCAATGCCGTGACGAATGCCAATCATCAGCTTTGAGCAAATGCCCGCTAATGCCAGCGATTCATCATCGGCATCGCCAAGAATCAACGGAATTACGGTAGTCGTTAGTGTGGCACCATCTCAATAATCGGTGACGGATTGAGCGGTCGGCCGTCGGATGCAGTCTGTACGGCTAAGGTGCCTTCATCGTGCAGGTGAAGGATGAACACTGTTGCGCCGCTCTGATGATTGGCCATCTTGAAAGCAGGATTTTGCTGCGAGCAGTTCGGCGCAGTCAAACGCGCCGAAACGTGCCGCCTTCAACTTGCCAGTGAAAGTCGAAACTCCTTGCTGTCAATTGTCGGGGCCAGACTTGATCGACACCACGCGGACGAGTTTGCCCGTAATTGCAGTCATCATCATTCATGCAAGGCGCGTCTTCGCCTCTGCGGAAGCGTGCGCCGCTTAACTGTGATACACTTCAACTCAGTTCGTTTGGGGAGGCACTCGGAATGGTTTTTTCGGTCCTGCAGATTGTCGCTCCGGTCTTCGCCATCATCGTAGCGGGATATGCGGCGCTACGGCTAAGGTATCTTGAGGCTGCGGCGCTGGTTGGGCTGAGCGCCTTCGTCCTCAAGGTGGCGCTGCCAGCATTGGTGTTCAATGCGCTGGCCGGGGCGCCGGTCGGCGAGACCATGGATGTGCGCTACCTGGCTGGATATTGCGCTGGATCGCTTGTAATTTTTGCGGTGGGGTATCTCTGGGCGCGGCAGGACGGCAGAGATGCAGGTGTCTGCGCGATGCAGGGGTTGGGTATGTCTGTCAGCAACAGCGGGTCATTGAGCTTTCCAATAGCGACACTTGTAGTCGGTGCAGAGGCGGCACCGATTCTGGCACAGACGATGATCGTGGAGAACTTGATTATGCTTCCCGTTGGCCTCACGATTGCCGAAATGGCAGGTGCGCGGGTCGGTTCGCTCGGCGCGGTACTTGCGGGTATCGGGCGGACGCTGATCCGAAACCCGCTGCTCATTGCCATTGCCGCGGGGATTGCGGTGGCTGCTTCCGGAGTCAGCCTGCCCTACGTGGCGGCACGGCCTGTGGCGCTTGTCGGGACAGCGGCGGTGCCGCTAGCACTCTTCGTGGTCGGCGGGCGGCTGGCTCAGCTTGGCGCCGGTACTAGCGCACCGATGGAGGTGCTGCGAATCGTTGTAGGCAAACTCGTAGGGCATCCGCTGTCGGTCGGGGTGGCGCTCCTGCTTATGCCGGGGCTCGATCCGGTGCTGCTCGCGGGCGGACTCTTATTCGCAGCGACGCCGATGATGAGTATCTATCCGATTTTCGGGGCGCGCTTTGGCATGGCAGAACTGAGTGCTACTGCGCTACTCGTCGCTACGGTCTGTGCCTGCGCGACACTGACGATGCTGATCCTACTGCTCGAGCGCGGGGGGCTGATTGATCTCGTGTCATAGCATTGGTGATTTTCTATGTGGACGCATTCTGCGTATCCGCTCCTGCTTAGCGTATAGTAAAAGCGATCGCCGACCATGTTGTCGCAACAATTCCTTCGCCGGTTTATCGAGTGCTATATGTTGTGAGCTTTGATGCATGTTGGCCAAGTCTAAGTTGGTGTAGTGAGCGTCTAGATCCCAGTGACGTAGTTTGGTCGGACTTCATTTTAGTGCTCTCGTCAACTCTATCGCGTCGTCCTAGCCACGAATCATACCCGACGCGAAATCTGGCTGATTTGTCAAAAGGTTGAGAAAATCTGCGCTTTGGCGGACCTTGGCGATAATGGTGTGGGGCCAGGGGACGCGGTAGACGCGGAGTTGGGGAATCGGAAGCGTTTTTCGCCGCAACATTGAGCCGTCCGCGCGCGCAGATGTCCTTGCCAGTTTGCGCACCGTCTGAACACACTGCAACTAGGTGGCCGGCAAGCATTCACATAAAAATATCAAAATAAATTTAATGATATCTGCATGTTACAAAAGGCATTGGCGGAAGGGGTGGGATTCGAACCCACGGTACGGTTTCCCGCACGACGGTTTTCAAGACCGTTGCCTTAAACCACTCGGCCACCCTTCCATTGAACGGGCTTATGGCGAGAAAATGCGCGCCGATCAAGGTTCAATTGCCAGATTCCGGATAGGAAAACCTAAAACTAACACACCCGGCTGCCCCCCTGCCACAGGCTGCCGGGTGTCTGGACGCCCCCGCCCAATGAAAATGGTCTAGTGCGCCATCAGAATCGGCAGTGTAACCCGGTGCAGCATGGAACGCGTCACACCGCCAAAGATGCGCTCGCGAAGCCGTGAATGGCCGTAGGCGCCCATGACCATGAGTTCGACCTTGTTGTCGAGCGCATGCTGCGCAAGCACATCCGACACGGAATGACCTGCAGATGCCAAGCGGTCCACAGTGAGCTTGATCCCCTGCCTCGACAGATAGGCGGCGAGATCTGAGCCGGGCTCAGCACCATGACCACCCTCGCCCGCAACAGGATCTACCATGACGATCCGCACATCGTCGGCCGCGATCAGCAGGTCCATCGCAGCAGCGACGGCCCGGGCAGCTTCAAGGCTGCCATCCCAGGCGATGCTGACCGCCTTCGGCTTCAAAGTCGCCTTGGTTTTTTCCGGCACCATCAGCACAGGGCGTCCCGAACGGAACAGTGCGCCGTCCAGCGCATTGTCGGTTAGGGCTTCGTCCGCCAATAGGCTCGGACCAAACAATGTCAGGTCGGCATAGCGGGCGCGCCGACCGATGACATCGCCGATCAGCGCGGTTTCGGCATACTCGCTGGTGATGTCGGTTGATAGTTCCTTGCCGTCTATGAGCTGTGTGACTTCTTCGGCGCGCGCTTTCAACTTCTTGGCGTCACGCTGTCGTTCGACATACCATGCATCAGAGACCACATCGGCATAGGTGCCGATTGGCACGGCGGCGGCAGGCGAAACAACCAGCACCGACATATGAGCGTTGGCCTCGCGGCAAATCTCGGAGGCAAGCTCCAGGTCGCGGTTGCCTTGGTTCATTCCGATAACGCTGAGAATGGTCTTGAACGACATGGTGACTCCTCCTGTTCCGGACCTTGGCCGTTGGAAGGATTGATACAAGAACCGCAAATGCGGTCATTGTCTTGAATCAAACCTACGCCAACGGCTGTTTGGGTTCGAAAACTATCACAAATTCTCGGGTTTCCAGACCAATTTCGTTTGGTTAAGCTTTGGCAATAAAAATTTGCCGGGAGGAATCATAGATGAAGTCGCGCGCAGCCGTTGCCTGGGAAGCCAACAAGCCTCTGACCATTGAAACAATTGACATAGGCGGGCCAAAGGCAGGCGAAGTGCTGGTTGAAATAATGGCGACCGGTGTCTGCCATACCGACGCCTACACATTGTCAGGTCTTGATTCGGAGGGGAAATTTCCAGCAATCTTGGGCCACGAAGGTGCGGGCATCGTCCGCGAAGTTGGCGCTGGCGTGACGTCGGTCAAACCGGGCGATCATGTCATCCCGCTTTACACGCCGGAGTGCCGCTCGTGCAAAACCTGCCTGTCACAGCGCTCGAACCTCTGCACCTCGATCCGGGCAACCCAGGGCCAAGGCCTGATGCCGGACCAGACATCGCGCTTTTCGTGTGATGGCGGCGAAGTGTTTCACTACATGGGCTGTTCGACCTTCTCGAACTTTACCGTTTTGCCCGAAATCGCGCTGGCCAAAGTCCGCGAAGACGCACCATTCGACAAGATTTGCTACATTGGCTGCGGCGTCACAACCGGCATTGGCGCGGTCATCTACACGGCCAAAGTGAGGCCGGGTTCCAATGTTGTGGTGTTCGGTCTCGGCGGCATAGGGCTCAACGTCATTCAGGGCGCGCGCATGGTTGGAGCGGACAAGATCATCGGCGTTGATCTCAACCCGTCCAAGGTCGAAATGGCTAAAAAATTCGGCATGACCCACTTCGTCAATCCGGATGTTGTCGGCCGCGACAAGGTGGTGTCGGCCATTCAGGATCTGACCGACGGCGGCGCGGATTATTCGTTCGAATGCATTGGCAACATCCACACAATGCGGCAAGCCTTGGAATGCTGCCATCGCGGCTGGGGCGAATCCATCATCATCGGCGTCGCGCCTTCGGGGACGGAAATTTCGACCCGCCCGTTCCAGTTGGTCACCGGACGCATCTGGAAAGGCTCGGCCTTTGGCGGCGCGCGCGGCCGTACGGACGTACCTAAGATTGTCGACTGGTACATGGACGGCAAGATCAACATTGATGATCTCATCACCCACACCATGCCGCTGACCGAAATCAACACGGCCTTTGACCTGATGCACGAAGGCAAATCGATCCGCTCCGTCGTGACGTTCTGAACCGGCACATGGAAATCCTGCCGGGCGGCAAGTCAAACCTGCGCGGCATACTTTACATGCTCATTGGCGCAGGGAGCTTTGTACTCAATGACAGCATGATGAAACTGATCATGGCGGACACGCCGCCATATCAGACGCTGTTCCTGCGCGGGGTTTTTGCCTTCGTTTGGGCAATTCCGCTATTGACCATGCTTGGCCATTGGAAGGATTTGCCGCTGGCCTTGAACAGGTTCGTGTTCGCCCGCGGCATGCTTGAAGTCATGGCGATCCTGACCTTCATCCTGGCATTGGCCAACGCACCGATTGGCCACGTCACGGCCATCTTCCAGATACTGCCAATGCTCATATTGGTCGGCATGGCGGTCTTTCATCGCGAAAAGATCGACAGCCTGCGCTGGCTGCTGGTCGTTGCAGGTTTTGCCGGAGCGTTGCTGGTCGCGCAACCGGGCTTTGGCTCGACGTCGCCCTTTGCTTTGCTGGCGTTTGCGGCAGCATTTTTCGCGGCCCTGCGCGACCTTGTCGGACGGCGCATCCCGTCCACAACGCCAGTGCTTGTTTCGACATTTGTCACCAACGGCCTTGTGATGATCGCAGCTGCATTGGGTGGTCTGGTATTTGAAACCTGGGTAACGCCCTCCGCCAAACACTTGCTTTTGTCGCTTTGCACCGGCCTGCTGGTCACTGTCGGTCACATGTTCACGTTTCTCGCGTTCAAACATGCGCAGGCCCAAGCGGTCGCACCGTTTTATTACTCGTTCATGATCTGGGCAGTTGCACTTGGCTTCGTCATCTTTGGTGACGTGCCAAACAGCCTCGCCACCGTGGGCATGTTGCTCATTCTCGCAAGTGGCCTGGCGGTCGTCTATCTGGAAGGCCGCTCAAAAACGCCGCATCTGTAAGTGCCGTCAATTGTGGTTTACAGCAGTGCGCCGTCCGCAGCGTATTGACAGGCCAATGCCAGTGGCGTCCCTCTCTTTTGGGGAACAAATCGAACACGACTCAGGGATTTTTTGACAATGCGCGCCGCCTCCTTCCGCATTTTTATGCCAGTCTGCCTATTGGCGATTTCGGTTTTTTCATCCTGCACCACTGCTAATGTCGGTGACGGTGTGACGGCTGACACGACACCCAAGCCCCAGGCAGCGTCCGAAAATGGCGAGATAGCGCCGTTGAACGAGACGGACGCAGTGACAGCCCTGCTGCAGCCAGCGGCCAAACTTGCGCCAGATACACTCGAGGCGGCGTTGCATGACACAAAGGCATCCAAGATTTCTTATATTGGCGCCTGGGCAGCAGATGATGCAGGGTGCGCGAAGATTGATCAGGCGCCTTACGACGGGTTTGCGGTCATAACGATCAAGTCGATCCGCCAATTCGAAGAAAACTGCGCAATCAATGCGTCACCGCCGTCGTCAAATCCTGTTTCGGTTCAGGCAACTTGCAAAGCCGAAGGTGAGACATCATCCCGGCAGATTTCATTGCTGACAACAGCAATCGGCGGCCTGCAAGTCATCAACAAGCCGGGTGCGAAGCCAGTTGAATATGTGCGGTGCGAACTGCCGAAATAAGCAAGGCAGTTTTGAAGGTTCACTGCTTACGCTCGCTCCATTTGGGGCGCTTCATCTGAAATGTCGGACCGACAATGGCATAGTCCAGATATCCGAGCCTGGACACCAGTCCGGCTTTTTCATAATCAAAAAAGCCATTTGTGAGCATTTCTTCATCAATGTGAACGCCGATGACTTCACCGATGACCATCTGGATTCCGGATTTCGCGCCGGACAACAGTTTGGGTTCGATGACTTCGGTCACCTTGCATTCGAGTGCTGCGGCTATGCCGTTGACCCGCGGTGCGGCAACCAGCGTGGACGTTTCCGGTTCCAGTCCTGCATAGGTGAATTCGCTGACCCCGCGCGGAGCATCAACAGACGTCCTGACCATGGCGGCCATCAGCTTTTGCGTGACAATGTTGACAACAAATTCTCCGCTTTCGGCGGCAAAACTCATCGAGTCTTTCTTGCCGCCTGAAGCGAAAGCCACGAGCCATGGATCGTCGCTCAGCGCGTTGAAATACGAATAAGGCGCAAGGTTGAGACGCCCGTCAGTCGAGCGGGTTGAGATCCAGCCGATCGGACGTGGCGCGACAAGCGCCTTGAACGGATCATGCGGCAGCCCGTGGTTGCGCTTCTCGGGTTCGTAGAACATGGCTCAGCCTTGCCAGGGTCCGCTGTACTCGGACATCACGTTTTCCGGTTCCGGGCGAGGCCGGTCAGGTACTTTAACATCAACAGTGCCGATGTGGACAAAGCCGATGACACGCTCTTCGGGAGCAAGGCCAAGGAAGGCGCGGCTTGGCGCGTCGTCAGCGTACCAGTTTGAAACCCAATTGGCGTTGTAGCCATAGGCGTGCGCGGCCAAAACCAGCGCAAAGGCAGCATTGCCGCCGGAGAGGAATTTCTCCCAATACGGAATGCGCGGATGCTCCTTCGGAACGGACACGACGCCGATGACCAGCGGGGCACGAGTAAAGCGGGCCTTTTCCTGCTCGATGCGCTGCGGGGGCAACTCGCCTTCAATCTCCCCTGCCCGCATGGCGAAAAATTCGCCGATCCTCTGCCTCACTGCGCCCCGGTATACAATGAAGCGCCACGGCTCCAGCAAACCGTGATCTGGAACCCGCGTGGCGATCCGGATCATGGCATCGAGTTCCGCGTCATTTGGCGCAGGTTCATGAATGACAGAAATGGGGGCGGATTTGCGCGAGAGGAGAAAGTCGATGGCGGATTGATTCAAGATTGCGATTCCCGTTTGCAGCATGCTGCGACATATGGGAAACCAAGCACGAATTGTCAGGTGAAAACAGCGCCTTCTGCCATGAAATCGCCGCCTGTTCGGAGTTGACTGTCTGCATGAACCTGCACCGCCGGATCAGAACTTGTGTTTTCGGACTTTTTGCTGCTGCTCTGTCGGTGGGTGGCGGTGCGAATGCACAGCAAACGTTGAAGTTGCCAAAGCTGGTTCTGCCGGGCGTTAACAGTTATGCGCCTTCAACAAAAAGCGAAACGGCTGTCCCCACCAACATGCGCGAATTGACACTGGCGGCAAAACTTTCAGAAGCTGACGACTTGCTGCAGGAAGGCCTGGTATGGCGGATATTCAAGCCCGATCCGAATGATGACGGCAAGTTGCCGCTGATTGCCACCGCCAATGGCGGAACGACGCGCTTTGCATTGGAGCCTGGCAGCTATCTTGTTCACGCAGCATTCGGGCGCGCGGGGATCACCAAGCGGATCACCATTACGACCGACAACCGCGAAGAAATCCTTGTTCTGGATGCCGGCGGGTTGAAGCTGAACGCGGTCTTGTCCGGCGGTGTGCGCATCCCGCGCAACAAGCTTCGCTTCTCCATCTATTCCGGCGAAGAGCAGACGGACGGCGAGCGGGCACTCATATTGCCGGATGCCAAGCCCGAAGACATCATCCGCTTGAACTCCGGCACCTACCACATCGTCTCAAACTATGGCTCCGAGAACGCGATCATCCGCGCAGACCTGCGCGTTGAAGCTGGTAAGCTGACCGAGGCGACTGTCGAGCACAAGGCCGCTGAATTGACCATGAAACTGGTCCGCGAAGCCGGCGGCGAGGCTTTGGCAGACACGGCCTGGTCAGTGATCAATCCATCCGGTGAAGTTATCAAGGAAAGTGTTGGCGCATTTGCTTCGATGGTGCTGGCTGAAGGCGACTATACGGTAATCGCCAAGAACAAGGACAAACTGTTCCAGCGCGATTTCAAGGTCGTTCCAGGCAAGAACCAGGACGTTGAAGTGTTGGTCACCCAGACAGTCCAAACGCCGGAGCCTATCCCCGCAGGCGGCTGAGCGGCAGTCGCGACTTTTCGGCAGGCGCCAGCGAGAAAACCGCATCGTAAAGCATTTCGAGCAGAACCTTACGATCTGCAATCGCGGACAGTTCTGCCCATGGCAGCATGTCGCCAATTGTCACGCCGATGGATTTCCCGCGCAGACGGCCAAATTCACGAACCAGAAGGGACAGGCGCAGTGTCAATGAAAACCGGCTGACGAAGTGAAAAAGCCGTCCGTTCTGGCCGGCAAAATGAATGGGCACAACAGAAGCACCAGCTGATTGAATAAGTTTGGCTGGAAACATTTTCCATGGCAGATCCTCGGCCTTGCCAAACACTTTCCGCGCAGTGGCGACACCGCCTGCTGGAAACACCACAATGGTCACCCCCGCTTTCAACAGCCGGACAGCCTCATGGCGTGTCTTCATGTTCAGTGCCAAAGCTTCCTTGGTTTCATCGAAGGATACCGGAAGCGCATACGGTTCCATTTCCTTGATTTTCATAAGGTCATTGTTGATCAGGACTTTGAATGGCCGCCCAAGTTTTTCGGCAAGCGCCAGCACGGCGACACCGTCGCCAATGCCGAACGGGTGGTTCGCTACCAGCACCAACGGACCCTCGGGCAAATCTTTCGGTGGCCATTGCTGGGCAAGGCCAAGCTGCACGTCAATCAGTTCGAGCATGCGTCCGAAAACGCTCTCGCCAGTTGGCACGATTTCGTTGCGCCAGATGTTGTAGAGGGCAAAATACTTGTTGCGGCCGGACAGGCCTTCGACCGAACGGATCAGCCAACGTTTGAATCGCGGTTGCGACGGATTGGCGTAGGAAAATTCATCAAACTGCATGCTGAGCCCCAAGCACGAGAAAGGATGGCAGTGGCATGCCGCAAAGACATGACAGTCGTGTGAAGCGCCCCAGCGTCTGAATGAAGCCGGGGCGATCAGGTTCAGTTACGCTTTGCCTTTTTGCGCAGAAGGTCCGGCGGCGTGGCTTCTTCGATCAGTTTGGCGACAACGTCATCAAGCGTCATCTCCGCCTGATCGCGGGAACCAAGGCGGCGGATGTTGACGGTGCGCTCTTCCGCCTCGCGCTTTCCGCAAACCAGAATGACCGGAACCTTTGCGAGTGAATGTTCGCGGACCTTGTAGTTGATCTTTTCGTTGCGGACATCGACATCTGCCAGAATGCCGGCGTCCTTGAGCAATGCCCGGACTTCCTGGGCATATGCGTCAGCTTCCGAGGTAATGGTCGCAACGACAACCTGAACCGGTGCGAACCACAGCGGCATGTGGCCGGCAAAGTTTTCGATCAGGATGCCGAGGAAACGCTCCATCGATCCGCAAATGGCGCGGTGGACCATGACCGGCTGTTTCTTGTTCGATTCCTGGTCAATGTAGAACGCACCGAACCGTTCCGGCAGATTGAAGTCGACCTGGGTCGTACCGCATTGCCAGTCACGGCCGATGGCGTCGCGCAGGACATATTCGAACTTGGGACCATAGAAAGCGCCCTCGCCCGGATTGATCATCGTCTTGATCGTCCCGCCCGATTCGGACTCGATGCGCTCGAGCACTTTGGTCATGATCTCTTCGGCATGGTCCCAGTTCTCGTCCGAACCAACGCGCTTGTCCGGACGCGTCGATAGCTTCACAGTAATGCCGGAGAAGCCGAAATCGGCATAGGTCGTCAGGATCAGATTGTTGATGCGCATGCACTCGGAGGCGAGCTGGTCTTCGGTGCAGAAAATATGGGCGTCGTCCTGGGTAAAGCCGCGAACGCGCATCAGCCCATGCAAGGCGCCGGATGGTTCATAACGGTGAACATTGCCAAACTCTGCGAGCTTGATCGGCAGGTCGCGGTAGGACTTCAGGCCGTGCTTGAATATCTGCACATGGCCGGGGCAGTTCATCGGCTTCAGCGCAAAGATGCGCTGATCTGCCTCCTCATCGTCCGGATGGGTGAACGCATGGGCGGATTTCACCGCAAACATGTTCTCCTGATACCAGCCCCAATGGCCTGACGTTTCCCACAGCGACTTGTCGAGAATCTGCGGGGCGTTGACCTCGTCATAGCCTTCCGTATCAAGACGGCGGCGCATGTAGGAGACGAGGGTCTGGAACATTTTCCAGCCCTTCGGATGCCAGAACACGACGCCTGGCCCTTCCTCCTGGAAGTGGAACAGGTTCATCTCGCGGCCAAGCTTTCGGTGGTCGCGCTTCTCTGCTTCTTCCAGCATGTGGATATAGCTGTCGAGTTCTTCCTGCGTATGCCACGCGGTCGCGTAAATGCGCGACAGCATCGGATTGTTCGAATCACCACGCCAATACGCGCCGGCAACCTTCATCAGCTTGAAGGCGTTGCCGATCTGGCCAGTTGAAGCCATGTGCGGCCCGCGGCAAAGGTCAAACCAGTCGCCCTGCGCATAGATTTTCAAATCTTCGCCGGACTTGATCGCATCGATCAACTCGATCTTGTACTTTTCGCCCTTGGCAGCGAAGACTTCCTTTGCCTTCTCGCGCGTCCACACTTCCTTGGTGAACGGCTTGTTGCGGCCAATGATTTCCCGCATCTTCTTTTCAATTACCGGCAGGTCTTCCGGCGTGAACGGCGTATCCTTGGCAAAATCATAGTAGAAGCCGTTTTCGATCACCGGACCGATGGTGACCTGCGTGCCCGGAAACAATTCCTGAACGGCTTCAGCCATCACGTGGGCGCAGTCGTGCCGGATCAGTTCCAGCGCGCGCTTGTCCTCGCGGGTGATGATCTCGATCTTGCCGGAAGCACCAAGCGGATCGGACAGGTCGCGGACCTCCCCGTTCAACGCATAGGCGACGGCCTTCTTGGCCAGCGACTTGGAAATGCCCTCGGCCAGCTGAGCGCCGGTCAGCGCGGCATCATATTCGCGCAGGGATCCATCGGGAAATGTCAGGGAAACGTTCATGTCAGTTCTTCCTTATCCAGTCCCGCAAACGAGCGCGGGTGGTGTCAAATCAGCTTGGAAACCAAGCGCGCGCCTCTTAGCGCTTTCGTAGGCGGTGGTAAAGATTTACAGCAATATGATTCAATGGTTTGGAAGCCCAAGTGGTTTTCGGTCGGCGGAACTGAACAAGCCTGAAATTTCAATTAAAGGTTCGATGGTGCAATTTGAATGCGCGGCTTGAAACCGAAAAAAATATAATATCTGTTGCCATAAACAAAATAGCAGCGAGGCCCGCAACCTGCACTTCGCTAAGCAGGAATTGGAATACTTCCGTCCAAATCCAGATCTCGCCGCTGAGCTCCAACGTATACAGCCTAGTGAACTCATTACGTGAGTAATCCTGACCAATTGTAAGCAGCAAAATGATAATGCCCTTGGCAAACCCCAAAGCCGGAACCGCTTGTTTCAGGTTCGAAAAATATTTGCTCAACCACAATGTGATCCAGATTGAAATAAGAAATAGAACCCATAACCAAGTTGCTATTTCAATCGCAGCATAAAGTTCGCTTTCGAAATCAGGGAAACCAAATTGGTCGAAAATTAATATGAAAATCAGCAACATAGGAATGAAAGCCGCACACGCAATCGAAGAAATCCAGATTCGCCAGTCGCGAAAATCTTGAATTAAAAGTTGCTTTTTACTCATGCCAGAAATCCTGTGCCGCCTTCGGCAATTTGTTAAGTGCTGTGTTTAGCACCACCGCATCAACATGCCGCCGCAGCGCTTTTGCCGCATCCGAAATTACTGTGTCGGGCGCCAGATTGTGGTCCCTTCGGACCGCTTTCACTTCAAGCAACAGTGTGTCCCGGTCCGGAAACGGCGGCGGGCTGTCATTCGGCTCCCAGTCCTCGACAAAGATCGCCCGCAAAACCGGCGGCAGCACGGTAGCGAATTTCAGCGCGTCCCTTGTCGTCAGATGGCTGCGGAAGACGTGCAGCACCGCACGAATCGAATGGTAGGCGCGATGGTGTGTGGGCAAGTTCGCCTGCGCCATGAAGTCCGTCATGAAGGCTTCGAACTCTTTGGACGCCAGCGCATATTCCATAGGCATCGTCATGGCGTCAGTGTCCGTGCGCGCTGTGCAAATGCCAGAATCGCCAAGGCGTATACCATTTCAGCCTTGGCTCCAGCGTTTCCGGTACATTGTCGATGCCGCAGGTGCCGCCGGGCCCGCAGCGCATGACGCGGAATAGCCCCATCCATCCGCCGGACCAAAGCCCATGCCGGGCAATCGCCTCGTAGGCATATTCCGAGCAGGTCGGCAGATGCCGACAATTGTTACCGATGAAGCCCGACAACGTCAGCTGATAGAGCCGCACAAACCCCGTACCGAACAAACGGCCGGGGGTCTTGCGCCACGGCCCCGGATAATTTCGTGAGCGTTTTGATGAGGCTTCAGAGTGTTCAGCGCACATCAGGTCAAGCCGCAGCCGATTTCCGCTCGATCTGGTCAAGGCAATCGACGACTGCATCAAACGTCAGCAGCGTGGACGCATGGCGCGCCTTGTAGTCACGTACGGGCTCCAGAAATTTCAATTCCGCAAACCGCCCGTCCGGAGCGGGACCGTTTTCCTTGAGCATTTTGCGCATGGTTTCGCGTACCGCCCGCAATTCAACCTTGGTCGCACCAATGATATGGCGCGCCATGATGGAGGCGCTCGCCTGCCCCAAAGCGCAGGCTTTCACGTCATGGGCGAAATCCGTCACCACGCCGTCTTTGACGTTGAGATCGACAATAACCGTCGAGCCGCATAGTTTCGAATGCGCGGTCGCCGTCGCATCAGGATGCGCAAGGCGACCGATGCGCGGGATATTGCCGGCAAAGTCGAGGATTTTGGCATTGTAGACGTCGTCAATCATTGTTTGCTCTCTGGTGACGCTCCGGAAACAGAACGTGACGGCGTCACCCCTTCAAATCGTCTCACTTCGCCTATATATACGTTCAGGATCGAAATTTCATCAATCTGCCATATGGTCGATGTTGAATAAGGTCTGGCGGGTGATCCCGTCGAATGCCGCCGGATATTTTTTCGTCTGGCGTGGTCCGTTCAACTCGTCCCTCCGTAGAGTGGGACTACGGGAGACGCCAAATGGATGCCTATGTAAAAACCGCCGGTTTGACCAATGGATTGGTCGATCCACATCAAAACACCAAAGAATTGGTCCGCCCCTCGCGCGAAGAAGCGGAAGCGGCAGTGCGCACCCTGTTGCGCTGGTCCGGTGACAATCCGGATCGTGAAGGCCTGATCGACACGCCTGCCCGCGTCGCCAAGGCCTATGGCGAGTTGTTTGGTGGCTATTTCGAAGATCCGGCGGCGGAGCTTGGCCGCACCTTTGAAGAAGTCGCTGGCTATGACGACATGGTCCTAATCAAGGATATCTCGTTTCATTCGCACTGTGAGCATCACATGGTCCCAATCATCGGCAAGGCGCATGTCGCCTATTTGCCGGATGGCAAAGTGGTTGGCCTGTCAAAAATCGCCCGCGTCGTCGACATTTTCGCCCGCCGCTTGCAGACGCAGGAAACCATGACGGCACAGATTTCGGCTTGCATCGATGATGTTCTGCGCCCGCGCGGCGTTGCGATCATGATCGAAGCCGAGCATATGTGCATGGCCATGCGCGGCATCAGAATGCAGGGGTCCAAAACGATAACCAGTTCGTTCACCGGTGAGTTCAAGGACAATCCGAACGAGCAGGTCCGTTTCATGACCATGTTGCGCGGATAATTTCGCATCGCTTCTGCGGAAGATTTCCAGTAATGCAATGCCGCGTCCCGCAAGGTTCGCGGCATTTTTGTTGAGGTCTCGCCATGTCCGGATTCCCCACCCCGTCGACTGACAAGCATGAGCTTGAAGACGGCTCGGTGTTCACACCGAAGTTCGACCCGAACGGGTTGATCACGGCTGTCGTCACAGATGCGGCGGACGGCGCGTTGTTGATGGTCGCTCACATGAATGCGCAATCGCTGGCCCTATCGCTGGAAACCGGCATTGCGCATTACTGGTCACGATCACGCCAGCAGCTTTGGAAAAAGGGCGAAACCTCCGGCAATCTGCAAACCATCATCGAATTGCGCACCGATTGCGATCAGGACGCGCTGTGGCTGAAGGTGAAAGTCGCAGGCGACGATGTGACGTGCCATACTGGGCACCGGTCGTGCTTTTACCGTGTTGTCGGCGGTGAAAAGGACGGCTGGACGTTGCAAAAAGACTGATTCAGCATTTGGATAGGTTCCTGCTGTATCGTCTTCCTCTGGGAAAGAGGAGAACGGGATCATGCTCGAGTGGGCAACCCGAAAAGCGCCAAACAGCGCGGCAGACATTGGTTTACACAGTGACGCACCGACTGGCAGCGCCGGTTCAACGCCTGGCTTGCCAAAGCCTGCAATAGCCAAGCCCGACAAGTGCGGCATTGCACTGGCTTTGGGCGGCGGCGTGGCAAAAGGCTGGGCGCACATCGGCGTGTTGCGCGCGCTCGACGAAGCCAAAATCCCGATCCGCATGATCGCCGGAACCTCCATCGGCGCGTTGGTCGGCGGCTGCTATCTGGCAGGCAAGCTTGACGCACTGGAAGAATTTGCCCGCACGTTGACCAAAAAACGCATCTTTGGCCTGCTCGATTTTCATCTCGGCGGCAACGGACTGCTCGGCGGCCTGAAGCTGGATCAGAAACTGCGCACGCACCTTGAAGACATAACCTTTGCTGATCTTGGCAAGCCATTTGTCTGCGTCGCTGCAGAAATCAAGACCGGACACGAAATCTGGCTGTCAAGCGGTTCGCTGATCAATGCAATGCGCGCATCGTTCGCTCTGCCCGGTGTGTTTGAACCAGTGGTCTGCAACAACCGCCTGCTGGTCGACGGCGCGCTGGTCAATCCGGTGCCTGTCTCGGTCTGCCGCGCCTATGAGCAATCGGCCGTTGTCGCGGTGAACATGCACTACGACCATTTCGGCCGCGCCGCTGTTGTGCGCCATGATGCCGGCCCGACCAACCGCGAAAAAGCCAATGGCGCCCATGCAGGCGACGTCACGCTGGAGCGCAGCCAGCGGCTGGGCATCACCGGCACCATGGTCGAAGCGTTCAACATCATTCAGGACCGCATCTCGCGCGCGAAACTTGCCGGAGACCCCCCAGACCTCGCCATCCACCCGCGCCTTGGAAACATCGGCTTGACCGAATTCCACCGCGCCGACGAACTGATTCAGATCGGTTATGAGTCGGTCATATCAAAACTGGAAGACATCAAGCGGATGCAACTCGCCTTTGCCTGACACCTAAATTCACGCCGTGGCGATATAGGTCCGGATTTCGTCCGCCTCGCGCTGCGTCTCTTCGATTTTGCGCTTGACCACATCGCCGATGGAAATGACGCCAATCAGTTTGCCGCCGCGTTCAACCGGCAAATGGCGGAAGCGGCCACGGGTCATGATTTCCATCACTTCATTGACCGTGTGATTTTCCGAGCAGACTTTGACATTGGCTGTCATCACGGTTGCGATTTTCTGACTGAGGATTCCAACGCCGTCTTCAGCAATGTGGCGGATTACGTCCCGTTCGGAAATAATGCCGCGGATGGTTCCGGTAGCATCTGCGACGACCAACGCGCCAATCCTGTGCTTTGCCAGCAGCGCAACCGCGTGATCCACGGTAGAATCTGAAGTGACCGTGAGAACTTCACTGCCCTTGTCTGCAAGTATGGCTTTAACCGACATTTCTGGCCTCCCTGTTGGCATGCAAAAATCCGCGCCGCCGCATCAGGATTTGCCACACCGCACCAAGCGGAAGACGCAACGGAAAGGTGCGCCTGAAAATATCATAATTCAAGTGAAAACGCGGATGTGTTTAACGTCCTGCCTGCTTCAGAAAAATCGGGAGCAACATAAAACCCGCGATCAATCCGCCGATATGGGCCTGCCAGGCAATATCAGCAATTGCCGATCCGGAAGTCCCGCCAAATACGCCGATACCTATATTGATCAGCAGGTAAAATCCAAGGAAAGTCAGCACTGACCGTGATTTTGCCAGCAAGGCGATTGGCGGCAAAACAAGAGCCCGCTTGCCGGAATCGTGGTCTGCTTTCAGCCGGAAACCGGAACGCGCGGCAGCGCCCATCATGCCTGAAACGGCACCTGACGCGCCGATCATTGGCACAATGCTTGCGGGGTCAGCCAGATAGTGGAAAAGGGCTGCAATCACCGCGCACGCAATCCAGAACAGGCTAAAACGTAAATTGTTCATCGCTTTTGCGACAGGGCTGCCAAAGGCAACCAGCCAAATGGCATTGTTCAGCAAATGCGCGACGCTGCCATGCAGCAAGGAATAGGTCACCGGACTGGTGAACGCTTCCCAGTTCAGGCTTTCCGCATAGCGGGCCGGAATGAACGAGCCATAGAACAGGACATAGAGGTCGCTGTCCGCGCCCAGAAGATATTCCCTGCCGAAATGAATTCCAATGCAAAGCGCCAGCACCACCAATATGCTGCCGGGAATGTTTAGCGCCGGTTGGCGGTCTGTTGGCGTCTGTTCAAACGTCATGGGGACTCCAGTCTTCGATCAGATACGGCCCTAAACTGGTTAAAAAAATGGCCGCCCGAGGCTTTCGCCCTGAGCGGCCTTTCGAGCCCCTGCTCTCCCCCGAGAACGACCCAAAATCAGTTTAATGCTGCAAAGCCAACGGCTTCGTGAAGTGCATTCTATGTGCCACAACACCTCTGTCATGGCAACGTAAACCACCTGTTAACCTTAACGCGCCTCGCCCGTTGATAACCCAGCCAGCACCTAAAGAGTGACTGGCATGGAACCTGCTCAGCCATCATTGATGTGACCGAACCGGAAAAGAATCATCCCGTTTTGGCACAGGACAGACAGAACAGGCATGATGGGAATTCCAATGAGCAACCCCGGTACAACCGACCTATTCCTCTACTGGAACCGGATACGCGACGGAAAGCCCGCCCCGTTGCGCACGCAGATCGAACCTGTGGATATTCGCGCACATTTGGCTGATACCTTCATTCTCGAACAAGGCATGCGCAAGGATGTCACCTTCCGGCTGGCTGGCACCCGGGTGTGTGCCATTTATGGACGCGAACTCAAGAACTATGCTTTTTTCAGCCTGTTTTCCCTGACGGACATCAGCCTGATCAAACGCTTGGCGAATGCCTGCTTCTCGGAAAAAACCGTGAGCATGATAACCTTCGATGGCATTTCGAAAGGTCGCCGAGTTCTTGGTTTTGAAGCCATTTTCATGCCACTCGCCAACACGACGGAAAGCACACGCCTGTTCGGGGCCATTTTCCCCTCCGAAAAGCCTTACTGGCTTGGCGCCGACCCGATCGTTGAAAGCCGTGTGACTTCTGTGCGGGTCATCGATCCGGACAAGGAGTTGGTGTTCCTCAACAACCGGCCGAGGGTCGATGTCCCGCCGATAGGCCCTTCCCTCGAAAACCTGTCCGGACCGAGGTCGATTTACATGTCGAGGAATGAACCGGCGAGGCGTTTTGGACATTTGACCGTTATTGCGGGCGGATTGTCCGAAGATGTGCAGAAATAGGTCACTTGGCGCGTTAAGGGTTACGACTTGTTAATGGAAGATTTGTAACGTCAAATTCGAATTATGGGCAATAGCGCCTGTGATTGATTTGGCGAACAAAACCATGAGCGCAGCAACTGCAAGCCGATCAGAACGTCGCGATTTTCAGCGTGTGCATGTCAAGCTCTACGGCCGTTACATGCTTGAGGATCGCACGGAGTATCCTTGCCAAGTTGTCGACATGTCGCCCGGCAACTGCTCGTTCATAGCCGACCACACCGGCGGACTTGGTGAAAAGGTTATTGCCTACATCGATCATATCGGCCGGGTGGAAGGTGTACTTACCCGCACCCTGCCCGACGGCTTTGCCATGACCATTCTCGCGTCGGAACGCAAGAAAGACAAACTTGCTGCTCAGTTGACCTGGCTTGCAAATCGTCATGAACTGGATCTGCCTGAAGACCGTCGCCATGAACGTGTTGCGCCTCGTAACCCGATAACGGTTTTGGCGCTCAATGATGGCCGGCAATATGAATGCCGGATTGTCGATCTGTCCCTGTCCGGCGCTGCTGTTGAAACCGATGTGCGGCCTGCGCTTGGCACACAAGTTACACTTGGCACGATGCGCGGCCAGGTCGTGCGCCATTTTGTTGATGGCTGCGCAATTGAATTCGCGGTGCTCCAACGGGCTGAAACACTCGACGCCGCATTCGCCAGTTAGTTTCCGACAATACCTCTCATTTAGATGGCGCGGCATGGTCCGCGCCTTTTTTGTTTTTGAATCATCCGTGTTTCAGTTCTCACATTCGCCCCAGATCTGTTGTGGTAAATTTTCTGCTTCGGTGACGGGAAGACTTTTATACAAATAAAACTAAATATAACTCCAAATACAATTCAATTACATGTAAACGTTACTTAGAATGCCGTGACATTACTTTGCGTGATGTCAAAACATCTCTGTCATTGTTGTTTCCATACAGGGAACGGGACAATGAAAAACAAAATAAGATCAGGACTGCTGGCGATAGCCGCTCTGCCGATCATGATGGCGGCAGCCAATGCCGCAAGTTTCATGCCCTCGGGCATGCGTACCAGCCAGCCAATTGGCCACTACCAGTTTTGCCAGGACAATCCGACCGATTGCCGCGCAAAGGCTGCAAAGCCTTCAGTGGTGAAACTCACTCGCAATCTTTGGTCTGCAATGCAGGACGTCAACAACTCGATCAACACGATGATTGAGCCGGTGACAGACATGGATCTCTGGGGAACCGAAGAGAAGTGGTCCTATCCGGTCAACCGAGGTGACTGCGAGGACTATGTCCTTCTCAAGCAGAAGCAACTCCAGGAGCGCGGCATACCTGCATCCAATCTGCTGATCACCGTCGTGCGCCAGAAAAATGGTGCAGGCCATGCCGTTTTGACTGTCAGGACTGATCGCGGCGATTTCGTGCTCGATAACCTTGAGCCAAAAATTCTGCCCTGGGATGACACAGATTACCGTTTCCTCAAGCGCCAGTCCGACCGCAACTCCTCACAATGGGTTTCCATCGAAGACAATCGTCAAGTCATCGTCGGCAGCCTGGGAAAATAACAGTTTCACGAGATACCCGGTCGAGTCCCCACCCCCCGTCCCCAACGACCGGTGTACAGGAGCCGGCGCTTTCCCCAGGCGCCGGCTCCGCCTTTTTCAGGCTACAGTATTCACGTCAAATTTCTTGCAGGCCGGCCTTGAAGCGTTTGCCATTGGCCACATAATGTTCAGCGGATGCCTTAAGCTTCGCAATGGCGCCATCGTCGAGAGTGCGTACTGCCCGCGCGGGTGAACCAACGATCAGGCTTCCGTCGGGAAAATGTTTGCCCTCGGTCACAAGCGCCCCCGCTCCAACGAGTGAATTCCGTCCGATTTTTGCGCCGTTCAGCACAATGGCCCCCATGCCGATCAGGCTGTTGTCACCGACTGTGCAGCCATGAAGCAAGGCCCGATGTCCGACGGTGCAGTTTTCGCCAACCACGAGCGGAAAGCCCGGATCCGTGTGCATCATGGTGTGTTCCTGCACATTCGAACCTGTGCCGATCGCAATCAGCTCATTGTCGCCGCGAATGACCGCGTAGGGCCAGATGTTGACGTTGCGCCCGAGTTTGACCTTTCCGATGACCATGGCCCCGGGCGCCACATATGTGCTGCCACGGTCATCGTAGGTCGGCGCAATGCCATCAATTGAGTAGTCGGTCATTTGGTTCCATCCTCAGACTGCCGTTGAGCCGAGAAGCTGAGCGATTTGCCAAAGCAATTCAAGGCAAAGAATCCCGCTCGCAAGACACCAAAGCGCAGCAAACAGAATGGACGTAAACCAGGTAAACCGGCTGCAACGGCCTTCCTCGCAGGCGGCGGACATTTCACCGACAAGAAGATAGGGTCCGGCGATCAGCACTTGGACCAGAGACCAACCAATCCGATTGCTGTCTACAAACGGACGGTCAAGCCTCGCAGGCAGGCGCGCACGCCCTTCTGCAAAATTACCAGCCAAAGCGGCCAGGGACGTTCCGGCAACAAACGCGCCAACGAGCAGTCCGATACTCATTTATACACCAAGCATTAACCATAAGCCGCGACATTGCGGACATTGATTTGGGTGCAACGAATGTGCCGAAATGCATGTTCCGGAATGGCACAACTGGAGGCGACTGTGAGCGCATCGGCAGATTCAGGCTTCGTCCAAGTTGAATCCCGTTTCTTTCACCGGGTTTTCTGGGTGTTTGCAACGCTTGCAGTTTTGTCACTCGTTATCAGTTTAGGCGGCCGCGAAATTGGCTCACGCCTTTCAATGGGCGGGCACACCGACGACACGACACTGCATGAGATTGTGATCGGCAACGACGTGCTCGCAGTGTCCGCGAACCGGATCCGCTATCCCGAACAGCGGCGTGATGGCATTGCAAACCGGTTGGACCTATATGTGCTTTGGCCGAACATGGATGGTTTTACTGAACCCTCCCGCGCCGCGTTCAACAACACCGATTCAAACAGGGATTTGATGTTCCTTTCCTTTGAACAGCGCTCGCTCAGCAGAGACATGTCTGGGCGGCTGGAGCCAATTTACCGGAAAATGAATTTGGGCGACGGCGTCGCGCTTGCCAACGGACTTGTCCGGTTCAAGCTGCCGGAATCAGCAGGATTTGTTGACGAGTTTCTGTTGGTAGGCCCGGAAGCGAGTGAAAAGACCTTTGTCACCCGCTGCCTCGACGAATCAAAGGGAACATCAACCCTCGCGGGGTGTGACCGCGATATCCATGTAGGCGACGATCTTGTGATGATGGCGCGTTTTCCATCCGCCCTTTTGGCTGACTGGAAAACGCTGGACGCAAAATTGGATGCATTTGCCGGCTCCGCAGTGAAGACCGTTCCGGCCTCAACACCGCGAACCTGACAATCAGAGATCCATGTCGAGAATGGCCATCGAGAAATTGTACGACAGGTCGCCGTCCTCGTCGTCACGGTAAATGATGCCCAGGAATTCGTCACCGAGGAACAATTCAGCCGAATCATCCTTGCGCGGGCGGGCTTTGACCTGCAGCGCCTGATTTACAAAGACGCGCTTGAAATAGGCGTCGAGCTTCTTCAATTCTTCAGGCTTCAAGGCAATTCTCCGCAAGGATGTGTTTGGGACCGGCTTTTGCCATGCGGGCAAGGACACCGCAAGCTAAACTGCCGTTTATTATTCCGCGAGCAAGCCGATGGCGTCTTCAGCCGTCGTCTTCCATTTCGAGCGCATCCAAGGCAAGAAGCTGGTTCATCGCCCTGCCGGGCTCTGCACATCCGGCCTCGCCGACAATTCGCGCAGGCACTCCCGCGACCGTGACGCCGTTCGGAACAGGCTTCAGCACCACGGAACCCGCAGCAACCTTGGAGCAGCAGCCAACCTCAATGTTGCCAAGGATTTCCGCACCAGCGCCAATCAGCACGCCGCGGCGAATCTTTGGGTGCCGGTCACCCGTTTCCTTGCCAGTGCCGCCAAGCGTCACGCCTTGAAGGATTGAGACATCATCTTCGATTACGGCTGTCATGCCGACGACAATACCCGTGGCATGGTCAAAGAATATGCCCTGCCCCATTTTGACAGCCGGATGGATGTCGACCTGGAAAATCGCTGACATACGGCTCTGCAGATAGAGCGCGAAGTCGCGGCGGCCCGTCTCCCAAAGAAAATGCGCCAGACGATGCGTCTGAATGGCATGGAAGCCCTTGAAATAAAGCAACGGGTCAAGGAACCGATCACAGGCCGGGTCGCGGTCATAAACTGCCTGCATGTCGACACGCAGGATCTTCGACCATTCGGGGTGATCTTGCGCCATACCCTGGAAGGTCTGGCGAACCAGAGAAGCAGGAACATCCGGGTGATCCAGCCGTTCGGCTATGCGGTGAATGACAGCAGATTCAAGCGTGCTGTGATTGAGCACGGTCGAATAGAGAAACCCTGCCAGAACAGGGTCATTCGCCGCAGCGACTTCTGCCTCAGCCCGCACTTTTTCCCAGACCGGGTCAACCGTCGCGCGCCGCGATTCGGCAAGATGTGCGCTGTTCGACATGTTTCTCTCCATCAACACTATGATGAATATAGTGCAACTTCGTTAAAACGGAAATGCCAAGCGTGATATTGGTCAATGTGCTCCTGTCTCTCGAACGGCAGCGGCAATTTCCTTCAGGAAAATGGAGCCAAACTGTTCAAGCTTGGCGTCGCCGACGCCATGCACTTCACCGAATTCGTCCAGGCTCGTCGGAACACGCTCGGCCATGTCAATCAGCGAACGGTCTGAGAAAATCACATACGCGGGCACGCCACGCTGACCGGCAAGCCTGCGGCGCAGGTCCTTGAGACGGATCAGCATGGCCTCCGACTGCGGATCCGTACTGGCGGCTGCCATGGCATCGGCGCGTTTGGCTTTCTTGGTGAGCTTGACCTCGTCCTTGCGATATCGGAACTCACCCTGCCCGCGCAGCAGCGCTTCGCCCCTTTCCGAAATCGACAGGCCGCCAAAGCCGCCGGCGTCGAGCTTCAGGAAGCCGACCGCCGCCATTTGCCGGACCAGTGGTTGCCATTCCGTCCGGCTGCGGTGTTTGCCGGAGCCAAATACCGGTGAATTGACATGACCCATGCTGATCGCGCGCTCGTTGGTTCTTCCCAAAAGCACGTCAATGATATGCCCGCCGCCAAAGCGCTCGCCGGTTGCGCGGACCACTTCCAAAATTTTCAGTGCATCGGCAGTGCCGTCCAAGGTTTCAGCCGGATTGAGGCAGACATCGCAATTGCCGCACGGCTCAGAGTCTTCACCAAAATAAGACAGCAGCGACATGCGGCGGCAGCTGGGCGATTCACAATAATTGACCAATGCATCCAGCCGCCGGTGTTCACGCCGCTTGTTGGTCTCGTCAGCATCGTTCTGGTCAATGAAATTGCGGCGGAGCCGGATGTCTCCGAGGCCAAACACCATGTGCGCCGCGGCCGCCTGCCCGTCGCGCCCGGCGCGGCCGATCTCCTGATAGTAGGCGTCAAGCGAAGACGGCAAGTCCGCGTGAAAAACAAAGCGGACATCCGGCTTGTCGATGCCCATGCCGAAGGCTATGGTGGCGCAGACGATCACGCCCTTTTCCGCCATAAACATTTCCTGCGTTTGCGCCCTTTGCTCCGATGACAGTCCTGCATGGTAGGCAACTGCACGGAAACCGTTCTGGCAAAGATGGTCAGCCCACTCCTCGCAGCTCTTGCGCGAAAGCGCATAGACGATGCCGCTGGAGCCCTTGTAGTCCTCCAGAAACGCCAACATCTGTTTGCCGGTGTTGGCCTTCGGCTGCACAGTCAGGCTGATGTTCGGACGGTCGAAACCAGAGACATGAACCACCGCCTGTCCGCCAAAAAGCCGTTGCACAATGTCCCGCCGCGCCGCTTCGTCGGCTGTCGCGGTGAAAGCGCCGATGGGAACACCAGGAAACGCACGGCGAAGATCATGCAGCGCTTCATACTCAGGCCGGAACGACGCGCCCCACTGCGATATGCAATGCGCCTCATCCACGGCGATCAGGCTGATGGTCTGCCGCTGCAGCGCCGTTATCATCCGCTCGGTCATCAATCGCTCGGGGGCCATATAGAGGATCCGGACATCGCCGGCCGCGACGCGTTGCCAGATGTCGACATTGACCTCGCGCGACGCCGCTGAATTGATGGTTTCAGCCGCCACGCCAGCGAGCTTCAATGCCGCCACCTGGTCCTGCATCAGCGCGACAAGCGGCGAAACGACGATGGCCAGACCAGTTTTGACCAGCGCAGGAACCTGATAGCAAAGCGACTTTCCGGAACCAGTGGGCATGACCGCGAGAACATGTTGATTGTCCAGGAGATTGTCGACAATAGCTTCTTGACCGGCACGAAAACTGCCGAAGCCGAACACATCATGCAAGACGCTGGCCTTGGTCGCCACTAACGCACCCGCCCAAGGAAGGCCAAGACAGCCCGCTTGAAGCTGCGGTCGCCCACCGCCATCATGTGATCGCGGCCTACGATCACAAACCCGCCTGCATCCGGCATCATCGCCGCCAGTTCAAACGGGTCGCCGGAAATGTCGTCGAGACTGCCCGCTGCGACAAGTACCGGCATGTTCAAAAGGCGCAAGTCCTGCGGCTTCACGAGGTCTCGCGACGTCTGTATGCAGGCCGCAAGCGCCAACCGATCGCTCTTGGTCTGGTCTGCAAACTTGCGGAACGCCGCGCCGCGCGCATGGGTGATGCTTGCCGGATCGGGTGCAAGCAGCGCATCGGCAATCGGATCCCAGTCGCCGACACCCTTGACCATACCGTCACCAAGCCCGCCGAACACCAGCGAACGCACCCGCTGCGGCGCTGCCATTGCCAGAAACGCACTGATCCTTGCGCCCATCGAATAGCCCATCACATGCGCGTCCGGGAGGCCGAGATGGTCAAGCAGAGCCAGTGCATCTCCGGCCATGGCAGCGGGATGATAATCTTTCGGATCATGGCTTTTAGACGAGTGGCCATGTCCGCGATTGTCGATGGCGATGGTGCGGTAGCCCGCTTCATTCAGCGCCGAAATCCATCCCGGTGCTTCCCAGTTGACGCGGGCATTGGAAGCAAACCCATGAATGAGCAGCACCGGATCGCCATGTCCGCGGTCCATGTATGCAAGGTCAAAACCATCATGGGAGAAATGCTTCATAAAAATGTCCTGGCGGGCTATTGGTCAGAAATGGCCTCGACAACCGGATGCCGGAATTCATTGCCGGGCGCAAGGCCAAGCCGGGCCGCTTCGCCTGCTGCAATCTCCAGAACAAACCGGACCGGCTTTTCTCCGGAGATAATCGCCTCGGAAAGCGGTTCGCCGCGCTTGATGGTGACAACACGCCCCTTTTCATCGGCAAACAACAGATCAAGTGCTGATGGCGTGTCCTTCATCCAGAAAAACGCCTCGCGGGTTTCCTCCAGGACAAAAAGCATGCCGTGCCCGTCCGGCAGCCGCTCTCGGTGCATCAACCCTCTTTGTTGCTCCTTGTCATCATCGGCGATCTCGATGGCAAGGTTCACGTCCCCGTTGGGCGTTGTAATCACCAATGGCGCCGGATCGGTCGGAAGCACCATCGGCTCGCCGGCCTTCGCGCATCCCTGAAGGGCCGCCAGAAAAGCAAAACAGGCGGCCCAAAGGACCGCCCTCAAGAAGGCCATGAAAGAACGGGTAATCATGTCAGTTCGATACAGGAATCGGCGCGCCAATGTCAGGGTGGATTTCTGACGCCATCAATCCCTTGTCGCCTGGCCCGAAGCGGACCAGCACCACCTGGCCGGGTCGAAGCTCCGTCAGCCCATAGCGGCGCATGGTCTCCATGTGCACGAAAATATCCTCGGTGCCTTCGCCGCGCGTCACAAAACCAAACCCTTTGGTCCTGTTGAACCATTTCACCAGAGCGCGCTCCAGACCGCTGGTCGGCGTCACGGTGACATGCGTGCGCTGCGGCGTGGTCGAGGGATGAATGGCGGTGGAATTGTCCATTGAGATGACGTGGAACGCTTGCAATCCACGTTCGCCCGGACGTGTCAGGCAATGGATGCGTGCACCTTCAAGCGCAACCTGGAAACCGTCACGCCGCAAGCAGGTCACGTGCAGCAGCACATCGGTCAGACCTTTTTGATCGGGAACGATGAAGCCATAACCTTTTGAAACATCAAACCACTTGATCGCGCCGGAAATCTCAACGACACCGGCGTCGGCGCGCAGACCGTCGGTCGCAGCACTGTTCTGCCCTGCCTGAAAACCGAGGTTTTCATCGGCAAAGGATGACGCCTTTTCCCCCATCCCGCGCTACCTTCCGTTACACGTTACTGATTCTTGTTGTTAAGTTATCATTAACCCATGTGGATGAGGCAAGATGGCATTCTGTTTGCACAAGGCTTTTCCGCAAAGTTTCCGCAAAAGTTGAATCCGGACACGGAAATTTCCCGTTTCGGTTCACTCCAGATCAAGAAGGAACCAGCCAATGCGCTTTCTACACACCATGGTCCGCATCCGCGACATCAACGAATCGCTGGATTTCTACTGCAACAAACTCGGCCTGATTGAAGTGCGCCGGCACGAAAGCGAAAAAGGCCGTTTCACGCTGCTCTTTCTGGCCGCACCCGGGAACAAGGCCCAGTCAGACGCCGAGCGTGCGCCTGAGCTGGAGCTGACTTACAATTGGCCAGACGAAAACGGCAATGCCGAGACCTACACCGGCGGCCGCAACTTCGGCCATCTCGCTTACAAGGTCGCCAACATCCACGAAACCTGCACAAAGCTGATGAAAGCCGGCATCCTCATCAACCGCCCGCCGCGCGACGGCAACATGGCCTTCGTCCGTTCGCCGGATGGCATCTCGATCGAGATCCTGCAGGAAGGCGAGCCGCTGACGCCGGTCGAACCGTGGATTTCGATGCCGAACACGGGGAGCTGGTGAAGTTAAGACCGGGCAATTGATTATCGGCATCTGATGCAGTATGTTTTGATGCATGCGCACCACAATTGATATTGCACCAGATGTATTGCTCGCAGCCAGAGATTTGGCCTCACGCGGGAAGAAAACGCTGGGTGAGGTCATTTCTGACCTTGCCCGCAAGGCGCTGGTTGCCCCTGCCAACCTGAATCAGGCGGGCAAGCGCAACGGGTTTCCGCAATTGCCGGCGACCGGTCAGGTTGTCAGTCCGGAGTTGATCCAGTCGCTCCTCGACGACGAATTCTGATCAATGCGGGCGCTTTTTGATGTCAACGCGCTCATAGCCTTGTTTCAACCGGACCACGTTCACCACGAGTCTGCGCACGAATGGCTGCTTGATAATGGTGAGCATGGCTGGGCGACGTGTTCGATCACGGAGAACGGTTTCGTTCGCATTCTGAGCAATCCGCGTTATCCGCTGCCGCAATCCCCTGCGACTGCAGTGCACCTGCTGATGCTTGCGAAACAATCGGCGGATCACCAATTCTGGCCAAACACCATTTCACTGACCGACAACGCAGTTTTTGATATCACGCACGTGGGCAATCACGGCCAGATCACGGACATATCGCTTCTTGCGACTGCGGTCAGCAATGGCGGAAGGCTGGTGACATTTGACCGCAAAATCCGCTCTGCCGCCGTCAAGGGATGCAAACCGGAGAATTTGGTGATCCTCTAAAGTTACGGTCAGCCGAGGCCTTGAAGTATCGGATGCAATCTCACGCCTCACACAAACAGCTCCACCTTCTCGAAAGTCCGCACATCGACCAGCCCGATGTCCGAAATGCGCAGTTCCGGTATCACCACCAATGCCAGCAGCGAGTGCTGCATGTAGGCGTTGTTGAGGTCGCAGCCGACGGTACGCATTGCGTCCGTCAGCTTTGCAGCCTTGGCGGCGACGATTTCGGCGCGTTCCTGTGACATCAAACCTGCAATCGGCATCTCGACCAGCGCTAGCTCCTTGCCTCGCGAAATCAGCACCACCCCGCCGCCGATCTCGCGCAGCCGGTTTGCCGCCTGCGCCATGTCGGCCTTGTTGGTGCCGACGACGATCATGTGATGGCAGTCATGCGCGACGGTCGAGGCCATGGCGCAAGGGAGCCTGTAGCCGAAGCCTGAGACGAACGCGTTGGTGACATTGCCGGTGGCGCGGTGACGCTCGACCAGTGAGATCTGGCAGACATCGTTGGCGACATCCATGCCGACCAGCCCGTCGAGGATCGGCAGTTCTGCCTCCAGCGCCTTGGTCGGCGCCTGGTTCTCAACCACGCCGATGACCCGCACACGGACGGAATTCGCGCCGGATGGCGCAACAATGTCAAAGTCTTGCGCGCCAAGATCGCGCTTCATGTTGACGGTATTCTTTGCCTTTTCCGGATAGTCATAAGCCGGAATGTCGCGGACAAGCTTGCCCTTCGAGGCCAGATGGACTCCCCTCGCATAGATTTCTTCAATCGCCATTTCGGCGAGATCGGACACGATCAGGAAGTCCGCCCGCCTGCCCGGCGAAATCGACCCCAGATCGCGCTCCACCTTGAAATGCTCGGCTGTGTTGAGCGTCGCCATCTGGATGGCGGTCACCGGTTTCAGCCCCTGCTGGATGGCGTGGCGGACAACGCGGTCCATATGCCCCTCTTCGATCAGCGTGCCGGAATGGCTGTCATCGGTGCACAGGATGAAATGCCGTGGATCAAGCCCGCTTTCGGTCACCGCCTTGATCTGGGTGGCGACATCATACCAGGCGCTGCCAAGCCGCAACATCGCCTTCATGCCTTGGCGCACGCGGGCGATCGCATCCTCTGCGCGGGTGCCTTCATGGTCGTCCTCAGGGCCTGCAGCCGCATAGGCATGGAACGGGCGGCCAAGGTCCGGCGAGGCATAATGGCCGCCGACGGTTTTGCCTGCTTTTGTGGTCGCCGCGACGGCGGCTACCATGATCGGATCGTTGGCGACAACGCCGGGGAAATTCATGACCTCGCCAAGGCCGATGATGTTGGGCCAGCCCATGGCCTCCTCAAAGTCCTCCGCTTTGAACGCAGCGCCGGCATGTTCAATCCCCGGGAACGACGGCACGCAGGATGGAAGTTGCACAAACACATTGGTCGGCATGGCCATCGCCTCGTCATGCATCAGCCGGACGCCGTCAAGCCCCAGCACATTGGCGATTTCATGCGGGTCGATGAACATCGAAGTCGTGCCATGCGGAATGACCGCGCGGCAGAATTCCGTGACAGTCACCATGCCGCTTTCGACATGCATGTGACCGTCGCACAGGCCCGGAACCAGATAGTGGTCCTGCGCATCCACGATGATTGTATCCGGCCCGATGCAATGGCCGGCATCAGGACCGCACCATGCAAACCGGCCCTCGGCAATCGCCAGATCCGTACCGGGAATAATCTCTCCGGAATGCACATTCACCCAGCGCCCGTTGCGCACCACAAGATCGGCAGGCTTTCGTCCCATCGCCACATCAACCAGCAGCGGGGCGACTTCGGTCCAGGATTTGAGCGGCTTGAACGGTGTGGACTCAGATATGGACATGCGGCAGTCTCCTTGAAGTCCGCAATCTGCCAACTGTCAGGCCGCTTTGCCAGCCCTTTTGAAAAACGCGCAATGAACAATCCGCCAGCCAGAAAGCCTTTCTTTTCCGATCCGATGATAGGCGGGGACGCTTCCCTGCCGCCTGAAGTGGCGTTTCATATTTTCGTCAATGGCCTGGAACTCGAATTGGTGGCGACTAAAAATTGGAAACTTGGCAACTTGCAATTCGGCTGCAGTCGATTCGAGACATCCGGACAATTCCTCGAAGCCGAATTTGTGTCTGACGACGGGCAGAAACGGGCCCGATTTCAAGTCAGCCCCGACCTAACCGGCTGGATCAAGGCAACTGTGTCTGCCACTCATGACGAAATCACCTTCTATATCGAGCGGACTTACGAAGAATGGGATGTCTGGCCGGCAAACAGCGCTGGCCAGGGTGAAGCCCCTGGCCGCATCAGCAAACGATTTTCCTGGGCGCAATTTGAAGCCAAGGCTTGGCCGGATTTCAGCTCGCCGGACGGCGGGCAATTCATAACAGTCGAATCCGACTCAGGATGACCTAGAGCTAACCGTTCGGTTTACCCTTTGGTTTGAATGGCTTGTTCGGCTTTTCAAATGTTTTGCCTGCGGGCTTCTTGGGTTTATCCCAAGTTTTTGGCGCCACGTCGCGTGGCTTGTCCCAAGCTTTAGGCGCGCCGTCGCGCGGCTTGTCCCACGTCTTTGGCGCAGTTTCGCCGGGCTTGGCCCAAGGCTTTGCAGGAGCCTCATTGCCTTCTGCCGGCTTAACATAAGCTGCCGGGCGTTCATCATTCTTCGGGCGGGCCGACTTTTGATCCTTTGTCCAACGCTTCTTTTCCGCAAACGGCTTCTTTTCACCAAACGGCTTGGCTTCCCCGTCAGCGGTTTTACGCGGCGGCAGGATGCTCGGGTCGCCGACAAAGCGGGCGACGCGCAAGCCCTTCTCGCTGCCCTTGGCATTGGAGATTGCCTCGAAGAATGCGTCAGCTTTTTCCGGGCGGATTTCAAATCGGGTTTCATTGTCGAGCAATCGGATGAAACCAATGTCGCGTTTGGTCAGATGCCCTGCCTTGCACAGTGTCGGCAGCAGCCATCGCGGCTCGACATTGTGCTTGCGGCCCTGCGGAATGCGGAACCAGACACCATTTTCAAACCGGTCCGCTTCCTTCTCGCCTGACGGCGTCGCAACTTCCGGAATACCGGTGTCGGAGAGTTCTTCCGCAGTCGGGCGCGAAGCCTGGACCATGCGGATGTAGGCAAGCGCGACGGCATCTGCCGAGTGGCGCTTGAGAAGTTCGGTGACCGTTTCAGCCTCTTCCGGCGAGCGCTCCAAATCCGCACTGATGCCGCTCAAAAGCCGCTCGCGGTCGCGCTCGTAAATGTCCATCTGGCTCGGCGCGCGCACCTGTGTGGCCTGCACCTTGGCAAGCGACAGCAGACGTTCGGCGGAGCGGCGACGGTGCATCGGAGCAACGAGAATGCATATGCCCTTGCGCCCTGCCCGCCCCGTGCGACCAGACCTGTGAAGCAGCGTGTCCGGGTTGGTCGGAAGGTCGGCATGGATGACAAGATCAAGGTTCGGCAAATCAATGCCGCGCGCAGCGACGTCGGTTGCCACGCAGACACGGGCGCGCCCATCGCGCATCGACTGCAGCGCGTTGGTGCGCTCGGCCTGCGACAGCTCACCGGACAGCGACACGACACCGAAGCCCCGGTTGCCGAGGCGGCTTGCCAGATGTTTGACCGCATCGCGGGTTGCGCAGAAAACCATCGTGCTTGGCGCATCAAAATACAGCAGTGCATTGATGATCGCGTTCTCTCGTTCATGCGGCGCGACGGGCATCAGCCGGTATTCAATGTCGGCGTGCTGCTTCTTTTCACCAGCGGTGGCGATGCGCATGGCGTCGCGCTGGTATTTGGCGGCCATCTTGCCGATCTGCGCCGGAACGGTCGCCGAGAACATTAGCGTGCGGCGCTCTTTGGGAGAGGCGTCGAGAATGAATTCAAGGTCTTCGCGGAAACCAAGGTCAAGCATCTCGTCCGCTTCGTCGAGAACGACGGCCTTGATGCCTTCAAGATCAAGCGACCCGCGCGTGATGTGATCACGCAAACGTCCGGGCGTGCCGACGACGAAATGCGCGCCTTGCTGCAGTGACCGGACTTCCTTGCGCATTTCCATCCCGCCGACACAGGTCGCCATCTTGGCGCCAGCTCCGGCATAGAGCCAGGAAAGCTCACGGCTGACCTGCAAGGCAAGTTCACGCGTCGGCGCGACGATCAGCGCCAAGGGCTGTACAGCCATGCCAAGCTTTTCATTATTGCCCATCAGGCTGTTGGCAATGGCCATGCCAAAGGCGACCGTCTTGCCGGATCCGGTCTGCGCGGACACCAGAAGATCAGCATCGGCAACGCCCTCCTCCAGCATGGCGCTCTGCACCGGCGTGAGTTCCGCGTAACCGCGTTCTTCCAATGCACGTTTGAGCGCCGGAGCGATATTTTCAGGCAGTGCCATTCAGAAACTTTCCATGAGTTAGCCGCAATCGGCTTGATACGGACGGCGGGCTCTTCGCAGGCGCCGCAACTGCCCTTATAACTATCTGTAAATGCAACATTAAATCCCGCTGAAGGAAATTTTCACATACCAAGTGCGGCTGTAAACGGGCGATTGAATGGCGCAGTTGGCGGCTAGATAGCCTTTTGGGTCGATAAGGGCAACAGATTCGCCAAACCCTTCGTTACGCCAAACATTTCCGTTTTTCAGATAATCTGCTTTTCGTACTGAACATCGACCGCATACCGCAGCATTGTCCATCCATTGCGTACCCGCGCAATCATGAAAACCATGCCATTGATCACCTTCCATAGAAGGTAGCCCATGATCGTCGCTGTGGTCAGGATCAGGAACAAAAGCAACTGATAGAAAAACGTGATGGCGTTGATGACCAGCGCTTCCACATGCTTGAAGGTGTTTTCCTTCTCCAGCAGGATTTCGGCTACCATGTCATCCGCTTCCTTGATGGCTTTGTTTTTAATTTTTTCCAGTCTGTTCTTGTGCTTTTCAACGAAATTCGTGACGCTGTCCTTCATGGCGTTCGCCGTTTTGATGGGCTCTTCGAATTGTTTTTCGACATCGTTATAAAGCGACGTCATAGCTTGCTCGAACATCTCCTCCAGGTTCAAGTCGGGTATCATGCCGCCAATCAGGTTCTTGAAGAACTTGCCGATGCCAAGATCAGGCATTTTCAGTTTGCCAAGGAAGCCGAAGTCGATTTCAGGGGTCAGCGCTTCCGACAGTTTATCGCCCAGTTCAGATGCCGTTGCCTTGGCCTTGTCGATCGCAATGGTGGCCACTTGCTTGGTGGCTGCGGTGGTTTGCGTGACAAGCACATCCGCCCTTGAGCGCAATTCTGAAGCAAGCTGAAATGCCTCATCCGGAATGCTCTCCGTCACTTCCTTGATCAGCTTTTCAGAAGCCTTCTTGAGCCTCTTCGCCCCCTTTTCCGCCCTTGCCTTGATCTTGAGGACACTCTCGGACATTTGCGCGAAATTGGTGGTGGCATCCGCAATGATCACCTGTGCGTTGGTCCGGAATGAACTGGCGACCATCAAGAACAGCAGCAAGACGATCAGTGGCGACACGGCATGGATGATCGTGAAAAGCCCGCGCACCCGCACCGCGCGCGCCCGCTTGGTCGGGTCCTTGTCATACCAGATATGTTTGGCCAAAAGACCGAGCGACCCGGCCGCCGCGCCAAAGAAGGATGAAAGCACCACCTCGTTCATGTCGGCCTGAATGGTGATGTATTCGCTAATGTCGTCGAGGTGTGCTTCTGCAGTCACCATGACGCGCAACAATACCCCGGCGACGGCTGCGCCTATTGGCCAGACGAGAAACGCGGATTTCTCGCGATAGTGATAGAAATAGACCGGCACAAGGAAGAGGATGGTCATCAGCCATCCCGCGTCGCCGACCGGAATGCCGATATTAAACCTCAACAGCGCTTCGCTGCCCATCGCAAAGCGGAAAATGACGAAGGCTACGAATGAACCGACCAGCGTGAGACACCCGGCACGCACCCGTTCTGTCGAGTAGTCAACATCGCGCACCAGCCTGAGACACAGATGCTGGGTGATCAGCCAAAGAATGACCTCCAGCGTCAGCAACAGGATACCGCTGGTCCCTTCATTCGGCATCATCGGCGCGAGCCCGAACCAAAGCGCAATCGCGATCAAAAACGTTATTGGAATGGCCAACAGAGCTGCCAACACCATCGCGCTGAAGCGCAGCCGCTGGACCCGGTTGATCCGCCGGAAAAGCGAGAGAAGCGCGAGATAGCCTATGCCGAGAAAGCCGGTGGCAAACGGCGCCCAGATCTGAATTGGCAGTTCCGAATGTTCCGCCGCAAAGGCAAAGAGATAAAGCGCGCCCCCCGACAGCAGGACATAGGCGATGTCGTTGAACAACTGATCCTTACGGTTCGGCAGTTGTTCAATCGCCCCCTCGCCGATCAGTTCGCTGCGTTCCCAGTGCCGGTACAATGCCTTGACACTGATGCCGACCCTGTCGCTTTGGTCGAGCCGCCCGGACTTGCGGTGGATGAACAGCTGGAACGCCCACCAGACAATGCCCGGCAGAAAACCGTAGAACACCAGCGGCGTTGCCTCATATACAGCGCGCCTCTCATCGAACTCGGTAAAAAAGGGCATCGAGCTGCCGATGGCGGTGCAGACGGCCCAGGCGGTCAGCGGCCAAATCAAAAACGCCGCCACATCGCGCCGGCGCCAATAATAGGCGACGATGGCCACGAGCGTTGTCAAAGCGCCGACAACATGCTGCGCTTCGCTGTAGTGGCTAGCCCAGGGCGGCCCCAGCACCGGATCGATCAGTTTGAAAACAAGAATGGCCGCAGCAATGCCAATCACCGCCGGAATCGCATTCAAAAGCGATTCTGTGTCGTTCTTGTTGCCGGAACTCAGTCTGTAAATTGCAAATGCCGCGCCAACCAGGATCAGCAGGACCGCAGCAGCCAAAGACCAGCTCTTGTAGAGTCCGCCAAAGCCATTGTCAGGTGCGCCGATTAGGACCGACACATGGAGCAATGCATTCAATGCCAGCGGCACAAGAGCCGAGAACAGCAAAGCACCGGAAAGCTCATTGATCTGCCGCTTTGAGGCAAAACGCGTGATGAACACAACCGCCATCGTTACTGGCGAAAACGCCGCGATGAGCGGCAGGTAATCGTGGTAGTTTTCAGGGGCGATGAGCAGGACCGTGTAAAACGCGGTCATCACCGCGAAGAGGAACACCGTCAATCCAATGCGCAAAGCGGGGCGCAGATTGTTGTGCCAATCAACCAGACGTCCGACGATTTGCCGGAAATCGGGCGCTGCGTTTGCAGCCGCCGCTGGTTGGTCAGGCTCCAATGCGCTCATGGAGAGAGGCCGCGCTGATTGTATCGAAACAGATCAGGCATAGGCATGCTCCGCCACGGCCTTTTCCCAAAGTCCGATGGTCTCAAGGATTGTGTCGACGTCTTCCTCCGTGATCTTGTCGAGGCCTGTGTCCCGCGTCATACGTTCACGGATGGCAAGGCTTGCGGCGCCCTGCTTGGTGCGCATCTGCACCTCCACCATCTTCCGATTGGCGTTGGGGGTGGAATTCTGCCGGGTTGAGGCGTCGTGATAGCTATAAAACGTCTGTCCGTTGGTGACACTGGTCTCAATCGTGAAGTCGGCGTTCCGCTTTTCCAGCGCCGCCCGCAGCTCTTCGAAATTGCCTTTTACCGCCTCGGCCACGGATCTGGCGTATGCGATGAAACCCGGCACATGATCCTGGATCAGCGCGCAGAACTGGCTGCTGTCGCTGATCTTGTCGAGCGCTTCCGGCATTTCCGGCTCCGCGCCGAAGGAAGGCCGCGGTTCGCCGTTGGCCTGGCCGACCAATGCCCAGCGCACCAGCCGGTTGTTGGTCTCTGCATCGGTCAGATCGTCGGCATAGTCTTCCATCGCCTTTTCATAATTGCGCAGGATGATGTTGTATTCCCAGGCGATGTTGAACCGGCAGTACATCGTGAAAACGCTGCCTGCGAACATGTAGAGCGGCAGCGTTTCTATCTTGTGGCCGTCGGCCTCGATCCAGTTCATCACCTGCAGGATTGGCGAGTCCGCCCGGGTGATCGGTTCCTGGAATTGTTCGAAGCGCTTTTGCCAATTGGCTTCCTGCTGTTCGGTGGCAAATGTGCCGCGAAACAGCGGTCCGCGCTGCGCCTTGGCGTCCAGACCGTCCGAGCCATCCGCGCTGGCCAGCCAAACGGCGTCCAACTGTTGGTATAGCGTTGAGAGAAGCGCGGCATGGTCTGCCATCTTGGCCTTGAACAGTTCGTCAGCGACGCCCGCCTGCACCTTTCCGACCGCAGCCTCCAGATCGCCGGCCGTCGGCATCAGGTCTCGCGGGTCGACAACCGGCTCGGGGAATGGAAAAAACGTTGTGAATAGAACCTGCGCCGTGACTAGCCCGACCGAAACGATCGGGCCACCCGTCGGCAGGCCGAAGGATCCCATGATGGCGGCGTTGAAAGCTCCGTCTATCAGCGTTCTCGGGTCGGCTTGCATGTCTTCCTCCGGAATTGAACGCTTAGGCTGCGGCTGAAACGGGTGAAATGGTCACGGCGACAACCCGGTCTTTTTCATCCGAAGCGTCAGGGAAATTGGCAAACGACAGCGCTGCGCGGATTTCGGCGACTGCATTGCCCGCCTTGTTCTTGGCTGTGGCGCTGGCGCTCTTCGCCCCTTTTTCTATCGATTTCTCATAGAATTCCTGCAAGTTCTCGAACATGCGCAGGTTTTCGCAAACAGCTACCGCTGCATCGCCGCGTTCGGGCACCGACCATGCGATGGCGAACACCTTGTCGATGGCCGGATCAGTTGATGTAAATGAAATTGCGCCTGCGGTGCCGTAAAAGCCGATCACCATGTCGAGGTTTTTTTCAAAACGGTACATGCCGATCCCGCAGGTTTCAAATCCGCCGCCCCAGTCCATGCGGCCCGGAATGGTGTCTGTCTTGCTTGCCGTCATGCGACCGGTTTCGGCATCCTTTTCCTCAAAGACTGCCCTCGCGGTTTGCTTGCCGCAGTCCAGATAGAGATCGTGCTTGATGAGGTCGCCATCGGTCTCGTTGCCGATGATCAGGCGGCATATCCGGTTGTCTCCCAGCTTGTAGGATGCGTGCAGACCGGCCAAGGCGAGCGGCGCCAGCGGCCCCATGGCCAGCATCGGCAAAATACTGATGGTGCTGCCGGCAGTCGCCGCTCCCGCAAGCGTCAACCCACGTTTCCAGGCTTCCGACCCCTTTTCCGGATTTTTAGCGAGCTCGGCCATGAATTTGTCGATGCTCATTGCAGTGCCATCGAGATTGCAAGTTCCATTCCGGGAGGCCTCAATCACAAAAGCAAAATCCTCTTTCGGTAGCACGGAGGTTTCGATGTCTTCGATCACATTTTTCTTGTCAGCCATGGAGCGGGATTCCTGTGAAAATTGCTTCGTCAGCCATCATTGCATCGCCTTGCCGCGCACCATCATCGACAGGGAAATGTGGCGCTCGACCAACGTCGCCATGACTTCCAGGCGCAACGCGCGGATACCGATGGTCGCCGACCCGTTCGGAAGGCCGATCAGCGTGTCGCGGATCGTGTCGGTCGCATCAACCAGCCCCTGAATGGTGAAATTTCTTGTCATCCAGGCGGTCATCGCGGTGTTGGTGGCAGTCTCCAGAACAGTCTGGTTCGTTGCACGGGCAGCCTGCACACCGGCATATTGGCCGGTACGCTGCGCTTCGGCGATGAACATCAGCATCAACTGGTTCGTCGCATCAAGAACGTCGAACATGCTGTATTTCTTCACCGGGTCGCTGAGCGCCGTGACATAGTTCTGGAAGAACATGCCCTGCGTCATCGACATCATCGCCGCAAAGCGGGTGGCGATGTCTCCGACCTGACGGTTCAGTGTTATGACCGCCGGATCCGATCTGGAGCCCTTCGTGTCGGCGACCGTGTAGGTGATTGGTTTGGGTCCGCCGGTAAAATTCGCGACCGGCACGAATGTCACCGATCCGTCGGCATTGACCGCCCAAGCGCCTTCGTTTGGTACTGTGGCGGACTTCTTGTCCGGAGCAACCACCGGGCCGGCTGTCATCGAAACCACGCCGAATATCTCGACGCTGGAGGGCACCAGGACATTGTTCTCCATCGTGTAGCCCACCTTGTCATTGGCCAGCGGCTGGATGACGGCGGGATAGCTCGAAGACACGTAGTCATCGGTCACAACCGGCAATGCAAAGATCATCAGGCTCAAGGTGTACGGGTCAGATTCCACATCGAACGCGCTTCGCGCCGTGACGGAAACCGGCGCCGGCGCACCCCTGAACCCGGGATCCGGTGTGAATGTCAGCACATTTTTCGCCGCCGCCCATGTGCCATTGCCCCCAATCGGCAGGCTGGAAACCCGCGCTGTTCCGCTGACAATGCGCAGCGAATCCGCCTTCAGATTGATGTCTGATGATACTGGAACAATTGCCGGTTTGCCGGAAACAACGATTTGGACATTGGACGAGATAATCGGCTTGCGCGTCATGTCCTTGTTGTTCGGATCAACCACCATGCCCTCTGGCTTGAAGGTAACCGTGAGTGTCGCCCGGTTGGACACCGAGCCGGACTTGTCTTTGACGCTGTAGGTGACGAACACCATCTGAGCCATTGAACCTGCCAGCGGCGCAAAAG
Source organism: Rhizobiaceae bacterium (assembly GCA_041751995.1). Taxonomy (GTDB): domain Bacteria; phylum Pseudomonadota; class Alphaproteobacteria; order Rhizobiales; family Rhizobiaceae; genus JANMEX01. Next base: position 1,205 of record JBGSHY010000059.1, on the reverse strand, counting down.
AAATAATGCCGTTCACATGAGACCATGTGCCGAAGCCCGGCACATCGAGCGGGGCTTTGTCCGTATTCGAAGCGGCATCGAAAAACAGGATTGACGCCGGATCGAGCGCGGATGTTGCCGCCATGTCATGCGGTTCAAAAGCGCCGGTTTTCGCTGCTGCGTCCCAATTTGTAACGGAATAGATTACAGACTTGGCTTTCGGATCCTGCTCCTTGAGTTCACCGTCATGCAGCTTGGGCCCGTATTGCACAGTGAATTTGGCCCGGGCGGATTGTGTGCCTTTCTTGTCCTTCACAGAGAAATAAATTTCCGCCGCACCGCCTACGAACGTGGCTTTTGGCGCAAAGGACAGCAAGCCCACATCCGTCACAGTCCAGGCGCCATCGTCAGTCTCGATGGTCGCCGCTGCAGTTGCGTCTATTTCGGATTTATGGAGAGTGAAAGTGGCGGGATCGATTGCATAGTCCGCCTCCATGGTTCCGGGCGCGACCAACATTTTCAAATCCGCGTCTGTCAGGCTTGCGCCGGATGTCAGCTTTTGTTCCCCGTTTTTGGCGGTTGGTTTGGGCGGCATCGTGTTGTCATTCTCGCCCGTCCCCCCCGTGCCGCTCGTTTCCCACGGCCGAAGCCCTCCAAGAACGCCGCCAACAATAGCGCCAATTACAATGACAACCGGGATTGCCACGGACTTCTTGGGATTGCGCTTGACGGCCGCTTTAAAGCGTTCAAACCGGGTTTCCTGGTGACCACCGCCAGCAGCGGCGCCGGTAACCGGCGGGGCATGATAAATCGGCGTAGCGGTGCCGCCGGTGCCGGTTTTCAAACCATTGTTGTTATAGTTTGTCGTTGCCGAATTGGCGAAGCTTGTCTGGCCATAGGTCGGTTCGGCTGTCGCTGATTGACTGTGCAATGCCCGCATCTCGATGTGGTTGGCTGACGCGGATGGGGGCGAGAGTTCGACACCGTGGAGATTGTCGTAGGGCTTTTGACCGCCAGGGGCGGCATTTTGATGCTGGCCTCCAGTCGCCGAGGTAGCGGTTGCCGCCCGGGGCGCCGTTTCGCCATGTGCGCCCTTTACCGGGGCGGCGGTGTAATGGCTGCGCCCGGCCGGAGCAGCCGAACTCGATGACGAAGATGCGGCGCGTTGCCCGCCGGCTGCCTCGTGCGCAGATGCGGCCGACGGAACCCGCTCGCCGATGAAGCCC
>JBGSHY010000058.1:0-41428 GCA_041751995.1 Rhizobiaceae bacterium | reverse complement strand
CCAGCGTTGTTGCGCTTCCGGCCGCTGTCGCCATGCAGCCTCCAGCCCCGCCGCGCTACCGCCGCCTGTTCGGGCGGGGCTCGCAGGCGTTCAAATTCTTTTCCCAACTGACTGTTATCGCCTTCCGCCACCTGGTGCGTTGGCCAGTTCGGTCCGGCCTTGCCATGCTCGGCACGTCGATGTCTGTCGCCATCCTCGTAACGGCCATGTTCTCGTTCGACTCAATCGATTTCATGGTCGACACCGTTTTCTTCCGCGCCGAGCGGCAGGACGCCACGCTTTTGTTTGACCGTGACCGCGCGCCGGAGGCCGCGCTTGCTGCATCCAGACTGCCTGGCATTTTGCGTTCGGAACCCTTCCGCTCGCTGCCGGTCGTCCTTCGCCATGGCCATCGCGAACGTCTGCTCGCCATCGCTTCGACGACCAAGGGCGAAGATCTCACCACGCTGCTGGACGTGAATCTCAACAGTGTGCAGGCGCCCGATGACGGCATGCTGATATCAAATCGCGTTGCAAATCTTCTGCAGTTGCGCATCGGCGACAAAGTGGAAGTCGAGCTGCTGTCACAAAATCACCGTGTCACCGAGGCGACAGTCACCAGCATTGTTGAAAGCTTTGTCGGCCTTTCGGTTTTCATGAACCGGGACGCGCTGGACCGGCTGGCCGGCGACGGTCCGCGTGTATCTGGCGTGCGGGTGGCTCTCGACGGCGCAAGGCTTGGGGCGCTCTATGCGGCGGTGAAACAGACGCCGGCGATTGGCTCGATTGCGCTGCAAGGCATCTCCCGCAAAAAATTCAGCGAAACCATCGGCGAGAACATCGGAATGATGATGACCGTTTACGTTGGCCTTGCCGTGATCATTACGTTTGGCGTCATCTACAATTCCGCCCGCATCCAGCTGTCCGAGCATGCGCGGGAATTGGCCAGCCTTCGTGTTCTCGGCTTCACCAAGGCGGAAGTGTCGAGCGTGTTGTTGATTGAATTGGCCGTGATTGTCGCGTTGGCGCAGCCGCTTGGCTGGCTGCTCGGCTATCTGTTCTCCTGGTCGGTGGTTACCGGCTTTGATAGCGACCTGTTTCGCATACCGTTTGTCATCAACGTCCGGACATTTGCGATCTCCAGCCTCGTCGTGCTTGGCGTGGCAGTCCTTTCCGCCCTGATTGTCCGGAGGCGCGTCAATGGACTGGATTTGGTAAGTGTCCTGAAAACAAGGGAATGAACGCATGCTCTGGCTGAAACGATTGGGATTGCTGATGCTTGCCGGGCTGGCCGCAGGCGGCTTTTACATCGCCATGCGCGAAAAACCGGCGAGCGTGGATATCGCAACTGTGTCGGAAGGCCCGATGCAAGTCTCGATCCGCGAACAGGGGGTTACGCGGGTGCGTGAAATATACGTAGTCTCGGCACCCATTGCCGGCCATCTCTCCCGTACGTTCCTGACGGAAGGTGACAAGGTCGAGAGCGGCAAGACGGTCGTCGCCTCGATCCACCCGCTTGACCCGCCGCTGATCGACACGCGTACCATGGCGGAGTTTCAGGCAGCCAAGGATGCGGCCCAATCCGGTGTCGGCATTGCGATAATCGACCTTCAAACTGCCGAAACTGCGCTCAGGCTTGCCAATGACGAGTTGAGGCGTGCCACCAGATTGTTCGGCACGGGCATCATCTCTGAAAGCGCGTTGCAGAAATTCACCACCCAGGTCGATATCCAGAAGTCGGCGGTCGAGGCCGCAAGGGCGGCCATTGCAGTACGCCAGGCGGAGCTTGCCAGCGCCGAGGCAAGGCTTTTGCAAACCGACCCGTCCAACCCGGCGAAAATGGATTGTTGCGTGAACATCGTTGCTCCGGTGTCTGGCACGGTTTTGTCCATTGCTGTCAAAAGCGAGCAGGCTGTGTCTGCAGGCATGAAAATTGCTGAAATCGGCGATGTGTCTGATCTTGAGGTTGCCGTCGAACTGCTCTCTTCGGATGCTGTGCGCATCAAGCCGGGCGCCAAAGCGCAAATCGTCGATTGGGGCAGCGGCGAAAGCATCGATGCGACGGTTCGCCGCGTCGATCCGTCCGCTTTCACCAAGATATCCGCGCTCGGCATTGAGGAGCAGCGCGTGAACGCCGTGCTTGATCTGGACGGGACAGACCCTCGCCTTGGTCATAATTACCGCGTCTTTGCAAAGATGGCGATTTGGAAATGCCAGAAGTGCGTTCAGGTGCCGATCAGCGCCTTGTTCCGGACTGGCAATGATTGGACCGTTTTTGTTGTTGAAGGCGAAAGGGTGAAGCAGCAGCCTGTCTCCATCGGCCACATGAATGCCGATGTGGCGGAAGTAACGGATGGCCTGAAGCCGCCAACCATTGTCGTGATCCACCCCAATGACGTGCTGGCAGATGGTGCCCTCGTCGAAGCGCGGGAATGAGCGACTACATCGCCAGACGCACCAGGACCAGTTCCTTGTCCGTGCCGTTGGAATAGCTGATGCCTTTGACGACGCCAATGTCGGCAAGCTTCTTGCCTGCAGGCAAAAGGCCCTCGAGTTCAGGGCGCGCGCTGGCGGGCAGCACGGCCACGCCGCATGTCCCGGAGCCTGCAAGGTGATCGGCAGCACCTTTGACATTCGTCAATCTGGTCGAAGTGCCGGCCAGGAAAACCAGACTGGGCTCATGATAGTCAACCGCCGCCAAAATGGAATCCGGACAGGGTTTGCTGGTATTGAATGCCGAGACAATAGCCGGGCTTAGCCACATCGGTTTGATTGCCGGAACGACAGATGATGTGAACAGGCCCATGAAGGCGACCGAGGCTGCGGCTGCCCAGAAAATCCGCGGAAACGGCGGCAAAACCACACGAATTCCTGAGGCGAGCCAACCGGCAATCAACGCAAGCACGGCTGCAATGACACCCGGGATGGACACTGACCCGGTGAACCAGGGCACGCCTAACGCGGCAAGTGCAGCAAAACCAAGTGTCATCACCGCAAGTCCGGCAAGCGTCAAACGGCTTAGCCAGACTTGCCAACGCTTGAGGTCGGTAGATTTTCCGTCATTCGTAAACAGCGTCCATGCGCCAAGTAGAAGCAGGGCAGGAAAAGCCGGAAGCGGATAATGCGGCAGCTTGGTTGGCGTCAACTCAAGGATCAGCCAGAACGGCACATACCATGACAACAGGAACAGCAGCTTCGGCTCGCGGAAACGGTTGAGCGCCTTCAAGCCGCCGTTGATCGCGATGAGCGCAAATGGCCACATGTAGAGGCTGTAGGTCAGCACATAGTAACCGGGCGGCGCTCCATGCGATTCCGCGCCGGACGCGACCTTCCCAAGCATGTCCTTGCCGACAGACTCAGCCCAGAATGCGCCGCCGGATATCATCGAAATGGCGATGAACCAAGGCAAGACGAGGATCGCCAGAACCGCAAGACCTCGCAGTGGTTTGAGATCACGCATCCACGTGCGGTCCCGGTCAAACAGCGCCACTCCCGCCAGCGTCAATCCGGCAACCAGCGGCGTGATCGGGCCTTTGACCAAAATGCCTGCGCCATTGGCAATCCAGAACGCCCACCACCAGAAGCGGCTGGTCGGGTTGGCCGTTTTGCTGTTGATGTAAAACCGCGCCAGCGCAGCCTGCGAAATCAGCGTCAAGGCTAGCAGCGTCGCATCGGTCTTTGCCAAACGCGCCTCGAAGCCGAGACCAAACAGCCCGGCCAACATCAGACCTGCAGCAAGCCCTGCTGCGGGTCTAAACAGAAAAGTGCCGAGCGAGGCGATGGTGAGGACAGCGGCGACGCCCGCCGCAACAGACACCAGACGGTAAGCCCAGATGTCTGCCTCCGCGCCCTGGCCGGTCAGCTTTACGGCGGCCGCTTGAAGCCAGTAGATGCCTGCAGGCTTCTTGTAGCGGTGAACATCCTGGAAGCGGATGTCGATATAGTCGCCGCTTTCCATCATCTGCTTGGTCGCCTGCACAAAGCGTGCTTCGTCGCGGTCAACCGGCGGCAGCGACGTGATGCCCGGCAAAAAAGCAAACAGGCAGAAAACAATCAGAAGCAGTTTTTGCCGCCAACCGGTTAAAGACAATGTGCTCAAAGTTTCAGGCAAGGGTCAGTCCCTTTTCCCGCCGTAGATCAGCATCAGATTGCGCACATAGATGAAAAGGCCAAGGCCTTGGCCGGCGATGAACACCGGATCCTTGCGCTGGATGGCATAGACCAGGAGCAACAGGCCGCCGCCGATCGAAAAGAACCAGAACGCAACCGGCATGACCGACTTTCCGGCTTTTTCCGAGGCGAGCCACTGCACCACAAAGCGCATGGTGAACATGGCTTGCGCCAGAAAGCCAAGTGCAATCCAGCCATTGAACTGTTCAATGAAAACCAGATGCAACCATGCGGAAAGGCCCTCAAACATGTCCGTCAGCCTTTCACTTCGGTAATCGTCGGCACCACCTTGCGGCGACGGATAAGCCACCAGACACCGTAAAGATCAAGCACGCCACGAAGGCCCCTGTCCAGAATGCCGTAATTGGACTTGCCGTGCACGCGGCTGCGGTCCGTGACATCAAGATGGATCACGTCCAGACCCTCCCGCTTGGCAAGCGCCGGAATGTAGCGGTGCCAGCCGTCAAAAAACGGAAAGGCGCGGAACAGGTCCGTATGAACGGCCTTCAGTCCGCAACCGCTGTCGCGCGTGTCATCCTTGAGGATTTTCTGGCGAAGGCCGTTGGCGAAACGGGACGAATATTGCTTCAGCTTCGTGTCGGTCCGCTTCAGGCGCTGACCGGCTGCAACGCCCGCCGTTGGGCCTGCGGCGAACAGTGCATCCGCAAGCTTCGGCAGATAGGCCGGGTCATTCTGACCGTCTCCATCCATGGTGCAGACAATGTCTCCGGTTGCCGCAAACACGCCGGAACGGACGGCAGCGCTCTGGCCTGCGCTCTTGTCGTGCTGGATGTGGCGCAATCGCGGATTGGACGCCATGCGGGCGTTCAAGACATCGCCCGTGCGGTCAGTCGAACCGTCATTGACCACAATGACTTCATGGTCGCGCCCGGCAAAGGCTGCATCGACCTCATCAAGAAGGAAAGCGAGATTTTCCGCTTCGTTTTTGCACGGAATGACAACGGAGATTTTCATGAAACGGCCTGCGCTGACTTGGTCTTGGCTTGATGCGGGGCTTGCTAACACCCTTTGGAAGGTGTCGCAAACAAATCCTCTGGCGGCATTTGAACGCCAAACAAGACGCAAATGTGAAGATTTGCTAATGCAAGGAACAGCAATGGATCATGCTCTTCCGCAACATGGCAACATTCATTGATTTGCAAAAAGACCGGCACCTGCAGTCAGGCACCGGCCAGAATCGTCATTGTTGCCACTCATCAGGCCAGGCGGCGAAGCTTGCGGTCAATGAGAATCCCGCTTGACCACTGACCCTCTGCAGCCGACCAGAAAATCCATGTCTGCCCCTTGATGGGCTTGCTGCACATGGTCGAGATAAAGCCGTACATAGCCGCTTTCGGCTTCCTCGACCGGTGACACCCAGTCCGCCTTGCGACGGGCAAGTTCGGCATCGGAAACATCCAGATGTAGCCGCCGCGCCGGGATGTCCACCTCGATCATATCGCCGGTTTTTACCAATGCCAGCGGACCGCCGTCGGCAGCCTCCGGCGAAACGTGCAGGATAACCGTTCCATAGGCCGTTCCGGACATGCGTGCATCCGAAATGCGGATCATGTCCTTGATGCCCTTTTTCAAGACCTTCGGCGGTAGCCCCATGTTGCCGACCTCGGCCATGCCGGGATAGCCCTTTGGTCCGCAATATTTCAGCACCATGATCGAGTTCTCGTCGATATCGAGACCGTCGTCATTGATGGTGCCGTGGAAATCTTCGATGGATTCAAACACATAGGCGCGCCCGCGGTGCTGCATCAAATGCGGCGAGGCTGCCGAGGGTTTGAGCACAGCGCCGTTGGGCGCCAGATTGCCCTTTACCACGGCAATGCCGCCGGATTTGACCAAGGCCTTCTCCACCGGACGGATGACATCCTCGTTCCAGTTCTTGGCAGCGGAAACTTCCTCGCCGATGCTCTTGCCGGAAACCGTGATGGCGCCGCTGTTCAGCATGCCGCCATCGTGCAACATCTTGATGACGACCGGCAATCCGCCGGCATAGAAGAATTCCTCCATCAGATATTTGCCGGAAGGCATAAGGTTGACGATCGTCGGAACATCCCGGCCGAGCCGGTCCCAATCGTCAAGCGTTAGTGGCACACCGACCCGCCCCGCCATAGCGAGCAGATGCACCACCGCATTGGTCGAACCGCCGATGGCGCCATTGACACGGATGGCGTTTTCGAACGCCTTGAAGGTCATGATGTCGGATGGCTTCAGATCATCCTTGACCATATCGACAATGCGTCGGCCGGTAAGCTGAGCCATCACACGGCGGCGCGAATCGACGGCGGGAATGGCAGCGTTTCCCGACAGGGCCATGCCGAGCGCCTCGGCCATCGATGCCATGGTGGAGGCAGTTCCCATCGTGTTGCAGGAGCCGGGCGAGCGCGACATGCCTTGTTCGGCCTCCAAAAAATCCTCGTTGGTGATTTCGCCGGACTTGACCATTTCCGACATTTGCCACAGCGCCGTGCCGGAGCCGACATCCTGACCGCGCCACTTGCCGTTCAGCATCGGCCCGCCGGAAACGAGAATCGACGGAATGTTCACGCTTCCCGCACCCATCAACAGCGCCGGCGTGGTCTTGTCGCAACCGGCGAGCAGCACCACCCCGTCCAGCGGATTGGCGCGGATCGCCTCTTCAACATCCATGGCGCAGAGGTTGCGATAGAGCATGGCAGTGGGCCGCAGTGCGCTCTCGGACGGCGAGAACACCGGAAACTCCAGCGGAAACCCGCCGGCTTCATACACGCCGCGCTTCACCCGTTCAGCGAGATCGCGCAGATGCGCGTTGCAGGGGGTCAGCTCCGACCATGTGTTGCAAATACCGATCACCGGCCGACCGTCGAACATGTCCGCCGGAAAGCCCTGATTCTTCATCCAGGAGCGGTGATAGATCGCGTCGCGGCTGGTGCCGCCAAACCAATCTTGCGAGCGCAATCGGCGCGGCCATTCGGCCTTCTTGAATGTCATGGTATCCTCCCAATGCAAGCTGCCTGGCAGCTATTTGATCTCGCCCGGATTGGCTGCCAGCGACTGGCGTACATCACGGTATGCAGTCTCGATCAGCCGGCGCATGTGCAATGCCGCCAATTCCTCGTCCCCGGCGGTGATTGCATCAACGACCTGCCCGTGCAGCTTCAATGTTTGCCCGAGTTCGCTCTTGCGCCAGCTCAACGAAAACGAAACGGACAGGCTGTTCTCGATCAAGGCGCCGAATGAGCGCAGCACAGGATTGCCGGTCGCTTCCAGTATGGTGCGGTGGAACGCAAGGTCGGCGGCAATCAGGTCTTGCGACCCTTTTGGATTTGCACCCATGCCCTCAAGTGCCGCCTTCAATGCCTGAATTTGTGCCTCGGCAATCCGCCCCGCCGCGAGCCGCGCCGCTTCCGGCTCAATGATCAGCCGCATTTCATAGAGAGCCGCGATGAACTCTGCGGAAGCCACGCCGCGCAAGTGCCAATCCATCACTTCCGGATCGAGCATGTTCCATTCAGATGACGGTCGCACCTTGGTGCCGACTTTCGGCCCGACAGAAACCAGCCCCTTGGACGCCAAATGTCTCACCGCCTCACGCACAACCGTGCGGGAAACGCCGTATTCCACCTGCAACTCGCCTTCGGTCGGCAGCGATGCGCCCTTCTGGAGATGCCGCGATACGATTTTGCGCCCAAGCTCCGCCGCCACCGCCATCGTCAGGTTGGTGCCTGATTCCGGGCGGATTGTCTCTTTCCTGAGCGGGCCGTTGGGCGACATGAAATACACCATATTGATTCAATCATACGATGATTGCGATTTCGTGGCGAAAAATCAAGTGACATCTGTCTCCATATCGCAATATAGTATGATCAATATCGACAGGAGGACCAATTGCAGCACGCAAATCTGATCAACGGCCAATGGGCTGAAACGGCCACGACCAAGCCGAACGTGAACCCGTCGGACACCAGTGACATCATAGGTCAGTTCGCGTCCGGGGATGCTTCTTCGGTGGATGCAGCCGTTGTGGCCGCCAAAGCTGCTCAGCCTGCGTGGGCGTCCGCCTCGCCGCAAGTGCGGTTTGATTTGCTCGATGCGGTTGGCAATTCAATCCTTGCCCGCAAGGATGAAATCGGCCGCTTGCTTTCGCGCGAAGAGGGCAAATCTCTTGCGGAAGGTATCGGCGAAACCGTCCGCGCTGCAATGATATTCAAGTTCTTTGCCGGTGAAGCGCTGCGCATCGGCGGGGAAAAACTGGCTTCGGTTCGCCCCAATATTGAAGTGCTGATCGACCGCGAACCGGTCGGCGTTGTCGGTATCATCGCGCCCTGGAATTTCCCGATCGCCATCCCCGCCTGGAAAATTGCCCCTGCGCTTGCCTATGGCAACGTGGTGGTGATGAAGCCTGCGGATCTGGTGCCCGCTTGTTCCTGGCAAATCGCCAAAATCCTGCACGAATGCGGTTGTCCGAAAGGCGTGTTCAATCTGGTCATGGGACCTGGTTCAAGCGTAGGCCAGCGCATCGTCGACCATCCGGACATCAACGCCATTTCCTTCACCGGTTCGGTCGGCACCGGCAAGCGCATTGGTCTGCGCGCCATGGAACTGGGCAAGAAAGTCCAGCTTGAAATGGGCGGCAAAAACCCGCTTGTGGTGCTGGATGACGCCGACCTTGATCTTGCCGTCAACGCTGCCATCAACGGCGCATTCTTTTCCACTGGCCAGCGCTGCACCGCCTCCTCACGCATCATCGTGACTGCGGGCATCCACGACCGTTTTGTCGAAAAATTCAAAGCTGCCGCGGCAGCGCTGAAAGTCGGCGATCCGCTTGATCCGGCAACCCAGATCGGCCCTGTCGTCGACGAAAAGCAGTTGGCGACCAACCTGTCCTATGTAGAACTGGCCAAGTCCGAAGGCTGCGATGTTTCGGGTGGTCAGCGCATCGGCAACAATGGCTTTTTCCAGCAGCCTGCGGTTTTCGCCAACGCCACCAATGCCATGCGTGTGTCGCGCGAGGAAATATTCGGACCATGCGCCTCCGTCATCAAGGTGGCCGATTTTGCCGAAGCACTGGCAACGGCCAATGACACCGAGTTTGGCCTGTGCGCCGGCATATGCACCACGTCCTTGAAACACGCGACCGCCTTCCGCAAACAGGCGAAAGCAGGCATGGTCATGGTCAATCTGCCGACGGCTGGCGTTGATTATCATGTGCCGTTCGGCGGAACCAAGGGCTCCAGCTACGGCCCGCGCGAGCAAGGCAGCCATGCCCGTGAATTCTACACCACCGTCAAGACATCCTACGTTTTTGCCTGAGGCCGGAAAATGACAAAACGCCCCTATACCGGCATCTGGCCGGTCGCACCGACCCCGTTCAACGACGACGGCAGTCTCGATCTTGAAGGCATGAAGCGCGTACTCGACCTGCTGATCGACCAGGGCGTGGACGGTATCTGCATTCTCGCCAACTTTTCCGAACAGTTCTTGCTGTCGGACGACGAGCGTGAAGTCCTGACCCGCCTTTGCCTGACCCATGTCGCGGGCCGCGTTCCAGTCATTGTCACGGTCTCGCATTTCGCCACGCAAATCGTCGAAGCGCGTGCCAAGCTCGCCGCCTCGCTCGGCGCGTCGATGCTGATGATGATGCCGCCCTATCATGGCACCGGCCTGCGCGCCGACGAGAATTCGGTGATCGAGCATTTCCAGCGGGTCGGCAAGGCGGGCAACATCCCCATCATGCTGCAGGACGCACCATTGTCGGGGGTCCAACTCACGGTCAGCCAAATCGTCCGCATGGCGCGCGAAGTGCCGGAGCTGCGTTATTTCAAGATCGAGACACCGCAGACCGCAGCCAAGCTGCGCGGACTGATCGCCGAGGGCGGAGATCTGATCGAGGGCCCGTTCGACGGCGAGGAAGGCATCACGTTGATGGCCGACCTGAACGCGGGTGCAACCGGTTCGATGACCTCAGCCATGATTTCCGACCTAATCCGCCCGGTGATTGTCGATTTCCGCGAAGGCCGCTTGGAAGTTGCCAAGGATGGCTACCGGCGAGTCTTGCCCGCCATCAATTTCGAGAATCGCCAGTGCGGCTGGCGCTCCGCCAAGATTGCAATGAAGGCGGGCGGCGTCATCAAGTCCGATTTTGTCCGTCACCCGACAAAGGCCGTGCATCCGGACACCGCTGCGGAACTGCTCGACCTGCTGCGCGAACTTGACCCGTTGGTCCTTCGCTGGGGCAAATAGGCAATTTAAAACCGCTGCTGCTCAACTTCGCGGATGATGCAGTCAAACATGGTCATGGCCGCTGGCGAAAGCTGGCGGTCGCGCACCGTGATGAGGCTGAATGGCTGCACGTTGATATCGAACCCGAGTTTGAGAATGGCCAGCGAGCCATCGCTGTCCTTGTTGGTGAAGCGCTTCGCCACCTCCAGCGCCATCGGCGAAATCGCGTTGCTCTCGCGGATCATCACCATGGTCATCAACAGCGAGGAGGTATTGACGATCCGCTCCGGCAAGGCGACGGAACGGGCCAGAAACAGCTTCTCGACGGTGCGGTTGAGCAACGATCCGGCAGGCTGGAACACCCATTCGAACGCATTGAGTTCGTCAAGGGTCACCGTGCCGCGTGCCGCCAGCGGATGATCCCTGCGCACGACCAGGCAGGCTTTCTCAATGCCGATCTCGCGGCTGTTGAACTGGCGCGGGTTGAGATCGTCCGGAATGCGGGCAATGATGAAATCATGCCGCGACGCCAAAAGATCCTTGGCCAAAATGTTGCTGGTCTCCACTTGAACGTTGATCTTGATGCGCGGAAACCGTTCGCGCACCTGACGGATTGCCGGGATGACGATTTGCACAGCTGGAGCCGTCACCGCGCCCAGAAACACCGAGCCGCCAGTCCCATTCTTCAAGTCCGAGATTTCCCGGCTCGCTTCGCGCAGCTCCAGCAAGATCGTGCGTGACCGCCGCGCGAAAGCCTTGCCATAAGGTGTCAGCGCAATGCCGCGCGGCAACCGTTCGTAAAGCGGCGCTTCCAGGATTGACTCCATGTCCGACAGCATCCGCGAGGCAGCCGGCTGTGACATGTTGAGAACTGAGGCCGCCGCACTGATCTGGCTGTAATCATCCAGCGCGACAATCAGCTTCAGATGCGGGATCCGGATGCCGGTGCGCGCCAGCTGGTCCTCGTCAGAATTGTCCTCGCTTGAGAAAGCCATTGTATCCGAATGCTTTGCCATCGCACACTCCTGCCGGATCGTTTACATACCATAATACATATATCAACGGCAGAAAATTGCATTTGACAGTTATACCAATTTCTACGAACGTCGAAAAACAATGCCTGCAGCGGGACTGGCTCCCGAGGGGTCCGGCTGCAGGCGGCGTGCGTATCAATTCGGCAACATTCAAGGCCGGTTGAAAAAGCAGCCTGCACAGCAGGCTTGTTTGTTTCAGCCGGCCGTTGTCACATGGGAGGACTACATGATTAACCGCAGAAATTTTGGCATTCTGGCCACCGCCGCTGCCATCGCCCTGTCGTCAAGCTGGGCCATGGCGCAGGACAAGGGCATCGTTGGCATTTCAATGCCGACCAAATCATCGACCCGCTGGATTTCCGATGGCGAATCCATGGTGAAGGAATTCACCGCCAAGGGTTACGCCACCGATCTTCAATATGCTGAAGACGACATTCCGAACCAGCTCGCCCAGATCGAAAACATGGTCACCAAGGGCGCCAAGGTCCTGATCATCGCCGCCATCGACGGCACGACGCTCTCGGACGTGCTGCAGAAGGCGCGCGACGCGGGCATCAAGGTGTTCGCCTACGACCGCCTGATCTCCAAGACCGAAAACGTCGATTACTACACCACCTTCGACAATTTCGGCGTCGGCGTGCTGCAGGGCAATTCGCTGATTGCCGGCCTCAAGGAACGCTTCCCGGCGGTCAAGCCGTGGAACGTTGAACTGTTCGGCGGTTCGCCCGACGATACCAACGCCTTCTATTTCTATGACGGCGCAATGTCGGTGATCCAGCCGCTGATCGACAGTGGTGAAATCGCCATTGTTTCCGGCCAGATGGGCATGGACAAGGTCGGCACGCTGCGTTGGGATGGCGCTGTCGCGCAGGCCCGCATGGATAACCTCCTGTCGGCCAACTACACCGACAAGAAGGTCCATGGCGTTCTCGCCCCTTATGATGGCCTGTCGCGTGGCATCATCTCCTCGCTCAAGGGTGTTGGTTACGCTCCGGGCGCTGAAATGCCGATCGTCACCGGTCAGGACGCCGAACTTCCGTCTGTCAAAGGCATGATTGCCGGCGAACAGTATTCGACGGTGTTCAAGGACACGCGCGAACTCGCCAAGGTCACCGCCAACATGGTTGATACCGTGATGCAGGGCAAGGAACCGGAAATCAACGACACCAAGACCTACAACAACGGCGTCAAGATCGTTCCGTCTTACCTCCTGACCCCGTATTCGGTCGGCAAGGACGACATCACCAAGCAGTTGGTTGACTCGGGCTATTACACCCAGGACCAGATCGACAACTAATCTGACCTTTGTGGCGGGCCTCGCACTTGCGGGGCCCGCTTTTTTTCGCTTAGCTGACAGACGGGAGAAACCCCGGCGTTCAACAACGGGCGCTCGCGGGGAGGCGAGGAAACACATGCAGCCGATCCTCGAAATGCGGGGCATCACCAAGACCTTTCCGGGCGTCAACGCGCTGAAAGACGTGCAGCTGACCGTCTATCCGGGCGAAATCCATGCCGTTGTCGGTGAAAATGGCGCTGGCAAATCCACGCTGATGAAAGTCCTGTCCGGCGTCTATCCGCACGGCACCTATTCCGGTGATATCGTTTTCGAAGGTCAGGAACGCAAATTCGCCGCCATCTCCAACAGCGAAGACATTGGCATTATCATCATCCACCAGGAACTGGCGCTGGTGCCGCTGCTTTCGATCGCCGAAAACATCTTCCTCGGCCATGAACCGGCCAGGCACGGCGTCATCAACTGGTACGAAGCGTTCGCGCGCACCAAGGCTTTGCTCGACAAGGTCGGACTGCAGGAACATCCGAACACACTGATCACCAACATCGGCACCGGCAAGCAGCAACTGGTCGAGATCGCCAAGGCGCTCAACAAAAAGGTCAAGCTGCTAATCCTCGACGAGCCGACCTCTTCACTCAACGAGCATGATTCCAACGCGCTGCTGGAACTTCTCAAAGGCTTCAAGGCGCAAGGCATTTCGTCCATCCTGATCACCCACAAGCTCAACGAGGTGATGAAGGTCGCTGACCACATCACCGTCATCCGCGACGGAAAGACGGTTGATCTTCTTGATGTGAAATCCGGCACGGTAGACGAAGACCGCATCATCAAGGCGATGGTCGGGCGCGAATTGACGGACCGGTTCCCGCCACGCACGCCGCACATCGGCGAGCCGGTTCTCGAGGTAAAGGACTGGAATTGCTACCATCCCCTGCATGCAGATCGGCATGTCATCAAGAATGTGTCGCTGAACGTCCGCGCCGGCGAGGTAGTCGGTATCGCCGGATTGATGGGCTCTGGCCGAACCGAACTCGCCATGTCGCTGTTCGGCCGAGCCTGGGGTCAGAAGATCAGCGGCGAGGTAAAAATCCACGGCAAGTCCGCCGACGTTTCCACCATCCCGAAAGCGATGAAGGCCGGCATGGCCTACGCTACCGAGGACCGCAAGACCTATGGTCTCGTGCTGATCGACCACATCAAGCACAATGTGACCCTCGCCAATCTCGAAGGTGTCTCCAACCGGACGGTCATTGACGACCTGAAGGAACTGACGGTGGCCAACAAATACCGCAAGGAATTGGCAATCCGGTCCAGCGGCGTGTTTCAAACGACGTTGAACCTGTCGGGTGGCAACCAGCAAAAGGTGGTTCTGGCCAAATGGCTGTTTTCCGGTCCCGACATCCTCATTCTGGACGAACCGACCCGCGGCATTGATGTCGGCGCAAAATACGAAATCTACGGCATCATCAACCAGTTGGCTGCGCAGGGTAAAGCCGTCATCGTCATCTCGTCGGAAATGCCCGAACTGCTCGGCATTTCCGACCGCATTTATGTAATGAACGAAGGGCGCCTGGTCGCCGAAATGCCGACCCGGGAAGCGACGCAGGAAAAAATCATGCGCGCCATCATGAAATCATGGGAAGACTGACATGAGCGAGACATCCGTCGAGACACAGGCCAAGCCTGACTTCATGCGCTTCGTGAAAGCCAACATCCGCGACTATGCGCTGCTGCTGTCGCTGCTGGCCATCATGATTTTCTTCCAGTTCACCACCAATGGCACGCTGTTCAAGCCGGTCAACATGACCAATTTGATCCTGCAGAACAGCTACATCGTCATTATGGCGCTGGGCATGCTGCTGATTATTGTTGCCGGGCATATTGACCTGTCGGTCGGATCCGTCTCCGGTTTCGTCGGAGCGGTGGCGGCGGTTTTGATGGTGACCTACAAAGTCGATATCTTCACATCCGTGCTGATTTGTCTGGCGCTCGGCGCTGCGATCGGTGGTATTCAGGGCTATTTCACCGCCTACTATAAGATTCCGGCCTTCATCGTGACGCTGGCTGGCATGTTGATCTTCAAGGGTCTGGCGCTGTCGGTGCTTGGCGGTGCGTCGGTAGGGCCGTTTCCGAAGAATTTCCAGCTGCTCTCGTCCGGCTTTGTGCCGGACATATTCGGCGGCACGATGGGCGGCCAGCCGTTCAACATATTGGCTCTGGTGATTGGTGCGGCAACGACCGCCCTGATCATCTACTTCAATTTCCGGGAACGCCGGAACCAGCTGGAGCATGGGCTTGCTGAAGAGCCGGACCTGATCTTTTACGGCCGCAACATCCTGATTGCCGTCGCCTTTCTCGGCTTCTCCTTCCTGATGGCCCGCTACAAGGGCTTGCCCAACGTACTGATCGTCATGTTCGCACTGATTGCCCTCTTCGTGTTCCTGACGACGAGCACCACGTTTGGACGCCGGATCTATGCGCTTGGCGGCAATGAAAAGGCGACCAAGCTTTCCGGCATCAACACCGAGCGGCTGACGTTCCTGACCTTCGTCATCATGGGCGCGCTGGCCGCGCTCGCCGGTCTCATTTTTGCTGCCCGCCTCAATGTCGCCACGCCAAAGGCCGGTCTCGGCTTCGAGCTCGACGTCATCGCCGCCTGTTTCATCGGTGGCGCGGCAACCACCGGCGGCGTCGGCAAGGTGATCGGCGCCGTCATAGGCGCTTTCATCATGGGCGTCATGAACAATGGCATGTCGATCATGGGCATCGGCATCGACTGGCAGCAGGTCATCAAGGGCGTCGTCCTGATGCTCGCCGTGTTCCTCGACGTCTATTACAAGAACAAGGGGTGAGATGCGACGGCGCAACGCGCCATGAAAAAGGTCCAGTGGACCTTTTTGAGCATCGAACGCCCAGAGCCACGCGAAGGGCAGGAAACGTTTGAACGGTTTGCCGGTGTGATTCATCCAACCCGTTGTGCACCTGTCATTTCCGGCAACCTTTTGACTTTTCACCTCCGCCTATGGCAAACGCGCGCGACAACGCCTAAATAGCCGCAAAGCGCGGCGCAGCTCAGGCGTCCCAGATATTTGCGGGAATTCCGGTTTATGAAGGCTGACTTTTACGAGACCCTTGGTGTTGCCAAAACGGCAGATGAAAAAGAGCTGAAATCGGCTTATCGCAAGCTCGCCATGCAGTACCATCCCGACCGCAATCACGGCGATGCGTCGGCTGAAGGCAAGTTCAAGGAATTGAACGAAGCCTATGAAACACTGCGCGACCCGCAAAAGCGCGCAGCCTATGACCGCTTTGGCCATGCCGCCTTCGAAAACGGCGGCGGCGGGCAGGGCGGCTTCGGCGGCGCGGGCGGATTTGCCGATATCTTCGAAGACATTTTTGGCGAGATGATGGGTGGCCGCGGACGCCGTGCGCCCGGTGGCCGTGAGCGCGGCGCCGACCTGCGCTTCAACATGGAAATCACGCTTGAGGAAGCCTATGCGGGCAAGACAGCGCAAGTGCGCGTGCCGTCTTCCATCGCCTGCGATGTCTGTTCCGGCACCGGCGCCAAGCCAGGCACCCAGCCAACCACTTGCGTCACCTGCAATGGCGCGGGGCGTGTACGCGCCAGCCAGGGTTTCTTCTCCGTCGAGCGCGCCTGCCCTACCTGCAACGGCCGCGGCACCATCATCAAGGACCCGTGCAGCAAATGTTCCGGCCAGGGCCGGGTCAATCAGGAGCGTTCGCTCTCGGTCAACATTCCGGCCGGCATTGAAGACGGCACCCGCATCCGCCTTGCCGGCGAGGGCGAGGCCGGTTCACGCGGCGGCCCGGCCGGCGATCTCTACATTTTCATCTCGATCAAACCGCATGAATTCTTCCAGCGCGACGGTTCGGACCTGTACTGCAAGGTGCCGATCTCAATGACAACGGCCGCGCTTGGCGGCCAATTTGAAGTCGCCACGCTCGACGGCACGCAGACGCGCGTCAAGGTTCCGGAAGGCACGCAGTATGGTCGCCAGTTCCGCCTCAAGGGTAAGGGCATGCCGGTGCTGCGCCAATCGGCGATGGGCGATCTCTATATCCAGATCGACATTGAAACGCCGCAGAACCTGACCAGCCGCCAGCGCGAACTGCTCGAGGAATTCGAGAAGTTGTCGTCCAAGGAAAACAGCCCGGAATCGAGCGGCTTCTTCTCGCGGATGAAGGATTTCTTCGAAGGGCTCGGCCAGTAAAAGCCGCGCAGGCCGATGCGCCTGTGCAAAGGCGCGTCATCAAGACTTGCCATTCACGGCTGTCTGCGCCACTGCTACCTTGCGGACGCCGCGATAAGTTGGCCTCCGGCAACTTAAGGTTTGTGCACAACGGGAGCGAGACATGATCAACGGCATTGTCCGCCATATCCGAAGCCGCTTTTCCGAGGAATTGCGGTTTCTGCACGGCCTTCGTGACCAGCCGAAGACTGTCGGCGCGCTGTGGCCAACCGGCCAGATCATGGCGCGGCGCATGGCTTCAATCACCGATCCGCACTCCAGTCTGCCGGTTCTTGAACTTGGCCCCGGAACTGGCGTTATCACCAAGGCAATTATCGAGCACGGCATCAAGCCGGAGCGGCTGTACGCCGTCGAATACTCCCATGCTTTTGCGTCCGAGTTGCACATGCGCTTTCCGCAAATTCATGTGATCGAAGGCGATGCATTCAATCTGGATGACACCCTGGGTGAGGCGGCAAAGACTGTCTTTGACTGCGCAGTATCGGCTTTGCCGCTGCTCAACTTTCCCGTCACGATGCGTGAGCATTTCATTGATGACGTGCTCGGCCGCCTTTCGCCGGGCCGCCCCCTCATACAGTTCAGCTACGGGCCGTTTGCGCCGGTCCCGGCCAAACGGGGCCTCTGGACTGTGGAGCGCTACGACTTCGTCCTGCGCAACATTCCCCCTGCGCGCCTTTGGCTTTATCGCCGCGCACCGCACTGATTCCGGGATAATTTCATGGTATTGCGCATTCTCGTCTTCAACGGCTCCAATCGTTCCGGCTCTTACAGCGGCAAGGTTGCCGACGCTGCGATGCGGGAGTTGGCCAAGCATGAAGTGGAGGTCACGCGCATTTCCTTCCTCGACTATCCGCTGCCGCTGATGGACGAGGATTTGGAGCGCGAAAAAGGCATTCCCGAAAACGCCATGAAATTGGCCCGCCTGTTTGCCGCCCATGACGGCATGTTCATCGCGACGCCGGAATACAATGGCTCCGTTCCGCCATTGTTGAAAAATGTGATTGATTGGGTCAGCCGCGTGTCGCGCGACGGCGACCGGCCGCTAAAGCCCTATCAGGGCAAAGTCGTCGGGCTCGCCTCCTCCTCAAACGGACATTTTGCCGGCATTCGGGCGATCAACCATCTGCGCGCCGTCCTGATCCACATCGGGCTGCAGGTCGTGTCTGAACAGTGCTCTGTGCCAAACGGGCCGCAGGCCTTCGACGAGATGGACCGCATCATTGACGACCGTGCGCGCAGCAATCTTGAGCGTACCGTCCGTTCCCTGGTCGATCATGCAGTATTTGATGCCGGGAGGAAGGCAACGTGAATCTGGATGAAAAAGCCCGTGACCGGATGATTGTTGCACTGGACGTGCCAACGCTTCAGGAAGCAAGGTCAATCATTGCGGCGCTCGGCGAGACGGCTTCCTTCTACAAGATTGGCTATCAATTGGCTTTCGCTGGCGGCCTTGACCTGGCGCGCGATCTGGTCGCGGAAGGCCGCAAGGTCTTTCTTGACATGAAGTTGCTCGATATCGACAATACAGTTGCCAAGGCAGTGGAAAACGTTGCCAGAATGGGTGTGTCGATGTTGACGCTTCATGCCTATCCGAAAGCCATGCGGGCTGCCGTTGCTGCAGCCGATGGATCGACGCTGACTTTGCTTGGCGTGACGGTGCTCACTTCAATGGACGGCGCCGACCTCAAGGAAGCGGGCTATTCGGGCACGCCGCGTGATCTGGTTCTGAGCCGCGCCAAACAGGCAAAAGAGGCAGGCATGGGCGGCATTGTCTGCTCGGCGGAGGAAGCGGCAGAGGTGCGGGCCATTCTTGGTCCCGACATGGCCATCGTGACGCCTGGCATCCGCCCTGCAGGTTCCGACAAGGGCGACCAGAAGCGGGTAATGACACCGGGTGACGCCATCCGCGCCGGGGCAAGCCACCTCGTCGTCGGCCGCCCGATCACCGGCGCGCCGGACATGGCTGCAGTCGCCCGCGCCATTACAAATGAAATTGCACAAGCTGCCAAGGGAGGGCATTGAGCATGGCCAAGGGATACTGGATCGCACGCGTGGACATCCGTGATGCCGCACGCTACCCAGACTATGTCGCTGCTGCCAAACCTGCCTTCGAAAAATACGGCGCAAGGTTCCTCGCCCGGGGCGGTGCATACCAGAAGCTGGAAGGCCCAGTCCGGGCCCGCAACGTTGTCATCGAATTCCCGTCTTTGCAGGCGGCGGTCGATTGCTACAACGGCCCGGAATACCAGATCGCTGCAGCAATCCGCCAGCAGTGCGCCGATGCGGAAATGGTTGTGGTTGAAGGCATAGACGGCTAATATTGCTCTTCGCAGTGCAACCTTCCGTCAAGCTATTGACGCTGCGGCATGATTCGAAGGTCGATAGTGTCTTTTGTTGCAATGCAATAGAATCATGCTACCGTTCCCAACTACCCTTTCCGGGTGGCTGAAAAAAGACGGAGCCGGTCCGCAATGTATTATCAATTCTACGAATTGAACCATGCCGCCATGCAGCCGATGCGCGCCCTCGCTGATGCGACACGCCTTTTCTACACCCATCCGATGAACCCGTGGACGCAAACTGTGCCCGGCCGTTCAATGGCGGCGCTCGCTGAAATGTTTGAGCGCCTGACCCGCCGCTACGGCAAGCCGGGGTTTGACCTGCCGGTGACGACGGTGGACGGCAACACCGTCCATGTCCGGGAAGAAGTCGTTTGGCGCCGCCCGTTTTGCAATTTGCTGCATTTTGATCGTCAGGCTGTTATTCCGAAGGGCCGCGATCCGAAAATCCTGCTCGTCGCGCCGATGTCCGGCCACTACGCAACGCTGTTGCGCGGCACAGTCGAGGCAATGCTGCCGCATGGCGATGTTTATATCACCGACTGGGTTGACGCGCGCACCGTGCCGCTGACTGAAGGCCGGTTCGATCTTGATGATTACATTGATTATCTGATCGACATCTTCAGTTTCCTCGGACCCGACACGCATGTGATTGCAGTCTGCCAGCCGTCTGTACCGGTGCTTGCCGCCGTTTCCGTGATGGAAGCGCGTGATGACAAGCTTTCCCCCGCCTCTATGACGCTGATGGGCGGGCCAATCGATACCCGCATCAATCCGACTGCCGTCAATGGCATGGCCGTTGACAAGGACATCAAGTGGTTCCGCGAGAAGGTTATCATGCCGGTGCCTTTCCCGCATGCCGGCTTCATGCGCCCAGTCTATCCAGGCTTTCTGCAGCTTGGCGGCTTTGTCGGCATGAACCTTGACCGGCACATCGACGCCCACAAGGAATACTTCTCGCACATGGTCAAGGGGGATGGCGATTCGGCTGAAAAGCATCGCGAATTCTATGACGAATACCTGGCGGTGATGGATCTGACTTCCGAATTCTACCTGCAGACGGTCGAGACCGTGTTCATCAAGCATTCGCTGCCCAAGGGCGAGATGATGCACCGCGAAGAGCTTGTCGATCCGTCAAAGATTCGCAAGACAGCATTGCTGACCGTCGAAGGCGAAAACGATGACATTTCGGGGGTCGGCCAAACCGAAGCGGCGCAGACGCTGTGCACCAGCATTCCGGGCAACATGCGCAAGCACCATGTGCAGGCCAAGGTTGGTCATTACGGCGTGTTCAACGGTTCGCGCTTCCGCGCCGAAATCGCCCCGATGATCGCCAAATTCATTGGCGACAACCGCGCTGTCCCTGCAGCCGAAGCAAGAAGCAAGATCGCGCGCCTAGTCCGCTAAGACGGTTCCGGCAAATATCGGAAACTGGATTTTCAATAGCAAAAGCCCGGCTCATTGAGCCGGGCTTTTCTGTTTCTCAAGTGTAACCCGGTCAGGCAATGCCGCCCAGGCACATGTATTTCAGCTCGGTATAATCATCGATACCATACTTGGAGCCTTCGCGGCCCTGACCGGACTGTTTGATGCCGCCGAACGGGGCCATCTCGTTGGAGATCAGCCCGGTGTTGATGCCGACCATGCCGTATTCCAGCGCCTCCGCCACGCGGAAGATGCGGGCGGCGTCCTTGGCATAGAAGTAGGAGGCGAGGCCGAACTCGGTGTCATTGGCGTAGCCGATGACTTCCTCTTCGGTTTCGAACTTGAACAGCGGCGCGACCGGACCAAAGGTTTCCTCACGCGCGACCATCATGTCCGGCGTCACGCCGGTCAGGATTGTCGGCTGGAAGAACAGGCCGCCCTTTTCGTGCTCCTTGCCGCCGGTCTCGATCTTTGCGCCCTTGGAAACTGCGTCAGCGATATGCTCTTTGACCTTCACAATTGCGTTTTCGTCGATCATCGGACCAGTGGTCACCCCTTCGCCAAAGCCGTCGCCGACCTTCATCTTGGCAACGGCCGCGCCAAGCTTCTTGGCGAAGGTGTCATAGACGCCAGCCTGCACATAGAGACGGTTGGCGCAGACGCAGGTCTGGCCGTTGTTGCGATACTTCGAAATCATCGCGCCTTCGACCGCAGCATCAAGGTCGGCATCATCAAACACGATGAACGGCGCATTGCCGCCAAGCTCGAGCCCGAGCTTCATGATCTGGTCCGCGCCCTGCCGCATCAGGATACGCCCGACTTCGGTCGAGCCGGTGAAGGTCAGCTTGCGCACCTTTTCGTTTTCGCAGAACTCCTTGCCAATGGCCGAGGAGGACTTCGAGGTGATGACCGAGAAACATTCCGGCGGAATGCCGGCGCGTTCACAGAGCACCGCCAGTGACAGCATCGACAGCGGTGTCTGCGCGGCAGGCTTGGCGACCATCGTGCAGCCGACGGCCAACGCCGGAGCCATCTTTCGGGCAATCATGGCGTTCGGAAAATTCCACGGCGTGATCGCCCCGACAACGCCAATTGGCTGGCGCATGATCATGATGCGCTTGTCGGCCTGATGACCGCCCAGCATGTCGCCATAGACGCGCTTGGCCTCTTCGCCGAACCACTCGACATAAGATGCGCCGTAAAGGATCTCGCCGCGTGCTTCCGCCCAAGGCTTGCCCATTTCCGTGGTCAGGATCGTTGCCAGATCATCGGCATTGGCGATCATCAGATCAAACAGCTTCCGCAAGAGGCCGGCGCGTTCCTTGCCGGTCTTTTTGGCCCAGACCTTCTGCGTCGTAAAGGCGGCATCAATGGCGCGAGCGGTCTCGTCGCGGCCCATGTCCGGCAAAACGGCAATCACGTCGCCGGTCGACGGGTTGGTCACGTCAAAGGTTTTGCCCGAGTCGGACTTGTCGAGCCATTTGCCCGCCACCAGAGACTTGTCAGTGACAATGCTTGGGTCTTTCAAGCGGGAGAGGAGGGACTGTGCGATCATGATCTAAGCCTTTGCGCATTCGCGGATGGAGGATTCGATGATGTCCAACGCCTCGTTGAAGACATTGTCCTGGATGGTGATCGGCGCAAGGAAGCGGATGACGTTGCCATAGACACCGCAAGTGAGCAGGATCAGGCCCTTTTCCAGGGCTTTCATGCGGATGGCGTTTGTGAAATCGGCATTCGGCTTGTCGGTGCCGGGAATGTTGAATTCAATCGCTTTCATGAAACCGTAGCCGCGGATGTCTGCGATATGCGGAATGTCGTGGCGCAGTGACTCCAGCCGCTGGTGCAGCCGGTTGCCGAGCTGCATGGCGCGGTCGCATAGGCCTTCTTCCTCGATGACGTCGAGCACGGCGTTGCCGGCAGCGATGCCGATCGGGTTACCGCCATAAGTGCCGCCAAGACCGCCAGGTCCCGGCGCATCCATGATTTCCGCCTTGCCGGTGACAGCAGCGAGCGGGAAGCCACCAGCGAGACCCTTGGCCATCGTGGTAATGTCGGCGACAACGTCATAATGCTCCATGGCGAACAGCTTGCCGGTGCGGGCAAAGCCGGTCTGCACTTCGTCGGCAATGAAGACAATGCCGTGTTTGTCGCAGATTTCGCGCAGCGCCTTCATGAACGGTTTCGGCACGTCATAGAAGCCGCCTTCGCCCTGAACCGGCTCGACGATGATCGCCGCGACACGGCCGGGATCGACATCCGCCTTGAACAGCTTGTCGAGCACCGACAGCGACTCTTCCTGGGTCACGCCATGCATCTCGACCGGAAACGGAACGTGGAACACGTCGTTCATCATCGCGCCGAAGCCGACCTTGTAGGGGACGACCTTGCCGGTCAGCGCCATGCCCATGAAGGTGCGGCCATGGAACGCGCCGGTAAAGGCGATGACGGCCTGGCGACCGGTAGCCGAGCGGGCGATTTTCACGGCGTTTTCGACAGCTTCCGCGCCGGTGGTGACGAAAATCGTCTTCTTGGCGAAATTGCCCGGAACTGCCTTGTTCAGGCGTTCGGCCAGACGGACATAATTTTCGTACGGGATCACCTGATGACAGGTGTGGGTGAAATGATCGAGCTGGTCCTTGACGGCGGCAATCACCTTCGGGTGGCGATGGCCGGTGTTGACCACTGCTATGCCAGCGGCAAAATCAATATAGCGATTGCCTTCCACATCCCAGATTTCCGCGTTCTCGGCCTTGTCGGCATAAATCTGCGTCATGACGCCGACGCCACGCGAAATTGCATCGGTTTTGCGTGACTGGATCTCGGCATTTTTCAGCGGGGCATTCATGGAGTTCTCCTCTTGGGGCTGCTCGGCGATATCTGGAATTTCTTCTTTCTTGCATTTTTTCTGTAAGTTGCCAATAGTGTTTCAGCAAGCGCCAATGCCGCTCGAAAACAGCGCGAAAAGGGATCGAAAGTTTGGACAGTCCGGTTCGATACAAGGTGGCGGAGGCAGCGCGCCTGACAGGCGTGTCGGCCTCGACTTTGCGCCTGTGGGAACTCCAGGGACTGATCGAACCCGACCGCACAGAGGGCGGGCAGCGCACCTATACCGACCGCCATCTCGATCAACTCAAACGCATCCAGTGGCATCGCTCGCAATTGGGACTGAATCCCGCCGCCATTCGAGCGGCTTTCGATACAGATGACACGGGCCTAACTGTCGCCAGCCGCCCGGATGCCGATCCGGTCGGGAAACGTGTCCGGCACATGCGGCAGACGGCTGGCAAGACCTTGGCGGATGTCGCCGGCGAGGTCGGCGTGGCAGTCTCGGCCCTGTCAACATTCGAGCGCACGTCTCAAGGCCTTTCCATCAAGGTGCTGCATGATCTGGCGGAGGCTTTCGGCACCACTGTTTCTGCGCTTTCAGGCTCCAGCGAAGGAACGGCAAGGCAATTGGTCCGTTCTGGGCAATGGTCGGCATGGCCGCAGACGACCCCGGGCGTGACGATCCAATTGCTGGCGGAAGGCCGAAACCAGATGGACTGCCACCGCTTTGTGCTGGCGCCAGGCGCATCATCCGAAGGCGCCTACAAGCATGAGGGCGAAGAGTTCATTCATGTGCTGGCAGGTCAGTTGGAAATTGTCCTCGGTTCAGAGGATTTTCACCAGTTGAATGCAGGTGACTCGCTTTATTTCAAAAGCTCTGTGCACCATTCGTGGAAGAACAGTCATGGCGGTGAAACTGTTCTACTTTGGATCAACACACCGCCGACCTTTTAAGATTCAGAAACATCTTGTGATCTCTGTGCCGCTTTGTCGCCGCATTTGTCCGGCTTCACGCAGGCCTGAAGATCAACAGGACCTGAGTTTTGAAAAAACAGCTTACAATCTCCGCCGCAATGATGGCGACCATCCTTATGCTCACCGGCAATGCCTTCGCACAGTGCGGCGGCGCGTCATGGTACGCACTGCATTCGCGCACCGCTTCCGGCGAGATGATGAACCCGTCCGCCATGACCGCCGCGCACAAGACGCTGCCGCTTGGCTCCAAGGTCAAAGTGACCCATTCCAAGACCGGCAAGTCGATCATCGTGCGCATCAACGACCGTGGTCCGTTCATCAAGGGCCGCGTGATCGACCTTTCCAAGGGCGCTGCCAGCAAGCTGGGTTTCATTGGTGCAGGTCACGCCAAGGTTTGCATTTCCAAAGCTTGAACTACAGCAACGGCGCGGGGGCATTTTCCAGCCGCGCCGTCACCCTGACCCAGCGCCACAACAGCGTGAACGCGACAAAGGCGAGACCTGAAGCAAGGCCCAGCCAGATGCCTTTTCCCTGCATGCCTTGCTCGAAGGCCAGCCACAGGCCGAGCGGCATGCCGATCCCCCAATAGCCAATGCCGCCAAGAATGAGCGGGATGCGCGTGTCCTGCAGGCCACGCAGCATGCCGCCGGCCACCGATTGGGCGCCATCGACAATCTGGAACAGCGCGGCAAAGGACAGAAAACCGACCGCGAGCGCAAACACCGGCGCCGCTTTCGGATCATTGCGGTCGAGGAACAGGCCGATCAGCGTTTCGGGGATGGCGACCATGACCAATGCCGTAAACGCCATGAAACCGGTGCCGAGCCAGAAACCGGTCCACCCGGCGCGGCGGATGCCGTCCGGTGCCTGCGAGCCATAAAACAGGCCGACGCGCACGGTTGCGGCCTGGCTGAGGCCGAGCGGGATCATGAAGGTGATCGAGGCTAGCTGCAGCGCAATGGCATAGGCGGCGACCGAGTCGCGCCCGATGTTGCCCATCACCAGGCCCGAAATCGAGAACAGAGCCGTTTCAAACAAAAGCAGCATGCCGATCGACGCGCCGAGCTTCAACAGCCGCCAGAATTGCGCCGGGTCGATCCGCCAGAAACGGCCGAACAGATGGAAGCGGCGAAAATGCCGGTCGATGGAGACAACGCCGACCATGGCCAGAAACATCATGAAGGATGTGAGCGTGGTGGCAAGGCCCGATCCTTGAATGCCCATGGCGGGAAAGCCGAAATGGCCAAAGATCAGCACCCAATTGGCCAGCGCGTTGAAGGCGACGCCGCAAATCGTGATGATCATGGCGGACATTGGCCTCGCCTTGACCGAAACGAAATTGCGCAGCACGACGTAGCCGTAAAACGGCATCAGCGCCCATTGCAGCGTGTGCAGGTATATGCCCGCCAGCGCCGCAGTCTGCGGTTCCTGCCCGGTCCAGAGCAGGATTTTCTCGCCGTTCCACAGCAATGCCCAGATCGGCAGCGGGACCAGCACGGCGAGCCAAAGGCCGTGGCGCACCGTTTGCCTCACGCGGCGGACTTCATGCTTGAACGCACCGATTTCCTCGGCAAGCACCGGCGCGATGGCCAGCATCAGGCCGAAACCGATGAAGAACAGCAAAAAATAAAGATTGGTTGCGACAGCGCCTGCCGCCAGCTCATCCGGTCCGAGCCAGCCGAGCATCAACACATCTGTCGCACCCATGGCCGTCTGCGCAAGATTGGTCAGCACCATAGGCCAGGCGAGCGCCAGCGTCGCTTTCAATTCGGCCCGCCAAAGGACGGATTTGCCGCCTGACATGATGAAATGCGTCCTCCACGCGAAAGACGCAGAGCTTTAGCAGAGCAATCAACCAATGGAAGCAGGGGAAAGGATGAGTTTTTGGAATGGGTGACATTTGCTTTGGCGATCACCATCAGCCCTCCTCACTGCGTGGGCGGAACAGACAATGAGGAATTTTATATTCCGGCTTAGGAGTTTGTCAGGTCAAACACGGCAACCCCGCATGGCGGCAGCGGGTTCTGGCCGATCAGCAGCTTGGCACTGCCTATAATGCCGCTGATGTCGACGGCTTCCGGGCCATAGTTCAGCACATGCCGGTGGTTGCCATTGTCGCGGATGCGCACATCCGGATGCAGCAGCTTTGCGGCAAGACCGGATTTGGCAAGGACGCGAGAAACAATGTCCAGCGCCAGTTCCGGGTCAGGCCATCCTGCAATGTAGCTGACCTTGCCTTGGCTGAGCAGCATCGCCTCGCCGTCGTCCGACAGAATGTCTTTTTCAACGCCTCGACCGGCCACGACGAACTCACGCCATTTGGAAAAGTGGTGCCCCTCGTTGGAACCCGCACGATTGATGCGGATGCCCGGGCGGATCGATTCAACGCGGCGGACCTTGATGTCAATCATTTTGCGGAAAGCGCCGGGTGCGAGATTGTCCGGAATGGTGAAATTTTCGGTCTTGGACCCCGAGCGTGGGCCAAGAACAATCTGCGCGCCGGACGTTTGCAAAGCATCGACAAACGCGTCGTCGGCCGTGAACAGACCAGGAGCCAGAACCAACTTCCGGTTTGCGGCTGCATCTGCAGTTGGCGGGATGATATCGACGGAAATTCCATGACGGCGCAGCGCCGTGTAGAAAGCCATCACGAGGCCGAGGTAGGAGAAATCCTTGCCCTGCGGCTGGATTTTCCAGGCCCATTCGCTTTCATAGTCGAACACCAATGCCACATCGGCGCGGGTGGTTTTGACAGTGGCGCCAAGTGCGGCAAGCTCCTTGGAGACGGCGCTGACAACATGGAAGGCTTCGTTGGGTTCGGAGTTGGGCAAAAGCAAAGCCTCGTGCATCTGCTCCTGCGCAAACGGGGCCTGACGCCAGCGGAAATAGGACACCACCTCCGCCCCGGCAGCAAAAGCTTCCCAGGCCCAAAGACGCACCGCGCCGGGTGCAGGGGCCGGGTTCCACGGCGCCCAGTTCACGGGCCCCGGCTGTTGCTCCATCACCCACCAGCGGCCGCGGCCGCAGGCGCGGTAGAGATCATGGTGGAAGGCCTGCAGGTCCGGATGGCCGACGCGCAGATAGCGTTCCTTGAACGCATCATCGCCGGTGTCACGGTCGAGAAAGCCGAGCGGGTAGCTGTCCCATGACGCTGCGTCCAGATCTTCCGAAACCTTGTAATGATCAAAGGCCGTGAAGGAGCCCATGTAATTGTGGAGTATCGTGCGGCCCGGCGAGTGCTTGCGGATAATGGCGCATTGGCGGGCATTGAACGCGCCGACCTGATCGGACGAATAGCGCTGGAAATCCAGCCTGTGGATCGGGCTGGCTTCGGTCACAGTCAGGTTCGGCAGATCAATCTCGTCGAATGAACGATACTCCATCGACCAGAAGACATTGCCCCACTTGTCATTGAGCGTCTTCACATCGCCATAGCGGTCAGCCAGCCAGAGGCGGAAGCCCTGCAGCGCGGCAGGCGAATAGCTTTCGACCGTGTCGTGACAACCATATTCATTGTCCGTCTGCCAGGCGGCTATGCCCGGATGGCCGCCAAACTCCTTGGCGAGCAGCGTGACAATGCGGTCGCATTCGAGCTGGTAACCCTTGTGCGAGAAGCAGTAATGGCGCCGCGAACCAAAGCCGCGGCGTCGGCCTTCAACGTCAACGGCCAGCATGTCCGGCATGGAATCAACCAGCCATTTGGGCGGTGTCGCCGTCGGTGTGCCGAGCACGACTTTCAAGCCTTGCACATGCAGGATGTCGATGGATTGCCTGAGCCACTCCAGATCATACTGTCCCGGATTTGGCTCCATACGCGACCATGCGAATTCGCCGATGCGCACGAAAGTGATACCCGCCTCGCGCATCATCTTCGCGTCTTTAAGCCATTTGGAAACGTCCCAATGTTCGGGATAATAGCAGACACCAAGGGTTTGGCGCGTGGTCATGTGGTTTGCTTTCAAAGAAGGACGGAAGGTTCGGGACGGCCCTTGACGGGCAGATCAACAAGGAAAGTCTTGCCACATTCGGGATCAGCGGCTTGCGCGGCGGCGTTGCGATATTCGCGCGCCGATGTGACGGCAATGCGGTCGAGATTTTTGCCGACAAAGGCCGGGCAGGTCGTTTGTCTGGCGGGAAGGTCAATCTCGCGGATTTGCTTGCCGTCCGGGTTGATGCCGACAAGTTTGCCGATGCCCCAGCGGGCGTTCCAGATCACACCGTCCTGATCGACAATTGCGCCATCAATGCCGCCGGGCTTGCCGGCATGATCGACCAGCACCTTGGGTTCGCCGAGCGGAAGAGCAGTGAGCGGGTCAATGGCGACGCGCATCAATTTGTTGATCTTCGTGTCGGTGAAATAGGCAACGGCGCCATCCGGAGAAAAACAGATGGCATTTGGAATGGCGATGGACGGATAGAGCCGCGTCACTTTTCCCTTGAACAAATGATAGATCGAGCCGGCGCCGTCTTCCGCCTTTTTGCCCATGGTGCCAAACCAGACAGCGCCGCACGGATGGGCCCGGGCGTCGTTGGAGCGGGTCACCGGATTGTCGTCTTCAACGGGAATGGCCAGCGACATCACGCCGGAGGCATGGAAGCGGACATAAAAGCCGCGTTCGGTGAGAATCAGGTCCTGATCATCATCAACCCGGAACATGGCGCTTGCCATGACGGGCAGATTGATCTCGGTCTTGAGGCCCTTGGATATCTGCAATCCGTGCAGGCGCTTGTCCAGAATGTCGAACCACCACAGTTTTCCGGTGGTTGTTTCGAATGTCGGGCCCTCACCAAGATGGCAGGAGATGTCTGATAAAATGGAAACAGTCATGGGTTCGCCTCAGCCGGAAAGGGCGGCATCATAGGCCTTGACCGCGCGGGCAGCCAATGCGCCGACTTCTGATGCGGTTGCGCCGAGTTTATAAAGGCTGGAGCCGAGGCCGAAGGTCTTCACGCCGATTTTCATCCACGAAGAAAAATCGGCATCCGCCACGCCGCCGACAGCGCCGATCACGGCATCCTTCGGCAGGATGGCGCGGATCGCATTGACGCCGGAGGGGCCAAGTGCACTGGCCGGAAAGAACTTCAGCGCGGACGCCCCGGACTTGATGGCCAGCAGCGCTTCGGTCGCTGTGAAACAGCCGGGCATGGACACCATGCCAAGCGCGGCCGATTTCCTGATGACATCCGGATCGACATTCGGCGTGACCAACAGCTGGCCGCCGACATCATGCAGGCGCTGCACGTCGGCTGGCGTCAACACGGTGCCAGCACCCGCGAGCACGCCTGCCGGAACGCGCTTGGCCAGTGTTTCGATCGAGCGGAACGGGTCGGGTGAGTTCAACGGAATTTCGATGGCCTCAAAACCGGCTTCGACCAATGCGTCGCCGATGGCCGCGATTTCATCCGGCTTGACGCCGCGCAGGATGGCGACAAGGCCGCGCTTCAGGTCAGGCCATTGGGTCATGCGATTTTCCTGACATCAAAGCGGGCGGGCCAAAACGAGCGGGCGGCGGTCAGGAGACCGTCCCGGACGAGCTGCTCGCCTTCGGCCAGTTTGTATTTGAAGCCTGCAATGGAGAGTGCCGTTTCATAAAGCTCACCGAGGAAGCCGGAGCCGACGAGTGTCACGGCGGCGTTGGTGCCGTAGGTGCTTTTGGCGACGCCGATTTCCGCGCCAATCAACAGGCCCGAAAGCGCTGCGGCGCTGTCGGCAGCGCTGGTGCCTTCGAGCAGACTGGCGGCGCGGATGGAAAACAGCCGTTTGGGCAGGTCTTGCGGCGCTTCGACCATCGAGGCGCAGGCGTCGGCAAAGGCATGGGAACCCGCTGCAAAGGCGCTGTCCGCGCCGATGGAGTGCCGCAGGATCGAATGGTTCGAGAACAGGGCAAACAATTCGCCGGTGAGGAATGTGGTGAAATGGCCGACCCGGTTGTCGGCAATGTCGACCCATTTGGAGTGGGTGCCGGGCATGCACACCACGCGGCGGCCCTTGAGCGGACCAAGGCCGAGCAACTGGGTTTCCTCCCCGCGCATGACGTCCGGTTCGCCCGCCTTGCGTTGGGCGATGCCGGGCAGGATGCGCACATCGCGGCTGATGGCGGGCACACGCGCGGACTTGCCGACAACACTTTCCAGCGAGGCGGGCGCGTCGGCATAGGGCGCTTCGACCCAGCCCTGCCGCGAGCCTGCCATGCCGCAAATGACAACCGGTACGTCAGCGGGAACAGCGAGGGCAGCGAGATGGCGCTCGAGAATGACGTCAAAGCCGGCATCGCGCGCGCCTTCCAGTCCCTCGTCGGACCGGCGCGCGGCGAGAATGCGGCCATCTTGCGCAAGCGCCCACAGCCGCATCCGGCTCGTGCCCCAGTCCACAGCGATGCAGGCAATGTCAGTCATGCGTCAATTGTTCCGTTGCGTGAAGTAAGCAGGTTCTTACCTTCATCCCTTGGTGGCGCCCAATGTCAAGCCTGCGATAAAATGCTTTTGCGCCAGGAAGAACATGATGACCGGCGGCATGGCTGCGACAATGGCGCCTGCGGACACCAGATGCCACTGGGCAATCCATTGGCCGTTGAGCGAGAACAGGCCTGCCGTCACCGGCTGAACGTCCGAGCCTTGCGTCAGCACGGTTGCCCAGAAATATTCATTCCAGATGAAAGTGAACACCAGCACCGCCAGCGCAGAGATCGCCGGACGCATCAGTGGCAGGACAATGTGCCAGAAAATCTTGATTTCGCTGACGCCTTCAACGCGCGCCGATTCAATCAGTTCCACCGGAAGCGACTTGATGAAATTGCGCATGAACAGGGTGCAAAAGCCGGTCTGGAAGGCGATGTGAAACAGGATCAGTCCCATGTAGCTGTTGTACATGCCGGTCTGCACGGTCAGATCGCGCACCGGCACCATCAGGATCTGGAATGGCACGAAATTTCCGGCAACGAACATGAAGAACAACAAGAGGTTGGACTTGAACCGGTAGATGGCCAGGGCAAATCCGGCCATACAGGACAGGGCGACCGTGCCGATCACCGTCGGGATTGTCACGATGAAGGAGTTGCGGATGTATTTCCACAATGGCGTGTTGAGAAAGATGTCGACGTAATTGTGCCAGGCAAATGTGGACGGCATGCCGAAATAATTGCCTTGGGCAAGATCGGAAGCCGGACGCACAGACGTCAGGGCCACGCCGAGCAAAGGCAACAGCCACAGGAACAGCGCGATCGGCAGTGCAGCGGCATAGAGCCATTGGGTGAGCGGCGACGTTTTGGCGACAGGTATCGGAAACATCGGTTCAGCCTCCCGACCGTTCGTCACGGATCATCTTCCAGATGAAGCCGGTGATGAAAACCATCATGATTGCAAATAGAATGACCGCGATCGCCGCGCCATAGCCCATGCGGTAGCCATATTCAGACAGCGCCTGCTCATACATGTAGAAGGACAGGACGCGCGAGGAGCCATAAGGTCCGCCGTCGGTCATGATCGAGACGATGTCAAACGAGCGCAGCGCGCCAATAACTGTCACCACGACCGCGATGAAGGTTGCCGGGCGAAGCTGCGGGATGATCACATACCAGAGGATTTTCCAGCCGCGTGCTCCGTCAAGCCGCGCCGCTTCAATCTGGTCTGGCGAGACGTTGTTCAGGCCGGTCAGATAAAGGATCATGCAATAGGCGATCTGCGGCCAAAGGCCGGCGGCGACCAGCGCATAGGTGACCTTGTCGGGATCTGCGAGGAAGGCGATGCCGGTGCCGGTAACCCACTCGATCAACAGGTAAAGCAGGCCGAAATTCGGCGCGTAAAACCAGGAGAAGATCAGGCCGACAACCACCTGGCTGATCACGAACGGAAAGAAGAACAGCGATTTGTACAGGCGGATGCCGGTGACGGTCTGGTTGAGGAAAATGGCGATGAACAGGCCGGCAGGCACGGCGAGCATGAACAGCACAAGCCAGATCACATTGTTCTTCAGCGAGGTGTAAAAAGCGTCGTCGCCAAAGAGTTCGCGGTAGTTGGCAAGGCCGAGCCATGTTTTTGCGCCGAGCCCGTCCCAGTCATAGAACGACAGCCAGATCGACTGGATGATCGGCGAAATCACATAAATGAGGAACATCAGCACGCCCGGCGCGAGAAAAAGCCAAGGCGCAACGCGACGCTGGTTCTTCTTCCACCATGTCGGCGGTGACGGGCTGTAGGTATCTATAGCCATGGGTGTCCTCCAACTCAGCGAGCCATGATCCAGCTGCGCGTTCCCGATTGGCAATGCAATTTTGCGGGCCCGGATTTTCGAGCACTCTCCGAAGGGATCCGTCCGATCCATCGGGAAGACCATGCTCCAAGCGTCCGGAAAATGGGAGAGCGGCCCGAAGGCCGCTCTCTGGACGAATTACTTGTAGATACGGGCGCGGGCCTCTTCGAGGCGTGCAAGGATCGCATCGACGTTTTCAGGCTTGATCATGAATTCCTGAAAGCCTTCCATGCCGATCTTGGCCATTTCCGCCGGAGCATCACGGTCGAAAAACTGCGCAACACCCTGGGCGGTCGAGACAGTCTCGAAACCGGCCTTGATGAACGGATCATCGCCGACGGTTGATTTGGCGTTGGTCGGCAATTGGCCGAGCGTGCCATTCAGCTTGGTCTGCGCTTCAGCCGAGCCGACATAGGCGAGGAACTTCTTGGCATCGTCAACGTTCTTGGCGCCGGCCGGAATGTGGATCGTGTCGGTCGGAGCCTCTTCGGCACGCGGAACGCCAGCAGTGATTTCCGGGAACACCAGGAAGCCGAGGTTGTCGTTGGTCATGCCGCCTTCCTTGAACGTGGCGACGGCGAAGTTGCCCATGACGTAGTTGGCGGCCTTGCCCTGAACGAGCAGCGCCGCTGCATCCTGCCAGTCGATGGCAGCATGGTTGGCGGTCGTGTAGGGAACAATCTTCGCCCATTCCGTGAAGACAGCCTTCACCTTCGGGTCGGTCCAGGACACCTTGCCGGCGGTCAGGTCCATGTGGAACTGATAGCCGTTGGTGCGCAGGTTCATGTAGTCGAAGATGCCGGCGACCGGCCACAAGGCCTTGGAGCCGGTGGTCAGGCAATCAGCGCCTGCGGCTTTGATTTTCTCGCAGTTGGCGACAAATTCAGCCCAGTTCTTCGGCTCGCTGACCCCAGCCTTCTTGTAGACATCCTTGTTGTAGTAAATGCCCCACTGATAATAGGTGTAGGGCACGCCCCACTTCTTGCCGTCAATGGTCATCGAGCCGACCGACGAGGCCAGCTGCTCGTTGAAGCCATTGGCTTCCCAGACGTCGGTGACATCCTGGAACTGGCCGGCTTTCACGAAGGGCGCCATGCGGTTGCCTGCATACCAGTTGGCCAGATCCGGCGAGTCGGCGGTCAGGAAGTTGCGGATGGCGGTCTTGTAGCCTTCATGGTCGAAGTTGGTGAGAACGACGTCAACGTCCGGATTGGCGGCTTCGAAGTCTGCGATTAGTGCTTCGAATGCCTTCAGGGGCGTCGGGTCAAAGTCGGCATTGTATTTCAGGACGCGCTTTTCCTGCGCCATTGCTGAGGCAGACAGCGCCACTGCAGCGGCGGTGCCGAGCAGCAAGGCTTTCATAGAGATGTTCATGCGGTTTATCCTCCCAAGGTTAACCGTTTGTCCTTTTTGCTTCACACGCCGCTCGCGCGCGGCCCCTTTCGGGTCTGTGAAAAGACAAAAGTCTGCTGTGTTTCAAATTCCATTATTTGGAACACAGTTTGACTAATTGGAATTAATCTGTATATTGCGAAAATTGTCAAGCGGGCTTTTTGAAATTCAGGCAGTCTTGCGTGGCGAAAGGGGAGTGAATTGGACGCCAGATCGGTCAATCCGGAAATCATGGATGCGGCAGACGCCGCCGAAGACAGTGCGCTGCGTGACACCGGCACGCTGGGCAAGGCCATGGACGTTCTGGAAGTGATTGCAGCGTCACCCGACCCGCTTCGGTTCACCGACCTTTTGTCCCGCGTCGACCAGCCGCGAGGCACGCTGCACCGGCAGGTGAAAAACCTGATTGACGAGGGATTGCTGTCGGTCAACCGCGACCAGACCTACGAGCTTGGTCTTCGCCTGTTGCGCTTTGCGGCCAAGGCCTGGTCGCGGAACCGTTTCCGGGAAATCGCCGAACCCATCATCAGAAAACTGCACGAGGCGACCGGCGAGACGGTGCATCTTGGCATCCTGTCCGGTTCGGAAGTTGTCTATCTCGACAAGGTGGAATCGCGCCAGACGGTGCGGATGCACAGCCAGATCGGCAATGCCTCGCCAACCTACTGCACCGGTGTCGGCAAGGCGGCCTTGTCCACGCTCGAAGATGCCCGGGTGCGAAAACTGTTGGCCCATGTGAATTTCAAAAAGCACACGGCAACGACACTGTCCGGCATTGATGCCCTGATAGCGGAATTGCACGACATCCGCCGCGACGGTGTTTCCTTTGACCGTGAGGAACATGAACCCGGCATCCATTGTGTGGCAGCGCCGGTATTTTCGCGTGACGGGCATCTGGCCGCCGGGCTTTCCGTGACGGCGCCGGTGTTCCGTGTGTCGATGAAACAATTGCAGGAATGGTCAGGGCTGGTGCGGGACACCGCGCGGCAATTGTCCGATGAGGTGAATGCGCGGCTGTCGCCGCGAAGCTGATTTTTTTGGTCTTTCTGGGAGGAATAAAATGGCCGGTCTTGCTCTTCGTGACGTGCGCAAATCGTTTGGCAGCGTCAACATCATCCACGGCGTCAGCCTCGACATTCAGGATGGTGAATTCACCGTGTTCGTCGGACCTTCGGGCTGCGGCAAATCAACACTTCTGCGCCTCGTCGCCGGTCTTGAGGACTGCACCAGCGGTTCGATTTCGATCGGCGGCCAGGATGTGACGCATGTCGAACCGGCAGACCGCGGTGTTGCCATGGTGTTTCAGTCTTATGCGCTCTATCCGCACATGACCGTTCAGGAGAACATGGGCTTCGGCCTCAAGATGACCGGAACCGATCGCGCAGTGATCACCGAGCGGGTCGGCAAGGCGTCAAGAATTTTGCATCTCGATGAGTTGCTTGACCGCAAGCCAAAGCAGCTTTCCGGTGGCCAGCGCCAGCGCGTCGCCATCGGCCGGGCGATTGTGCGCGAGCCTAAAGTGTTCCTGTTTGACGAGCCGCTGTCTAACCTTGATGCGGAACTGCGCGTGCAGATGCGTCTCGAAATCGCCAAGCTGCACAAGCAGCTTAGCGCCACGATGATCTATGTGACGCATGACCAGGTCGAGGCGATGACACTGGCCGACAAGATCGTCGTGCTGCGGGCCGGGATCATCGAGCAGACCGGCGCGCCGCTCGAACTGTATTCGGATCCGGACAATCTGTTTGTCGCAGGCTTTATCGGCTCGCCGAAGATGAACTTCCTGTCCGGCAAGATCGAGAAAGTGGGTGCCGGCACGGTGACCGTTTCAGTGCCGGCGCTTGGCGTGTCTTATGAAAAGGCTGTTTCAGCAACCAATCTGACTGTCGGGCAGGACGTGACGACCGGGGTCCGGCCGGAACATTTCGATCATGGCGCGGCAGCGAAGTTTTCGGCGGCCATTGATGTGGTCGAAAATCTTGGCGGTCAGGCCTATGCCTATGCGCATGCCAAAGATGGCACGCCGCTGACAGTCGAACTGCGCGACGGCCGCAGCCGCGTGGAGGTGACCACGCTTCACAGCGGCTTTGAACCGGCCCAGTCATTCTTGTTTGATCCCAAGACCGAACTGCGCATTCGCTAGTTCAAACTTGAAACATTCAGTTCATCGGCCCAAATAGGGCCGATGACTGCTTTTCCATTCGACAACAGCTATGCGCGCGATCTTGAGGGGCTTTGGCTCAAAGCCATGCCTTCGCGCGTGTCTGATCCGCAATTGATCCGGTTCAACAACGAACTGGCGCAAGAACTCGGCCTTGATCTTTCCGCCTATGATGATCCCGGCTTGGCTGCGGTTTTGACGGGCAACGATATTCCCGACGGCGCACAGCCCTTGGCGATGGCCTATGCGGGTCACCAGTTCGGCCATTTCTCGCCGCAGCTTGGCGACGGCCGGGCGATTCTGCTCGGCGAGGTTATCGACCGTCAGGGCAGGCGCCGCGATATTCAGCTCAAGGGTCCGGGGCGCACACCGTTCTCCCGCAATGGTGATGGCCGGGCTGCGCTTGGGCCGGTATTGCGGGAATATATTGTTTCCGAGTTCATGCATGCGGCGGGAATTCCGGCGACGCGGGCGCTTGCGGCAGTGCTGACGGGTGATGAAGTCTATCGCGAGACTGTAAAGCCGGGCGGCGTTTTCACACGCGTGGCTGCAAGCCATATCCGCGTCGGGACTTTCCAGTTCTTCGCCGCGCGCGGCGACATGGGCGCTGTCAAGCGGCTGGCCGATTTCACGATGGCGCGCCATTATCCCGAAGCGGCGAACGCCACACGGCCCTATCTGGCGCTGTTTGAGGCTGCGCTGGAACGGCAGGCGCAACTGATCGCCAAATGGACGGCGATCGGCTTTGTCCACGGCGTTATGAACACCGACAACATGGCGGTGTCCGGCGAGACAATCGACTTTGGCCCCTGCGCCTTCATTGACCATTATGATCCTGATGCGCTGTTCTCGTCGATTGACCAGAACGGGCGCTACGCATTTTCGAACCAGCCGCTGATTGCGCAATGGAATCTGGCCCGGCTAGCCGAAACGCTGGTGCCGCTGATTGATGCCAATCAGGATGAGGCGGTCCGTCTGGTCACCGAAGTGCTTGAAACCTTTCCGGAAAGGTTTGAAAGCCGCAGACTGGCGGAAATGCGGCTGAAATTCGGACTTTCGACCCCGCGCGAGGAAGACGCTGCGTTGTTCAAGCAACTCCTTGACCTGATGCAACTGGAAGCGATCGACTACACCGTCGCCTTCCGCCGCCTTGCAAGCGACGCCGACGAAGTCGGGCAAGACAGCGATTTCGTCAATCTATTTGCCGACAAAGCAAATGTTGAAAGCTGGCTACAGAGCTGGCGGGAACGGCTTCTTGCGGAAGGAACGAAAGCAACGTCAGCTGGTTTGACGATGCAGGTGGCTAACCCCGCCTATATCCCGCGAAATCACCGCATAGAAGGAGCCATCCGCGCTGCAGAAGACGATGGTGACCTCGGACCGTTTCAAAAATTGGCCGATGTTCTGGCCAGGCCCTATGACGACCAGCCCGAAAATGCAGCCTATCAAACACCGCCTCGTCCCGAAGAGCGCGTCACCAAGACATTCTGCGGAACTTAGAGCATTTCCAAGTTTGATGGAACATCAAACGTTTAAGGAAAATGCGACAAAACAAAGAGTTAGAGTGTTCAACGATCCGAAAAAGCGGTGAAAAGCTCTAAGTCCGGACTTAAGCAATCGCCGCCCGTGACGCGCCCCGATAGGCGTCGTTGAGGTAGCCGAGCGTCGCGTCCGCATCGACCGGCCGGCCAAACAGATATCCCTGACCGCCCGAACAGCCGAACTGGATCAGCTTGTCCGCCTGGCCCTGCTCTTCGATGCCTTCGGCAATGGTCGAAATGCCAAGACCCTCGCACATGGCAAGGATCGCCTTGACGATATGCTCTGACGGCCGGTCATTGAGAATGGACGAGACAAAGGCGCGGTCGATCTTGAGCTTGTCGAACTTGAATTCGCGAAGGCGGCCAAGAGATGATTGACCGGTGCCGAAATCATCAAGCGAGACCCGAACCCCCGCGTTGCGCAAATCCTCGACAATTGCTTCCGCAGTCGTCGGATCGGACATGACGCCGGTTTCGGTGATTTCGATCTCAAGGCGGCGCGGATCAAAGCCGGTTTTCTTCAAGACCGACAACACGGCCTTGCCGGTATCGGGATCGCCAAGCTGCACCGGCGACAAGTTGAACGACAGGAACATGTGTTCCGGCCAGCCGCGGGCCGCAATCGTCGCCTTGCGCAGCAAAAGCTGCGTCAGCGGAACAATGATGCCGGTTTCCTCGGCGATGGGAATGAAGACGACGGGCGAGACGAAGCCGAGGTCGGCGTCGGTCCAGCGGGCGAGGCACTCAAAGCCGACGGTCTCGCGGGTTTTAAGATCGACAATCGGCTGGAAGAACGGCTCGACCTCCTCTGCGGAGACGGCGCGGCGCAGCGCCTGTTCCATCCGTGTCAGCCGCTTTGCCGCTTCTTCCATTTCGCGAGAATGCACCAATGTGCGGCCCGCGCCGCGGCGGCGTGCATGATAAAGCGCGGAATCCGCCTTGTGCAGAATGTCGTGGACGGTCTCTTCCGCATCTTCAAACAGCGCAATGCCGACGGAAGCTGAAAGGCGTGCGGTGCGCTCGCCAAGATCGTAGGGCGCCGCCAGAATTTCCGACAGCATTTCGCCGTGCGACTTTGCGTCTTCGGCGCGGAACACCATCGGGTAAAGCACGGCAAATTCATCGCCGGAATAGCGTGCGACCAGTCCGTGTCCGTCGACAGCGGCGCGCAGACGCATGCCGACCTGCTGCAGGATGCTGTCGCCTGCGGAATGGCCATAGAGGTCATTGATCGGCTTGAAGCCGTCAAGGCCAACGCGCGCCACCGCAAACGGCGCCGGATCGTCGGCCCGCTCGTTCAGCAGTTTTTCGACCTTGTCATAAAACCGCCTGCGGTTGGCAAGGCCGGTCTTGGCATCAGTCGAAGCCGCGTCATTTTCACGCTGGAATGAGAAATTGTCTTCCATGGTCCCCCGCAGGCGGCCAACAACCGCACACAACTCCTGCCACATTGACACACAGGTCTTGCGGAATGGTTTCAAACATGTGTGCAAAACCCGCCTTGCAATCCCCCGCGAAGCCAACCATGTTCCGCCGCAGTGATTGGCTGAAAGTTCTGCTGAAACGATTTTTTGCCATCTGCCTTGCGAAACTGTTGGAACCTCTCTCATGAGCCTTAAAATCGCGGTCCAGATGGACCATGTCCGCACTGTCAACATCACCGGTGACACGTCCTTTGCTCTGTCACTTGAAGCGCAGCGGCGCGGGCATCGGCTTTTCCACTATACGCCCGACCGGCTGGCGCTTCTGGGTGACAAGGTTTTTGCGCGAATCGAGGAAATGCGGGTGCGCGACGAAAAGGGCAATCATTTTGACCTGGGCGAACCGGCGCGCACCGATATGAGCGAGATGGATGTGGTGCTTCTGCGCCAGGATCCGCCGTTTGACATGAACTACATCACCACGACCCATCTTTTGGAGCGGATCCACCCCAAGACTCTGGTGGTCAATGACCCGTTTCATGTGCGCAATTGCCCGGAAAAGATCTTCGTCACGGAGTTTCCGAACCTGATGCCGGAAACGTTGATCACCAAGGACGTCGAGGAAATCAAAGCCTTCCGCAAGGAGCATGGCGACATCATCCTGAAGCCGCTCTACGGCAATGGCGGTGCGGGCGTTTTTCACCTGCGCGAAGATGACCGCAATCTGTCGTCACTGCTCGAAATGTTCGCCAGTCTTTCCCGCGAACAGATCATCGCGCAGAAATATCTGCCTGCCGTCCGTGCCGGTGACAAGCGGATCATCCTGATTGACGGCAAGGCGGTTGGCGCGATCAACCGCGTTCCGGCCGAGCACGATGCGCGCTCGAACATGCACGCAGGCGGGCAGGCGCAGCATTCCGAACTGACCAGACGCGACATGGAAATCTGCGAGCAGATCGGCCCGGAATTGAAGAAGCGCGGCTTCATTCTGGTCGGCATCGACGTGATCGGCGACCGGCTGACGGAAATCAACGTGACCTCGCCGACTGGTGTGCGCGAAGTCAAGCGCTTTGGCGGCGCAGACATTGCCGCGCTGTTCTGGGATTGCGTCGAAGCCAAGCGATAGAACGTCTGTTCTCATTTATCCACCGCATGCAACCAGATTGAAGCATATGCGTGCAAATTGTTCCCTAAATGTTCTTGCATGAGTCAGAGAAATATGATTTTCTCGCCTCATGCGGGTGAATATTGGCGGATTTCTACCATTCTGGTTGAAGCGCGGGGAGCAGTCACATGGTTGCGCGGGTGAGTACGGTTGCATTCCAGGGCATTGATGCCGTGCCTGTCGATGTGCAGGTGATGATCGCGCCGGGCAAGACCAGCATCCACATTGTCGGGCTTGGTGACAAGGCTGTGGCCGAAAGCCGCGAACGGGTGCAGGCGGCGCTGCATGCCTCTGGCCTATCCATGCCAGCCAAGAAAGTGACCATCAATCTCGCCCCGGCTGACCTTCCAAAAGAAGGCAGCCACTATGATCTGGCCATTGCGCTCGGATTGATGGCGGCGCTCGGCGCGATACCAGGCGATGCGCTCAGCCCCTATGTGGTGATCGGCGAACTGTCGCTCGATGGCACGATTGCTGCTGTTGCGGGCTGCTTGCCCGCTGCCATCGGCGCCAACGCCATGGGCAAGGGACTGATCTGTCCGCATGCCTGCGGGCCGGAGGCCGCCTGGGCAGGCGAGACCATCGACATTCTGGCGCCGCGCAGCCTGATTGCCATGGCCAACCATTTTCGTGGCACGCAAACACTGTCACGTCCGGTGCCTGCGCTGCAGGCGGCCAACGCGCAGATGCCGGACCTTGCCGAGATCAAGGGGCAGGAAACGGCCAAACGTGCGCTCGAAGTGGCGGCGGCGGGTGGGCACAACCTTCTGATGATCGGGCCCCCAGGCTCCGGCAAATCCATGCTGGCAGCACGCCTGCCGTCGATCCTGCCGCCGCTGATCCCGCGCGAACTGCTCGAAGTGTCAATGATTGCCTCGATCGGCGGCGAGTTGGCGGAAGGGCGGCTGTCGGACCGGAGGCCGTTCCGCGCGCCGCATCATTCAGCCTCGATGGCCGCCATGGTCGGC
>JBGSHY010000057.1:0-7526 GCA_041751995.1 Rhizobiaceae bacterium | reverse complement strand
GAATCGCCGTTGACCGTCACTTCGTGCGGAAAGCGGCCGTGGACTGAATCATAGCGCAGCAAATGCGCATTGGTCTCGACCGGGCCGAGATCATTGACGGCCACGACATCAATGTCGGTGCGGCCCGATTCATGAATGGCGAGAACAACATTGCGCCCGATGCGGCCAAAGCCATTGATGGCGACGCGGATTTTGGTCATTTGATCATTGTCCTTTCTTGGCAAGCGCCACCGCTGCGGCGGCAACGGCTTCCGCCGTAAACCCGAAATGTTTGTAGAGGTCGGACGCGGGCGCGCTGGCGCCAAAGCCGGTCATGCCGATGAAAGCGCCATTGCCGCCGAGCCAGCGGTCCCAACCAAGGCGCGCTGCTGCTTCAACGGCAACACGCGGCGCCTTGCCCAAAACGCGGACTTGATAGGACTCGTCCTGTTCCTCAAACAGTTCCCATGACGGCATCGACACCACTGCGGCGGAAAGCCCATGCTCACTTTTGAGCAAAGCGGCGGCAGCCATCGTGATCTCCACTTCCGAACCGGTGGCGAGAAGCGTCACATCCCGCTTTCCGGGAGTTTCGCGCAGCACATAGGCGCCCTTGGCCGAGCGGTTCTCGCTGGTGTGTGTTTCGCGCAGCATCGGCAGGTTCTGGCGCGACAGCACCAGCACGCTGGGCCGCCCCTCGCTGTTAAGCGCCAACTCCCAGGCTTCGGCAGTTTCAATGATGTCAGCCGGGCGGAACACATTCATGTTCGGCGTGGCGCGCAGCATGGCGAGATGCTCAACCGGCTGATGCGTCGGGCCGTCTTCGCCAAGACCGATGCTGTCATGCGTCATGACGTAAACCACTCGCTGCCCCATCAGCGCCGACAGGCGCATCGCGCCCCGCGCATAATCGGAAAAGCACATGAACGTGCCGCCATAGGGCACGAACCCGCCATGCAGCGCGATGCCGTTCATCGCCGCCGACATGCCATGTTCACGGATGCCATAATGGATGTAGCGTCCGGCATAACTGCCCGGCT
The DNA here is from genome assembly GCA_041751995.1 of Rhizobiaceae bacterium. Lineage (GTDB taxonomy): Bacteria > Pseudomonadota > Alphaproteobacteria > Rhizobiales > Rhizobiaceae > JANMEX01. The sequence goes on along the minus strand of JBGSHY010000057.1, from coordinate 6,507 downwards.
TGATCGACTGCAGGCCCTTGGTCACCGTCAGGTTGGAATGGGTCAAATCCGCTGAGCCGCCAATCGTCCGGTCGGTGGCGTCATTGATGACGCCAAGCGCCATCTCGGATGATTTGCGCGTCGCGACCTTGGTCTTTGCCTCAACATGTGCTTTGCGGAACGCCTGCAAGGCCTTGGATACACGCTCCGGCAGCGCCGCGTTCATGGCTGCATTAAAGCGCTTCTGGCGCGGCGAACCGGCAAGGCGCTTCTGCCAGGCATTTTTCGCGGCATGCCCCCGCGCGGCCACATTGTGCCAATCAGTGTAGACCGTTTCCGGGATGACAAATGGCGCATGACTCCAGCCGATGTTGGCACGCGCGGCAGCGATTTCGGCGTCCCCAAGCGGTGCGCCATGGGTCTTTTCAGACCCTTGAAGATTTGGCGCGCCTTTGCCGATCAACGTCCGGCAAGCGATCAGCGATGGCTTTTTCGTCTTGCGCGCTGCGGTGATTGCAGCAGCAACAGCTTCAAGGTCATGACCGTCGACTTCCTGCACATGCCAACCTGCCGCCTTGAAGCGCGCCGGCTGATTCATCGATGTTGACAGTGATGTCGGCCCGTCGATTGAAATGCGGTTGTCGTCCCACAGGACAATCAGCCTGTTGAGTTTGAGATGTCCGGCAAGGTCGATGGCTTCGTGGCTGATGCCCTCCTGGAGGCAGCCGTCACCGGCGATCACATAGGTGAAATGGTCGACGAGCTGCGAACCAAACCGCGCCGCCATCATTCGCTCCGCCAAAGCCATGCCGACAGCTGTCGCAATGCCCTGCCCGAGCGGACCGGTGGTTGTTTCGATGCCTGCGGCATGGCCATACTCGGGATGACCGGCAGTGCGGCTGCCGAGCTGGCGGAAATTCTTCAATTCCCCGATCGGCATGTCTTCATAGCCGAGCAAATGGTGAATGGCATAAAGCAGCATCGAGCCATGTCCTGCAGACAACACGAATCGGTCGCGGTCGGGCCATTGCGGGTTGGCCGGATCGATGGTGATGAAGCGGTTGAAGAGGACCGCCGCAACATCCGCCATACCCATCGGCATGCCGGGATGGCCGGAATTCGCCTTTTGCACGGCGTCCATCGCCAAGGCTCTGATGGCGTTGGCCATGTCATTTTCATTCGCCGCTGCGGTGTTCTTGGACATGATTGTCTCCTCAGGACGTGCGGCGCTTTTGATCCATCAACTTGTGGATCAGCGGTGTGAAAATGAGCTGCATCGCAAGGTCAAGCTTGTCGCCGCCGCAAACGATGGAATTGGCGCGCGACATGAACGAGCCGCCGAGCATGGACAGCAGGTAAGGAAAGTCGATGCCGCGCGGATTTGAAAAGCGGATGACCAGCATCGATTCCGATGGTGTCGGGATCCATCGCGCGATGAACGGGTTGGATGTGTCCACAGTTGGCACGCGCTGGAAGTTAATGTGGGTTTCGGAAAACTGCGGGCAGATATAGCGCGCATAATCGGGCATGCGGCGAAGGATCGTGTCGGTCACGGCTTCCGTAGAATAACCGCGCGATGCCTTGTCGCGATGGATTTTCTGGATCCACTCGAGATTGATCACCGGCACGACGCCGATGCGCAGATCGACATGGCGTGGCAGGTCGATATTGCCGGTCTTCACGCAGCCATGCAGACCTTCGTAAAACAACAGGTCACTGGCGGGCAGATCCTTCCAGTCCGTGAACGTTCCGGGAGCTGAGCCGAACAGCGCCGCTTCCTTGTCATCATGAACATAGTTGCGGGTCTTGCCCGTGCCCTTTCGGCCATATTCCTCAAACACCGTTTCGAGGATTTCCAGTTCATTGGCTTCAGGGCTGAAATGTGAGAAGTGCTGGTTGCCCTTGGCATCCTCCTCGGCGACCTTGTCTTTCATGCCCTGTCGGTCGTACTTGTGAAATGCGTCACCTTCTATGAAGGCCGCAGCAATGTTCTCCCGCGTGAAAATCTTGTTGAATGTGTCTTTGACCGTGGTGGTTCCGGCGCCTGATGACCCGGTGATGGCGATGACGGGATAACGATGTGACATTTATTCCTCCTCAGGACCGGAACAGGCCGCGATTGCCAAACAAGGGATGCCGCGATCCGATAGCCGACGGCTCAGTGTGGTAGCGGGTGATTTTCTCCACTTCTCGCGTTGAGCCGAAGATCAGGGCTGTGCGCTGGTGAATGTCGGTTGGTTTCAGGTCGAGGATCGGCGTGAGGCCGTTTGTGGCGGAGCCGCCAGCACCCTCAACCAGCATCGCGATCGGGTTAGCCTCGTAGACGAGACGAAGCCGCCCGTTGCGGTAGCCCTTGCGGCTGTCCGGCGGATAAAGAAACACGCCGCCGCGCACCAGGATCCGGTAGGTGTCTGCAACCAGCGAGGCGATCCAGCGCATGTTGAAATCCTTGCCGCGCGGACCGTCGGTGCCCTGGATGCAGTCGTCGATGTAGAGCCGCACGGCCTCATCCCAATGCCGGTAGTTCGACGTGTTGACCGCAAACTCCTTGGCGTCCGGTCCGATCTGCAGCGATTCATAGGCTTGGACGAAGGTTCCGAGGCGGGCGGAAAAGACAAAGATGCTGGTGCCTTTGCCAAGCGAAACCACGAAAGCGAATTGGGGGCCGAAAATAAAGAACCCTGCCCCGAGCTGCGCACGGCCGGACTGGAGAAATGTGTCTGTCATGCTCCCGAGCGCCGGGAGGATTGAGAAAATCGTGCCGATCGAAACATTCGTGTCGATGTTGGATGAACCGTCAAGTGGATCAATTGCCAGCGCCAAAGGCTTGGCGCGGTCCAGCTCGACCGGATCATGCAGCTCTTCCGAGGCATAATAGGCGACGGGCGAATCGCGCATCGCAGTCAGGAAGACATCGTCCGCCAGGACATCGAGGTCTTTCTGGATGTCACCATCACTGTTGGCATTGCCACGCGTGCCGCCGAAAGCGACACCGAGCGCGCCCTCTCCAATCGCTTTGCGGACGTTGGAAGCTGCCGTCGCCAGATGCCGCACCGTATCGGCAACAGCCATCCGCATCGCGTCACCATTGCCGCAATAGGAATTCAGCCACGCATCAAGTGTTGAAACACCCATCATTACCTCCCGGAACCGGTTGGTTCCCGCCTTCTCCCGGCAAACGGAGGCTTTCCTGATTGGAGAGCAAAGTAAAATTTATTCTATTTACAGATTAAGTAAGATATTCTTATTCTATCGAATGCAAAACATCTCCGTCCGCCAGCTCCGCGCCGTGAAATCGATCAACGAGAACGGCAAAATCATCAATGCCGCCAAGCAGTTGGGCCTTACAGGGCCTGCCGTGACCCTGCAGCTGAAACAGGCTGAAGAAGCGGTTGGCATGTCGCTGTTCGACCGCACCAATGACGGCATGCGTCTGACTGCCGCAGGTATGGCGGTGCTTGCCGCAGCCGACGCGGTCGATGAAGCCCTGCGAACAATGGTGGATACGGTGGACGCGCTGCGCGGCGTGCGGCTGGGATCACTGCGCCTTGGCGTCGTCTCGACGGCCAAATATTTCGCGCCGCGGATGATCTCGGCATTTCTCAAGCATCACCCGGGCATCGATATTCAGCTGAGCGTCGGCAACCGGCAACAGACCATTGACGCCTTGCGCCGCCACGACCTGGATATTGCGATGATGGGTAGGCCGCCGCGCGATATCTCCGTTCGCTCCGCCATTTTCGGCGATCATCCCTTGGTCATCGTCGCACCCGCAGATCACAGACTGGCAAATATGCACGACATCTCAAAAGAGATGCTGATTCAGGAAAAATTCATTGTGCGCGAGGCTGGGTCGGGCACACGCATCTCTCTGGAGCTGTTTTTCGGATCAGTGCCGGAAAAACTGGAAAATCTTGGCGTGGTGATGGATTCCAACGAGACCATCAAGCAGGCGGTTATTGCCGGTCTCGGCATCGCCTTCATTTCCGCCCACACCGTCGAACAGGAGCTGGATCTTGGCAAGCTGGTCATCCTCGATGTCGTCGGCATGCCGATCCGGCGGCAATGGTTTTCCGTGTCGCGCGCCGACCGGCGGGAAACGCCGGTGATGGCGGCGTTCAACCAATTCCTGATCCGGCAAGGGCCGTCATTGCTGCCCTTGATCGGCAAACCTTATCCGGAGGCGGCTTACAACGTACCGGAAATGCGCTAGGCCGGTGCGTTTTCCCGGTCTTCAAGCGCCAAGATTTCGTCATAGGCCTCCCACGAAAGGGCAGCCTGTTCTTCTGACATTTTCTCCAGCGCCCGCCCGGAATGCACCATGACAAGATCGCCGACGGACAGCGGTTCATGCTGCATCATGAACAGGCTGATGTTGCGCTTGATGCCGCGCGCTTCGCACACTGCATTGTAGCCGGTGATCTCGGCGATGCGCATTGGAATTCCCAGACACATGTCGTTCTCCCCAGGTGGACCGCATTCCGCAACATATTATTCGAATATGCGCACAGAGATTGATCTGGCGCAAATGCAGTCTGTTAATTGCGACTTAGCTTCACATTTATGGACAAGCCCCGAAAACAACTGCAGTCCGTTTTGGTCATCGGAATCGGCAACACGCTTCTGAGTGACGATGGCTTTGGCGTGCATGTTGTCGATGCTTTGCGGGCTTCGGAAGTTTCCGGTTCGACCACCCGTCTTCTTGACGGGGGAACCATTGGCCTTTCCCTGCTGCCGGACATTGAAGACGCCGACCATCTGATCGTGGTGGACGCGGCAGAACTCAACGAACAGCCCGGCACGCTTCGTGTTTTCGCAGGCGAGGATATGGATGCCCATTTAAGCCGCCACAAAAGCACCGTGCACGAGGTCGCCATGTCTGACCTTTTGTGCGCCGCCCGCCTGTCCGGCAACAGCCCGCTGACGCGGTTTCTCGTGGCGGTCCAGCCTTCCTCCACTGATTGGGGACTGAACCCGACGACGCGGGTACAAGCGGCCGTGGAAGCCGCCTGCGCCTTGGTAAATGACCGGATTGCCGAGGTGGCGACATGAATATTCAGGCTGATGCAACACACGCGGCAAGCCTGCCCGATGCCGTTTTGGCGGAAGTCGCCAGCCTGCTTGGCGTCCTGTCGGAAACGGGCGATCATGGCGTAATTGACCTTCGCGGGCTGCCGCTTTCCGCTGAAGATTTGGCCACAATTGAAGACAGGCTCGGCGAAGGCGAAGTCTTCGCCGAAATATCGGCTTCCGGCAAAAGCTCGGTCAAGGAAACCGCCTATTCGGGCGTCTGGCGCATTCGCCATTTTTCGAGTTCCGGCGCGGCAATTGCCGACCAGATCGTCATCGGGCGGGTGCCGGAAATCCTGATGGCCCATGTCGATGACATCCGTGATTCAGCTGTGCGGTTGCGGCTTGCCCTGAATGTGTCGGCGGATGCCGCCCTGCCTTCTGAAAATCAAACCACCCTTGAAGGACGCTAGTGATGAAACTGTTCAGGGATCCGTTTTCTGTTGAATCGGGGATGGTCGGGGCTCCGGCCACCTTGGGCGAGCAGCTTGCCGCAAAAGGCGTCTCGCGCCGTTCATTTCTGAAATTCTCGACCTATGTGGCGTCAATCATGGCGCTTCCCGCGTCGATGACCGATGTTTTCGCTCAGGGGCTGGCGAATGCCCGTCGCCAATCGGTGATCTGGCTTTCGTTCCAGGAATGCACCGGCTGTACGGAATCGATCACCCGGTCTTTCTCGCCCAATCTTGAGGATCTGATTTTTGACTTCATCTCGCTGGACTATTCGGAAGCGCTGATGAATGCGTCAGGTTTTGCTGCCGAGGAAGCGCGCAAACAGGCGATGGCGGAAAACAAGGGCAAATACGTCCTTGTTGTCGAAGGCGCCATTCCGCTCAAGGACGGCGGCGTCTATTCCGCGTCCGGCGGCCAGAGCAATCTGGACGTTCTGCGCGAGACCGCCAAGGACGCATTGGCCATCATCGCCATGGGCTCCTGCGCGACATTCGGCGGCATTCCCGCGGCCAAGCCAAATCCAACCGGCGCTGTCGGCGTCGGCGAGATCATCAAGGACAAGCCGATCATTAATGTGTCCGGCTGCCCGCCGATTCCCGAAGTCATGACCGGTACAATTTCGTACATTCTTTCGCTCGGGAAAATCCCCGATCTTGATGCGCTCGGCCGCCCGCTCGCCTTCTACGGCGAGACGATCCACGACCGCTGCTATCGCCGCCCGTTTTATGAGCGCGGCATGTTCGCCAAGAGCTTTGACGATGAGGGCGCGCGCAATGGCTACTGCCTGTTCGAAGTTGGGTGCAAGGGTCCGACCACCTACAATTCCTGCGCCACGGTCAAATGGAATGGCGGCGTGTCGTTCCCGATCCAGTCCGGCCATGGCTGCCTTGGCTGTTCAGAACCTCATTTCTGGGACAAGGGCAGCTTCTATGAAGCCCTTTCGACACACGAAGGCAGTCTGGGAACCATCGCAGCCGGGGCAGCCGCTGTCGGCGTTGCCGCCGG
>JBGSHY010000056.1:0-16869 GCA_041751995.1 Rhizobiaceae bacterium | reverse complement strand
CAGCCGGGTGACCGCAGCCCGCGCTTTCGGTTTGCGGCCATAGTCCACCGCCGGGAGATCCTCAGTCAGCGGCCGGTTCTGCGGGCCGTAGAGATAAAGATTGTCAGCGAACACCAGCCTTGCGCCATCTGCCTCGCAGGCGGCGAGCAGGTTCGTCATGGCAAGCGGCCAGCCAGTTGCCCACAGATCAGCGAAATAGGGCAGACCGAGGGCGCAAATGATCGTCTTGGCACCTGTCGTGGCAGCGGTGATGGCGGCTGGGTCCATGATGTTGGCAGCGACAAAGCCCGCGCCGGGCGGCAGGTCTGTGGGCTTTGATCGCTGGATCACCCGGACCCCGCGACCTGCAGCAAGCAACTGGGTGACGATCTCGCGTCCGAGGGCACCATATCCAATGACCGGGACAGTGTTATTGGACGACTTGGTGTCGACAGCAGTCATAATGATCTCCCTCCGGAATTGGAGAGCGACAGGTGCTTGTCGCGCAGGACGACTACGCCGAGCATCAGTGTCCAAAGCGCCCAGAGCGAATAGCTGATGGAGTTGATCGTACCTGTCATCGGAACGCCGTAGGGTTCTAGCATGCCTGACAACACGCCCGCCGCAATCAGAAAGCCGCTGACGGCGATTATGCGGTTTGTTCCAAAGACAAGGGCCGCGACCAAGGCGGTCCAGATTGCCGTAAAGAAGTAGCCAAGGTGTTCGCCAACGCCCATGCCCAGATACTGGTTTGCGACATCGAACAGGGCGACAGCCATCGTCTGTTCGGTTTCGGTCGCGCCCGGTGCCACATACATTGCGGCCAAACCCGGCACCAGCATCACCCAGCGCAGCAGACCCAGCGCCTGAACCAGACCGGCAAGAACGCCTGCCCCGATTGCAAGGGCGGCGATCAGGCTGTCACGTTTCCAGAAATGCAGGCCCGCGGCTATCGCGGCGCCGATCATCATCAGAGCCGCAAACATCATGGCATACCAATAGATGTGCAGGTCGGCACCGGCACCAGCAAAGCGGGTCAACACTTCGCCCGCGGGTTTGCGCAGAATATCCGGATACTCGAAGGTCATCTGCAGGCCGGCAAAACCGGCAGTAAAGATCAGCGGCACGGCAACTAGCAGGATGCCAGCTGTGCGAGAAGCGTTCATTTCCAATCTCCATTGAGATGAGGGGTGAAAAGGCGTCGGAATAGCCGCACGCCCTGTTCTGTATCGGCGGGGCTGAAGTCAGCCCCGCCGGTGTCTTTGAAAACAAGCCAGAAGTCGCCGACCAGCCAGAGCAATTGGGTGAGATCGTCCAGCGCCTCGTCATCGGCCAAGGGAGTCAGCACTCCCGCCTCAGTGAAGAGGTTGATGAGGAATTTGGTATTGCCAATGCCATTCGCACGACTGTTGCGATAGGCCGCCGCAAGCTCCGGATCGGCGTTGAACAAAAGAGTCAGGTCGCGAAAGAAGAAACGGTAGCGAGCCTGGATTTCAAAATTACCGGCCACCATGGCCTCCATCATTTGAAAGCTGGGCATGGTCGCGGGAGGCACTGCGTAGTTGGAAGCCCATTCGCCCGTGATGCGGGCGAACAGCCCGCGCACAATCTCGGCCTTATTGCGAAAGTGGTAGTACAAATTGCCGGGGCTCATCCCCAGCGTCTCGGCGATGTGGTTGGTGGTGACATTCGACGTGCCGCGTTCGTTGAACAGCGTCAGGGCAGCGTCGAGGATGCGTGTCTTGGTATCAGTGCTCACAGCAGGCGTCCGTTAGAGTTATTGCTCTAAATCGAGAACTAGAGCTATTACTCTAACGTGTCAATGGTGATGTGAGATTTTTCTCGAAGCTCGACGGTAGGCTCGCGTGATGCCACTGGCGGGCCAGCGGTTGCAAGCTGGTTCATTTGACAAGAAATTTGTTGGGGCGACTGCGATTCGCGCAATGTCGCTGTTCGTTTGGGCTGCGGCGAAGGACCGCCATGGGCCGTCCGGTCCGACTTTTCCTCACGGCTGCTTCCATCTTGTACATCTCGTTTGCGGGTAATCCAGAAAGCAATCCCCATCAGAGCGAGCACTTCGATCAAGCTGATGGTGGGAATGAGCATCCTTGTGCCGAATGGCACATCATGCATCGGTGGCATATCAAATGGGATTGATCCTCTCCCGAGCCAATAGGCTGCGGCGTTGGCCAACACCCAGACCAATGTTGCGACATGGGTTGCGCGATGCGAGAGGATATAGATCAGCGTGTCTGCGAAGCGGGACTGCGGGACTGCAACTGTCATAGTATCAATGCTCCCTTTTGGGCGTTAGCTGATCTGGGAAAACGTGGAATTCACGCTTTGCCGATGCGGCCAAGGTGGGTGTCTGCGAAACCGCTGAAGTGCTTCAGCCCATAACCCAGAACCCGATCGAACCCGATATGAGCGAACCAGATCGCGGCGGCGAGGCCACCTGCATGCCAACCAACGGTGTAAGCGGCCAGCGCCAAGACCAAGGGGCCAAGCGTGCTGTGGGCCACATTGTAGACAATTGCGGCGATCCTGGCGTTCAAGAGATAGCCCGCCAAGCTTACGTCCGGTGCCAGAAAGAAGATCGCGAAAACCAGCCAGCCGCCCCCGAATTGGAAATAGGCGAGCGCTCCACCGCAGAGGTAGACGAGGCCTTCCATGCGCAGGAGTGTGCTCATGGTGAGGAAAGAACTGCCTAAAGGAAGGCCCTTCGGCCCTGCGGTGTTTGTGTTGGTTGGGGTTTTGGACAGGGTTTGCATGACGGTGCCTCCTAAGCTGAGGAGGTTTTGCGCCAAAGCGGAGTTATTGAACATTGCATACATAAGTATAGTTGATATACAAAATTGTATGACTGCTTTGTCCGACTGGAGCCTTGTTCGATCATTCCTCGCTGTGATGCGCGGCGGCAGCCTCTCTGCCGCCGCCCGAACCACACGTCTGACGCAGCCTACAATTGGTCGACACGTCGATGAAATCGAAGCGGCGCTTGGACTCGCACTGTTCACCCGTTCACCATCTGGATTGATACCGACCGAAGCGGCACGTTCATTACTTTCCTCGGCAGAAGCGATGGAAGCCGCCATGGCCTCGCTAATCCGCACTGCTGAATCGACAGGCGATGTTAAGTCGCCGCGTGGGACTGTGCGCATTGCGGCGAGCGAAATTATGGGTATCGCAGTGTTGCCGCGTATTCTGACTGCCATCCGCCACGCGCACCCCGAGATAACTTTCGAACTGGTTCTCAGCAACCATAACGACGATCTCTTGCGCCGCGATGCTGACATCGCGGTACGGATGGTACGGCCTGTCCAGGATGGTCTGGTCGCACGCAAGATTGGGGTGACGCCCTTGGGCATCTTTGCCCATCATAGCTACCTCGCGCACTTTGGCACGCCAACAAACATCGACGAATTGCTGGAGGCGCATCTGATCGGATTTGATCGAGATGATCATTCCGCGCGTTCAGTGTCGCAGGCAATACTCCCAATAAAGCGAGAAATGTTCACATTCCGCTCGGACAATGATGTCGCTCAGTTGGAGGCCATCAAGGCCGGTATAGGAATAGGAATTGTCCAAGTTGGGATAGCTCGTCGAAACCCAGATTTGGTGCCAGTACTCGAGGGAATGATTGCCTTCGATCTGGACGTTTGGCTGGCGGTCCATGAGGACCAGCGGCATCAACCCGCCATCAGCGCGGTCTTTGACGGCCTTGCTCTAGGATTGAGACAGTATCTGGCCGGTTGAATCCATTTGCAGCGCTCACCAAAACTGCTCCTTCCTCTTCCCGGAGAGGTTGCCCACTCGCGCTTTGGCATTGCTTGCCTCAGCGGTCGCAATCTATCACGTTTGATCAGTGCCAATATTTCCCCGTCTCCTTTTCTTCGAAGTGATCACCTTTCCTTTGTTGGGTGTTCGCGCAAAGGCAGCAGAAGCCAGGAGCCCTGATTTTGACTATTCGAGGCACCACGCTTTCGAAGGTCCGATTTGGGCCGGGCGCGTCCTGCGAGCGTTGGCGCAGTCGGACAAAAACCTCATACCCATACCCTTGGTCAAAAACGGTCGTTTGTGGTCATGCCACGCTAGGCTGACAGCACACCTTCGCGCTGCCTGCCCGCCGTAAAATGGGCCAGCACGCAAAGCGGAGTAAGCCATGCACAGTCTACATCGTGTTTTGAACCAGTGCCAACTTAACTTGGTTTTCGCCATTCCAGCGAGCAAAGTGCAGCTTTTGGCGCATAGCGCAGACCTACGCCGGGGTCTGAAGCGCAGTGCTTTCATATGGCAGAAGCTGAAGGATGCCAAAGGTCAACTCGATGACGAGAAAGCCCCACAGCAACGGGCTCGCCCCGCTTGTCAGGGATTGGATCATCGCTGCGCTGAACATGAACCGGGCGGCGGCGGCGTAGCGGCCCATCCAGACCATGCCGGACCGCAAGCGCAAGAACGCCCAGACGATGACGATCGAGCCGAAGAAATTTGCATAGAGGACCGCCATGGGCCGTCCGGTCCGACTTTTCCTGACGGCTGCTTCCATATTGTACAGCCCAGCAGCTGCCATTCTGCCCCCGGCCCCTACCCTGCCAGATGGCAAGGCTCACCCAAGTCAGACGCAGGTTTTGCTTTTGCGGCACCAGAAAGCGGGAGTCGCAGTGTTGCGTAGGGATGTGTTTCGCGAATTCTGCCCAAACTTCTGTAGATGGCGATTCCCAAGATTAGAACTATGATGCAGAAGCCATAGGCACGCTACGAGTTACCCTTTTATCCTGCATTGAGTTCGCCCTTGTTTCTAGTCAAGACTGCAACATTCCTTTCACTCAGCACCTTATGGACAGTGCCATCATAAAATTCGATCGCGCTTTTCAGCCAATCGGCAAATTTTACCGCCGCTTTCGATGGCCGGTTCACTGGCGAAGTGTACATGAAGTAACTCTGGGCGCTCATCAGGCCCGCAGGAAACGGTGCAATCAAGTCTCCGGAGATTATTGCGGGCAAGGTCAGGAAGCTGTCGCCGAATGTCAGGCCGCCGCCCGATGCCGCGACGGAGAGGCAAAGTGTCGTCTCGTTGAACATCGTTATGTGCGTCCGCGCCCCCCCGGCATCAAAGCCCGCGTATTCGCACCATTCATCCCACACATCGTAGTTTGCATCGATCAGAAAGGGCGCCTCGCACGGTTTCCTACCATCATCGAGGTAGCGTTGGGCAAATGACTCGGTGCAAACTGGAATGTCGATCCACTTGCACAATTCGATTTCGACCAGATCATTGCCCGCCATTTGTCCGGTTAATCCATAGAAAATGCGAAAGTCGAAGTTCTCATCAAGTCTAAGAGTTCCGTTCTTCTCCGCAGTGATCTCGAGCGCCACACCGGGGTTCTCGACCAAAAACGCTCCGACCTGACCAGCCAGCCAACTCGACGCAAAATCGCGGCAAACAAGTATGCGCAAGCGTTTGTCTTTTTGATTTGGCTTGGTCACCGCCTCCACAGTGGACGTCATGATGTCAAAAGCTCGCCGCAAACCGTCATACAGCACCTCGCCCTGCGCAGTCAGATGGATGGCATTGCCCGTGCGCGTCAAAAGCGCAACTTCCATCGATCGCTCCAGTAGCGTCACTTGCTTGGAAACTGCCGGCCGCGTGACGCGCAATTCCTCTGCAGCTGCAGAAATGCTTTTCAGGCGTGCGACACATTCAAACGCCCGCAACGCGGTAAGTGAGTGTTGCCTGCGCATCATGTCTCCGTAACTTCTGGTTACTCTAGTCGACGACATGTCACTTGTCACCCCGCCTGTCACCCCCTAGCATTCTTGTGCAGCATGAAGCTCAGGAGCGCCCCTTGAACAAACCGATCCGTTTTTCCGCAACAGGCCCAGACGGTTGGCTCAGCCTGCCCGATGAAGCGCTCGAACATGCCGAATTGCTGTCTGGCAAACCGGTTGGCCTCGATCACGCCTGGTTTACGCGGCCCGAAAACGGCGTGCGCACCGGCATCTGGCGCTGCAGCCCTTACACAGAACGCTATGACGACTATCCCGCCGATGAGTTCATGATTGTCCTGGAAGGCGAAGTTACGCTCGAATGGGAAGGGGGCAGCGAAACCTATCGCAAGGGCGATTCATTCTTCGTGCCCAAAGGCTTCAAAGGTGTCTGGAACCAGCCGGTGCCCATGCTGAAATACTACGTCATCATCGCTTGAGGCCGCCAATGCCCGCCTCAGGAACATTTGACTATATCATCGTAGGCGCTGGCTCGGCCGGCTGCGTGCTGGCAAACCGACTTGGAGAAGATCCGTCGTTGCGCATCCTCGTACTGGAAGCAGGTGGCAGCGAGAGGTCCGTCATCGTGGACATGCCCTCGGCGCTCTCCATCCCGATGAACACCAAACGCTTCAACTGGGGCATGAAGACCGAAGCCGAGCCCGGCCTCGATGGCCGTGAGGTCAACCTGCCGCGCGGCAAGGGCCTCGGCGGCTCCTCATCGATCAACGGCATGTGCTGGGTACGTGGCAATCCAATGGACTATGAATTATGGGAGGCTCTCGGTGCCGATGGCTGGCGCTGGTCCAGTGTGCTGCCCTACTTTCAGCGCCTCGAAGCTGTACAGGGCGGCGGACTGCTGCGCGGCACAGACGGCCCGGTCAAGATCAAACGTGGCCTGGAGAAAAACCCGCTTTATCAGACCTTCATCGAAGCCGGCGTGGAAGCCGGATATGCGCGCAGCCCCAACATGAACGAGCTGCAGCATGAAGGCTTCGGTCCGATGGAAATGAATGTCGGTGATGGCCTGCGCATGAGCGCGGCCCGCGCCTATTTGCGCCCCGCTATGGCCCGCGGCAATGTAAAGGTTATCACCGGCGCCGTCGTCGACAACGTCCTGTTCGATGACAAAAGGGCGACCGGTGTCCGCTTCATCGTTGCCGGGCAGGTGCAGGAGGCGAAGGCCGGCCGCGAGGTCATCTTGTCTGCCGGCTCGATCATGTCGCCCGTCATTCTCAAGCGCTCAGGGATAGGCCCTGCCGCTGAACTTGCTGCGCACGGCATTCCCGTCCTGTTCGATGCTGCCCAAGTTGGCGAAAACCTGATGGATCATATGGAACTTTATCTTCAGATGGAGTGCACCAAGCCCATCACGCTGTTCCCCACGCAAAGCCTTTGGGGCAAGGCCAGAATCGGCATCGAATGGCTCGCCACAAAGGGCGGCCTTGGCGCCACCAATCATTTTGAAAGCGGCGGTCATATCCGCAGCCGCGCCGGCATTGTCTATCCGGACATTCAATACCACTTCCTGCCGCTCGCCATTTCCTACGACGGCCAAACGATGGCCAGAAGTCACGGCTTCCAAGTGCATGTCGGCACCAAGCGCTCCAAGTCACGGGGGCATGTGAGGTTACGCGATACCAATCCTGAAAGCTTGCCGCGCGTGCGCTTCAACTACATGTCACACGAAGATGACTGGCAGGAATTCCGCGCCTGTATCGCTTTGACGCGCGAGATATTCAGCCAACCGGCCTTTGCCCCCTATCGCGGCAAGGAGCTGGCGCCGGGCGCTGACGCCAGCGACAATGCACTTGATGACTTCATGAAGAGCAAACTCGAAAGTGCCTATCACCCCTGCGGCACCTGCCGGATGGGCAACGATGACCAATCGGTGACAACACCGGAAGGCCTCGTGCGCGGCGTCTCGGGCCTGCGCGTCGTTGATGCCTCTCTGATGCCGCAGGCAACCGCCGGCGATCTGAATGCGCCGACCCTTGCCCTTGCTGAGCGCATGTCCGACCTCATCCGCGGCAGGCACCTGCCGCAAGCCGTGGACGCTGCGCTTATGGCCGATCCTTTTTGGGCATCACGCCAGCGCGGCCGCGAAATCAGCCGCAACTATGCAGGCAATCGTCCTGCTCTCGCCGCGGCATTGCTGGCCAATGCCCGCGGTGAGGCCATACCGCGGGAGGCGGCGTAGCTTCATCGGAAACATCGATCATACAAACAGAGAGGAACTGAAATGAAAAAGAAACTCTTGCTGTCCACCCTTGCACTGCTCATCGGCACGGTAGGCGCTTATGCTGACAGCGAAAGCTGCAAAACAGTCCGCTTTGCCGATGTCGGTTGGACCGACATCCAAGTCACCACTGGTACCGCTGCAATTGTACTTGAGGCCCTCGGATATGTGCCGGATGTGAAGACAGTGTCGGTGCCGGTCGCGTTGGCATCCTTGAAGAGCAAGGATATTGATGTTTTTCTTGGCAATTGGATGCCCAGCATGACGCTTGAAATGGCACCCTATGCTGCAGAAAAATCGCTTGATACGGTCGGTCTCAATCTTGATGGCGCAGGCTACGGCCTTGTCGTGCCGCAGTATGTGTCCGATGCCGGTGTGAAAGGCCTGGCGGATGTCGGAGCTCACAAGGACAAGTTCAGGGGCAAGATCTTCGGCATTGAACCAGGCGACGAAGGCAACCGCATCGTTGGAGAATTGATCGCCGATCCGAAGAACAATCTTGCAGGGTTTGAACTTGTGGAAAGTTCCGAAGCAGGCATGCTCACCGAAGCCGAAAAAGCGATTTCCAAGAATGAATGGGTCATCTTTTTAGGCTGGACTCCTCACCCGGTCATGGCCAGCATGAAAATCGCCTACCTTGACGGCATGGGCGATTCAGGCTTCGGCTCTGCCAAAGTGTACACACTGGCCCGCGCAGGTTACGTAGGTGAATGCCCGAATGCCGGAAAATTGGTCAGTAATCTGAAGTTTGATCTCGCCATGGAAAGCGCCATGATGGAGCCGGTTCTCAAGGACAATGCCGACCCCAAAGCATCTGCGCTTGTGTGGTTGAAGGCCAATCCTGATGCCGTCAAGCCATGGCTCGAAGGGGTAACGACCTTTGACGGCGGCGATGCAGCAGCAGCTGTTGCCGCGGCGCTGGCGAAGTAAAACCAAGGATGGACCCACGCTACAGCGTGCTGTTTGAACCGGTCCGCATTGGACCGGTGACAGCGCCAAACCGGTTCTACCAAGTGCCGCACTGCACCGGCATTGCCGACCGCGCGCCCGCCGATGTGGCCGCCATGCGAGAAATGAAAGCGATGGGCGGTTGGGGCGTGGTTTGCACCGAAAACATCGAAATCTCGCTGGATGCCGATATCTCACCCTATCCAGCTCTGCGCCTTGGGAGCGATGGAGACATCGCCCGCCAGGCGCGCATGGCAGATTTGGTTCACAAGCATGGCGCGCTTGCAGGGGCCGAACTTGCGCATATGGGACTTTACTCCGCCAACCGCACATCGCGGCGGCACAGCATTGCGCCATCATCGCGTTTGCTCATTGAATCGACAGAGCCGGTACAGGCCCGCGCTATGGACAAATCAGACATTCGTAAACTGCGCCAGGATCACCGAGCCGCAGCGTTGCGTGCCAAAGCCGCGGGGTTTGATATCATATATGTCTATGCCAGCCACAACCTGTCCATCGCCTCGCACTTTCTGGCGCGGCGGTTCAACGACAGGACCGACGAGTATGGCGGGTGTCTGGAAAACCGCGTGCGGCTTTTGCGTGAATTGCTGGAAGACACGAAAGACGCGGTCGGCGATCGCTGCGCTGTGGCCTTGCGCTTTGCGGTGGAGGAATTCCTCGGACCAGACGGCCTCACCCATGACGGCGAAGGGGCCGCTGTTGTTGAACTCCTCAAGGATCTGCCGGACCTTTGGGACGTGAACTTGTCCGACTGGTCAAATGACAGCCAGACGGCGAGGTTTTCACAAGAGGGCTATCAGGAGCCCTTCGTGCGCTTTGTCAAACAGATCACCGGCAAGCCAGTGGTCGGCGTGGGACGATTCACCTCGCCAGATACGATGGTCAGTCAAGTAAAGCGCGGCATTTTGGACTTTATAGGTGCAGCCCGGCCTTCCATTGCCGACCCGTTCCTGCCACGAAAGATCGCCGAAGGGCGTACAGACGATATTCGCGAATGCATTGGCTGCAACATCTGCCTGTCGTGCGAAAACAGCTTTGTGCCGATCCGCTGCACACAAAACCCGACAATGATGGAAGAAGGTCGTGCCGGCTGGCACCCAGAAACCATGCCCGCTCGCCGCTCTGATGACACGGTGCTGATTGTGGGCGGCGGGCCCGCTGGCCTTGAGTGCGCCCTGTCGCTTGCACGGCGGGGCCATCACGTTACGCTTGCCGAAGCCAGCAATGCCTTCGGCGGCCGCGTGTCGCGGGAAGCGACTTTGCCAGGTATCGCGGCATGGGCCCGCGTGTGTGACTACCGGCTCGGCCAGCTTAAAAAGTTGACCAACGTCGATCTTTTTCCTGCAAGCCCGATGCAGCTTGAAGACATTCTGGGATTCGGCGCAGAGCGCGTGGTCATCGCCACTGGCGCGCGGTGGCGGCCAAGCATCGTGACGCGCGACGGACAACGCAGCGGGTCCATCACAATGACGGTGTTGACGCCAGACGACATCATGGATGGCCTTCAACCAAAGGGGCGAATTCTTGTCCACGATACCGAAGGCGGATACATGGGCGGCCTGATCGCTGAAAGACTCCAACTGTCCGGCGCAAAGGTGGTTTTCTCCACCCCGGCGCTGACGCACGCCGGTTTTCTCAGCCTGACACTGGAACAAAATCGTGTTCTGCGTCGCCTGACTGAGATTGGCGTTGAAATGATCGCTGGTCGAGACCTCTCAGCGACATCTGATGGCCAGGCACTGCTCGTGTCATTGCTGGGAGGTGACCCCCTGAAATGCGCAATCGACCATCTCGTGATCATTGCAGATAGGATCCCGCAAAATGGGCTGGCAGACCAGCTGCTGTATGATCCCGTCAGTCTGTCCAAGGCCGGTATTCGTTCCGTTGATCCAATCGGCGACTGCGTCGCACCGGGCCTGATTGCCCACGCCGTTTATGCGGCCCATCGTTTGGCGCGGAATTTCTAGCATCCGGTGGCCCTGCCGACTATCCGTCGTCAGAATACTCGGCACAACTGACTGCATGAGCTGTCGAGGCGTCGGCATACTATTTGGTTGATTGTCCGCTTTCTCATTTGGATATCCCACCAGCCGACAGTCCGCTTACGGCCCCATCTCGGTCGTTCCTGAAAGTCGCTGCGAATGACTGGTTTGCAGGCAAATTGGGAATTTAGGCAATCTGGGTCATGTCGCCGTTTTTGCCTCGGCCAAGAAGCCACCTGCTTCACTTCCCACCGATCCCAATTTGGAAATGAAAATTCCTCTCGGCCCGGCAACCACAGACAAGCTCATCCAATCCACAGGAAGGAAATCGCCATTTAGGCAAACCAGCTTTCGCAAGTCGTCAACATTCCGGGTTTTTACTTGGTGCCTTTCCGGCGCAGTCGCCGCTGTTCATCAAGTTTTAGCGCCAACTCATGATCCGGCGTACCTGGGATGAGCTGATACTCATGGAGAGCAAGGAGCAAATCCTTCTCATCCTCGGTTTCAACATTGCCTGCGTGAAGTGTCCTGAAGATCGCATCGCGGCGGGCGTCCGTCATTTTGTTGTAGTTCACCTCTGTGATCTTTTCATTCTCATGGCCAAGATTGTATGAGTACGCCTTACGATGTTCGGGTGTTCTGCAAACCTCATCACGTACGGACTTGAGGTAATGTTTGATGGAGTGCGGGTTGAAGTAAATCACTCCTGCCTGTTTGCAGCCATTTCGAAATGCCCGCCTGACACTGGCATCCGTTTTCCATGGCTCGATAGAGCCTGGAGATGTTCGGGTCAGTCTCTTCTCATGGGCCAGGTTGAGGTCTGGCGGAAAGAGTGCGTCATCGGGTTGCCCGCCTTTTGCGATCAACTCTTCTATCCAGGCCACAACAATATCCTCAGCCAGCTTTTGTCCAAGGAACCAGGCAGGCGATTCGCTCTTCGAGTTCTTGATGCGAACCACCGTTGTGTCCAGCAAGACTTTTCGTGCAGCAATATCGATCATGCCGATCCGCAGCGAGGCTGTTGTGTTGGATCTGGTGCCAAACAGATTGCTGGCCGCAACGATTGCCCGATCCCGCCGCTGGATCAGCGTCTTCACAGGCATTTTGGTGAGAATCCTTTCGAGTTCCGCTCTTGTCGGGATGTCCCTCGGCGGAGGTTGAAGGGCCTCGGCGACGTGGCTTCGGCGCAAGACAAGATAGCTACTCAACAGCCTCGGCATTTCGCGTCCGAGATCCTGATCAACAAGCCAGTCGAGGAAAGTCCTGACATAAGAGGCGCGATGCCGAATCGTAGAGCGACTGATGCTGCCGTCGCCAGTGATTCTGCCTCGCCTGATCAGATCGTCCCGATACGCGTCTACGTCACGTTCAGTCAAAGTCCAGAAAGTCTTGCGGCCAAAAACTGCCTCCAGATCACGGACTGCGGCCAGAATGGCATGTGCCGTTTTTGGCTCAAACCCTTTCAACAAAATCCAAAATTCGGCGAGTATCCACTCGTTTTCTGGATTCCAGGTTGGTGGCTGTTCGGAAAAAGCTTCATTTTTCACAATACCAACCGGGAATGCTCCCGATACTTCGTCGATTGACAGCAGGCTGGTGTTGTTTTGGACGCACGTTCGGAGCTTGTCGTATTGCGTCTCATTCAATATCTTCTGAATCCGGCCATTGCACTCCGGGCAGATTGCAAACGCCCAGCCCAAACCCCGATCTGGCGCTTCAAGTTCAAGCGTTTCGACACTTGGAATGACATGAGCTTTGCAGGAGAAGCACTTGAACCCACCGGTACGCTTCTCCGGTTTGCTGCTGAGCAATTGTTGGTCGTGAAACCGCTTCAGTTCGGAGCCGCAGAACAACTTGGTTTCCCGCACATGGACAGGCCGCAGTCCGGCCTTTTCCCAATTGGCCAAGGTATTCTCGTGAATTTTGTACAATTCGAGAACATCCTTGACCGTGTAAGGTCTGTGAGTGTTGGGCCTTACGGAGCGATAGGAGCGGCTCATTTTGCGCTCCCTCCGTTTTTCGGGCAAGAGCAGCTCATTCGGGCTTCGCGGCTATCTTTATCCTTTTCAAATCGCTGTCCGGCATCCAGCATTTTCTGGAAGGCCCGGATTTCAGACAGCTTCCACTTGCTTGACCCCTTTGAGATTTGTTTCGGGCTCGGAAATCCAGGATTCTCGAGTTTCCACCGCCAGACCGTTGGCCTGGAAACGCCGAAGAGAGCGGCGACTTCAAAGTCGGACAGATATTCCTGGGTGCTGTCGAGGGTACGAGGACTGCTTGCCGTCAGTTTCGGCTTGCTCTTTGCCGAACCGTTGGCATCTGGCTGCGGCTCATTCGCGGAGATAACCTCGATTGAGGTTACCTGCGACGGATTGTCGATGATTGGTGGCGCAGCATCTATGCCCGGCTGCGGCACATCTGTAGCGCCAAAAAGATCGGATTGGGTTGGTATGGGAATTGGGGACATGACGAGCCTCTCCCGCGCTAGCGGAAAAATCGGCACGTCCTGCGCCATTGATGCGTACTGAGGCGAAACCAGAAGGAATGCGTCAGCGCAATACGATGGTTATCTGATTCTGCATACGGTGAGAAGACCACCGGCCGATGAGATTTCTGGGATTAGAATGTCAGGACGGCGGCGATCGTGTGGGGCTGGATGATGGGCTGGATTATCGAGTGCATTAATAACGCAATAATTTCAATCACTTAAGACGATTAGTGGCGGAGAGGGAGGGATTTGAACCCCCGATGCCCTCACAGGCATGCCGCATTTCGAGTGCGGTGCATTCGACCACTCTGCCACCTCTCCGCAAGGGGTATGCTTTGGTCAAAGCGAGCGCTATGTAGCGGTATGTTGGCGCTGAAACAAGCATGTTTTTCACCGAGTTGCCGCTTCTTTGTTGACTCTTTTCCTGCCATGCCGTAATGCGCCCGTGCTTCGGCGTGGGCTCTCCGCGCCGTTTGCATTTTCATCAACCGGTCCAGACTGGATAAAAAGACAAGCCGGACATGTGCCGAGCCTTGTTAGTGAACACCGAAAGGGAAAAAAATGTTCGCAGTCATCAAAACCGGCGGCAAGCAGTATCGCGTCGTCGCCAACGACCTTTTGAAGGTCGAAAAAGTCATCGGTGAAGCCGGTGACATCGTTGAATTCACCGAAGTTCTGATGGTCGGCGAAGGCGCTTCGGCTGCCATCGGCGCACCGACGGTTGCTGGTGCTGTTGTGACGGCCGAAGTCGTCGAACAGGGCCGCGCCAAGAAGGTCATCGCCTTCAAGAAGCGCCGCCGCCAGAACTCCAAGCGCACCCGCGGCCATCGTCAGCACCTGACATCCATCCGGATCGTCGAAATCCTGACCGGCGGCGCCAAGCCATCCAAGAAAGCCGCTGACAAGCCGGTTCGCGCCAAGAAGGCCGCAGCCGTCGAAGCCCCGGCCGCAGCCGAATAACGACAGAGAAGGAGAACTCCCATGGCACACAAAAAAGCTGGCGGTTCATCGCGCAACGGTCGTGATTCAGCCTCGCAGCGCCTCGGCGTGAAGAAGTCCGGCGGACAAGCAGTCCTGGCCGGCAACATCATCATCCGCCAGCGCGGCACCAAGTGGAATCCGGGCACGGGCGTTGGCCTTGGCAAGGACCATACCATTTTCGCAACCACCGAAGGCGTCGTGGCATTCCGCACCAAAGCCAACAATCGCGTGTACGTTTCGGTCATGCCGAAAGCCGCCGCAGCAGAGTAAAGCCGGAGTAATTTCAAACCCCGGCGTCCCATCGGACCCGGTGTTTGGAAATCCAGGCACAAGATTAAAGGGGAAGATGGGCAACCATCTTTCCCTTTTTCTTTTGTTCTGGAGGAAACATCATGGCTGCCATAGAGGAACTGGAACCGGACTGTACGGATTTCCGGCTCGACGTCCCGCTGATCACCACACCGCGTCTTGTCCTGCGCCGCCCCGACAAGGACGATGCGGTCGATATCGCCTTTCTGGCCAACAGCCCGAAAATCGCCTCGATGGTCGCGCGCATGCCCCACCCCTATTCGCTGCGTGACGCGCATTCCTTCATTGAGCGGGTCAAGGACGGCGGGCCGAACGGCTGCATGTATGCCGTGACCATGGCCGCGACCGGACGCTTCATCGGCTGCGCGGGTCTCGATTCATCCAAGGGCAACGGCCTCGAGCTCGGCTATTGGCTGGGCGAACCGTTCTGGGGCGAGGGCTTCGCCACGGAAGCGGCGCATGCGCTGGTCGATCTCGCGTTCCGCGATACGGACGTGCCGATGATCACTGCTTCCTGCCGCCTGTCCAACCCGGCCTCCCGCCGCGTCATCCAGAAGAGCGGTTTCCAGCACGCCGGCAACGGCATGATGAATTCGATGGCCGCAGGGCCGGTGTCGATCGAACGCTTCGTGCTCGACCGCAAGACGTGGGCGAGCCTGCGGAGCTGGGGCCGGTAGCAATGCCCGGTTTGCCATCGGGGCAGGAATGGCCCAGACCGGCTTGTCCTGCCTCAAGGACAAGCCGGCAGGAATATGGCCTTCGTCCGAGAAAATAAAGCAGCGCAGGGCAACTGGAAACCGCACGATGCACGACCATGATACTTCCGAAAAATGGGGTGTCCGGCTGTCTGGCCTGACAATTCTCGGCATGGCCATCGGTTTGGCGGGATGGTGGTTTGGCAATGAACCGGTTGCGCTTTCCGGCTATGGCCTCGTCTATCTCGCCGGGGGCCTGCCATCGGCTTGGTCAGCGTTGCATTCGCTGATCCATGATCATGTCCTCGACATTGACCTTCTTATGGTCGTCGCGGCGGTCGCGGCGGCGGCGGTCGGTGCGCCGCTCGAAGGCGCGGTTCTGCTCACCCTGTTCAGCCTTTCCGGCATGTTGGAGCACCGCGCCATGGGCCGCGCGCGCCGGGCGGTCGAGGCGCTGATGCAGCTTCGCCCCGACAAGGCCACAGTCCGCCGCAATGGCGCCCTGTTGGACATTGCCTCTGCAGAGCTGAAACCCGGCGACATCGTTGTGCTTTCCCCGGGCGCGCGCGTTCCTGTCGACGGCGTGATCGTCGCAGGCGAAGGTGCTTTTGACGAGGCGACCATCACCGGCGAATCGCTGCCTGTCACCAAGGTCGCCGGCGACCAGGTGCTGGAGGCGACCATCAATCTTCATCATGTCATCGACATGGAGGTAACGCAGTCGCTTTCCGAGAGTACGGTCGCCCGCATGATCAGGCTGGTCACGGAAGCCCAGGCAGCCCGCGCGCCCTCGGAGCGTTTCAGCGAATGGTTCGGCCAGCGCTATACCGTGGCCGTGCTTCTCGCCTCAATCGCCGCCTACGGAATCTTCCTGTTGCTCGGCTACGACCAGAAGCACGCGCTCTACCATGCCGCGACCCTTCTCGTTGCCGCCAGCCCTTGCGCCGTGGTCATTTCGGTGCCGGCGGCCATCCTTTCCGCCCTTTCGGCGGCAGCACGCGGCGGCGTCTTGTTCAAGGGCGGGGCGGCGCTTGAAACGCTGGCGGAAGTGCGGTCTTTCGCTTTCGACAAGACCGGCACGCTGACTACAGGCCGGCCGGACGTCGTGCGCGTCATTACGGTTGACGGCGACGAGGACGCCCTACTTGCCAGCCTTGCAGGCCTTGAAACCCATTCCGAACATCCTGTTGCCGACGCCATCCTGCGCGAAGCTGGCGTGCGCGGCCTGAAGCCGATCAAAACCGACAGGGTGCAGGCCATCACCAGCGAGGGCATGACCGGCAGGCAGGACGGACGCGACGTCTGGGCAGGCAACCACCGTCTCGCGGCCCGCATGGGCGCAGCGCTTGACCATCCGGTGTTCGCAGAAATCCACGGATCCGCCGAAACGGTCGTTTTCATGGGTGAGACTGTGAATGCCCGCGGCGCGGTCGGCGTCGCTGACACGCCGCGGCTTTCCAC
>JBGSHY010000055.1:0-16316 GCA_041751995.1 Rhizobiaceae bacterium | reverse complement strand
GAATCGCCGTTGACCGTCACTTCGTGCGGAAAGCGGCCGTGGACTGAATCATAGCGCAGCAAATGCGCATTGGTCTCGACCGGGCCGAGATCATTGACGGCCACGACATCAATGTCGGTGCGGCCCGATTCATGAATGGCGCGAACAACATTGCGCCCGATGCGGCCAAAGCCGTTGATGGCGACGCGGATTTTGGTCATGAAAGTCTCTCCTGAACTGCCGGCGCGGGAGGTGCCGGGTGAAATGGACGGATCTGGCGGAATACCCTCAGAACCGTTTTAGGACGGCTTTCAGCGGGAATCCAGTGAGACCCGCTGATACCATAATGGAGTGTCAGCCATTGTGACGGGACATGACTTTTTCAGCGACGGCTTCCGCCGTGATGCCGAAATGCTTGTAAAGGTCCTTGGCCGGAGCCGAGGCGCCGAAGCCTGTCATGCCGACGAACAGGCCGTGCTCGCCGATGATGGCATCCCAGCCGAAGCGAAGGCCTGCCTCGACCGCAATGCGCACCGGCGCGGTGCCGATCACCGACTTGCGGTACGCTTCGTCCTGCGCGAGGAACAGCTCCATCGACGGCACCGAGACGACGCGGGCGTGGACGCCTTTGTCAGACAGCAGCGTGCGGGCAGCGACGGCAATTTCAACTTCGGAGCCCGAGGCGAAAATGGTCGCTTGCGCCTTACCGCCTTCGGCCGGGAAAAGCTCGTAAGCGCCGCGGGCCGACAGAGATTCATTGGCCTTGGTGCGCAGCTGCGGCAGGTTCTGGCGGGTCAGGCACAGAACCGTCGGACCGTCGGTGCGTTCCAGCGCAAGCTGCCAGCATTCGGCGGTTTCGATGGTGTCGCACGGACGGAAGGTGCGCAGGTTCGGAATGCAGCGCAGCGCCGCCAGATGTTCAACCGGCTGATGGGTCGGGCCGTCTTCGCCAAGACCGATGGAATCATGCGTCATCACATAGGTGACGCCGATGCCCATCAGCGAAGCGAGGCGGATGGCCGGGCGGGCGTAGTCGGTGAACACCATGAAGGTGCCGCCGGCCGGAACCAGACCGCCATGTAATGCCATGCCGTTCATCGCGGCGGCCATACCATGCTCGCGGATGCCCCAATGGATATAGCGGCCCTTGTAGTTCTTGGGCGTCAGGTCTTCAAAGCCCTTGGCCTTGGTGTTGTTGGACGGCGTCAGGTCGGCGGAACCGGACACGAGTTCGGGCATCGAAGCCTTGATCGCGTCGAGCGCAAGTTCCGAAGCCTTGCGGGTGGCAACGGCCTGCGGGGCGGCGAGCAGCGCCTTCTTGTGCGCGGCGACAGCCTTGGCCAATTTCGGCGAACGGACGCCGTTGATGCGACGCTCGAACTCGGCGCGCTTTCCGTCGGACAGGGTGGAAAGACGCGCTTCCCATTCCTTGCGGGCGTCCGCGCCACGCGAGCCTGTTTCACGCCAGGCCTTGAGCGCCTTGGGGTCGATGGCGAAGGCTTCGCCCGAAATCCCGAGCTTGGCCTTTGTGGCGGCGGCTTCTTCCGCGCCGAGCGGTTCGCCATGCGCCTTGGACGTGCCGGCGCGCTTGGGCGAGCCGAAACCGATGACCGTCTTGCAGGCGATCAGGGTCGGCTTGGACGATTTCTGCGCCCGCTCGATGGCAGCGCCAATGGCGACAGGATCATGGCCATCGACACGCTCGGCGCGCCAGCCGGCGGACTGGAAGCGCTTGATCTGGTCGACCGAGTCGGAGATCGACAGCGGACCATCGATCGAGATGCCGTTGTCGTCCCACAACACAATCATGCGCGACAGCTTGAGGTGGCCGGCAATCGCGATGGCTTCCTGGGAAACGCCTTCCATCAGGTCGCCGTCTGAGGCGAGGACGTAGGTGTGGTGATCAACCAGCTTCTTGCCGTATTCGGCGTTGAGCATGCGTTCGGCGAGCGCCATGCCGACGGCGGTGGCAATGCCCTGACCGAGCGGACCGGTGGTGGTTTCAACGCCGGGCGTGTGACCCCACTCCGGATGCCCGGCAGTGATCGAGCCAAGCTGGCGGAAACGCTTCAACTGGTCGAGCGTCACGCCCTCGTAGCCGGTGAGATGCAACAGCGAATAGATCAGCATCGAACCGTGCCCTGCTGACAGCACAAACCGGTCGCGGTCAGGCCATTTCGGGTTGGCGGCGTCGAACTTCAGATATTTTGAAAACAGGACGGTGGCGACATCCGCTGCGCCGAGCGGCAGGCCGGGGTGACCGGATTTGGCGGCTTCAACGCCATCAATGGCAAGCGAACGGATGGCATTGGCCATCAAATCATGGGTCTCGCGGGAACTCATCGGTGTGTCCGTTTCAGGAAAAATTGGCAAATGAAACCACTGACCGGCCGACCGGTCAAAAGGTCCGGCTAAACGCTGATGTAAAAGCGCCACGGGTTCTTATCAGGAGTGACCGCGCAATCAACCCAAAACACCGGCATTCATTCGATTTGAACTATGAACAGCGCAGATTTTTGCCGGTTTGCCCTTTTGTTGACGCCTGCGAACTGCAGATTGTATGGTCTAAGCACCAAAGGCATCTGGCTGGCGCGATTCGAACCGGCCGAGAGGGGAAAGCCAACGGCGATGACGGGACAACCCACGCTCAAACAGGTTCTTGACCGGATGAACCGCGCGATTGCCGCGATGGAGGAGGCTGTCGCCTCCAAGGCCGAGCAGGACGTGAATTATGCCGAGGCCGAAGAAGAGGTACAGCGCCTCAATGCCGACCGTTCGCGCCTCGCGCAGGAGCTCGACAATTCCGAAGCGCGCGGTGAGCGGCTGACATCGGCCAACAAGGAAGTCTCGCGCCGCCTTGTGACCGCCATGGAAACCATACGCGCCGTGCTCGACAGATAGGAAATCTCAAATGGCTCAGGTCAACGTCACCATCGACGGCAAAACCTACCGTATGGCATGCGATGAAGGCCAGGAAGCGCATCTGGAAAACCTCGCGATGCGCTTCGACAAATATGTCGGCCATTTGAAAGAGGGTTTTGGCGAGATCGGCGACAACCGGCTGACCGTCATGGCCGGCATCATGGTGATGGACGAGCTGGTCGAACTGCAAAAGCGCGTCAAGGGCATCGAAAGCGAACTCGAAACCCTGCGCAAGACCCGCGACGAAGCGCTATCCAAGGCTGACAAGAACGACTCGGCGCTGACCGGGGCCCTGTCGGAAATGGCGGCGAGGCTTGAAAGCATTGGCGCAAAGCTGGCAGCGAAGCCGACGGCGCATTAGACCAACGCCAAGCTCTTTACGCTCCCTCGATCTCCGACTTCAACATTTCCAGTTCCAGCCACTCGTCCTCCATCTTGGCGACGCGTTCGCGCAGCACATCAAGGTCGGCAACGATCTTGTTGAAGGCCGCCGGGTCTTTGGTGAACAGTGTGCTGTCTGACAACTTGGCCTCAAGAAGCGCGGCCTTTTTGGTGGCGTCCTCGATTTTGCCGGGAAGTGTTTCGAGCGCGAATTTCTGATTATAGGACAGACGCGTATTCATCTTGGCGGCAGAAGCGCCCTCACCCGGTTTCGGCGCGGATTTGGGCGCAGCATCTTTGGCTGCAGCTTTCGTCTCCGCAAGCGCCGCCTTGCGCTGGGCCAGCATGTCGGAATAGCCACCGGCATAGACCGTCCACTTGCCATTGCCTTCCGGCGCGATGGTCGAGGTCACGGTGCGGTCAAGGAAGTCACGGTCATGGCTGATGAGGATGACAGTCCCTGGAAATCCGGCGACCAGTTCCTGCAACAGGTCAAGCGTTTCCATATCGAGATCGTTGGTCGGCTCGTCGAGGATGAGCAAATTGGCAGGGCGGGACAAGACGCGGGCGAGGATCAGCCTGGCCTTTTCGCCGCCGGACAATTCCTTGACCGGCGTGCGGGCCTGCTCCGGCTTGAACAGGAAATCCTTCATGTAGGAGACGACATGCTTCAATTCGCCGTTGACGATCAGGCTCTCGCCGCGACCATCAGTCAGATAGTGCATCAACGTCTCTTCGGGATCCGCCGCGTCGCGCTTCTGGTCGAGCGTGGCGATGTCGAGATTGACGCCGAGGCGCAAGGTTCCTGAATCCGGAACAAGCTCGCCCGTGAGCATTTTCAGCAACGTGGTCTTGCCGATGCCGTTCGGTCCGACAATGCCGATGCGGTCGCCGCGCTGGATGCGGATTGAGAAATTGGAGACGAGAGTGCGGTCACCGAATGCCTTGTTGAGGCCTTTGGCTTCCAGCACCAGTTTGCCGGATTCGCGCACGTCTGAAGCCTGAAGCTTGACGGCGCCCTCGACCTTTTCCCGGTTGCGGTAGTCCGAGCGAAGGTCGGCCAGCTCGCCCATGCGGCGCATGTTGCGCTTGCGCCGCGCGGTAACACCATAACGCACCCAATGTTCTTCGCGCTCGATCTGGCGGCCGAGCTTGTGGTGCTCGCGCTCTTCTTCCTCCAACAGCACATCGCGCCATTCTTCAAAATGCGCAAAACCCTTGTCAAGGCGACGTGTCTGGCCGCGGTCGAGCCAGACGGTGTTGCGCGTGACTTTTTCCAGAAAGCGGCGGTCATGTGAAATCAGGATCAAGGCCGAACGGGAACCTGCAAGCTCGCCCTCGAGCCACTCGATCGTGGTCAGGTCAAGATGGTTGGTCGGTTCATCAAGCAAAAGGATGTCCGGCTCGGGCGCCATGGCGCGCACCAATGCCGCACGCCTGGCTTCACCGCCGGAGAGCGTCGACGGCTCTTCATCGCCGGTGAGTTCAAGATGCTCGAGAAGATAGGTCACCCGGTGCGGATCGTCCGATGGTCCAAGGCCCGCCAGTGCATACTCCCGCACAGTTTTGGCCGAACCGAAATCAGGTGCTTGTGGCAAATAACGGATGGTCGCGGACGGGTGTTTGAAAATCTCGCCGTCCATAGGCTCAACCAGACCGGCGGCGATCTTGAGCAAGGTGGATTTGCCTGAACCATTGCGGCCGACAAGCGCAATGCGATCTTCAGGCGAGACGACAAGGTCAGCGCCGTCCAGCAGCGGTTTGCCGCCGAAGGTCAGGAAAATGCGATCAAGTTTGAGAAGTGGCGGTGCCATAATGAAAAAGGACGCTCGGCATTGGGCAAAGCCCGGTTGAGGAGCGTCCTGATGGCTGTTCAGACGGATGGCGTCAAGCCTTCTGTTCCGTCAAGTGCGGATCACGGGCACGGAGCCTCGTAGGTCACGCCGCTTGGCTTCCGGTAAAGGCAATAGCCCTTGCGCTTCATCGATTCACCGATGAGAGCACCAGCAACGGCGCCGACGCCCGCGCCGATCAGCGTGGACTTGGTGTTGCCGCCGATGGCCTGACCGACCAAAGCGCCGCCAACAGCGCCAGCAGTTGCGCCCTGTTCAGTGGTTGTGCAGCCAACAATGGCTGTCGAGAGTGACAAAGCCATAACAATGGCCAAGAAATTCTTCATTCGATGTCTCCTTTATTTCCACGCCCCATGGCGATTTCTATCATGTTAAACGGGATTGTCCAAAAAAAGTTCCCCTTTAAACGTCACCTATTCGCTGGCATGTGAACCGGTGATGAACAAGCCTTGCCCGTTGCCGATTGTTACCGTGACGGGGCCGGTTGCAACGTTTGACATGGTCAACGACGAACCGGCCGCAACAAAACGATCATCAAGTGGCCATTTCGCACCAGTGATGGTGACACTTTCGAGCGCCCCGAAGCCGATCAGGCTGAATATGCGGCCAGCATCAATGTCGAAGCGCTCCTTGCCGGGCAGGACCGGCCATGCTTCCTCGATGCCGCTGGACAAAACGACGGCATATCCGCGCTTGCGCAATTCCACCGCTTGAAATCCATGCAGCAGGGCATGATCGGTGCGCGGTCCGCCGAATGCGCCCACCATGACGAAACTGGTGCAGCCGCGGCTGATCGCTTCCTCAATGGCCAACTCGCCATCGGTTTTATCCTTGTCACTCGGAAAGGTCTTGCGCGACAATCCCTCAAACTTGAGGGCAAGTGAAGGCGTTGTGGAATCGAAGTCGCCGAGCCAAATATCCACCGCAAGACCCAGCATCGGCGCATGACGCACACCCGAATCTGCCGCCAGTACCATGGCGTCCTGACACTGGCTGAGCAGGCGTGGTGTCGGGACAATGTCGCCGCCGAGCAGGATTACGCATTTCTTTCCCGGAATCATCTGCTTGCTTTCCACGCATTTGGACATTAATTCTGGTCCTGCTCTAACGGGGTGCCATGCGGTTGAAAAGACCGTCATCGCTGAGAGGCCAACAAAGGCCAACCCGCTGAACCTGATCCGGCTCATACCGGCGGAGGGATTAGAGGCAAGTGGCGATCCCCGGCACCTGTCCCCTTCACCCGGAACAACAGGAGGTGCCAATGCGATCAAACATCCGGCGATCAAAACTATTGTTGTCCGTCACGGCATTATTCTCAGCCTTTGCTTCATTTGCAAACGCCGAAACGCTGACGGTTTACACTTATGAAAGCTTCACATCCGAATGGGGTCCCGGCCCCAAGGTAAAGGCCGCTTTCGAAAGGGACTGCGCCTGCACGCTGGAATTCGTTGGCGTGACGGACGGTGTGGCGCTTCTCAACCGGTTGAAGCTGGAACAGGCCGACACAAAGGCCGATATCGTTCTGGGCCTCGATACCAACCTCACCGAAGACGCCAAGGCCACGGGCTTGTTTGCGCCGCACGGAATGGACCTGTCGGGGCTTGCCGTGCCGGGCGGATTCATGGACGACATTTTCGTGCCGTATGACTTTGCCCATTTCGCGGTGGTTTATGACAGCGACAAGGTGAAAAACCCGCCGAAGAGCTTTGCCGAATTGATTGCGGCAAACCCGGACCAGAAGATCGTCATCGAAGACCCGCGCACCTCGACGCCGGGGCTTGGCCTGGTGCTCTGGGTGAAGTCCATCTATGGCGACAAGGCCGCCGATGCGTGGACCAAACTTGCGCCGAAGGTTTTGACGGTAACGCCTGGCTGGAGCGAAGCCTACAGCCTGTTCACCAAGGGCGAGGCGGAAATGGTGCTGTCTTACACCACATCACCTGCCTACCACATGATTGCGGAAAATTCGGAGCGCTATCAGGCGGCCGCGTTTAAGGAAGGGCATTATCTGCAGATCGAAGTCGCGGCAAAGACGGTGAAGGGAAAGGACAATCCGCTGTCCGACAAGTTCCTCGCCTTCATGGTCTCGCCGGTGTTTCAGGATATCATTCCGGAAAACAACTGGATGTTCCCGGCCGGAAAGACTTCAACGCCGCTGAACCCGGTTTTCGACAAGATGGTGAAACCGGCCAAGACCTTCCTTTACAGCGCGGCGGAAGTGTCGGCCAACCGCAAGGCATGGATTGACGAGTGGCAAAAAGCCTTGGGCAAATAATCCGCTCGAAGCGGCTTGACGGAACGCGGCTTGCCGTCGGGTTTCTCGTCTTGTCGGTCATCGGCGCGCTGGTGGCTTCTGCCATTGGCGCGACGCTGGTTTCCGGGCTGGCGACGGGGTTCGGCAGCGGCTTTGCCGGTATTTTCCCGGCTGCTTTTTTCACGCTGGAACAGGCGGCGCTGTCGACGCTTTTGTCGGCAGCGTTTGCCGTGCCGGTGGCTCTGGCACTGGAAAGTCTGCCGCGGTTTGCCGGACGGCGCGCCCTGTTAGCCCTGTTTGCTGTTCCGCTGGCGTTACCGGCGATAGCCGTGGTGCTCGGCTTGGTAACGCTCTACGGGCGCAACGGTTTGATCGCAGACGGACTGGCGATGGCCGGACTTTCCCTGCGGCCGGACATTTACGGGCTCACGGGCATTTTGATTGCCCATGTCTTTTTCAACATGCCGTTGACAGTGCGACTACTTCTGAAAGCGTTCGAGGAAGTGCCACAGGAACAATGGAAGCTTGCCGAAAGCCTTGGTTTTGGAGCGTGCAGCCGCATCAGGCACATTTTGTGGCCGGTGATGCGCCAGAGCCTGCCCGGAACTGGTGGATTGGTGTTTCTGCTTTGCGCCGGGTCATACACGATCATACTGGTGCTTGGCGGCGGACCTTCGACCACGACCTTGCAAGTTGCGATCCAGCAGGCGCTGTCATTTGATTTTGACCCGGCCAAAGCCTCACTGCTGACACTGGCGCAATTGGCTTTGACGGGCCTTGTGCTGGCAGTGATCCCAAAAGGGCAGAGCCTGTTTCAAACCGGTGGTGTTTCCGCCCGGCGATTTCATCAGGCCCAGGCGGGTGAAAGGGCTCTCTCAGCCGTTGCAATTGCCACAGCTGCGCTGTTCGTTCTGTCGCCGCTGCTGGCGATTGCCTGGGCAGGGGTCAACGCCGATCACGACCGTATTATTGGTTCAAGCCTTTTCGGGCAGGCAATGACGACCAGTCTTGCCATAGCAGCCGGCTCGGCATCTCTTGCAACGGTCGGCGCCTATGCCATCGCCGCGATGCGTTATGCGTTGGGCTCCAACGGACATCAGGACTGGGCCGATGCCGCCGGGAAGCTGACGACCGCGCTGCTGGGCATACCGGCGCTGCTCTTGGGTGTCGGCTGGTTTGTGCTTCTGGCAATGACCGGCCGGCCGTTTGCGCTGGCGCCGCTGATGATCATACTGGCAAATGCCCTGATGGCGCTACCGTTCGCGCTGCAGATGATGAGCACGGCTGTTAACCGGCACTTTGCCACCGATGACAGGCTGAGTGCTGCACTTGGCCTGAAAGGCTGGTCGCGGTTCACCATTGTTGACTGGCCGGTCTTGCGTGCGCCACTTGCCGGCGCATTCCTATTTGCTGCTGCGTTGTCATTTGGGGATCTGGGCGTGGTGACACTTTATGGTTCTGACAGGATCGTTACGCTGCCTTCGCTGATTTACCAGAACCTTGGCAGTTACCGCTCCAACGATGCGGGTGCACTGGTGCTTTATCTGACGCTGCTCACCGGCGCGCTGACGCTGCTGGGCACAAGGAGCAGGTCCGATGAACGCGCTTGAATTGACGTCGGTCGCGTTTCACTGGCCCGAAATGCCCATGGTGTTTGACCTCAATGTGGCAGAAGGGGACATGATAATTGTCACCGGACCGAGCGGATCGGGAAAATCGACACTGCTCAATCTGATCGCCGGGTTTGAGCCGGCGGAAGGCGGAACCATCCTTCTGGGAGGCAAGGATTGCACCGGTTTGCCGCCTTCGAAACGGCCGGTGTCGATGTTGTTTCAAGAGCACAATCTGTTTGGCCATTTGAGTGTCGAGACCAATGTGGGCTTCGGCATCGGGCCAAGGCTGACGTTCAGCGCCACCGAACGGACAGCGATCGCCGAGGCAATCGCGCGGGTTGGATTGGGCGGCAAGGAGAAGCGCCTGCCGCATGAACTTTCCGGCGGAGAACGCCAACGCGCCGCCTTTGCGCGGACATTGCTTCAAGACAGGCCAATCCTGCTTCTGGACGAACCATTCGCCTCGCTGGGCCCAAGCCTCCGCAACGAGATGATGACGTTGCTGCAAACCTTGCAGACGGAGCGCCCACGCACCATTCTTGCCGTGACACATCATCCTTTGGAATGGAGCGGGATCGCCGACGGATTTGTGTTTGTCGATAATGGCAGGATCGCCGCGCAAGGCCGGATGGACAGGTTGGATGATCCCGACGTACCCGAAGCCGTTCGCCGATATCTCGGCGCGGCGGTGGTTTGAGAGACATTGCCCGAACTTGGCCGCATTCTTATATACCTTGTGGCCGAGGCTTGGCGGAATGGCGGCGAGCGGTTAGGTTTCAACCGAAAAGTGATTTGCGGTCTGGACCGCAAAGTCTCCAAATTGGACAAGTGAACCGGATTTTGACAGACAGCACGAAATATTCCGGAGCATTTTCGGTTCAGAATTCGATCAAGGCAAAGGCGCGGCGCCTGATGCGTGCAACGGCGCTTGCCGGCATGGCTTTTGTGCTGTCGGCCTGTCAGGTTCTGAGCGTTGCCGGAAAGGTGCCGGGCGACAGGGAAGACCTGTCGGTCTCGTTGTCACCGAACGCCAATCCGGTGACAGTGGATACGGTAAACCGCGGTGACCGGTTTGCAAAACTGGCGGCGGCGCAGCATCCGAAAATCCTCGCCACCTATGGCGGCGAATATCCCGACCCGAAGCTCGAGCGCATGGTGGCGCGGGTGGTAGGGCGCTTGACGTTTGATTCCAATGATCCCTCGCAGACCTACCGCGTGACCATCCTCAATTCGCCGAGCGTCAACGCATTCGCGCTGCCCGGCGGCTATGTTTACGTGACGCGCGGATTGTTGGCGCTTGCCAATGATTCTTCGGAACTGGCTGCTGTCATAGCGCATGAAATGGCCCACGTGACGGCCAAACACGGCATTCAGCGCCAGCAGTTGGAAGCAGATGCCAGCCTTGCCGCGCGGGTCGTTTCAGAGGTTCTGCAAGACAATGAGGCGGGCCGTCAGGCGGCAATCCGCGGCAAGCTCAGATTGGCGCAGTTCTCGCGCAATCAGGAACTCGAGGCTGACGCCATCGGCATCAAGGCTTCCGGCGGCGTCGGGTTTGATCCCTATGCAGCGTCGCGCTTCCTTGCCGGCATGGCCGCTTATACGGATTACCGCACTGCGGCGACCAATGACGACATGTCGCTCGACTTTCTGGCCAGCCACCCATCAACCCCACAACGGGTGGAGCTTGCCAACCGCCATGCGCGGCTGATTGGGCCGCCCGGCACAGGCGACAAGGACCGCGATGCCTATCTGAACGGGGTCGATGGCATGCTGTTCGGCGACAGCCCGGAAGAAGGCTATGTGCGCGGGCAGGATTTCCTGCACCCGGCGCTTGGCATTGCCTACCGCGTGCCGCCGGGGTTTGATACCGAGAACAACAAGGATGCCGTGCTTTCGGCGGGCCCTGGCGAAATTGCGATACGCTTTGACGCTGTCGAACTGCTCGCCAATGTGGCTTTGTCAAATTACGTACGTTCCGGCTGGGTTGCAGGTCTGGATGAGACATCCATCCGCCCGGCCAATATCGCCGGGTATGAAGCCGTGACCGCCAAGGCGCAGGCTGACAAGTGGCAATTCGCCATCACGATCCTGCGCGTCAATGGCAAGGTTTACCGCTTCCTGATTGCTGCGCCGATCGGCAACACGGCGCTGGAGGGCGTTGCATCATCGGTCACCCAAAGTTTCCGCTTGCTGTCGCCGGAAGACCGCGCCACGCTGAAGCCGGCGCGGATCAAGGTGGTGACCGTGAAGGCGGGGGAAACCGCCGGTTCATTGGCCAATCGCATGAGCGGCGTCGACAAGAAACTGGATTTGTTCCGTATTATCAATGGCTTGACAGCAGGTCAGTCGCCATCGGCAAATGATCGGGTGAAGCTGGTCGTGACGGAATAGGCGCCGGCCGGGCGCAAAGCCGATACAGACTGCCAGAAAATGCAAAGAGGGTGAGCGGCAGCGAGGCGATTGCGGGGGCGGGCATGGCATCGATAATTTTTGCAGACAAAACGGGACGTTATGACGGGCGCGATCTGGAGCGGCGCCCGCTTGGCGGCACGGAATCATCGGTCATTCGCTTGTCACGCGAGTTGGCGCTGCGTGGCCATGATGTGTCAGTCATCACCAACTGCGACGGCCAAGTATCCGACCATGGCGTTAGATTCATGCCATTCGGGTCGCCCGTTCCCGAAAGCTGCGATCTTTACATTGCCATCCAGCATCCTGAACTGCTTGGGCTGGTAAAGAGCCCTCGGCGTCAGGCAATTTGGGTGTTGTGGCAACCCAATATGCTCAAGCACTACAAGAAAATCTGGCGGATGTGGCTGCACCGCCCGGTTCCGGTGCTGATGAGTCTCCACCAGATTTCGATCTATTCTCCATTTCTGCCGAAGCGAAATCCGCACATCGTGGTCCCTCTTGGCTTGCCGGAGGATGTCCGCGCCCTGCCGAAGCTGGAAAGTACGCCCGGACCGAACCTGATCTACGCCTCCAATCCGCAGCGCAACCTGCATGACATCATCCGCATTTTCGCCGACCATATTCTGCCCGCGCGGCCCGATGCCCGGCTGCGGATATACGGCTCGATGGTGCCGGTTGAAGATCCGTGGACGGCTTGGGGCGGCAATGTTTTGCTGGCGGGATTGCCGGAATCCGTCCGCCGGGCGATCAGCATCATTCCTGCGGCACCGCGCGACGAACTGATTGCAGCGTTCCGATCCTCGCGGGCGCTGATTTATCTCGGCCACAAAGTTGAAGCTTTCTGTCTGACTCTTGCGGAGGCGCAGGCGTGCGGCCTGCCGTGTGTGGTTGCTCCGCTCACTGTTCTGCCGGAGCGCATCATTGATGGCCAGACAGGGTTTGTTCGCGACAACCCGCGCGAATTCGCCGATGCTGCCTTGTCTCTGTTGAATGACGATGCGCTGTGGCAGAGCCAACACGAGGCAGCAATCCTCAACCAGAAAGGCATCGGCTGGCCGGAGGTCGCCGCGCGTTTTGAAACCGCGTTGCTTTATGACCGGATTGACACCAACCGCAGTTGGAATGCCAAGCCACGCATGATCAGGTGACCGGGCGCAGACCTTTCACCCGTTGACGGACTGAGACAAAGCGGGATTGGTCTTGATCAGCGTGTCCTTGATTTTCTCCATTGCTCGCGTCTCAATCTGCCGCACACGCTCCTTGGAAATGCCGAGCGAGGCGCCAAGCTCTTCCAGGGTGCCGGCCTCATCTTCAAGCTTGCGGCGCTTGACGATCAGCATTTCCCGCGGATTGAGCACGGACATCGCCTGACGAAGCCACGCGGTCCGGCGCTGGCCATCGATATGGTCTTCGACGATTTCGTCCGGCAACGGACCGCCATCGACAAGGAAATCCATCCGGCCCGAACCGGACTCGTCATCCATTGTCAGCGGTGCATTGAGCGATGTGTCCGGCCCGGAAAGGCGATGATCCATCGTCGCGACATCCTTGACCGAGACGCCAATAGCACTGGCGATCTCTCCGTAGAGTGCAGCGCTGGTCAGCGGCTCCTGCCCGCTGGTCAGTTTTGCCCGCAGACGGCGCAAGTTGAAAAACAGCGATTTTTGCGCCGATGACGTGCCTCCGCGCACGATCGACCAGTTTTTGAGTATGTAGTCCTGGATCGATGCCCGGATCCACCATGTGGCGTATGTCGAAAAACGCACTTCGCGGTCCGGCTCAAACCGCGCGGCCGCTTCCAGCAGGCCGATATGGCCCTCCTGGATGAGGTCACTCATCGACAAGCCGTAGTTGCGGAATTTCGCGGCCATTGAAATGACGAGCCGCATGTGGGCATGGGCAAGTTTATGCATCGCCTGCTGGTCGTGCATGTCCTTCCAGCGGACGGCAAGCACATGTTCTTCATCGCGGGCCAGATAGGGCGCGGCCTTGGCCGCTCTCATCATGGCAGAGCTAGCGTAACGTGATCCCATGGCGTTTCTCCCTTCGCAGCGTGTTCAAGGCACGTTGTTCTGTCATTGCTTACGCAGACTGACCGGAAACGGATTTGGCATATCGGCAAAAAGAAAAGGCCCGGCTTTTGGCCGGGCCTTATAGCACTGACAAACGCTGCTATCAGGCAGCAACGTCCTGTTCTTCGACTTCGGCTTCAGCTTCCGCTTCGGCCTCAGCCTTGGCGCCGCGCTTTGGGCCCTTGGCAAGGTTGGCCTCGATGAGACGGACGGCTTCCGTGTCGGACAGCTTGTTTACGGCTGCGATTTCACGGGCCATCCGGTCGAGCGCTGCTTCATAAAGCTGGCGTTCGGAATAGGATTGTTCCGGCTGGTTGTCGGCACGGAACAGGTCGCGGACGACTTCGGCAATAGCGATCAAGTCACCGGAGTTGATTTTTGCATCATATTCCTGCGCACGGCGCGACCACATGGTGCGCTTGACGCGGGCGCGGCCCTGAACGACCTTGAGGGCGCGTTCGAGATAGTCGGCTTCGGACAGTTTGCGCATGCCGATTGTGGCCGCCTTGGCGACCGGCACCTTGAGACGCATCTTGTCCTTCTGGAATTCGACGACGAACAGCTCAAGCTTGAAGCCGGCGACGACTTGCTCTTCGATCGAAACGATCTGCCCGACGCCGTGCGCCGGATACACAATGAATTCGCCAGTCTTGAAACCCTGACGCGTTGCAGTCTTCTTTTGCTGTTGGGCTACCATGAGCCTTGTACTCCCTGCCTGCTCCACAAAAATGTCGGAGCCAATTTGAAAACGCCTGACCGGCACCCTTTGGCGGACACAGTTAAAGGCACACATATCCCGCAGGCGTTACAGACTTACCGGAAGCGTTTCGGCTTGAGACACAGGCCGACCGCTCGGGAAAAACCTTAACCCGCTTGAAATGTCTGCCTTTCAATGATTGACGCGTATGCGCAAGAATTGTTGTCCTGCCGGGGGCATGAAAAGACCCCTAGCACAAAAACCCGCGCGAATCAATAAATTGCTGCACCGGCGAACAAGACCGGTCAAGCCGCATTAACACATGGTTAACCAGAGTGACGGCTCAGTCGCCCGCGCCGGGCTCTTCCGAGAAGTATTTTTCAAACTTGCCTTCAATGCCGTCCATGTCCTTGGCATCCGCCGGCGGCTCGCCCTTGGCGGTGATGTTCGGCCACTTGACGGCATAGTCGGCGTTGATTTTCAGCCATTTTTCAAGACCGGGCTCAGTGTCCGGTTTGATGGCTTCAGCCGGGCATTCCGGTTCACATACGCCGCAGTCAATGCACTCATCCGGATGGATGACGAGCATGTTGTCACCCTCGTAGAAACAATCCACAGGGCAGACTTCGATGCAGTCCATGTATTTGCAGCGAATGCAATTGTCGGTAACCACATAGGTCATCGCAGAAGGGCTCCAGCCGTAAGTTCTCGTGCGCCGAGTTAGCGGCTTTGCGCGGCCATATCAAGTCAGTGCACTGCGGCAAAAATGCGAAATGCGGAATGGTTTTGCGCGGTACCAGATATCGGTGGCAGCCGGCGGATCAGATTTCTTCGAGAAAATCCGCCAGAAACTGCTCCAGCCTTTCATGCCGCTGCCGCGCCATCGCCTCGCCCGTCGCCGTTTGAAAGCCGTCCGCCAGCTTGAAAAGTTTGGCGTGGAAATGGTCGAGCGCATAGCGCTTGTCATCCAACGGGCGGGAAATGGCGACAGGCTCCTTCGGATCATAAAGCCCGCTGCCCATGCGGCCTGCGATGTAGAAACAGCGCGCCGCGCCGATCAGGCCAATCGCGTCGAGCCGGTCGGCATCCTGCAGGATTTTGGCTTCGAGCGTTTCGGGCACAATGCCGGCGGAGAAGCTGTGCGCTTCGATGGCATGGGTCGCCAGCGCAATGCGATCAGCGGACCAGTCCAAGGCGCCAAGCAGACCCGCCGCCTTCTCCGCCGCCAGACGCGACGCTTGCGCGCGGCGCGGATCATTCTTTTCTACGGAGACGCAATCATGCAGCAGCACAGCAGCGCAGAGAATTGATATGTCTCCACCTTCGTCGGCTTGAATTTTGGCCGCATTCTTCCAGACCCGCTGCAGATGGGCGATGTCGTGCGACCCGTCATTGCCGTCGGTTGCGTGCGGCAAAAGCTGGTTCGCAAGGGCACCGAACGGCCAGAAAAGATGCGTCATTGTCTACATATTCCTGAAAGGCGCGAAAACTAATCGCGGTCGAATATTTGCGCCCGCAGCCGCTCATAGGCGCGGCGCTCGGCTTTTTCCGGACGCCCGCCGTGGGTTGGAACCAATCCTGTATCCTTCGGCGCAGGCGGCGGGGTGATGTCTTCGAATAGCAATGCTGCCTCTGGCGCAGGTCCGCGCCGCTCGCCTATGGCACGCACCATCAGGATGCGCTCAACCCTGTCCAGATCAATGGACAGCCTGTCGCCCGGTTTGATGGCATGGCTGGCGGTATTACAGCGGACATCATTGACCGTGACCTTGCCGCCTTCGGCAAGCTTGGCGGCAAGACTGCGCGACTTGACCACGCGCGCGAAAAACAGCCACTTGTCGATGCGCTGCTTTTCGGATGAAGACAAGCGGTGCGCCTATTTCTTCAGCTGGTCACGCAGTGCGGCGAGCTTGGCGAACGGAGAATCTGGGTCAAACTTCGGCGCACGCTCTTCGCGCGGCTTAGGATTGCCCTTGTATTCGTTCTTCTGTTGCTCGGGACGCTTGTTGCGGTCGTCGCGGTTGCCCTGCTTGAAGTCCGGACGCCCACCCTTTGCGTCACCTTCGGCACGCGGCGGGCGATTGCCCTGATGGCGCGGACGGTTGTCACCTTCGGCATTGGCAGGACGGTCAC
>JBGSHY010000054.1:0-31379 GCA_041751995.1 Rhizobiaceae bacterium | reverse complement strand
CGAGCGCGGAGAGTCCATGCCCGACGGCTGGGCGATTGACCGCGACGGCAAGCCGACCACGGACCCGAAAGCGGCGATGGACGGCGCTTTGCTGGCGTTCGGCGGCGCGCGGGGCGGCAATATCGCGCTGATGGTTGAAGTGCTGTCGGCAGGCGTTACAGGTGCAAACTGGTCGCTCGACGCGCCGCCGCTGTTTACCGGTGACAAAAACAGCGGCGTCGGCATGACCGTCATTGCCATTGATCCTGCGGTTATCGATATGGATTTTTCCGATCGGCTGGCAAACCAGTTGGAGCGGCTGGCTAAAGAATTCGGGGTGCATGTTCCTGGCATGAGCAAGGCGCAGGCGCGAGCCCGAGCGGAAAAAGACGGCATATTGGTTGATGACAGGCTGCTGGAGCGGCTCCGCCAGCCAACTGCGCTTCGCGCTCATGGCACGGAAAAGGCGTTGCGCTAGCAGCCGAGTAAGGGCAACTTCTGCATTACCGCCACTGTCACCCTGTGCAGCGAGTTTTGCAGGGAGCGGACCTATTGGTGGATGAACGAAATCTCGCCGCAATTGCGGCAATGAAGATCGACGGAAAGGCGAGGGCTTGCCCGACGGGCAGTTGTTCGCCTACCCTTCGATCAGGCACAACGAGTTGCCGGTGGAAGAGGCGCAAGGAAAACGCGGCTTCGGGCACCCGGTTCGAATTTTACACTGATCAGTGCTAGGCAAGGGAAAAACTTGATGGAAACGCCGACATTGACTGCGATGGGGATCAATAACCCATCTGAGATCACCCGATATTCGCTGAGCCAGCCGAACATGATGGTGGATGAGCTTACCATCTACTACAAACGGCAAAAAGGCTCGCTGCTGCCAGTCCGCCGCGCATATGAGTTTGGCCGCTCCCAACGCTCGGCAGTTGCCGACAGTGGCACGGGCCGCATGGCAAACGTCGACGATATTTCTCCCCGTTTGCTGGAAGCCGTTGCGGAACTGGACAAGTTGCTGGCCCGCAGGGAATCGAATGAGGGTCGCAAGGCGGCAATACTTGAACAGTTGAGTGGCTTGCGCAAAGCGATTGCAGCG
Organism: Rhizobiaceae bacterium; assembly: GCA_041751995.1. GTDB lineage: Bacteria > Pseudomonadota > Alphaproteobacteria > Rhizobiales > Rhizobiaceae > JANMEX01. Next base: position 30,304 of record JBGSHY010000054.1, on the reverse strand, counting down.
CGCGGACACGACGCCGAACTTGAAAACCAGATCAATGCGATCGAAGCGGGCGTGCGGGAGTTCTAAGCAAAGGTCGGTCTAAAGGATCCGGGCTACTCTGGGTACGGTCACGCAGGATTGCCAACCGCAGATGCCGTTTTCCGGCAGGATTTGGTGGCTGCGCTGATTGGCCAGCCAGTTAAGGAAGGTTCACGCCTGAAGTTTGCGGCAACCTGATCCTGCCCCAGGATTTATCAGGCAGATTTGTGCCCAGGTTGCGCTGATAGACGAAACTGCTCGCCGCTGTTTTCACCTGCCGGCCAATCCCTGACTTTCGCCCCGTTCGGCCGCAGCCGACGCTGGGCACCAACCTATTCCGCGGCAGGCAGAGGCTTGGCGTCCGGACGCTTGCGCCAGGGCTTTGCCAAGATCGCAAAGGCCCGTCCGAACGGGGCCAGGATGCTGCCGACTGCCGTTTCCAGCGCGCTGTCCTCATGACCGAGGCCATAGCTCAGTTTTTCATCCTTTTTCGGGATATAAAGCGTGCCGAACAGCCAATCGAAAATGGACAGGCAATAGCCCATGTTCTTGTCATAGTGGCGCGGGTCGATCGAGTGGTGCACCTGGTGATGGGCCGGGGTCTGGATCAGTTTGGCCATCCAGCCGGACACATAAATCGGCAGCTCGGTGTGGCGAAGGTGCACGGTGGTGTACCAGAAGGCCATCGAGATGAGGTTGGCATGCACCGGGTCGATAACCTGCGCGGTCGCGCCGAAATACCAGACCATCGGCCCCTGAACGAGGCTCGACACCAGACCCATCAGGATCGGGAACAGCGCCAGCTCCACCGGATGCTGCCGCCATTCAGTGATCGGCGTCAAAACTTCGGCGGAGTGGTGCACCTTGTGGGAACTCCCACAGCGCCGGGATCCGGTGCATCATGAAATGGGCAAACCAGTAACCGAACTCGACCGCCAGAAAGACAAGCAGCATGGTGACGCCGGTGACAGCCCAGCTCGGGCCGATCGGAGACGGGCGAAAGCCTGTCAGCGAGTTGAGCGCCGCAACCGTGGCGTCTACGCTGAGGAAGGTCATCCCGCCGACCATCATGGCCTGCAGCAGCAAATAGTAGGCGCCGAGAAAGAACAGCTTTACATCCAGCTTCGTCGAAGCGTGCTGCATCAGCCGCGACGGCCACAAGATTCGCCTGATTTGCGAAAGGCCGAAAACACGGCGCTTGATGAGCATCAGCAGCAGAACACCGAACAACGCAGAGACGATGTATGTCGGCAGGAAATACTGCGAATTCGGCACGGTGAGAAAACTGACCGGGTAAAGGACGTAGGAAAGTAGGGTGTCAAACATCGCCGCGACGGCTCCTCTGCTCGCGCGTGAACCTAAGGCGCAATGATTGAGGAGGGGTAAAGCCGGGCGGGCTTTCAGGTTGACTAAGGGTCATATCCAACCAGCCAATCCCGCACTTTCGCGGCATTGGCTGACAGGGGGCGGTCCTTTTGCCAGACGACATAAAAAGCGGAGCCGGTGTGCATGGCCCACTGCGTGATTTGCGTGAGGCGGCCCTCGGCAAGCATCGGATCAATCAGGTGACGCCAGCCGAGCGCGATGCCCTGACCGTTGAGCGCCGCCTGGATGACGGAAACATAATCGTTGATCAAAAGGCCGCGGTTCTTGGAGGGCAGGGCGACCCCGGCACTGGCAAACCATTCCTCCCAGGTCGGGGCCGCGCGCCAGGGTTCTTCAAGGTGAATGAGGCTGTGGCTGGCAAGCGCACGGACTTCCGCAGGCAAGCCGTGCCGCGCAATGTAGGAGGGCGAGGCGACAGCGATGATTTCTTCCGGCGCAAACAGGCTGGAGTCATAGGTCGGCCAGCTGGCCGGATTGCCGCCGCGGATGCCCAGCGGCAGGTTTTCCGCGACAATGTCGAGATCGCGGTCCGATGTCTGCAGCCGAAGCTCGATGCCGGGCAGCGCCTCTCGTGCCTCGGCGAGGCGCGGCACCATCCACATTGAGGCAAAAGCGTTGGAAACCGACAGCGTGACATGCCCGCCGGATTTCTGCGCGGCAATGGCCTCTGCCGATTTGCGGATATGCGTGAGCCCGAGCGTGACATCGGCATGAAACCGCTGGCCGGCTTCGGTGAGCGTCACCTGCCGGTGCGAACGCGTGAATAGGGGCACGCCCAGCTCCGTTTCAAGATTGCGGATGGCGTAGGAGACGGCGGCCTGCGTCATGCCCAGTTCCTTTGAGGCGGCGGTGAAGCTCTTGAGCCGGCCGGCGCATTCGAAAATGACCAGATTCCCGGCGGATGGCAAAAGGCGGCGGAGGTTTCGCATAAGCACAGTTTATGCAAAACGGCGAATTTTTCCAGCGTTACATGAAATATTTATGAGAGTAGCTTTTGGAAGAGAATGGATTTTAGGCTTTGGCGCTGCCCCCTCTCCGCCTCGCTTCGCTCGGCACCACTCCCCATAAATGGGGCGAGGTTAAAGAAGAGGCGTTTAACCTCGCCCCGCTTGCAGGGAGAGGTGGCCCAAAGGGCCGGAGAGGGGTCTGGCGCCAACACTGACAAGGAAGCTCCGTCATGAACACAGCCGAAGCACTTGCACCTGTTGCAGAACCACACCGCGAACGCAGCGGCGGGCGGCAGTCGCGGCGCGACAAGCGGGCAGGCGGACCGGTGGGCATCTATCCGCCCTACATCATGCGCAACATTCCGACCTACGACATTCTGTCGGAGGAGAACCTGCAAAAAATCGAGAAGACTTCCGACCGGATATTGGCCGAGATCGGCATCGAATTCCGCGATGATCCGGTGGTGCTTGACCATTGGAAACGGGCAGGGGCGAACGTTGCCGGCAATCTGGTGAAGTTCGAGCCGGGCCTTTTGCAGGAGGTGCTGAAGACTGCACCGCGCTCGTTCACCCAGCATGCGCGCAATCCGGCAAAGTCCGTCGAGATCGGCGGCAAGAGTGTGGTCTTTGCGCCGGCATACGGATCGCCTTTTGTGATGGATCTGGACAGGGGCCGCCGATATGGCACCATTGAAGACTTCCGCAATTTCATCAAGCTGGCGCAATCCTCGCCCGCGCTGCACCATTCCGGCGGCACGATTTGCGAGCCGACCGATGTGCCGGTGAACAAGCGGCATTTCGACATGGTGTACAGCCACATCAAATATTCCGACCGCGCCTTCATGGGCTCGGTGACAGCGGAAAGCCGGGCCGAAGAATCCATCGAGATGGCTCGGATCGTGTTCGGCAAGGAGTTTACCGACAAGAATTGCGTGATCCTCGGCAATGTGAACGTCAACTCGCCGCTGGTCTGGGATGCAACGATGACGACGGCAATGCGGGCCTATGCCCGCTCGAACCAGGCGGCGGTAATCGTGCCGTTCATTCTGGGCGGTGCGATGGGTCCGGTGACCAATGCGGGCGCGATTGCGCAGGCGCATGCCGAGACCATGGCGGGTTGCGCGCTGACGCAATTGGAGCGGCCGGGCGCGCCGGTGATCTACGGCAATTTCCTGTCATCGATGTCGCTGCGCTCCGGGTCGCCGACCTTCGGCACGCCGGAACCGGCGATTGGTTCGATGGTGATCGGCCAGCTTGCCCGCAGGCTCGGTCTGCCACTGCGCTGCGCCGGAAACTTCACCACATCGAAGCTGCCAGACGCGCATGCCATGAACGAAGGCACCATGTCGATGCTGTCGGCGGTGCATTGCGGCGCAAACTTCATCCTGCATTCTGCCGGTTTCCTCGATGGATTGCTGTCGATGTCCTACGAGAAGTTCATCATGGACGCCGACTTCTGCGGCGCGCTGCATTCCTATCTGGCGGGGGTGACGGTCGATGACAATTCGCTGGCCATGTCGGCGTTTGAGGAGGTCGGGCCCGGCAGCCATTTCTTCGGCAGCCAGCACACGCTGGCAAATTACGAGACAGCATTCTGGGATTCAAACGTCGCGGACAACGAGCCGTACGAAAAGTGGGAGGCGGCGGGAAGCCACGATGCCGCATACCGCGCCAACAAGCGCTGGAAGAAATTGCTCGATGACTATGTTGCCCCGCCGCTGGACGAGGCGATTGATGAAGAACTCCAGGACTTCATGGGACGGCGCAAGTCGGCCATGGAAGATGCCTGGTATTGACAAGGGTAGATGATGTCCAACGATCCGCTGCTGCAACCGTTCCAACTCAAGCACCTGACACTGCGCAACCGCATCATCACCACCAGCCATGAACCGGCCTACCCCGAAGACGGCATGCCCAAGGACCGCTACCGCGCCTACCATGTCGAGCGGGCCAAGGCAGGCATTGCATTGACGATGACGGCGGGTTCCGCCGCGGTGTCAAAAGACTCGCCCCCGGTGTTCAACAACGTGCTCGTCTACAAGGACGAGGTCGTCAAGTGGATGAAGCTGCTGGTCGATGAGTGCCATGACCATGGCGCGGCGGTGATGATCCAGCTGACGCATCTTGGCCGGCGCACGCGCTGGGACAAGGGCGACTGGCTGCCGACGGTGTCGCCCTCGCACAAGCGCGAGGCAGCGCACCGGGCTTTCCCCAAGCTCATTGAAGATTGGGACATGGACCGCATCAAGCGCGACTTCGCCGATGGCGCGGAACGGATGAAGGCGGCGGGCGTCGATGGCATTGAGTTTGAATGCTACGGCCATTTGCTCGACCAGTTCTGGTCGCCGTTGACCAATGTCTTGCCGGCTCCCTATGGCGGCAGTCTTGAGAACCGCATGCGGTTTTTCTTCGAAATGCTCGATGGCGTGCGCGAGCGGGTCGGTCCGGACTTCATCATCGGCGCCCGCTTTACCGCGGATGAAGACCTGGAGGGCGGCACGACCAAGGAAGACGGGATGCAGGTCGCCCGGCTGTTGAAGGACAGCGGCAAGATCGATTTCCTCAACGTGGTCAAGGGTCATATCGACACCGATCCGGGCCTCACCGACCTCATCCCGATTCAGGGCATGGCATCGGCGCCGCATCTGGATCTGGCCGGTGAAATCCGCCGCAGCGTTGATTTCCCGACCTTCCATGCCGCCCGCATTCCCGATGTCGCAACCGCACGCCACGCGATTGCCTCCGGCAAGATCGACATGGTCGGCATGACGCGGGCGCACATGACCGATCCGCATCTGGTGAAAAAGCTGATCGAAGGCCGCGAGCACGACATCCGCCCCTGCGTCGGCGCCAACTATTGCCTCGACCGCATCTATCAAGGCGGCGCGGCCTATTGCATCCACAACCCGGCGACCGGCCGCGAAGCCGAAGGCATGCCGCATGACATTCCTGCTGCCGCTGTGAAGCGCAGGATCGTGATTGTCGGGGCCGGACCGGCCGGCATGGAAGCCGCGCGGGTTGCCGCCGAGCGCGGCCATGACGTCACCGTGTTCGAAGCCGCCGACAAGCCGGGCGGGCAGATCCGCCTGACCGCCCAGTCGAAACGACGCGCGGAAATGATCGGCATCATCGACTGGCGGTTTGACCAATGCACAGCCAAGGGCGTGGCGTTCCATTTCAACACATGGGCGGATGCGGACACCGTGCAAGGCGAAAACCCGGACGTGGTCATCATCGCCACCGGCGGCTTTCCGCACACGGAGGTGCTGAAAGCCGGCAATGACCTGGTGGTCTCGTCATGGGACATCATTTCCGGCGATGTGAAGCCGGGCAGCAATGTGCTGATCTTCGACGACGCCGGCGACCATGCGGCGCTGCAGGCGGCGGACGTCATTGCCAAGAGCGGCGCGCGGGTCGAGATCATGACGCCGGACCGCACCTTCTCGCCGGAAGTGATGGCGATGAACCTGGTGCCCTACATGCGCACGCTGCAGAAGCTGAACACCGTCTTCACCGTGACTTATGATCTGGAAAAGGTCGAGCGCGACGGCAACAGGCTCAAATGCAGTGTCGGCTCGCACTACGGCGGCGTGCATCAGGAGCGGCTGGTCGACCAGGTTGTGGTCAACCACGGCACGATGCCGCTGGACGAATTGTACTTCGATCTGAAGCCGCACTCGTCCAATCTGGGCGCGGTGGATTATGAGGCATTCATTGCCGGCGGGCCGCAAACGGTGCGCTTAAACCCGGACGGCGCATTCCAGCTGTTCCGCATCGGCGATGCCGTGGAAGCAAGGAACACGCATGCGGCGATTTATGACGCGTTGCGGCTGGTGAAGGATTTGTGAGGATTGATTGCTGGCCTCACCCCAGCCTCTCCGCTATCCAAACCTTGATCAACGCCTGACGCGTGATGCCGAGGCGGTTGGCTTGGCGGTCGAGGCCTTCTACGACCCAGGTCGGGAAGTCGACATTCACCCGCTTGATTTCGGTGTTGATGCGCCGCGCCTTTGACCAGTCGATGGCGTCGGAAATGTCCTCATCCTGATCGAATTTCCGGTCCAGATCACGTGCTTTCATAGTGGGAAACCTCTTCTTTTCTGGCACGCCGCACCGAAATAAGCCGGACGGCTGTTTGCCGGTAAGTGTAGATCGCGGTCCAATGCTTCTGTCCGATCACACCAATGGCGATAAAACGCGGTTCATCTATGGTTCTCGCCGGTGCTTCAAGCAACAAGGGATTATCCCAAAGCTGCTTGGCTTCCTCGAAATTGATGCCGTGCTTTGCTTTGTTGGCAGCGCTCTTTGCTGGGTCGAACACAAATAGCATGAGTTTATGTATAATAATTATACCAATAATGCAACAGTTTGGTGCTGTACGGGCTTGAATCTGCTGCCACTTGCAAATCATTCGCAACTGGCTATGTTGCGAGTCATTCGCAACTGGAAGGTCATGCCATTGGATACCCGCGTTTTGCACAATCCCGACGAAGTCACCGGAAAAGCCGGAGGCTGGCTGCGCGCACGCGGTGAGCCGTCGCTCGTCGAATCTTTCCGTTCAATTGCGGTGAACCCCAACGCGACGCCGTTCCGCAAATTGCTGACTTTCATGGGGCCCGGCTATCTGGTCGCTGTCGGCTACATGGATCCCGGCAATTGGGCCACCTCGCTCGCGGGCGGGGCGCAATTCGGCTACACGCTGCTTGCGGTCGCGCTGCTGTCCAACATCATGGCGATCATCCTGCAGGCGCTGGCCTCGCGCCTTGCCATCGGCTCCGGCCGCGATCTGGCGCAAGCGTGCCGCGACGCCTATCCGCGCTGGATGGCCTATCCGCTTTGGCTGCTGGCGGAGATGGCGATCATTGCCACCGACCTTGCCGAAGTCATCGGCACTGCCATCGGGCTCAATCTGCTGTTCGGCATCCCGCTGGAACTGGGCGTTCTGATCACCGCGCTCGATGTGTTTCTCATCTTGTGGCTTCAGACCAAGGGCTTCCGCAAGATCGAGGCTTTCATCATCGCCATGACCGGCGTGATCTTTGTCTCGTTCGCCATCCAGATCGCGTTGGCCGATCCGGTCTGGAGCGAAGTCATCCGCGGCTTTGCGCCGACCACCGACATCGTCACCAACCCGAACATGCTTTACCTTGCGCTCGGCATCATCGGCGCGACGGTGATGCCGCACAATCTCTATCTGCATTCCGGCATTGTCCAGACGCGGGCCTACGGAACCAGCCTTCCGGAAAAACGCGAAGCGATCAAATACGCGACGATCGATTCAACGTTGGCGCTGATGTTTGCGCTGTCGATCAATGCCGCCATCCTGATTTTGGCGGCGGCGACTTTTCACAAGAACGGCATGACGGACGTCGCGGAACTGGGCAAGGCGCACGAATTGCTCCAGCCCCTGTTGGGCGCATCCATTGCGCCGACCATGTTCGGCATCGCGCTTCTGGCCTGTGGCCTCAATTCGACCGTGACCGCCACGATGGCCGGGCAGATCGTCATGGAAGGGTTCATCCAGATCAGGCTGAGCGCGTGGGCGCGGCGCTTGTTCACCCGGGGCATTGCGATATTGCCGGCAATCGTCGTCACGATGGTTTACGGCGAGGGCTATACGGCCAAGCTGCTCATCCTCAGCCAGGTTGTCCTGTCGCTGCAATTGCCATTCGCAATCGTGCCGCTGGTGCATTTGACGGCTTCGCGCAAACACATGGGCGCATTGGCCGCACCACGCTGGCTGACCATTGTGGCGGCAGTCATCGCTTTGGTGATCATATCGCTGAACATCAAGCTTCTGTTCGATGTCGGCAGCGAGTATCTGGTCGGCTGATCAGTCGTCCAGATCCTCGACCATCGCATAAAGATTGGTGCAGCGTGCGCCCGAGCGGCAATAGGCGAACACCGGCTTGGGCATGTCTTCAAGCGCCGCTTTCATGTCTACAACGTTTTGCCGCGTGATGCGGCCGGACACGACGGGGATGTTGCAAATCGGCACGCCGGCCTTGCGGGCCGCTGCTTCGATAAGTGCATAAGAGGGCTGATCGTCCTCCTCATCGTCGGGCCTGTTGCAGATGATGCTCTTGAACCCGGCTGCGATGATCGCGGCAATATCCTCCGGATGGATCTGCGGCGCCACTGAAACGGTTTCATCCAATTCCTTGAAAGTCATCATATCTGCTCCTGAAGCTTTGCGAGTGTCTGCTTAGCAGGCGCTCGCCGCTCTTTCAAACAATGCGCCCTAACAAAGCGCTTTGTCTTGATGGGCAAAAAACAGGCACTTGTGCCAAATTGATTCAAAACCAAACATAAACAGTGAATTTCCTCATATTTTTCTTGAATTTACAGATTCAAACCGGATTGACGCCGATTCGCGCGATTCGTAGTTTGGCTGCAATCACGTGGGGAACTGATTCGCTGGTTTTCAGGATGTGCGGGCATCCAGACACAACCTCCAGCAACTGCCGTGATCAGGGTTCCGTGTCGGCCTGCGTAAATGGCTTTGCGTAAATGTTTTTCCGAGTTGCTTGGCCGGTCCATCGATCGGCCGATTGGATTCGCATGGGGGATACTTGAGGCGATTGATAAAAATAGCGGGTCAGCGGGCGCTCATGCTGAGCGCAGCGGCAATGCTATGCCAACTCGCCGCACCTTCCGCAGTTTCCGCAAAAGCGGATATTCCGGTTTCCGAGAAGCCATATGTCCATTCGTTGATCTTCATCGACAGCGCCGTGCGCGATGCCGCTGCGTTCCGCCGAAGCCTGACTTCAGGCAGTGACCTTTATGTATTGAAGGCAGGTTCAGACCCTTTCAAGCAGATGTCGGACATTTCCGCCGCATATCACGGCCTGAAAAACATCTCCGTTATGTCCCACGCAACACCCGGCAAAATCAGCCTTTCAGGTATGGACTATGACGTTGAGGCGCTGCGCCAGCACGGGCTTGATCTCGCGCGCGTTGGCGCAAGCATGTCTGACGGTGCTGACATCCTATTTTACGGCTGTGATCTTGCCGAAGGCAGCGCCGGACGCGAATTGATCAACGCGATTGCCGCGCTGACAGGCAGAGACGTCGCCGCTTCAGACAACACAACCGGACACAAACTGTTCGGCGGTGACTGGGCGTTGGAGTATGCGACGGGACCGGTAGCACAGGCGTCTTTTGTCACCCCGGGCCTCGTTGACGGTTGGACGGATTATCTTGCAATCTCGATTTCCGGCGGTGCATCCGCAACAGGTATGCGCAATGCCATGGCGACGCCGGGCACCAACGGTTTGACCTATGGCGGAACGCCAACGCTGAATGCCGCAACCTCGACGGGGGCATTCGGCACATTCACCACAAGCGGCTCGAACCTGGGTCTGACCAAGGGCGCCGTGCTCGGCACTGGCAATGTCACTCAAATATCAGGCTCGCCCGGCACATTCTGGAGCGGCGCCGGAACCGGATTGAATGGCGCAGGCTCGGAACGTGATGTCGCCCAACTGAATTTCCAGTTTACGCCGAACACTGGCGTGACCAGGCTGGTCTTTCAGATCGTCATGGGTTCGGAAGAGTACAATGAGTATGTCGGCCAAGGCTTTTCCGACAACATCCGTATACTTCTGTCCGGGGGGGCTTACTCAAACACCAATGTCGCGGTCGTCCCAGGAACAGGAACTGGCATCGACATCGACACGATCAACAATGGCACAAATTCAGGATTCTATCGCGACAATACAATTGCCTCTCCTCCAGTGCCGGACTCTGTGCTGGACGGTCACACGACCGTCATCAATTCAGTAAACGCAGTCACTCCGGGAACGACCTATACAGCCAACATCGCAGTGGCCGACTTCATCGACAATGCCTACAACTCCGCCTCGTTCCTCGGCTATTTTGGTTCGTCACTGAATCTTGATCTGGATTTGAACGACTCCACCGCATCTGGCACAGCGTTCAACACGACTTACACAGAAGGCGGGTCAGCTGTTTCGATTGCCGATACTGACAGGCTCATCACCAATTTCGACAGCACCAGCGTGCAATCGGCGATCATTACACTGACCAACGCGCAGGCAAGTGACTTGCTGGCAATCGGGACTTTGCCGTCAGGCATTTCAGGCGTGGTGGACACTTCGGTTGCGGGTGTGGTCACCGTGACGCTCACCGGAGCATCGACAACATCCGCGTACCAGACAGCGCTCAACGCAGTGACCTTCTCCAACACTTCTTTCACCCCGAGCGCGACTGCTCGAAACGTCACTGTTGTGCTGAATGACGGCGTCACCAACTCCAATACCGCAGTGACCACCATCACCGTTGCGCCGGTGTTCAACAATGCTTTTTCGGTGACTAAGTCTGCAAGCGTTGCCAACCTCATCGCCCCAGGGACGATCACTTACACCATGACCGTCGCCAACACGGCGGACGGCGCCATGACAGGCGCGACATTCTCCGACGCGCTGGTTCAGGGCGCTTCGCCTAAAACGCTGACGTCCGGACCGACCAAGACCGCAGGCGATACAGTCAATCCGGGAACCCTGGATGCCGGCGAGACATGGACTTATACAGCTACTTACACTGTCACGCAGGCGGACATCGACGACGGCGGCACATTCTCGAACGTCTTCACTTTTGCCACCGCGCAGGCAGCATCGCAGAATTCGAATGCCGCAACCACGACGGTAACCCGCACATCATCACATACCATAGCCAAAATCCAATCGAGCGGGCCAAATCCAGTGACAGCGGCAGGCGACATCGTCGGCTACTCGGTCTCTGTCGCCAACACTGGCAATACGTCACTGACCAATGTGTTGTTGACGGATGCGCTGACGCAAGATGCAGTCAGTCTGACGCTGACATCCGGGCCAACCAAAACCTCTGGTGACACCGATTCTGACAATGTGCTCGATGCTGGCGAAACCTGGGTCTATTCGGCGAGCTATACAGTGCCGCAGACGGTTATCGACAATGGCGCGGTGCTTTCCAACGTGGCCAACGTCGATACCGACCAGACCAGTCTATTGGCTTCGGCACCGGTAGAAACACCCGTCACCCAGACGCGCACCCTCCTGTTTGCCAAGTCGGCAATTCTGAATGGCAACCCGGTCGGCCTGCCGGTGACGACGGCATTGGCGGCCGGCGATGTGGTGACCTACCGCTACGACGTGACCAACACCGGCAACGTCACAATGTCCAATGTTGGCGTTTCGGACTCCCACAATGGAAACAACACCCTGCCTGTTCCCGGCGGCGAAGCCATGCTCGCAGACGCGGGGACCTTGGGCGATTCCACCGACGCGACCGCGGCCAACAGCCAATGGTCAAGTCTCGCGCCGGGCGACAGCGTGCGCTTCACGGCGTCCTACACAGTCAACCAATCAGATGTGGATCTTCTGCAATGACCCGGATTTCGCACCTGATTGATCCAACCGAATTCGTCCGCAAGGACGATGTCACGATCCCCAATTCAAAGCAGGAAGCGGGGACCACAACAAAATCCGGCACAAGCCGGATCTGGTTCCCCAAAACGGAGGCTAATGCCATGAAATCAAAACCATCCGAACGCGGGCTTGCTGCCCGTGTTTCAACCTCGCTGCGGCATCTGGCCGTTGCGATCCTCGTGCCGCTGCTTTCCCTGGCGGCTGTATCGGCCGCCAATGCCGCAAACCTGACCAACACCGCGCAAGCTGTTGGTACGGCGCCGGGCGGAACCGTTGACGCGGTTGTGTCCAACACCTCGACCGTTGACATTCCGGTCACGATCAAGAACCCGGCATACACGGTCGCCAAGTCGGTAACTTCGGTCACGACTTCCAATGGCACGACTGCAAGCGCAGTGGATGCTGGCGACGTCATCACCTACTCCTACGCGGTTGCCAACACCGGCAACGTTTCGCTGAGCGCCGTTGCGCTGACCGATCCGGGTGTCAGCTTCAACGGCGGGGCAGCGCAGGCTCTGACGTCAGGCCCGTCTGTCACAGGCGGCGATGCTGCAAATCCGGGAATACTGGATGTCGGCGAAACCTGGACCTACACGGCAAGCTACACACTCACGCAGCCTGATGTCGATGCGGCCGCAGGCATAACCGACGGTGTGTCCAACACGGTCTCGGCAACAGCCAACGATCCGCAGTCAACGCCGGTCGGCCCGACACCAGCAGGCAGCACGCTCACGGCAACGACAACGATCACATCGGCTCCGGCTCTGACCATCGCCAAGTCGGCCACGGTCGGCGGCAATCCGGTTGGCTTGCCGATAACCACAGCGCTCGTTGCGGGTGACACGATCTCCTACTCGTACCTCGTGACCAACACCGGCAACGTGTCGATCTCGGGCATCTCGGTTTCTGAAACGGCCTTCACCGGTACGTCAACGGCACCGACACCGACTGGCGGCGCCACGTCGCTGGTGCCAGGCGCCAGCACGACCTACACGGCAACCTATGTCGTGACGCAGGGCGACATCGACGCGCTGCAGTAACCATCAATGCCTCCGCGCCGGTAACGGCGCGGAGGCAGCATGAAGCATGACAATTGAAAGCGGCAGTTTGAAACATCACCACAACAGAACGAGAGTCACACTCCGTGCGCTTGCCGTGCGGATGCTGTGCATTTTTGCCCTGTTGACGATGCCAACCCAGGCCACCGCACAACTTGTCAATACCGGACAGGTGAGCGGCATCCCGGCCTCCGGGTCACTGCCGCTCCCTCTTTCCCAATCCACGGTCACCATTCCCGTGGTGACGGCCGTTGAAACCATCGAAATCATCAAATCGGTGACTTTGAGCGACACCAATGGCGACGGACACGCACAGATCGGCGAGACGTTGACCTACGGGTTCTCGGTCAGGAACACCGGCAACGTCACATTGACCAATATCTCGGTCAGCGATCCAACCGTGACGGTGACAGGTGGACCGATTCTCACACTGGCGCCGGGCATTACCGACGCAACAACATTTACCGCGACCCATGTGCTGGACGCCGGAGACATTGCCGCCGGCTCGCGCTCAAATCAGGCGACAGTCATTGCCACTTCATCAAAGGCGGGATCGGTTGCTGATGCTGTCACCGACGTCTCGGACAGTGCCAATCCCGCAGACGGACCGGGCTTGAATGATCCGACGGTCATCACGTTTACGGATGCTCCCCTTGTCGCAAATGACGACACGGGATCCGGCGTCAACGGTGCGGCTGGCGGTCCGGTTGCGGGGCTGAATGTCCTTTCCAATGACACGCTGAACGGCGTGGCGGTTGTTGCAGCCGACGTGACCATCGCGCCGGTGACCACCGGTCCGCTGACGGTCAATGCCGACGGCACGGTCAACGTCGCGCCGGGCACGGTGGCCGGAACCTATCTGGTTGCCTATCAGGCCTGCGAAGTCCTCAACCCGCTCAACTGCGATACGGCCGATGTGTCGGTGACGGTCGGGGCGTCGGTGATTGTCGCCGATGCCGACACGGTGACGGGGATCAACGGATTGACCGCCAACCCGTCGGTGATCAACGCCTATGCCAACGACACGCTGAACGGCGGGCCGCTGAACCTGGCAGTTCTGACCGCCTCGATAGTCACGCCGTCGGCGAACCCGAATGTGGCGCTGGACCTTGTCACCGGCGCGGTCTCGGTTGCGGCGGATACGCCGGCCGGAACCTACACCATCACCTACCGCCTGTGCGAAACGCTGAACCCGGCCAATTGCGATGATGCGCTTGTGTCGGTGACGGTTGACGCCGCCCCGCTGGTGGCAAACGATGACAGTGCCACCGGCGTCAACGGTGCGGCTGGCGGTCCGGTTGCGGGTCTGAATGTCCTTTCCAATGACACGCTGAACGGCGTGGCCATTGTTGCTGCCGACGTGACCATCGCGCCGGTGACCACCGGTCCGCTGACCGTCAATGCCGATGGCACGGTCAAGGTCGCGCCGGGCACGGTGGCCGGAACCTATCTGGTTGCCTATCAGGTCTGCGAAGTCCTCAACCCGCTCAACTGCGATACGGCCGATGTGTCGGTGACGGTGGAGCCGATGCCAATCGTTGCGGTCAGCGATGCTGTGATCAATGTTGACGGGTTTATCGGGGGTGTAATTCCCGGCCTGAATGTATTGGCCAATGACACCCTGAACGGCGTGGCCATCGTTGCTGCCGATGTGACCATCGCGCCGGTGACCACCGGTCCGCTGACAGTCAATACCGACGGAACTGTCACAATTGCGCCGGGCACGCCAGGCGGGAATTATGTGATCGCCTATGAGGTTTGTGAAAATCTCAATCCGACGAATTGTTCGACAACGAATGTGTCGGTTGATGTGCTGACCCCGGCAAACCGGGTTTCCGGGGTTGTCTTTGAAGATGAGAACAGCAACGGTATCCTTGATTTTACCGACACGCGTGTCGGCGGCTACACTGTGCAGCTTGTCAATGGCGGCACAGTTGTTGCCACGACCATTGCGAACCCGGACGGCTCCTATGAATTCATCGGGATTACGGCAGGGGCTGGCTACTCTATCGCGGCAGTCAATCCGGATACAGGCAATGTTGTGACCGGACACGGCGTCTTCACCGTCGGCACCGGCTCTGTGATTGTTGATGTCAATCTGCCGATCGACCCGTCCGGCGTTGTCTATGACAGTGCAACCCGCCTTCCGGTTTCCGGCGCCGTGTTGACAATGACCAACAATGCCGGCGTGGCGCTTCCGGCGAGCTGCTTTGCCTCGCCCGGCCAGCAGCCGCAGACCACCGCTGCGGACGGCGCCTACCGGTTTGACATCATGGCGGGGGCAAATGCGTCTTGCCCGTCGACCGAGACAGAGTACCGCATCTCGATTTCGGCGCCCTCCACCCATGTCGCAGCGCCATCGGCGACCATCGTTCCGGCAACCGGAACTCTGGACGCAACCACCTGTCCTGTTGACGTGGTCTTCGGCGGCTCCTGCGCTGTACAGCCGCAGAGCACCGCGCCGGTCGGGGCAGCGGCAACGACATACTTCCTCGCCTTCCTGTTGCAGGCCGGTGATCCGAACGTCGTTCACAATCATATCCCGCTTGACTCGGTGATTGATGTTCCGGGCGACGTGTCAGTGACGAAGGTCGCCAGAAGCCAGACAGGCGTGCGAGGCGGTGCGATGACCTATACCATCACGGCCACCAACAATGGCGGAACCGTAACGGGTGATTTGAACCTGATCGACAAGATGCCGGTCGGATTTACCCTGATCGGCGATACCGTTGACCTAAATGGCACGCCGGTGACACCGGTCGTCGACGGCAGGATGATTACAATTCCGGCGGTGACAATACCGGGCAATGGCAGGGTGACCGTGGTGCTGCAATTGCGCATCCCCAGCAATGCCGCGCCGGGCACCTATGAAAACCTTGCCTATGCAACTGATCCGCTGACCGGCGAACAGGTCGGCTCAAGCGGCAAGGCGGTCATCCGCATCAAACCGGAAGCCGTGTTCGATTGCGGTGATGTGATCGGCAAGGTGTTCGATGACAAGAATGGCAATGGCTATCAGGACAAGGGCGAGCTTGGCATTCCGGGTGTCCGTCTGGCGACCGTGCGCGGCGAGTTGATCACCACCGACAAGAACGGCCAGTATCATGTGCCCTGCGCCATGCTGCCGGACCAGAAGATCGGCTCGAACTTCATCCTCAAGCTTGACCCGAGAACGCTGCCGACGGGCTTCCGCGTGACAACGGAAAATCCGCGCGTCATTCGTCTGACGGCCGGCAAGGTATCCAAACTGAACTTCGGCGCAACCATCGGGCGGGTGGTGCGGCTGGATCTGCGCGGCGACGCGTTTGCAATCAGGGAAAAGACTCTCAAGCCGGAATGGGCAGTCCGGCTGGCGGAACTGGTCACTGTGTTGAAAGAAAAGAACTCGGTCCTTCGCCTGACCTACTTTGAGGGCAGCGAGACTTCGGAACTGGCGAAAGCCCGCGTCAATGAAGTCCGCAAAAAGATCGAGTCCATGTGGAAAGCGGCCGGCGGCGCATACAAGCTTCCGATCGAAGTCGAGTTGGTGAAAAAGTAAACGGGGCGGCCCGTCGTGGCCGCACCGAATTTTGTAAACGGTAAGGCAGGGGAGCCGCATACCGGAATTCAAGTTCAGTCCAGGCGGCAAATGCCTGGTCAAGAAAAGAACGGATTCCGCAACTGAAGGCAAAATCCACCCGTCTCCTTACCGGCGCGTTCCCGGTTCCAGCGTAGTCGTCAGGATAATTTTGCAAAGGATTACAGGCGGATATGGCCGCCTTGATGCCGCGCATTAGCATCCTGTTAACCATGGATGTTTACCAGTCGTTAGGCAATGACCGGTGAAGGGGTGGTGGGGCAAATGGCTCCCAGGACGTGCATAACCAATCGGGTGACAAGAGGCATGAAGGCCTCGGGACAGGTGCTTTTGGGCGCTGTCTCAATTGTATCCCTGCTTGCTTCCGCGCCATCGCAGGCAGCGGAGAAGCGTGTTTGCGAACCGGCGGTTCGCGGCGCGATGATTGATGATTGCACGACCGAGAAAAAGCCTGTTTCGAAGAATCTCGAGAAGTCCCGGCCCGCAGATGCGGTTGGACAGCCTTTTGTAATCAGTGTTGACGGTGACGCGGTTGCCGAAGGCGGGCGTGCCGTTGATGCCGAACGCCGGACCGACGTGGGTCTCGACGCTGTTGACATCCAAGTGAAATTCGACGGGCTCGACACCAAACAGATACTGAGCATCAAGGCGCTGCCGCCAAAGGATGACAGCGGCAAAGTCACTTTCCGCGCGGCGACCAACTATGCCCGTTTCATCTCGCGCGGCGAAGTGCGGATTTACAAGGCTTCACCCGATCAGATGTTTCTGTCGGTAGATGACCTGCCCGAAGAAATCATCGAACTCGACGCCGATGGCCTGGCCAATTGGAATGCTGGCAATCTCGAACTGAAAGAGCGGTCCTACGCATTGCGCGTCTATGGCGCGGATGGTCACTTTGACGAAACGAAAGTCCAGTCCTTCGTCAAGCGCCCTGCACGCGTCGACGTGCTGGACGCGTCAATTGGCATCGGTGCAGACCTGACCGAAGATATGGCGCGCGTGCGCGGGATCCCGGTTTATGGTGGGGCTGTGACTGTGTTCGGGCGCAATGTGCCGGCAGGCTATGTCGTCAATGTCGCTGGCGCGCATGTCGCCGCCGACACCGAAAACAAGTTCCTGTTCCAGCAAATCCTGCCGCCCGGCGATCATGATATCGACATCGGACTGACCGACCAAAACGGGCAAGGCCTGAAGTTCACGCGTCAGATCAACATCCCCAAAACCGATTTTTTCTACGTGGCGCTTGCTGATCTGACGATCGGCCACCGTCTGGGAAGCGCCATTGAATCGGCTGATCCATCTGAATTTGAACGAACCTACACCAAGGGCCGTTTGGCGTTCTATTTGAAGGGCAAGATCAAGGGGAAGTATCTTCTGACCGCGTCGGCTGATACCGGCGAAGGCTCGATTGACGAGATGTTCAAGGGGATCGACAGCAAGGACCCGCACCAGCTTCTGCGCCGTCTTGATCCCGATGACTACTATCCGATTTATGGCGATGACTCGACAATCGTCGAGGACGCTCCGACCAGCGGCAAGCTCTATGTCCGGCTCGAGCGTGGCAAAAGCCACATCATGTGGGGCAATGCCAAGACGACGATCAGCGGCACGGAATTCGCCCGCAACGAGCGGGCTTTGTACGGGCTTCATGGCAAGTATCAAAGCGAGGCAGTCACCAGCTTCGGCGATCCAAAGACCCGGATTGAAGCCTACGCGGCAGAGCCGACCACACTGCCGCAGCGCGATGACTTTTTAGGAACCGGTGGTTCGGCCTATTTCCTCAAGCGCCAGGACATTACGACCGGCTCCGAGCAGGTTGTCATTGAACGTCGCGACGAACTGACCGGAAGCATCGTATCCCGCCTGCCGCTGACGGAGGGCAAGGACTATACGATTGACTACATTCAGGGCGTCATCATCCTCTCCGACCCGCTGGATTCCACCGCGTCATCCGGCGGCCCGATTTCCGGTGGCGGAACCGGCTCGGACGAATTGCATCTGGTCGTCAATTATGAGGCCACACCGGCATTGGCCAAGGAGCTCGGCAAGACGGTTGGCGGCCGCGCCGAACAGTGGCTTGGAGAACATGTCCGCGTTGGCGCCACGGCCACGCAGGAAACCATCTCCACCGAACGCAATCGCAAACTCGAAGCCGATATCACGCTTCGCGCAACGGAAAAGACCAGCATCGAATTCGAAGTCGCCCAGTCTGAAGGGCGCGGCATCGGTCAGAACTTCTCGACGGACGGGGGTCTGACGTTCCGTGAGGAAGCCATTGCCGGCGCACCTGGCCACAAGGCATTGGCTTACCGGGTAAAGGCCAAGGCCGATCTTGGCGAAGTGACTGGCGGCAAAATCACCGGCAGCGCTGACGCCTACTATGAATTCCGCGAGGCCGGGTTCAGCGCTCTTGACGACGAGACACTGAAAGACACCCAGACCTTTGGCGCCAACATGGCAGTCGAGGTGTCAGACACAATGCGTCTGCGCTTTGGTGCGGCTGGTGTGGACAGCGGACCTGAAAGCCGCAAATACCGCGCCAAGGCCGAAATTGAAGCCGAGATTGCGGAGAATTGGTCGCTTGTCGCGGGCGTTACATGGAGCCGGTTCAAGGAGCCGGCCAAGCAATACTTCAACGGTGACCGCGTCGATATCGGCGGGCGTCTGACCTATACCGTCAACGACAACACAAATGTCTATCTCTTCGGCCAGGCAACCGTTTCCAAAACCGGTGACCGGCTGAACAACAACCGAATTGGCGTCGGCGGCGAAACGGCGCTGACGGAACGGCTGAGTGTCGGCGGCGAAGTGTCGTATGGCAACAGCGGCATCGGCGGCGCTGCCGTTGCCACCTACAAGAAAGACGCGGACAACAGCTACTACCTTGGCTACCGGCTCGACCCGGACCGCGATCTTTATCAGGAATCCGGCTCTACGCTGGTTGGCACGGATTCAGGCGTCATCATCGCCGGTGTGAATGCGCGCATCAATGAATGGACCACAGCATTTTCCGAATCCAATGCTGACCTCTTTGGCAAGAGCCGCAAGCTGAGCCAGGTTTATGGTCTGACGTTCACGCCGGATGAAGTCTGGAGCACATCGCTCGGGATGACGATTGGCACCATTCGTGATCCCTATGCCAGCGACTTTGACCGTAAGGGCGTTTCCGCCAGACTGGGCTACACGACGGATGCGGTGAAGGTGTCACTGAATGGCGAGGTCCGGTTCGAGGATTCGCAGGATGACAGCCGTGATCGTGAAACCTATCTGCTGCAGGCCGATGCAAGCCTGAAGACTGACGAGAACTGGCGGGTTTTGGCGCACGTCGACGCGTTGATTTCGCGTTCGGATCAAACCGACATTCTCGACGGCGATTATGTCGAGGCTTCGCTTGCCGCAACCTATCGGCCGATCGACAATGACAAGCTGAACGTCTTGTTCAAATACACTTACCTCTATGATTTGCCCGGCGCACAGCAGGTCAACGCTGACGGCAACATCCTCGGGCCGGCCCAGAAGAGTCATATTTTGTCTGCCGATGCAACCTATGACATCAATGAGTGGCTGAGTGTGGGTGCAAAATACGGCTTCCGCACCGGCGTGGTGTCGACGACCCGCGCTGCGGAGGATTTTGAAAAAAGTTCGGTACACCTTGGAATTCTCCGCGCCGACATCGCAATCGTCAAGAATTGGGATCTGCTCGTTGAGGGCAGGGTGCTGCATGCGGTTGAGTCGAAGCAAACCAACTACGGCTTCCTCGCTGCCGCCTACCGGCACATCGGCAACAATATGAAAGTCGGCGTCGGCTACAATTTCGGCAGATTCTCCGACGATCTCACCGATCTGACTTATGACGACAAAGGTGTTTTCCTGAACGTCATCGGCAAATTCTGACGAAAATCACCGGTCCACGCCGCTAACGCTTCTTTAAGCGCAAAGGCACTACGATGTCGGCCCTGACCTAGGGGAACGACAATATGCATTTTATGCCGAGTCTGCAGTCTGCTCTTGATGCAGTCATTGACTGGTTCATGCCAGCGCGTTTGCGTGGCGATGTGCTGTCAGAGCGACGCATACGCATGTTCCTCATCAGTCATATTTTCGGACCGATTATCAGCCATCCGATCACCATCTTCCTGATGTTTGTCGACCCGAACCCATGGCCCCATGTGCCGATCCTTGGCGCGTCGATCACATTGTTCTGGGTGTTTCTGTTTGCCGTCAAATATCTCCCGGTCAAATACGAGACCCTTGCGCTTCTGTCCGTGCAGAACCTGATCTTTGCAATCTTGTGGGGCTCTTATCATTATGGCGGCGGTTCTTCGCCGTTCCTGATGTGGCTTCTGATCGTCCCCTTGCTCGCCTTCTTCTATCTGGGATCGACGCCGTTCACGCGGCTGGCAATCCTGGCGGAAATCGGTCTCAGCATGGTTGCCTTCTATGTCGCCTATGCCACGGGCGGCTTTCCGGTTCATATCCCGATTGAAAACCTCGCCATGGCAGGCATTCTGTCCGCCGTTTTGGCATCGGCCTACGTGTTCATGATGGCCATTTACTATGCCACGATCATCGACTCCCAGTCCGGCCTGATGCAGGAAGTGACGCGTCACCGCGAAACCATGACCGCGCTGACCACGGCCAAGGAGGAAGCTGAAGCCGCCAACGGCGCCAAGTCCGAATTCCTCGCCAAGATGAGCCATGAGCTGCGCACGCCGCTGAACGCGGTGATCGGCTATTCGGAAATCATGCTGGAAGACGCTGAAATCGACGGCCGCGGCGAACAGATTGCCGATCTGCAGAAGATCAGCGCCGCCGGAAAGCATCTTTTGTCGATGGTCAATGACATTCTCGACATCTCGAAAATCGAAGCCGGCAAGATGGATCTCTATCTGGAGCGCATGTCGCTTGACCGCTTCATTGACGAAATCGAATTCACCGGCCGCCCGATGGTCGTCAAGAACACCAACGCATTCATTGTCGAGCGCGGCAAAAATCTTGGTACCATTGATGCCGATTCGACAAAACTGCGCCAGGCCGTGCTCAATTTGATGTCCAACGCGGCCAAGTTTACGCAGAATGGCAAGGTTACCCTGTCGGTCGAACGTGTGAACCGGGACGAAAAGGACTGGGTCGTCATCAAGGTTGCCGACACTGGCGTCGGGATCAGCAAGGAACAACAGTCAAAATTGTTTTCGAACTTCCAGCAGGCCAACGCCGCCATTGCTGCAAAATTCGGCGGAACGGGTCTTGGCCTGTCACTGAGCCAGAATCTTTGCCAGCTGATGAAGGGCAACATCACCGTCGAAAGCGAGCCCGGCAAGGGCTCATGCTTCATCATCAATCTCCCGGCTGTCCAGGTCGGCGGCAATGTGATGGAGCGCATGTCGGACCGGAACAAGGCAGTCGCCAAGCCGGTCGACACCGGGGCGGCAGTATCCAACGTGAAGGCTGCGGTTGCCAATGAGGATGCCGATGAGCTGTCCGAAGATGAATTGGACATGATTTCGCCGGCGCCCATGGCGCGGTCTGCAAATTCCGAAAAGACGATTGTCGTCATCGATGATGATCATTCAGTGCTTGAACTTGCCGAGCGCCTCCTCACCAAGGAAGGCTTCAAGACTGTTCTGGTCGACAACGGCCAGACCGGCCTGCAGATTGTTCGCACCACAAAGCCTGCCTTTGTCATACTCGACATCATGCTCCCGGGCAGCGATGGTTGGAACCTGCTGCGTGAAATCCGCGCTGACCGCAATTGTTCGGCCACCAAAGTGTTGATGCTGAGCGTCCTCGACGAGCGCCACCGCGCCTATCGCGACGGTGCGGACGGCTTCATCGCCAAGCCGCTCGACCGTGACCGGCTCATTCAGGTCATTGAGGAAGTTGAATCCGGCACCCAGCCGCCTGCCCAGAAGGCCGGCTGAATCCAAACATGAAGAATTGAACCGCAGGTAAAAATATGGCTCTGATCCTGATCGTAGAAGACAATCCGATGAACCGCGATGTTCTTGGCAGGCGCCTTGAACGGCGCGGCTTTGAGGTGCGGTTTGCTGAAGATGGACCATCGGGGATTGAAGCGGCGCGGGCAATTCAGCCAGAGCTGATCCTGATGGACATTGGCCTTGGTGAGATGGACGGCTGCGAGGCCACACGGCGCATCAAGGCGGACATCACCACCCGCCATATTCCGGTGATCGCCTTGACGGCCAGCGCCTTCGAATCCGATCGCAAGAATGCGATCGAGGCGGGCTGCAGCGATTTTGACACCAAGCCTGTCGATCTTGCGCGCCTGTTGGGAAAGATGGACGTCTTCCTTCATCAGGGCAGGGCTGCCTGACGTCAGGGCATTCTCTTTAAATCAAATTTGCAGGACAGGCCCTTCGGGGCCTGTTTTTCGTTTGCCTGTTGGCTTCATGAATGAGACTTGGTTCTGTCGGTCGCGCCGGATCCCAAGCGCAGAGCGGTGGGCCAAGGACTGCCCTGCAAGACCGAAAGCGGGCTTGCCAAATGACAACAGACGCTTTCACCCGCCCCACAAACAAGAAAGCCCGCCAGGATTGAACCAAGGCGGGCTTTTGAAAACATCTGGCAGTTGGGATCGGGGTCAGGCAACCTGTGCCTTGTGATCCCGCCAAAGTGTGCCGAGCAACTGCCGCAACCGCTGTATGTCGATTGGCTTCTGCATGGTTTCCGGACGCGAAAGACCAAGCCTCTCGCCGTTGTCAGCCACGCTGCGCAACGTGTCGGAATCCTGACCGCTGACGATCAGGATCTTGCCGGGATATGCCTTCTCGGCAAGCAGCGCCAGCAGCCCGTCCGCATCAATGTTCGGCATGCGAATATCAATGGAAAGGATTGCCGGGTTCAATTGCCTGACCAACTCAAGCACGCCCCTCGGGTCCGAAGTCGCAAAGGCTTCGAACCCGCAGCGTTCGGCAATGCGGACAATCAGCTCTGCTGATGCTGCGTCATCGTCCACTGCAAGAAGTATAGGCGTCATGGCATCCGCCGATTTGTCAGGCAGCAACCTGTACGGGCTGCTGGGCAATCGTCGCGACCGAGCGGTAGGGGCGGAAGTCCGCTTCGGCCAGTTGCATTGCTTTTACCATGGCTTTGATAAGCAGGTCAATTTCCTGATGCGAGTGATTTGCCATCACCTGCACACGGAAGCGCGCGCCGCCTTGCGGCACAGCCGGATATTCGACCAGATTGGCAATGGCGCCCAGCTCATTCAAGCGCCAGGAGGCAATGCGCGCCTGACCTTCAGTGCCGACACGCACAGGTACGATCGGCGAAGGATCGCCAAGCGTCTCAAGGCCGACCTTGCCCATCTCCGAACGCATATAGAGGATGTTGTCCATCAGCGAGCGGCGACGGTCGCGGCCTTCCTGCGACGCCACGATATCAAAGGCAGCCTGCACGGAAGCAGCCTGCACTGGTGACAAGGCGTTCGAGAACGTCTGCGTGGCGGAATAATACTTCAGATACTCTTTCTGTGCCCGGTTGCGAACGGCAATGAAGCCGCCGTTCGAGGCAAATGTCTTCGAGAACGAGCCGATGACAATGTCCGCGCAATCCAAGGCATTCTGCAGACCGAGATGACCAAGACCATCATCACCGATGCAGCCGAAGTCATGAGCGCAGTCGACCAGCAGGGTTGCGCCGTACTCGTTACAGGCCGCCTTCAAGGCATGAATGTCCGGCGTATCCGAGTGCATCGAAAACAGGCTCTCTGTCACGACGAGAATGGCGTTTTCCGTGTCATTGGCCCGGATCTTCTGCAAGCGCCGTTCAAGGCCTTTCACATTAAGATGGCCATGGAAGTGAATGTTGCCGGTTGCGGAGCGGGCGCCTTCCTGCAGGCACGAGTGCGCCAGCACATCAAGCACCACATGGTCGCCCGGGCGGACGAAACCTTGCACCGCGGCAAAACCGGCCGACCAGCCGGTCGGGTACAAGACAATTTCGCGGCCGTTGGTGAAATTGGAGATCGTCTTTTCGAGGATCAGTGAATTCTTGGTGTTGCCGAGCAGCGCCGCAGACCCGGCGCTATGCACGCCATAGGTCTTGACGGCTTCGATCGCGGCATCCTTGACATGCGGGTGCGAGGACAGGCTGAGATAATCCTGCGAAGCAAAGTTGACACCTTCAACAACGTCACCGAGATCGTCGCGCGCAATGCATGTGGTCTTCGGCGCCGTGTCGGTGGACTTGGAATAGGGCCACAGATGATGATGGCGGCGCAAATCCTGCCAGGCATAAAAGCCTTCAGCGCGGCCCAACAGGTCACGTCCGCCCGGTTCGCGATAGTCGCGCAAACTTCCGGTCAATGCGCCTGCAGGTAGTTCGAGGTTGTTGTCTTCAAGTCCGTAGGATGATGCCATTTTATTTATACGCCCCCTGTGAGCCCTTTTGTGTTGCTCACTCATGCGTTGTGTTTGCTTGCCAATTGGTTGATTGGCGCCGATTGGCATCCGGCTTTTCGATCTCATGTAAAACAGGTGGTTAATTCAAAGATTTCAATTGGATGGATTAACCAATCATTTGTCATGATGCCGTGAAATTCGCCCTTTGAGCACTTTGTAAACCCATGCACGCTAGGGTGGCTCGAAGTGGTGGAAATGGGCGACGTGCATGAAATTCGATCGATTGTTAAAGTTGGGAAAGAGTCTGTTCGATCAGGCGGCAGACTTGCGTGGTCTGTCGCATGAGGTCCGCAGCCAGCTCGAATTTGAACAATTCAAGGCGACTTCGCGGCTTGTCCCCTCGTTGCTTCTCGGAAATATATTCCTGGCCAGCGTCAACTACGTGGCGATCGGAACCGGCCCATATCTTGCAACCAAGACCGTCATGTATGTGCTTTTATGCGTGATATGCTTGGTCGGCATGGCAGTATGGCGGCAGATGTCCAGATCAGAGATGCAGGAAGGCCGACGTTCACTGGACGTATCGCGCCGACAGAAGCCATTCGTTTTTGTCTCGCTGATTCTTGGCATGCTTTGGGCATGCGTCCCGCCATTTCTGGCGATGATCGACAGCCCGCAACAACTGATAATGGTCGCGGCGTCTCTCGCCGGTGTTTTCTGCGTGGGCGGCTTTGCGCTCGCCCCGATGCCTTTGATGGCGATTGCCTTCCTTTCGCCCATCGTCCTGTCGTCGTCTACCGTCCTGTTGGCAACGGTTTCCAGCCAGGGCCTCTTGATGGCCTTCGCGCTGGTTCTCTACGTGGTCTTCATCATCGGCATTGCCATCAGTCAGACGCGGTCCATGGTAAGAATTGTCATTGCGGGTCATGAATTGGCTAAGCAGCAGAAAACGATATCTCTGCTGCTTCGTGATTTTGAGAAACACTCGAGCGATTGGCTCTGGGAAACCGATACGTCCGGCAAGTTTGTCCGGCCGTCCGAACGGTTCGCTGATGTGGCTTCGCTATCCAGAAGCAGGCTGATGGAGATGTCGCTCGCGGATATCTTTGCCGGCGGTGAAGCCATGCAGCATCCTTCCATTGAAGTGATGCTCGGCTCCATGCAGCGGCAAGTCAATTTCAACGATCTGCAGGTGCCCGTTTTGGTAAAGGGCGAACCGCATTGGTGGTCGATGGCAGGCACACCGAACTTTGACGAGTCTGGCGCTTTTATCGGCTATCATGGGGTCGGCTCCGATGTCACTTTGCAAAAGAAGTCCGATGAGCGGATCAGCTTTCTTGCTCACAATGATGCGCTCACCGGCCTGTTGAACCGCGCACATTTCACCGAAGTTCTGCATCAGAATGTCACTCGTTTGGAACGTTACGGCGCCCAGTTTGCGTTGATGTTTCTCGACCTCGATCACTTCAAGGCGGTCAACGACACTTTTGGCCACCCGATGGGCGATAAACTCCTTGTTGATGTCGCGAATCGTTTGCGCGCCATAGTGCCCGCAGGCTCATTTGCAGCGCGGCTTGGCGGCGACGAGTTCGCAATCCTGATCCCCAAGGCAGTGACTATCGACGACATGGAAGACCTCGCCGGCCGGGTGTTGAAAACAGTCGTCGAACCGTTCGAATTCGATGGCGAAAAAATGTCGGTCGGGGTCAGCATCGGCATTGTCATTGCACCGCGTCACGGCACCCGTCCCGATCAACTGCTGCGCAATGTCGACCTCGCGCTCTATCGCGCCAAGGAAAGCGGACGCAACGGATTCAAGGTATTCGAATCCGGAATGGACAGCCAGGCCCGGGAGCGCCGCGCATTGGAATTCGATCTCAAGTTTGCGCTGGAAAACAAGGAACTCGAACTTTTCTATCAGCCGCTCATGGGCACGGAGGAACACAATCCGGTCGGATTTGAGGCATTGCTGCGCTGGAACCATCCGATCCGCGGGCGGATTTCTCCGGCCGAATTTGTGCCGATTGCCGAAAACACCGGCCTTATCAAATCAATTGGCGAGTGGGTGATCCGCGAAGCCTGCCGCACGGCCGCATCCTGGCCGGCCCAGTTGACCATCGCTGTCAATCTTTCAGCGCCGCAGTTCGACAAGGATCGCATCGTGGATGTGGTGACATCCGCATTAGCCGAGACAAGCCTTGCGCCGCACCGGCTTGAACTGGAGATTACGGAAAGCCTCCTGATCGAGCGTCCGGACGAAGTGCTCGCGACTCTCATGCGTCTCAAGGAGATCGGCGTTTCCATTGCCATGGATGATTTCGGCACCGGATACTCGAGCCTCTCCTATCTGCTCAAGTTCCCCTTCGACAAGATCAAGATTGACCGGTCGTTCATCTCGGCAATCAATCAGGACAAGGCCGCTTGCGACGTGCTTCGCACGATTGGCTCCCTTGGCAAGACATTGGGCATTCGCATCACCGCCGAAGGCGTGGAAACGCAGGAACAGGTCAATTTTCTCCGGGCCATCGCTTGCGATCAGCTCCAAGGGTTCTTCTTTGCAAAACCGCTGCAATCCCAAGATGTCCCGCCATTCCTGCTGGCAAGCACTGCAAAGATGCTCGTACGGACAGAAAGCAGCGAGTTCGAAAGATCTGCCCAGGCGGCTTGATCAGGCATTTGTCAAAATCGAAAACCCGGCCTTGAGCCGGGTTTTTCATATCCTGAAAAACATGGATAACAGACAGTTTAGATTTCTGAATATCAGAAACTCTTTGTTTACCATGTTCATTCATTGTGCACCCAGAAGATCCACGTCGGGTCGTTCGTGTGTGGTTGGTGAATCCGATGAAACGGTTGATTTTGACAACATTTCTTGCATTGGCGACTTCTGGTGCCTTTGCTGCTGATACAATTGATGCACCGGCTGATGATCCACAGATCATCACCGCAGACGGCTCGTCAACTGCGCCTGTTGCAGAACGCTGGGGCGGCTTCTATGTCGGCGCCGCAGTTGGATATGGCTTCCTGAAAGACACGATCCCCGCAGAGGGCAAGGATTGGGTCTTCGGCGGGTATATGGGCTACAACAAGCAATGGGGAAATTTCGTCGCAGGTGTTGAAGGCAGCATCGACTATGCCGACATCATGTTTACGGACGGATCCGGCATCAAATCGGAATATCTCTACTCCGGGCGTTTGCGCGCAGGTTGGGCAAACGAGATGATTTTTGCCTACGGCTCAATTGGTGTCCAGCACGGAACGACAGTCAATTTGCCGCCGGCAAACTCCAAGGACACTGCGCTTCAGCTGGGCGTCGGCATCGAGTTTGCACTCACGGACAAGGTCTCGCTCGGCACGGATTACACCTATGCCAAGTACAAGAATTTCGGCGATCTGCCGCTTGATGTGACAACACAGAAAGTCCAGGCGCGGCTGACCTACACCTTCAACTGAATTTCTGACATGACCACATAGAAAAAGCGCGGCTGAGGCCGCGCTTTTTGCATTTTCACATGGTGTATTGGACTGAGCAGAACACAGCTTTTCAAATCCGCTTGCCAAAGCTAGTCTCGCCTGCAGGGCGCGATCAAAAGTTAGGTTTGGGGGCTGATCTGAATGTCTTATACGAGCTTTTCCTCGCTTGCCCGGCTGTCATTGGCCAAATCCGGAAAATGGGTATCCTCGCTGGCGTTCGTCGGCGGCATCACCGCTGATGTCCTCAATCCGCTCGGACCGTTCGCCGGGTACATCGCGCTGGCATCACTCGCCGTGGCCGCGCTCCTGGCGCTGGCGACACTGTTCAGATTTCTCGCGGCCGATCGCGCCGTGCCTGCAATCGTCTTTGCCTTGATAAGCTGTGTTGTCACCGGAGGCATCTATTCGCTGCAACAGTCTCAGGACGCCGAGAATGGGATCATTGCGCAATTGGTTCCAGCTGTGAACCGGATGCAGGAGAGCCTCGGACTGATCGCCGCAAAGGTCGACAAGATCGACAAGACGGTCTCGGAAAACCTCGAGGTCACCAAACAGGTGCAGGAAACAGCCGAGGCCGTGCAGAAGCAGGGCGCGGAGACACAGAAGCAGACTGAGGAAATCAAGCAGCAGACCGAGGAAGTCAATAAACAGACGACGAAAATTGCCGCTGCCGTCGAGGAAATTGCCGCCGGCTTCAAGACGCTCGGCAGCCAAGGCGGCGTGATCGCCAACCCTGAACGGCCTGACCAGTTCTATCACAATGCGCGCATCCACGAACTTGGCGGCGATGTGTTGAATGCCCGCCAATCTTACCTTGGCTTTGCAAAATTCAATGTCGACGCCGTGGACGCTTATGCCCGGTTTGCAACGCTGCTGAAGGTCAGCGAGGGCAGGGCAGGCGCGCGCGAAGTGCTCGGCGCGCTGCGCGAGACCAACAAGACCAAATCGCTTGAGCTTGTCTGGACGCAGCTGCTCGACGACAGCCAGCGCACTGCGGCTGTTGAGAAGTTTGCCAAGTCCAACCCGGACTTCGGCCCGGCCAGTTTCGCACTTGCCGATGAATATTCGGAAGATCGGCTCGGCGCACGGACCTTGTCCGAGAAGCGCGCCGAAAAGGCTGCGCTGGACGCCTTCATGGCGGCGGAGAAGTCTGGCGGGCTGGTCAAATATTTCGTCGACCAAGCCGTTCTGAGTGACTGGACAGGCAGGGCGCAGACGCGTTTGACGGCGCTGGGCAATCTCGATGCGCTGGCTGCGCCGTCGATCAATCCAATGCGCGCGGGCACCGGTTGGCAGGTGACAATCTCGCTGCCGGAACCAGCCACGGCGATTTATTGGCGGATGAAGGATGTCGGCCAGTTCGTGGACACCGGCAAGCTCGCCTTCAACGACCAGCAGACCGGACAGCCGATGGTCAACCCGTCATTTCAGTTGCCGGGTGACGCGGCAGCGGGGGAAGTTGAGGTCAAATATGTTGACCTGCGCGGCCGCGAGAATGGCCCCGTCGCCATTTCCTTTGACCCGAACGCGTCCCTGATCGCCTCGCAGAAGATGATGATCGAGCAGACATGGACCGGCTGGATCGCGTTTGACGCGTCGGGCTTCCGTGGCAACCTCTACTTCACCGCGCTGACGACATTCTCGTGCGGCATCAAGGAAGTGAAATACAGCTTCAACGGCGCGCCGCTGGACAAGGTGCTGGAACTGCCGAAGTGCAACCCCGCCGAACCCTTCTCGTTGCCAGCGGATTTTCAGCCCTACATGAAGGTCGGCGACGATGTGAAGTCGATGTCGGTTGAGGTGACTTATGCAGACGGGACAAAGTCCGGCGTCAAGGACTTCAAGCGGCCGTGATCATTCGACAAAAAGCTTGACGCTGGCCGCCTTGCCGTTGGCGTCAATCACTGTCAGTTCCGAGAAGCCCGACCCGTCCGGCGCCCAGCGCTGGGTGCGGCGTCTTGAGGCTTCGGGCAGGGGAATGCCGTTGGCGAGCCAGCGGTAAGGCGCTTTGCCGCCATTGAGCTTGAGCACCAGCGGCAGCTTTTCGCCGGCG
>JBGSHY010000053.1:0-48527 GCA_041751995.1 Rhizobiaceae bacterium | reverse complement strand
GCGTCCACGGCTGATGACGCCTCACGCGAAGAACGCGTGCGCATGACCAAGCTGCGCCAGACCATCGCGCGCCGCCTGAAAG
The DNA here is from genome assembly GCA_041751995.1 of Rhizobiaceae bacterium. Taxonomy (GTDB): domain Bacteria; phylum Pseudomonadota; class Alphaproteobacteria; order Rhizobiales; family Rhizobiaceae; genus JANMEX01. The sequence goes on along the minus strand of JBGSHY010000053.1, from coordinate 48,445 downwards.
AATCGCAGAATAACGCAGCCACGCTCACCACCTTCAACGAAGTGGACATGAGCGCGGTGATGGATCTTCGCAACCGCTACAAGGACCTGTTTGAGAAGAAGCACGGCGTGAAGCTCGGCTTCATGGGCTTCTTTACCAAAGCCGTCACCTACGCACTTAAGGAAATTCCTGCGGTCAACGCCGAGATCGACGGCACTGACATCATCTACAAGAACTACGCCCACATCGGCGTCGCCGTCGGCACCGACCGTGGCCTCGTCGTTCCCGTCGTGCGCAACGCCGACCAGATGTCGATCGCCGGCGTTGAAAAGGACATCGGCCGCCTCGGCAAGATGGCGCGCGATGGCCAGCTGCAGCTCTCGGACATGCAGGGCGGCACGTTCACCATCTCCAACGGCGGCGTCTACGGTTCGCTGATGGGCACGCCGATCCTCAACGCGCCGCAGTCCGGCATTCTTGGCATGCACAAGATCCAGGAACGCCCGGTTGTTGTGGCGGGGCAGATCGTCATCCGCCCGATGATGTATCTCGCTCTCACCTACGATCACCGCATCATCGACGGCAAGGAAGCCGTGACCTTCCTGGTTCGGGTAAAGGAAAGCCTGGAAAATCCGGAGCGGCTGGTGCTGGACCTGTAGGAAACTTCGCTTTAATTTCTCCCCGCAATGCGGGGAGAAGGCGGCCCGAAGGGCCGGATGAGGGGCAGCGTTAAGGCTGAAAGAAGACCATTATGACCGCCCACCTCACAGAATTTCTCGGCCTGATGGCCGTCTTCAGTATCATCATCGTCGCACCGGGCGCTGATTTTGCGCTGGTCATCCGCCAGTGCATCGTCCACGGCCGCAAGACCGCGCTGATCACGTCAGTCGGTATCGGCACGTCGCTGCTGTTCCATATTTCCTACACGATCCTCGGCATTGGCCTGATCGTATCCAAGTCGCTGTTGTTGTTTTCGTTGCTGAAATGGGCCGGCGCGGCCTATCTCATCTGGCTTGGCATCCAGTCCTGGCGCGAACCGGCGTTCCGGATGGACGAGGCCGGACCAATCGATTCCAGCCAGCAGGTTTCTGCGCCAAAAGCGTTCTTTACGGGTTTCATCACCAACGCGCTGAACCCGAAGCCGGTGCTGTTCTTCCTGTCGCTGTTTTCGGCCCTCGTTTCACCGCATACTCCCGCCTTGATCCAGTTCAGCTATGGGCTTGGCATGGCGGCGGCGCTGATCGCCTGGTTCGCCGGTGTGTCGCTGGTGTTGACCAATCCTGCCGTGCGCGGCCGTTTCCTTGCCATGGGACGCACTTTCAACCGCGTCACTGGTGCACTTTTCATCGGACTTGGCCTAAGGCTGGCGCTGGTTCAGGCGAAGGCAAGCTGATGCGCGTGCTTGTCGTGGCCACACTGCTCGCCTCAATGGCCGCACCGGCCTTGGCCGCCTGCCCGCAGGAACTGTCGATCTATGAGGATTCGTCCGGCAACAGTCTGACCTTTCTGCCGCCGCATGATTCTCAAGCTGCCGAGCATGAGTTCAAGTTGCGGATTGGGCCTACCGAATTGCAGGGCGTGGTGATGTGGTCGAAAGACCCCGACCGGCCCAATGGCATCATCATGGACAATTGCCCGGACGGCGATGTCACCGGCGAGGAGCTTAATTCCTGCACCGTCTGGCAAGGTGTGATATACGGTCTCAACAAAGAGGTTGATGCCCCGTTCATCGGCAAGCGCGGCACGCCGTACGCCGAGGCGCTGCTGTTGCCGGACCTGTCGCGATATCTCCTCGACCACACATTCAAAACGCCGCTCGCCGGACCGCCGAAAGCAGACGATGTCTTCAGGATGAAGGCGTGTCAGGAATGACCGGCAAGGTCATCCTCGTCACCGGCGGTTCGCGCGGTATCGGCGCAGCCACAGCGCTTGAAGCGGCGAAGGCCGGCTGGCAGGTTGCGGTGAATTTTCTCAGGGACGAAGCATCGGCAAACAAGGTCGTCGCTGCAATTCTCGGCTCAGGCGGCCGGGCCTGCGCCATTCAGGCGGATGTAACTGACGCTGCCGCGATCAAACTCCTGTTTGCCGAAGCTGAAAAGCGCCTCGGTCCCATCTGCGGCCTGGTCAACAATGCCGGCGTGGTCGATGAAAAATCCCGTGCCGAAGGTATGAACGCTGCGCGGATCGAGCGGATGTTCCGCATCAATTCGATCGGGCCGATGCTCTGTTGCATCGAGGCGGTCAAGCGCATGTCCACCCGCCATGGCGGCTCAGGCGGTGTCATCGTCAATGTTTCCTCGGCGGCGGCAAGGATCGGCAGTCCCGGCGAATATGTCGACTATGCCGCCTCGAAGGCAGCCATCGACACGTTCACCAAGGGCCTTGCGCTTGAAGTTGCTGATGAAGGCATCCGGGTCAATGCGGTCCGGCCTGGCATCATAGACACTGAAATCCACGCTTCCGGCGGCCAGCCCGACCGGATCGGGCGGGTCAGCCCGCTCGTTCCAATGAAACGGGCAGGCACAGTGGAAGAAGTGGCTCAAACCATTGTCTGGCTGTTGTCAGACAAGGCATCCTATATAACCGGCTCGTTGGTTGACGTTTCCGGCGGCCGCTGATTTATGAAGAAAGGTTTCCACCATGGCTTATGATGTTGTGATTATCGGCTCCGGCCCCGGCGGCTATGTCTGCGCCATCAAGGCGGCGCAACTCGGCCTCAGCGTTGCGGTCGTTGAAAAGAATCCGACACTGGGCGGCACGTGTCTCAACATCGGCTGCATTCCTTCCAAGGCGTTGCTGCATGCCTCGGAAGTCTTCGCCGAAGCCGGCCATTCATTCGATGCGCTTGGCGTTGAAATCTCGAAGCCGAAGCTGAATTTACCCAAGATGATGGCGCACAAGGATGCGGTGGTGGACGCCAACGTCAAGGGCGTGTCGTTCCTTTTCAAGAAGAACAAGGTCGAGACGCTCACCGGCACCGGCACGGTGATGGGTCAGGGCAAGGTCAAGGTGACGGCCAATGACGGCTCCGAGACAATCGTCGAGACGAAAAACATCGTCATTGCCACCGGTTCGGATGTTGCAGGGATACCGGGTGTCGAGGTGGCGTTTGATGAAAAGACCATCGTGTCTTCAACCGGCGCGATTGCTCTGGACAGGGTGCCCGCCCATCTGGTCGTTGTCGGCGGCGGTGTCATCGGACTGGAGCTCGGCTCGGTCTGGGCGCGGCTTGGCGCGAAAGTCACGGTCGTCGAATATCTCGACAAGATTTTAGGCGCGATGGACGGCGACGTGTCGAAGCAATTCCAGCGCATGCTGCAAAAGCAGGGCATGGAATTCAGGATGGGTGCCAAGGTCACCGGCGTCTCCAAGGCCAAGAAAGGCGCGACTGTGACGTTTGAACCGGTTGCTGGCGGCGCGGCTGAGACCATTGATGCTGACGTCGTTTTGGTCGCCACCGGCCGCAAGCCCTACACAAGCGGCCTTGGCCTTGCCGAAGCCGGTGTCGTGCTCGACAATCGAGGCCGTGTGGAAGTGGACGGCCACTGGCAGACTTCGGTCACCGGCATCTACGCCATCGGCGATGTCATCAAAGGCCCGATGCTTGCCCACAAGGCGGAAGATGAAGGCGTTGCGGTCGCCGAAATCATGGCCGGCCAGCACGGTCATGTGAATTTTGATGTCATTCCCGGCGTTGTCTACACCTCCCCCGAAGTCGCTTCCGTCGGCAAGACCGAGGAAGAGTTGAAGGCCGAAGGCATCGCCTACAAAGCGGGCAAATTCCCCTTCACTGCCAATGGCCGCGCCCGCGCCATGCAGCATACCGACGGTTTCGTGAAAATCCTGGCTGATGCCGCCTCCGACAAGGTGCTCGGCGTCCACATCATCGGCTTCGGTGCAGGCGAACTCATCCACGAATGCTGCGTTCTGATGGAGTTCGGCGGCTCGTCCGAAGACTTGGCACGGACGTGCCATGCGCATCCGACCATGAGCGAGGCCGTCCGCGAGGCGGCGCTTGGGACTTTTGCGAAGTCGATCCATATTTGATTGGCATAGGCCACCTCATTCTGAGCCTGTCGAAGGACGAAGGTGGTCCGCTCGCTGTCATGGAAAATTCATCGTTCTGACACGCGTCTGTCGCCAAATGCCGCTTTGAGGGGCGGGTTGTTTCAACCCGCTCTTGAAGGGGCCGTTCATGAAAAACCGTATCATTCTTGCCATGTTTCTGGCTGGCGTATCCGCGCCTGCAATCTCCGCCGATTTCGGCGTGTCCGCCGATAAGCTGCTGGAATCCCAGTCCCTGCCGCTTTTCGGTGTTGCCAAGCCGCTTGCGGCTTCTGCACCGGAAAGCGCTGAAAAAGGCTATCGCACCCCCGCCTCCACCGAAGCCGATGCCGTTGCGCTGGCCGATGGTTTGACGGCGAAATATCTGACGCGTGAAGCTGCCGACAAATGGGACATGATGACGTTCTATCCGGCCGACAAGCCGACGCACATGATTGCCTGCATCGAAGGCGACCGCGAGGAAATCGCGCCGGGCAAGTTCAATCCGGCTGTGCAGAGCGTTTCGCTTGCCGACGGAAAAGTACAAACCCTCGTGCGCGGCACCTCGAGCTGCGATGGCATTCGCACCACCGCCTGGGGCACAATCCTGTTCACCGAAGAAGATGACGTCGGCGGCGCGTATGAAATGATCGATCCGTTGAACGCCAAGGACATACTGATCAAGGACCGCGCCACCGGCGAAACCTCCGATACCGCCAAGGTCATCCGTCGCATGGCTTTACCGACCATGGCATGGGAAGGCATTGCCGTCTTGCCAAATGGCGTTGTCTACGGCGGTGATGAGCTGCGTCCGGGCACCGATGCAGCCAATGCCGACGGCGGCGCAATGTTCAAGTTCATTCCGGCTGTGCCTTATACAGGTGGCATGATCGACGCTCTCGACAAGTCGCCTTATGCATCAGGAAAGACCTATGCGATGCAGGTGTCCTGCGTGAAGGACAAGGTGCAGGTCGGCCAGGGTTGCGAAACTGGCAAGGCCGGCTGGGTGGAGGTTGATCCTCTGAAGGTCCGTGCCGATGCCAATGAAAAGCTGGCGACCGGCTATTACCGTCCGGAAGACCTGCATCAGGATGTCGCCTACAAGGGTGAAGGCGTTCGATTCTGCTTTACCAACACCGGCAATGAAGGCGCGCGCAATTTCGCTGAAGTCATGTGCGCGGTTGATGAAAAGCCGCTCGAAGTCCCGGTTGCCGATGCCGAGGGCAAGATCAAATTCTTCACCGAGGTGAACCGTTTCATCGAGGGTGACGAAGACTTCAACTCGTTCGACAATCTCGATTTCCAGCCGGGTTCGGGAAACCTTTACGTGATCGAGGATCATCCGAACGGCGACATATTCGCCTGCCTGCCCGATGGCGCTGACCGCAACGTCAAGTCAGACGGCTGCATCAAGGTTCTGTCCGTCAAGGACACCAGCGCCGAGCCGACAGGCTTTGTGTTCTCTCGGGATGGAACGCAGGCCTATGTCTCTATCCAGCATTCCAACGACGATGCAATGGCCAAGGTCGATGACTATGGCACGGACGACATTCTGGTGATTTCGGGCTTTGCGCCGGTCACGCAGTAACAGCACACTCTGGCAACGACGGGAAGGGCGCGGCGACAACGCTGCGCCCTTTTCCCTGCGCGGCACTTTTGCCAATTGCATAGCCATGAAAACAGGTCCAGCCTTCATGTCAGGAGTCCAGCCCATGATTGCCCGCGCCATTTCGCCTGACCGTGAATCCAATGTCTTGCCCGGCGCGACTTTTGCCGATTGCTACCGGCTGGAAACTTCCGGCCAATCGCTGGATGCCGTTACCGCCACACAACGCGTCATGGGCCGCAATCCGCGCTGGATTTCAAGGCTGATGACATTGCGCAACCTGATTGTCGCCCCGCTTGGCCTGAAAGCCGCGCCGGATGATCGGCTCGGGCCGGACAGATCAATCGGGACGTTTCCGTTGATCTCCAAATCACCGGAGCGCGTGGTGCTCGGGCTGGATGACAAGCATCTGGATTTCCGCGTGGTTGTCGACGTGACAAACCATCCGGCTGGAGGTCAGACAGTCAGCGCCACGACCTATGTCAAAACCCACAATGCGCTGGGCCGCTTCTATCTGGCCATTGTCAAGCCATTTCACCGCATCATTGTGCCGGTGATGTTGGCGCAGGCAGCCAGAGCGTGACCTTGATACTTAGGTGTTGACCTAAGTAAATTATCAGCGCTCACTTGTCCCATTCAAAGCCAAGTGGCCCAACTCGATCAAATTTTTCAGGCGCTCTCTGATCAGACCCGCCGGGCCATAATCGAGCGGCTTGCGCGCGGTTTCTGCGCAACATCCGAGCTTGCAAAACCTTTCGCCATGGCGCTGCCATCGTTCATCCAGCACCTCAACGTCCTGGAGCGGTGCGGGCTTGTGATTTCGCGAAAAACGGGCCGGGTGCGGAGGTGGGAATTGCAGCGCGAGACGCTTGCCGCCACGGAAAGCTGGCTCAAGACTCAGCGCCAATTCTGGGAGCAGCGGCTCGACCGGCAGGACGCATTTCTCTTGGACAAGATGGAGGACTGACAATGTTGCCCATAGATCCGAAACTTGATCTGGTTCTTGAACGCGTGGTTCCGGTGTCGCCCGATAAGGTCTGGCGGGCATGGACAGAGCCCGAACTCATGAAACAATGGTTCACACCCAAACCCTGGCAAACCGTGCACGCTGAGATCGACCTGCGTCCCGGTGGCAGGTTTGTCACGGTGATGCGCTCTCCCGAGGGGCAGGAATTTCCCGGTGAGGGCTGTTTTCTGGAAGCCATTCCCAACACGCGGCTGATCTGGACCTCTGCCTTGACGCGCGGTTACCGGCCCGCGCTTGCGCCGCTTGGCGGATTTCTGTTCACCGCGACAATTGAGATGGCGCATGAAGGCGCTGGCACGCGCTATGTCGCCACTGTCCGCCATGCCGATGAGGCTGGCGCAAAAGCGCATTCCGACATGGGCTTCCACAGCGGTTGGGGCGCGGCGCTGGATCAGCTTGTCGCACTCATGACTGATTGATTGTGCAAGAAAAAGGCCGCCCGAAAAGGGGCGGCCGACTTTTAAGACGGCCGCAAGGCCGCGTTGCGTAAAATGATCTGATTACGGATTGGTTGCAGGCGCAGCAGGTGCGGCCGGAACTTCTTTGGCTGCAGGCGTCTCGGGCGCTGCCGGGGCTTCGACCTTTGGAGCCTCAATGTTCACGTTGACAGTGTCCGAGCCAGGCATTTTCCCACCCGAAACAAGATAAAACGCGACACCGGCAAGGATCACTGCGGTCAAAATTGCCGCGGCCCAGCCGCCACCCCCGGACGTGGTCTGGACAATTATCGGCTTCTCGTTGTTTCGGTCAGACATGGTTGAACTCCTTCATGACGTGCATGAAAGAACAACGCCCCGTTCTGAAATAGGTTCCGGCAGCAGTGTATCAGGTGATGAAGGGGCATCAGCGCCCGGCTTGCGTGACTTGATATCCGGCTTCACGGAATTTTTCGACAAGGCCATTGCTGCCAGACAGATGCAATGCGCCGACGGCAATAAAGGCGTTTCCATCTGACAGTATCTGCTCGGCGCGCGCCGCCATGATCTTGTTGCGGGCGTTGATCATGACCTCTTCAAAATCACCGTATTTGGCACTGTCATTTGCGCCCTCCGGAGCGATGCTTTTCAGAAACGGCATAATCATGCCGACCCTGCCTTCGGTATAAAGAACGATCATGGTCTCCATGACGTCTTCCATCTCATCGCCAAGCTTGACCGTATCAACCAGCCCCTGGACATGGAAGTCGATCGGCAATTCCGCCATCGCGCTGATCTGTTCGACCATGGTTTCAAGGCCAGCGATCTTTTTGCCTGCGGCTTCTGCATCTTTGGCCAGTTTGATATCAAGGAACGGCGCGCCGCCTTTCTTTCGTTTCAACTCGCAAGCCGGCAGCGCCACAAGGCCCGCAATCATCCACGGTTTCATCTTGTTGACGGTGATCAGCGGTATGCCCCGGTCTGCCAGGCCTTTTTCCAGTGCCACCAGATCTTCAGGCTTCACCAATGACGACAACGTCGTTGTGTCGGTAAACATCATCAGTTCGGGCTTGGAAAACAGAGCTGCCGCCGCCTTCTTCTCGTCGAGAATTTCAGTGGTCTCGATCACCACTGTATCCGCGCCGTCATAGACTGCTTGCGCTTCCGGCGTCAGGCTGATCACGCGCGGGTCGGTCATGTGCATGGTGCCGAACAGGTAGGAAGGCTTCAGCCCGGTCTTTTCGATCTTCCACAGCCGCGCGTCGCCGTTCGGCGTCTTTGCGGCATCCGCTTCAATCTGCTTCAACTTATCTGCTGCCATCTCCGGCAGCATGTTCTGCCCGGTGCAGGCGATATCAGCGGCGCGTGCTTCACCTGACGCCATGAAAGCAATGGCCAGGAAACTGGCGAAAAACAGCGCATTGGCGGCAGCGACAATTTTCAGGATTGTTTCCGGCGCATGTGAGGCCCGGAGGAGAAGAGAGGCTGTGATCATGTGCAAAACCTAGCGCGCAAATGCGGCCAAACGGTTAAAACGGAATGGCAAATACATCGAGATTCATGCCCTCGGATGCGCCGAAGCCCATGCGCCAAGCAATCTTGCCGTATCAACGCCCGTGTAGACCTGCGTGGTGGAAAGGCTGGCGTGGCCGAGCAGTTCCTGAATGGAGCGCAAGTCGCCGCCACCTGCCAGCAAATGGGTGGCGAAGGAGTGGCGCAGCGCGTGCGGCGTGGCGCTGTCCGGCAGTCCGAGCGCGCTGCGCAGGCGCACCATTTCCTTCTGGATGATCGCAGCCTTGAGTGGTCCGCCGCGCGCCCCGCGGAACAGCGGCTCGGATGGTTCCAGATGCATCGGGCAAACGGCCTGGTATTTGGCCACAGCCTCGTGCACCGCAGGCAGCAACGGCACCATGCGCTCCTTGCCGCCCTTGCCTGTTATGCGCAGGGTCCGCGGCTGACCGTTGAGCTGAATTGGCGTCAGCGCCAAAGCTTCGGAAATGCGCAGACCGCATCCGTAGAGAAGGGTGAGCACCGCAACGTTGCGCGCAGCGATCCATGGTTCTTCTGCCATGTCGCCAATACCGCTGGCGACCGCAAGCGCCTGATTGACCTGCAGCGGCTTTGGCAGTGATTTGGGTTGTTTTGGCGCGCGCACCGCTCGAGAACCTGCCGCATTGACCAGCCCTTCCCGCTCCAGATGTTTCAGAAACGAGCGGATCGCCGCCAACCCGCGTCCGAGTGTGCGGACACCTGCACCGTCATTGCGGCGCTTGGCCAGAAAAGACCGGAAGGTTACAGGTCTCAGTGTTTCCAGATCCTTGATCGTCGGCAGCTTGCCAAGATGTTGCACCAGAAACTCGAAAAACTGACGCGTGTCGCGCTCATAGGCTTCCACAGTCAGCGGCGAAAACCTTTTGCCGTTTGCCAGCAAGTCCAACCATGCCGCGCGGGCAGACAAGAGATCAACTGACGCAGGGACGATAAATTCGTGACGGGTCATGCTTGAAGAGCCAAAAAGGAACACATTGCGCATCCTCACCCAACAGGGTTAGCAAGCGGTGAACAAAGGCACGTGCAGTATGGCAGCAATGCAGATTGCAGCGCCTTCAACGTTTATTGATGGCGACAGGCATGGTATTGTTTTTCGGAAGGCGTTTTTATGTGGCGCCCGGTCATGCGGAGTCCGAGAAATTGAAACCAGCCAACCCAGTACTGCTCGCCGTCATTGGCGCCGCGCAAGGCCTCAAGGGCGAAGTGCGTGTGAAAAGCCATACCGAAGCGCCGGACGGTTTCGCCGGGTATGGCAAACTCTATGACGCGGCTGGCAAGGCTTATGAAGTCGTCGATACGCGCCCGTCCAAAGAGGTGGTGATCACCCGGTTTGCCGGGGTCAATGACCGGACGGCAGCCGAAGCGCTGACCGGAACGGAATTGTTTGTGGACCGTTCCGCGCTTGGCAATCAGGTGCTGGCCGAAGATGATTTTCTTCATTCTGACTTGATCGGCTTGAAGGTTGTTGATGGCGATGGCCACGATCATGGCAAAGTGTTTGCCGTGTTGAATTTTGGTGCTGGCGACATTCTTGAAGTGTCGAAACACCGTGGCCACAGCGTCGCCATCCCATTCACCAAGGCTGCTGTTCCGGAAATCAATTTCGACACCAAAGTCATCACTGTCGATGCAATTGCCGCAGGTCTGGTTGACGACGACGATGATGAAGCCGTTGCCCACCGGCCGCATGCCGAACCGATAGACCGTCCTCGCGGCCCCAAGGACGCGGGCGGCAACCGGTGACATTCAAGGCGACTGTGCTGACGCTCTACCCGGAAATGTTTCCGGGGCATCTCGGCCTCTCCATGTCCGGGCGTGCGCTTGCAGACGGGCTGTGGCAGATTGAGGCCGTGCAGATCCGCGACTTTGCCACTGGCAAACACCGCAATGTGGACGATACGCCGTCCGGTGGCGGCGCCGGCATGGTGATGCGCGCCGATGTGGTTGCACGGGCAATTGACGCAGTCACGGCACCCGAAGATTCCCGTCCACGCATCCTGATGTCCCCGCGCGGCAAGCCGCTGACGCAGGAACGGGTCCGCGAACTGTCCTGCGGTGAAGGCGCCATCATCCTGTGCGGGCGATTTGAAGGTGTCGACGAGCGGGTGATCGAGGCGCGCAATCTGGAGGAGATTTCGGTTGGTGACTATGTCCTGTCCGGAGGTGAGCCGGCGGCGCTGACCCTGCTGGATGCGGTCGTGCGTCTCCTTCCAGGGGTCATGGGCAATGAAATGTCCGGGGCAAACGAGAGTTTTGAAGGCGGCTTGCTGGAGCATCCGCACTACACACGCCCGCCGAAATTCGAAGGGCGGCCGATTCCTGAAGTTCTGATGTCCGGCAACCACAAGAAGATCGCCGAATGGCGGCATGCGCAATCACTTGAATTGACCAAGGCGAGACGGCCGGAATTGCTCGAAAAGACGGTCGCAGACAAAAAATAGCGCTGCCCCCGTGACAATTGCGGATTCATCGTGTAACGACCCGCGCGAAACCTGAACTGGAACACCAGTCGGGACTTCGGACAATCAATAGACTGCGAAGTCGCCCCTGCTTCTTGATGAAGCATAGATTTTCCGCATGACGGGATTTCGAGTGAGGACGCTCTGGCTTTCTGAAATAAGAAAGAGTGACACCGATGAACATCATTCAGCAGCTCAATGCCGAGCAAGCCGCGAAGATCGAAGCAATCCGCAAGCTTCCGCCGTTCCAGCCGGGCGACACCGTCCGCGTCGCTGTGAAGGTCACGGAAGGCGAACGTTCGCGTACGCAGGTTTATGAAGGCGTTTGCATCGCCCGTTCCGGCGCCGGCATCGACGAGAGCTTCACTGTCCGCAAACTGTCCTACGGCGAAGGCGTCGAGCGCGTATTCCCGGTCTATTCGCCGCTGGTCGAAGGCGTTGAAGTGGTCCGTCGTGGCCGTGTCCGCCGCGCCAAGCTGTATTACCTGCGTGGCCGCACCGGCAAGTCGGCACGTATTGTAGAGCGCAAGGATCCGCGCAAGACCGACGCCAAGAAGGAAGTCAAAGTCGAAGCAAAGACGGCTCCGGCCGCCGAATAAGCTTCAGGCAATTCAAATTTCCGAAAGGGCGCGCTTGTCGCGCCCTTTTGCATTTCCGGTCAAAGCATTGCAGATTTGCACCATGATGACCGATGCCGAACCCTCCGCCCTCGACCTTGTCTATGCTGCCAAGTCTCCGGAAGCGCTCGCCGACGCCTATTCCAGATGGGCCGAGAGCTATGACCGCGAGACGCTGGCGCTCGGCTATTGTCTGCCATTTGTGGTGACAGCCTGGCTGGCGCGATTTGTGGCGCCCGGCAATGGCAAGGTGCTGGACGCAGGCTGTGGAACCGGCTTGTCCGGTCCTTTGCTGAAAGCGCTCGGCTACGGACCGCTGTGGGGCCTCGATATGTCCCCTTCCATGCTCGCCGCGGCAGATGCGCGTGATTGCTACGACAGACTGGTCGAGGCCGAACTTGGCAAGCCACTGCCCTTCGCAGAAAGCTCTTTCGCAGCGTTTATCTCCGGTGGCGTTTTCACCGCCGGTCATGCCCCGTCGTCGTCTTTGGCCGGCCTTGCCATGTGCCTGAAGTCGGGTGGCTACGGCGTATTCACTATCCGCGAGAGCATTTTTGAAAGTGGCGGCTTTGATGCTGTTCTGGCCGATCTGGTAAGGAGCGGGGTCTGGGCGCCTGTCGAAAGGTCTGAACCTTTCCGCGCCTTCTCCATTGCCGAGCCTGAAGTGCTCGTGCGGACACATGTTTTCCGGCGAGTGTGAATATTGAAACGTCTTTCTCTTGCGCAACCCCTTCATTCCATGACAGTTTCGTGAAAATTGACCAGCCGGACAAAACCGGTGCTTACCTCTTGGAGAAAACGATGATCAACCGCCGCCTGATGCTTGCCCTTGTTGCCGGAGCAACCTTTGCCGCCGCCGCACCGTCCTTTGCCGCCGACCTGCCGGATCTTGGCGGCAAGGAAGTCGTAGTCGTGACGGAAAACGCCTATCCGCCGCTGCAGTTTGTTGATCCAAAGACCGGCGAGCAGATCGGCTGGGAATATGATGCGATGAACGAGATCGCCAAGCGGCTGAACTTCAAGGTGAAGTACCAGAACACATCCTGGGACGCGATGATCCAGGCGGTGTCCGATGGCCAGTACAACATCGGCATGACCGGCATCACCATCAAGGATGAGCGCAAGGAAAAGGTGGATTTCTCCGACGCCTATATGCGCTCCGAACAGTTCATGCTGGTGCGCGGCGATGAATCGCGCTTCGCGGATGCCAAGACGTTCGGCGCCTTCACCGATGGCCTCGTCGGTGCACAGGCTGGGACGACCCCTTTCTACACGGCTGTCTACGAAGTGCTCGACGGCAAGGAAGACAATCCGCGCATCAAGCTGTTTGAAACCTTTGGTGCAACTGTTCAGGCGCTCAAAGCCGGTGACGTCGATACTGTCCTGACCGATGGCACGGCTGGCAAGGGCTATGTCGATGCCTCGAACGGCGGCCTCAAGCTGATCGGCGGCCCGCTGGGCACCGAAGACTTCGGTTTCATCTTCACCAAGGGTTCGGATCTTGTCGCGCCGATCAATGCCGCCATTGCCGCACTGAAGGCGGACGGCACACTCGATGCTTTGAACAAGAAGTGGTTCGTCGACTACAAGATGGGCCAGTAAGGATCATCGGCGGCGAAAGCCGCCGGATTCTGCATGGCGGGGAAACCGTCTGACACAAATGACGAATTTCCGTGGTGGTTGATTGCTGCCACGGCCATTGCCGTTGTGATTGCCATCGCCATTGCGGCCAACGGCATTTACTCTCAGGTTTTCAACACATTGGTCAAAGGCGTCTGGACGACGCTGTTTGTCACGGCTGTCGGGTTCTCGCTGGCATGCCTCCTCGGCCTCGGTCTTGCGATCCTTGGCCTGTCCAGTTCGAAAATCCTGCGTCAATGCGCGCGGTTTTACGTCGAAATTATCCGCGGCATTCCGATGCTGGTGCTGTTGTTTTATATCGCCTTTGTCGGCGCGCCCGCCTTTGTCGCCTTCTGGAACTTCATCACGTCACCGCTTCAGTCGATCGGCCTGTTCGGGCCCATGGGCATCCGTGATTTTTCGCTGCTTTGGCGGGCGATCATCGCCTTGATGATCGGCTATTCGGCGTTCCTGTCTGAAGTGTTCCGGGCCGGCATCCAGGCTGTCGACAAGGGTCAGATTGAGGCTGCAAAGGCGCTCGGGCTCAATGGCTGGCTGCGTTTCCGGCTGGTGGTGTTCCCGCAAGCCATGCGCACCATCCTGCCCCCGCTCGGCAATGATTTCATTGCCATGGTCAAGGATTCATCGCTCGTCTCGGTGCTTGGTGTTTCAGACATCACCCAGCTCGGCAAGGTCTATGCGTCAGGCTCGTTCCGGTTCTTCGAGACCTATTCCATTGTTGCCTACATCTATCTCTTGATGACGGTCGGCCTGTCGCTGGCGTTGCGAAAGTTCGAGAGGCGGATGCGAAGGTCAGACGAGCGGTAAACTCCTCAGACCGTCACCTGGCTGCCCATCTCTACCACGCGGTTGTACGGAATGTGGAAGAAGTCCGTCGCATTTGCAGCTGATCTTGCCAGCGCGATGTAGAGCCCGTCCTGCCAAAGTGGCATGCCGGACTGCGCCGAGGCTTTGATCGTGCGGCGGCCGAGGAAGAAGGACGTCTGCATCAGCTCGAATTCGCAGCCCTTGCGGCGCGCCTGCGCCAAGAGATGCGGGATGCGCGGCGACTGCATGTAGCCGAGGTTGGCAACGATGCGGCGGAAATCGTCCGACAGGGTTTCAACCGTAATCTGCTCATTCTCCGGAACAAATGGCACCGAGCCGGTCTTGATGGTCAAGAGGATATTGGTGTTGTGCAGCACGTGATTGTGCTTGAGATTGTGCATCAAGGCGGTCGGAGCTGTTTCCGGGTCTGCAGTCAGGAACACGGCGGTGCCGTGTACGCGCTGCGGCGGCTTTTTGGCGAGCATCTTGGCCAGATCCGCCAGCGGCACGCTCTCTTTCCTGGACTTGTCGGCAATGATCTTGGTGCCGCGCACCCATGTCCACATCACCACCATCAGGAAGGTGCCGAACGCCAATGGCAGTGCCGCGCCATCCAACAACTTCAAAAGATTGGCGCCAAAGAATGCAAGATCGATGAGAATCAGCGGTGTCATGATCGCCAGCGCCCAGCCAAGGCCCCATTTCCAGACTTTCCAGATCACGAGGATCATTAGCCCCGCATCCGCGAGCATCGCGCCGGTGACTGCAATGCCGTAGGCGGACGCGAGCGACGATGATGTCTGGAACAGAACGATCAGCGCAATCACGCCGATGAACAGCAAGCGGTTGACCTTGGGCAGATAAATCTGTCCGGCCAGTTGCTCGGATGTGTGGCGGATTTCAAGACGTGGCAGAATGCCAAGCTGGACAGCCTGCGAGGTCAGCGAGAAGGCGCCGGTGATGACAGCCTGCGATGCGATGACCGCAGCAACGCAGGACAGGACGACCAGCGGGATTGATGCCCATTCCGGCGCCATCAGGAAGAAGGGGTTTACCGCCGTTTCCGGATGGCCAAGGATCATTGCGCCCTGGCCGAGATAGTTGAGCGCCAGCATCGGGAAAACGTAGACCATCCATGCCCAGCGGATCGGCGAGCGGCCAAAGTGGCCCATGTCGGCATAAAGCGCTTCGGCGCCTGTTACGCACAGAAAGACAGATCCCAGCACCACAAGTCCGACCATTCCATGGTTGGTTAGAAAGTGCGCTGCTTCAAACGGGTTGAAGGCTTTGAATATTTCCGGGTCATCGGCAATGTGATAGACGCCAAGCGCGCCGAGTGTGGCGAACCACAGGACCATGATCGGTCCAAAGAAGGTTGCGACTCTGGCCGTGCCGCGGCTTTGCACGGAAAACAACAGCACAATGATGACGATAGCGGCCGGCAGGACGTAATCCTTCGTCTGCGGCAGAACAACGCCAAAGCCTTCGACAGCGGAAAGCACGGAGACCGCAGGCGTGATGACAGAATCGCCATAAAACAGCGCCGCGCCTGCCACGCCTAGGAAAAACGCGATGTTCATGCCGCGACCCAGCACTTTTTGCGCCAGCGCCATCAAGGACAGCGTGCCGCCTTCGCCTTGGTTATCTGCACGCATGATGAGCACAACATATTTGAGCGTCACAACAAGGATCAGCGCCCACAGCATCAATGAAATGACGCCGATGACCTCACCACGGGTAATGCCGTCAGATGCCGCATGGTGCAGGGATTCGCGCACGGCGTAGAGCGGGCTGGTGCCGATGTCGCCGTAAACAACACCGATAGAACCGACGGCTAGGCCAAGAAACGGTCCGGTGGCATGGTGTCCGCCGTTTTCCGCACCGGTTTCGGTGCGCGTATCTGAACTGTTCATATTGGGCTTTTCAACTTTATTGCAGCGATGTTTCGAGCCGCCATGGCCGGTTGGAATGATCGTCTCTGGCCTTCAAGTGGCGTGCTCTATACACCTGTTGCAATGCAGCGAAAAGCGGATTCTTTCACCGTTCCGCCACACTCATAAACACCTGTTGCAGCTCCGGCATGGTGATTGCCCGACTGCCAAAATCCTGTTATGAGCCCGCCATGACCGGAAAACTGCCAAATACTGACGATAAAGCTATTGTCTTGCAGGACCACAAGCGTCTGCCTGCGCGCTTTTTCGCCCGTCTTGCCGGTGCGCTGACCTGCCGCACCGCTTGATATAAGGTCGCTGTTTCCTGCGGCATTTCCAGCTTTACCGACGATCATTTCCATCAGGGATGAACCCCAATGACAACTGCTACAAAGACCCTTTATGACAAGATTTTCGCCGACCATGTGGTCGACACGCAGGAAGACGGCACGTGCCTGCTCTATATCGACCGCCATCTCGTCCATGAAGTGACGAGCCCGCAGGCGTTTGAAGCGCTGCGTTTGGCGCATCGGCAGGTCCGCCACCCGGAAAAGACACTGGCCGTGGTTGACCACAATGTGCCGACCTCGCCGGACCGCAAGCTCGGCATCAAGAATGAGGAAAGCCGCATTCAGGTCGAAGCGCTCGCCCAGAACGCCGCCGACTTCAAGGTCGAGTATTTCGACGCCAATGATATCCGTCAGGGCATTGTCCACATTGTTGGGCCCGAACAGGGCTTCACATTGCCGGGCATGACCATCGTCTGCGGCGACAGCCATACCTCCACGCACGGCGCGTTTGGCGCACTGGCCCATGGCATCGGCACGTCGGAAGTCGAGCATGTGCTCGCCACCCAGACGCTGATTCAAAAGAAAGCCAAGAACATGCTGGTGCGGGTCGACGGCGTACTGCCAGACCATGTCACCGCCAAGGACATCATTCTTGCCATCATCGGCGAAATCGGCACCGCCGGCGGCAATGGCCATGTGATCGAATTTGCCGGAGAGGCCATCCGTGCCCTGTCGATGGAAGGCCGCATGACGGTCTGCAACATGACCATCGAAGGCGGTGCCCGTGCCGGCTTGATCGCGCCGGACGAGAAGACATTCGAATACATCAAGGACAAGCCGCGCGCGCCGAAGGGCAAAGCCTTCGACATGGCGATGGACTATTGGAAGAGCCTCTACACCGATGAAGGCGCGCATTTCGACAAGGTCGTCGTGCTCGACGCCGCCAAGCTGCCGCCGATCGTCTCTTGGGGCTCCTCACCCGAGGACGTCATTTCAGTCATGGGCGCAGTGCCGAACCCCGATGCTATTCAGGATGAGAACAAGCGCACCTCCAAGTGGCGCGCGCTCGAATACATGGGCCTGAAGCCGGGCACCAAGATCACCGACATTGCGCTCGACCGCGTGTTCATCGGCTCCTGCACCAATGGCCGCATTGAAGATCTGCGCGAAGTTGCCAAGGTTGTCGAAGGCAAGACCGTCGCCTCTACCGTTTCGGCGATGATTGTTCCGGGCTCCGGCTTGGTAAAAGAAATGGCCGAAGCTGAAGGCCTCGATAAAATATTCAAGGCCGCCGGCTTTGACTGGCGAGAGCCGGGCTGCTCGATGTGCCTTGCGATGAACGACGACCGCCTGAAGCCGGGCGAACGCTGCGCTTCCACGTCAAACCGCAATTTTGAAGGCCGCCAGGGCTTCAAGGGCCGCACCCATCTGGTGTCACCCGCGATGGCGGCAGCGGCGGCAATTGCCGGGCATTTTGTAGACATCCGCGAGTGGAATTGAGCGGCTTACTGTCGGGCTGAACATCAAGAAGGCGGGGCAAAACCCCGCCTTTTTCTTTGCTACATGCCGGCCCACAGCAGATCGCCCAGACGAACTGTCTCCCGCACCAACAAATCCAGATCCTCCCGCCTTGTCCGATGATTGTTGACAGCCGCACGCAGGCTGTGGCGGCCGTGGATCGTCGTGTCAGTCATGACAGCGGTCCCGGCTTCCTGCATGCGCAGCATGATTTCGGTGTTGAGCGCCTTGTGCTCCGCCTCGTCCGCGCCTTCGATCTTGTAACGGAAACAGACGATGTTGATTGCCGTCGGAGCCATCAGTTCGAGCTTCGGCTCATGCGCAACCAGCGCCGTCAGATACGCACCTTGCGCAATGTTCTGATCAATCAATCGTCCGAATTTGGCGACGCCTTGTTCCTTCAACGACATCCAGATTTTCAGCGCCTTGAATCCGCGCGACAATTCAAAGCCGTAATCGAACAAATACTCACCGGCGGCGACGCCACGCGGTTTCTCCTCGAGATAGTCGCCGTGCAAGGCGAAGGTCGAAAAATGCAGATTGCGGTCTCTTACAAGGGCGCAGCCTGCTTCGAACGGTGTATGCAGCCATTTGTGCGGGTCGAGTGCCAGCGAATCCGCCGTCTCGATTCCGTCGACCATATGCCCGTTCAGGGGAGCAATCTTTATCAGCGCGCCGATGCAGCCGTCGATGTGGAACCAGACGCCCTCGCGGCGGCAGACTTCGCCGATGGATTTCAGATCATCAATCGAACCGGTGTTTGTCGTCCCCGCCGTGGCGATCACGCAGGCCGGGCGCAGGCCTGCCGCGCGGTCTTCAGCAATCATTTTCTCCAGTTCCGAAACGTCCATGCGGAAATTCTGATCCGATGGCACCAGTCGCAAGGCCCGGCTTCCCAGGCCGAGTGTCTCCACCGCCTTCTGGTGGCAGCTGTGCACCTGATCGGAGGCATAGTAGCGCAGCGGCTTCGGCAGGCTGGTCACGCCCTCGGTGCGCACATCAACGCCTGCCATCGCGTTGCGCGCCACGGTCAAGCCCACCATGTTGGCCATGGATCCGCCTGAAGTCAGCGTGCCGCTGGCGGTGGATGGAAAGCCCATCATTTCTTTCAGCCAAATGACCACTTGCCGGTCGAGCTGCGCCGCCGCCGTGTTGCCGCCGCCCAGATTGGAACCCTCAACGGCAGCAAGAAAATCGCCCAGCGCGCCGGTGAAATTGCCGGCCCCCATGTACCAGCCCCAAAAACGCGGATGGATGTTACCCATCGGATAGGGCATCAGGTTTTCGGTCAATTCAACGTAGACATTTTCGAGTGGCGTCGGCTGGTCCGGCACCGGCGTCAGGTATGCGGCGCGGACGTGCGGCGGCATATCCTGCCAGATCGGCCTTTCGCGCACTTGGCTCAAATGGCGGATAGCGTCGTCGATGATCCGGTGCGCCACCGCCCGCGCCTCGGCCCAATCGTCCGGGTCCAAGGTCTCTTCCGGAGTGTTCTTGATTTCGTTGGCCATATAAAGTCCCTCCAAAACCATCACATTGAAAAAACTAACATGATCCGCTTGGTGCGTCTTGCCGATTCATCTTGCCATGAACGCCCGCGCGCCGGCGAGCAGGCCAGAGACTTCACCGTCTTCGATGCCCATTGCTTCAAAATGCGCCGCAATGTTTTCGAGATATTCGAGGCTCGTACCCAGAAAACCCTTGCCGGTGGCCACGTATCGGATCTGCTCGTCTCGCGTCATGTCCGGGCGGATCACGTCCGCGCCGTGGTTGGCGACGACCGTCAGCGCCTCGACATCGCCGAAATGCGTGGTGACGTTGGCGAAAGCCGGCTTGTAGGCGTGACCCAGCAATTCCCGCCGCCAGAACACGCCGGACTCATGCCGGACCTGTTCTTTCGCAATGCGGAATGCCAACCCGTCGCAGCCTGTGCCTTCATCAAGCGCAGCCATCAGGCCCGGCGTCTCCGGTGAGCCGCGTGCGCCGAAAGTGTCCTTGAGAATGAATTTGCGTGCGTGATCTGGCGCCCGTGCGCGGCGCACTTCGGCAAACTTGAATGCCGGGTCCCACATCAGCGAGCCATAGGCAAATATCCACAGGTCGTCTTCGAAACGGTCCGCCAGATACGCCAACCGCGCGGCTTCCACCTCGTCATCACCGTGCCGCCAGCCGTTTGGCCTTCCGAGCGCTTTCATTCGCGCATCAAGGTCGGACGGTTTGAAATTGCGAAAGAATGATTTGTCCGGATCGGCGATCAGGCCGCGCAAGGCGGGATGGTGGATGAAAGGATCGGGGTTGGCTTTCAACGAGCGCATCCTTTTTGGTGCCAATCGATTTCACCAGATTTTCAACCCCGTGTCGCGGCCATTTTGGTGAACGGATCATCTGGCTGAATTCAAAAAGGGAGATTGAATGGCGTGAAAATGCCGATCTCTGACAGTTGCGGTGTTTTTGACGATGACAGCACCCGCATGTGCTCCAGCAAAAGCCGGTAAACGTTGCGGATGTCGGCTTTCAAATCATGATGGAGCACGAAGCTGATCCGCCGCTCGGCCAGGAGCATCTTGTTGTCCGCGTCCAGATCATGGGCCACAAATGCGCGGCAGGTCCGATTGGCTTTGGCAAACGCGTCCAGCAGCGAGTGATTGCCCCCGCCGACCGAATAGACAGCGCAGATGTCTGGATGCCTTGCCAGAGCCGCGCCCGCCAGTGCGCCGGTCTGCTCGTCGCGGCCAAAGCCTTCGGAGATTTCCACCATTGTCAGCCCCGGATATTCTTGCCGCAGGATATCGCGGAAGCCGGCCACGCGTTCTTCTTCGCCGCGAAATTGGCTTGAGGAAAGCGTCACCAAAACCCTGCCGCCCGTGTCGCCCAAAGCCATGTTCAACAGACACGCCGCTGTCCGGCCCGCGGCGCGGTTGTCCATGCCTGCATAGGCAAGGCGGCTGGAACCGGGAAGGTCAGTGACCAGTGTCAAGGTCGGGATGCCCGAAGCAGATAGCTTTGCGACGGCATCCGTGACCACTTTCACGTCCGGCGCTTTGATCACGACACCATCGCTGCCGCGCAGCCGGACCCTGTCCAGATGCGCCGCGAATGCCTGATGGTCCATGCGTTCGGCAAACTGGAAACGCTGGCGGAACATGGATGGATAAAAGGCTCCGGCCTCGGTCTCGAAAGCTGCTCGAACCTCGCTCGTAAACCGCTCGGGCGCTTCCATCACCACGTCGATGACGAAGGTTTTGCCGCCGCGCGCCAGATTTCCCTCTTGCCTCTCCAGTTCGCGCAGCGCAGCTTCCACCCGTGCCGCCGTTTGGCCGCGAACACCGCTGCGGTTGTTGAGAACGCGGTCGACGGTGGCTGTGCTGAGCCCGGCTTGAAACGCTATGTCCTTGACGAGATAACGGTGCGGCATTTTGGCAATTCTGATGGATTTTTGATGGATTGTACCGATACCAGATAAGCTGGCTTGGCGTAAGGTCTTCATCTGTTTTGCCCATCGGAGGAATGGCCATGAAAACCGACAATGTCGCTGCACGCCGTACGGCGAAGATTTTTCTCAAAGCCGAAGACTGCGATGTCGCCGATCTTGCGGCGCTGACCAGCCGGAATGTCAACAAGGCCGATTATCCATTTGCCTCAGACGTTCAAAAGAATGTCCTGATCTATGATTGCCACGCACTCCGTTCCGCAGTCACGGATCCGGAAGCCCGCAAGGCAGTCTTGGCCGAGTGGGCGGATGCGTTCATGGATGGTCCGGGCGTGATCGTGCTGAAACATGCCGAAACCGATCAGGCGATGATTGACCGGGCCAGCGATATCTTCCGCGACATCATCGACGAGCAGCACCGCACCAAGACCGGCGGCGGCGATCATTTCGCCAAGCCCGGCGCCAATGACCGGATCTGGAACTCGCTGGAAAAGCACTGCCTGAAAGACCCGGAAAATTTCGCGGCTTATTACGCCAACGAAATGCTGGCGCTGGTCAGCGAGGCTTGGCTCGGGCCTTTCTACCAGATGACGGCGCAGCTGAATGTGGTCAATCCGGGTGGCGCGGCGCAGTCGCCGCACCGTGACTATCATCTCGGCTTCCAGTCTGCCGCCGACATCGAGCGCTATCCGGTGCATGTGCAGAAGCTCTCGCCGGTGCTGACGCTGCAGGGCGCGATTGCCCATGTTGACGCGCCGCTTGAAGCCGGCCCGACCCTTTTGCTGCCGTTCAGCCAGCAATATGATGCCGGGTATCTGGCGATGAACCGTCCGGAATTCCGCGACCATTTTCTTGCCAATCATGTCCAGCTCCCGCTTGAAAAGGGCGACATGTTGTTCTTCTCGCCGGCCCTTTTGCATGCCGCCGGCACCAACCGGTCCGCTGAAATCAAGCGGATGGTCAATCTGTTTCAGGTTTCTTCAGCCTATGGCCGGGCAATGGAAACGATTGACCGTGTGACGATGTCCAAGCTGCTTTATCCGGTGCTGTTGAAGGCGAAGGCTTCGATGAGCGAGGGCCAGATTGCTGCTGCGATTGCCTCGTGTGCCGAAGGTTATCCGTTCCCGACCAATCTCGATCGCGATCCGCCGCTTGGCGGCCTTGCGCCGAAAAGCCAGGCGATCCTGTTCAGGCAATCACTTGATGCCGGGCTTGATGCAGACGCCTTCAATGCCGCGCTTGACGCGCAGGCGCTGAAGCGGCTCTCGTAGACCAGACACGGGAGAGAAACGGCATGAACGGACTTGAAGGCAAGATCGCCATCGTCACCGGCGGCACGCAGGGGCTTGGCGCGACGATTGCAACGCTATTTGCCGCGCGCGGCGCCAAGGGCATCGTGATATGCGGGCGCAATGCCGCCAAGGGCAAGGCGATGGCTGAAAAGATCGCCAAGTCTTCCGGCGCAGAAGTGATTTACCAGCAGGCGGATCTTGGCAAGGTCGAAGACTGCAGGGTCGTGGTTGCCGCATGCGACAAGGCGTTCGGCAAGGTCGATATCCTCATCAATGCCGCAGCCATCACTGACCGCGGCACAATCCTTGACACATCGCCGGACCTTTTTGACCAGATGTTCGCCGTCAACGTCCGCGCGCCATTCTTTCTGATGCAGGAAGTCATCAAGATGATGAAGCGGGAAGGCACGGAAGGCGCCATTGTCAACATCGGCTCAATGTCAGCCATGGGCGGCCAACCGTTCATCGCCGCCTATTGCGCCTCCAAAGGAGCGCTGGAAACACTAACGCGCAACACGGCCTACGGGCTTTTGCGCAACCGCATCCGCGTCAACCAGCTCAACATCGGCTGGATGGCATCGGAGGGCGAAGACCGTATCCAGCGCGAATATCACAACGCCGATCCGGACTGGCTCGAAAAAGCTGCCGCAAGCCAGCCATTCGGGCGGCTGGTTGATCCGCAGGAGGTGGCGCGCGCCTGCGCCTATCTCGCCTCGGACGAATCCGGCCTGATGACCGGCTCGGCGATCTGTTTCGACCAGTCCGTCTGGGGTGCCTACGACGGCTCGCCACACCCGGTCGCGCCGATGTGAGTTGCCTGGTCTGCCGCGGCTTTTCAGATCATTCCGGATAGGCAGGCAAAGCCGAATTTTCCTGGAATTGCTCTGGATTGAGTTGAATGAATACAAAGACAAACCTATTAATTGGATGGCTTTTCCCAGCTTATTTCCAAGATAGGCGGATTCAAATCGAATAAGCAATTTTCGCCAAATTCTCTGGTTTTGGATATGTTTTCGCCATTATGGCAAAAGTATTTCCTGTCTTTCCGGGAAATGAGCGCATGTTTTCCTTTTTCGCGCCGCACGAATACAGTGTCCAATTTTTTCCATGCGCCGCACATATCTGACCGGGTCACCGCAAGGGTTCCGGTTTCGCCATGGAATGTAAGCCCAGCGAAAAGACCGTTGTAGCGAAGGCGTTGATGGGATGAAGAGGCAAGGGACGCGTTCAAAGCCCATTTGCCAAGCTGTTCCACCGAATTGGTTGAAATGATTTCTGCCCAAGATACGCCTTCATTGTGAAGCGCGGATAGTTTGCGGACCTCTCGCAGCTCAGCGGAATATTTGACAAAGCAACCCAACCGGAAATTCCACTTTCCTTTGCTCCAGGACGTCGGCCCGCCCCATTCACGGACCGAGAATGCAGGATAGGGAAAGAGCTTGACCTTGGAATGCGTTCGCGAAAGCGAATAGTATATGAAGCTTTCCAGATTCCAGTCTGATCGCCCCGACATTTCGCGGGCCAATTGGGAAGGGGAGGTCAGGACAAGATGCAGAATGCCCAAATAGTCTTCATAATTGGATTGGGAAAGGACCGCATGACGGTCGGTAAGCCCGCCATAGCCCTCGCCGTTCGGTATCCAGATTGCGCCTGGTTCAAGCAGTTCAAGAGTGGGGTGGGGGATATCCCACATGAAATCCGACCGCGTGACGATTACTCTTTTGTATCTTTTGAAAATCTCTTCCGACTGCAGGCACCTCAGCAAGAACATCCGAAAATACAATAAAATTCCGGCACTGCCCGGATGACTGCCATTTCCCTTGACGCCCCCGAGCCATTGATCTTTCACGTCCATCAAGACACGCCAGTTTTCCTTTGAACCAAGGCCGGCCTGGGCGACATCGAAAGCCACTCCCCAATCGTCATATCGGGGGGCCGTCCAGCGATACTTGGCGTGGTTCCAAAATGGATTTGCATAGTCGTAGTTTTCCGTAACTTCTATGCATACGGCCAAATCTGCTCTCAGAGGGTCCAGAAGGTTCTTTTTGAACTTCTTCCAAGTCAGGGAATGAGCACGGCTCTCTGCCAGCACGCAAACCAATGTATCGTTCAGCATGGAATTCACCTTGAGAACAATTTGTTTGCTATTGCATCATTGATTTCTTTGATGTTTTTAGAATTCTTGTACCATTCGACGGTCTTGGCCACACCTTCTGAAAACGGTATTTTGGGTGACCAATCGAGCCAATTCAATTGGTTGCGCACAGATGCCGCTCGCGCATGCACACCTTCTGGTTTTGACTTGTCAAAATGAAAACTGTTTGGTTGAAAGCCGACAGCCTCACAAACCGATTTGGCTGCATCGATAATTCTTACAATTTCGGATGTTCCAATATTGACCGCCCTGCAGTCATCAATACGCGCAGCGGCCAACAGCAATCCATCAACGACATCGTCGACGTAAGTAAAATTTCGATCCTGTTGTCCGCTGCCCCAGATTTCGAACGGATCCTGACGGGCAAGCGCCTTCGCGATGAAGGCAATAATGGCGTGGCTCTCATTTTCACGTGGCCCGTACACGGTAAAAAGCCGACACGAGACGCCCTTTTGCCCATACTGCTTGTTGTACGCTTTCAGGGCCATCTCGCCCATGAATTTGCCCCAGCCATACTCTCCATCGGCCATGGCGCCGCCTTGTGCAAAGGGGTCAGCCATTTCTTCGGAAAGATATCTGGCCTGCTTATTTGTGTCTTTGGTCTGCAGGTTTGTTGGATACGCACAAGCCGACGAAGTATAGCATATGTTTTCGACTTTATTTCTCATCGAATGGTAAAAAATGTTTCCATCAATGAGGAAATTCTGACAGATTTCACCTGGATGACTATCTATAAACCCTCGCCCACCATGAATATTAGCCAGGTGAAAAACAATATCGATGTCTTTTGTGACAGATTGAGCAACATTGCTTTCGCGTAAATCGCCGTTGATAAATTCGACTTTGTCGAGAATGCCCGCAATATTCTCAATTTTGCCGCTTGAAAGGTCATCTGCAATCCTGACCTTGGCGTCGCACTGCACCAATCGTTCAGCCAAGTGACTGCCGATAAAAGAGCAGCCTCCAGTAACCAGAATATTTTTGCCTGAAAACATGATCACCCTGTGCTTCAGTCCAATCTACATTGCAGCCAGAGTGGGGTTATGAAGCAGGCCATGGCGTGAAACAAGGCGGGCGTTCATCCCCTATCGGTTTGTTTTCGATTTTGAATTGCAGTTGCAGGCTTGGCATGCCGGGCTAAATCGATCCGCCGCGTGCCAGCAGCCCTCGAGCCTAACCGGGTCGCGTCATGGTCGGGTTCAGATTTGTTGCCAAGTAAACCGGCGGGCATTATCCATCTTGTCATGAAGCACTTCCGATTCGCACTTCTCCTGCCATTCGCGCTCGCTTCCTGCCAGTCAACCGCGACGACCGGGCTGGAGCCCGATACGTTCAAGCTGCCGCCGCAGTCGCGCTATTCGTGTGACAATGGCGAGACCATGGGCATCACCAACAAAGGCGGAATGGTCACGGTCACCCGCGCGGATGGCACGACACTTGATCTTCCGGCGGTGGAAGCGGGGTCGTCCTCGAGGTTTTCAGCCGGTCAGGTGGCGCTTGTGTTTGACGGCAACAACGCGTTGATGATGGACACGGGCAAGCCGCCGATGGAATGCAAGCGCGGCTGAGACCTTTTGTCTTGGCTTATTGCCCCTTGAACAAACTTCAATCCGACTAAATGGGGTGATGGTGCGGCGCTTTACTGCTTTGCCGCACTGCAAAAAAAAGCTAGAAAGTGCGCGGCATCATCCGTTTGCGGAACATCTCCGCACAGCGCGGAACCGTAAATGAGGGCAAACATGTCGTCCAATGTCCGGAGCAGCCGGCCGCTTTCGCCGCATCTGCAGATCTACAAGCCGATCCCGACCATGGTCATGTCGATCGTTCACCGCATCACCGGTGTGGCGCTGTATTTCGGCACGCTTGTGGTCGCCTGGTGGCTGATCGCCGCGTCGTCCAGCGAAAGTTATTTTGATTTCGTACAGACTTTCATCGGCACATGGTTCGGCCGGCTGATCCTGTTCGGCTTCACCTGGGCCCTGATGCACCACATGCTCGGCGGCATCCGCCACCTGATCTGGGATACTGGACGGCTGTTTGACAAGCATATGTCGACCAAACTCGCCTGGGCCACACTCATCGGCTCTGTTGTCTTGACGATCCTGATCTGGATTGTCGGCTATGCCGTGCGCTGAGGGAGGAACACATGACTGATTTCCGCACGCCCGCCAAGAAAGTCCGCGGTTCCGGCTCCGCCAAGGAGGGCACCTCGCATTTCTGGCGCCAGCGCATGACGGCTCTGGCCAACATCCCGCTCATGCTGTTCTTCATCGGGTTCATCGTTTCGCTCAATGGAGCGACCCAGGCCGAGGTGGTCGCCGCCGTGTCGCATCCGGTGACAGCCATTGCGCTGATCGCCGTTCTGGTCTCCGCGCTCATTCACATGAAGCTCGGCATGCAGGCGGTCATTGAAGATTATGTCCATGGCGAAGGCGCGAAGATCGTCAGCCTGTTTCTCAACACCGCTTTCACGTTCGCAGTCGGCCTTGCGGCTGTCTTTGCGATCCTCAAGATCAGTTTCGGAGCATAAGCCGCCATGGCAAAAGCCTCATACACCTTCGTCGATCACAAGTTTGACGTGGTCGTGGTCGGAGCCGGCGGCTCTGGCTTGCGGGCCACGCTCGGCATGGCCGAACAAGGTCTGAAGACCGCCTGCATCACCAAAGTGTTCCCGACACGCTCGCACACCGTAGCGGCGCAGGGCGGCATCGCCGCTTCGCTGTCCAATATGGGGCCGGATTCGTGGCAATGGCACATGTTCGACACCGTCAAGGGTTCGGATTGGCTCGGCGACACCGACGCGATGGAATATCTGGCGCGCGAAGCCCCGGCTGCGGTCTATGAGCTTGAGCATTATGGCGTGCCGTTTTCGCGCACCGAAGAGGGCAAGATCTACCAGCGCCCGTTCGGCGGGCATATGCAGAACTACGGCGATGGCCCGCCTGTGCAGCGCACCTGCGCGGCTGCAGACCGCACCGGCCATGCCATTTTGCACACGCTTTATGGCCAGTCGCTCAAGCACAATGCGCAGTTTTTCATCGAATATTTCGCGCTCGACCTGATCATGGACGAGGATGGCACCTGCACCGGTGTTGTCGCGTGGAATTTGGATGACGGCACGATTCACCGCTTTTCGGCCAAGATGGTCGTTTTGGCGACCGGCGGCTATGGCCGCGCCTATTTCTCGGCGACCTCTGCCCATACCTGCACCGGCGACGGCGGCGGCATGGCGGCGCGCGCCGGATTGCCATTGCAGGACATGGAGTTCGTCCAGTTCCACCCGACCGGCATTTACGGCGCGGGCTGCCTGATCACCGAAGGCGCGCGCGGCGAGGGCGGGTATCTGGTCAATTCCGAAGGCGAGCGCTTTATGGAGCGCTATGCGCCGACAGCCAAGGATCTGGCGTCGCGCGACGTTGTGTCCCGCTGCATGACGATGGAAATCCGTGAAGGCCGCGGCGTCGGCAAGAACAAGGACCACATCTACCTGCATCTTGATCATCTCGACCCGAAAGTGCTGCACGAGCGTCTGCCGGGCATTTCCGAATCCGCCAAGATTTTTGCCGGCGTGGATCTGACCAAGGAGCCGATCCCGGTTCTGCC
Organism: Rhizobiaceae bacterium; assembly: GCA_041751995.1. Lineage (GTDB taxonomy): Bacteria > Pseudomonadota > Alphaproteobacteria > Rhizobiales > Rhizobiaceae > JANMEX01. The sequence goes on along the minus strand of JBGSHY010000053.1, from coordinate 20,079 downwards.
GACCGTTCACTACAACATGGGCGGCGTGCCGACCAATTATTGGGGCGAAGTGCTGCGCCCGACAGCCAAGAATCCGGATGCCATCGCGCCGGGTCTGATGGCTGTTGGTGAAGCCGGATGCGCTTCTGTGCATGGGGCGAACCGCCTCGGTTCCAACTCGCTGATCGATCTTGTGGTGTTCGGCCGCGCCGCCGCCATCCGCGCCGGTCAGGTGGTGGACCGGGCAGGCGCGGTGCCAAAAGCCAATCCCGCTTCGCTCGAAAAGATCATGGACCGTTTTGATCGCCTTCGCCACGCCAACGGCTCGCAGCCAACGGCACAGGTGCGTCTGGCGATGCAGAAGACCATGCAGGAAGAGGCGGCAGTGTTCCGCACTGCCGAAACATTGCAGGCCGGCGTCAAGCGGATGGGCGATGTCTGGAAGTCGCTGTCGGACCTCAAGGTGCACGACAGATCGCTGATCTGGAATTCCGATCTGGTGGAGACGCTTGAACTGGAAAACCTGATGGCCAATGCCATGACGACGGTCGTTTCGGCCGAAGCCCGCAAGGAAAGCCGCGGCGCGCACGCCCGCGAGGATTTCTCCGCCCGCGACGACAAGGAATGGCGCAAGCACACTTTGGCTTCGCTCGATCCGGTCTCCGGCAAGGTGACGCTGACCTATCGTCCGGTGCACACGGAAACAATGCTGCCGCTCGATCAGGGCGGCATCGACCCGAAGAAGATCGCGCCCAAGGCGCGGGTGTATTGAGGGAGATGAATCATGGTTGAACTCGCACTCCCCAAGAACTCGCAAATCACTGTCGGCAAGTCCTGGCCGGCGCCCCCTGCTGCCAAGAACACCCGCGAATTCAAGATATATCGCTGGTCGCCGGATGACGGCAAGAATCCGAGCATCGACACCTATCAGGTCGACATGGATGATTGCGGGCCGATGGTGCTGGATGCGCTGTTGTGGATCAAGGACAAGATCGATCCTACGCTGACGCTGCGCCGCTCGTGCCGCGAGGGGATTTGCGGGTCCTGCGCGATGAACATCGATGGCACCAGCACGCTGGCCTGCACCAAGGGCATGGACGAGATTAAAGGTCCGGTGAAGGTCTATCCGCTGCCGCACATGGACGTGGTCAAGGATCTGGTGCCGGACCTCAATCATTTTTATGCCCAGCATGCCTCGGTCGAGCCGTGGCTGAAAACCGTGTCGCCGCAGCCGCAGGCCGAATGGCTGCAGTCGAAAGAAGACCGCGAAAAGATCGACGGGCTTTACGAGTGCATTCTGTGCGCCTGCTGCTCGACATCCTGCCCGAGCTACTGGTGGAACGGCGACCGCTACCTCGGGCCGGCCGTGCTGTTGCAGGCCTACCGCTGGATTATCGATTCGCGCGACGAGGCGACCGGCGAGCGGCTCGATAATCTCGAAGATCCGTTCCGCCTTTACCGTTGCCACACGATCATGAACTGCACGCAAGCCTGCCCCAAGGGTCTGAACCCCGCCAAGGCGATTGCCGAGATCAAGAAGATGATGGTGGAGCGGCGGGTTTAGCCGATACCGGCGCTAGAATGGCGTTCGCCAATGGCGGTAGACCAGACAGGCGTCTCCGTCCGGCGTCGATGCGTTCTTGTCCAGCACCGCGCCGAGCCGTTCGGCAAGGCGGATCGAGCGATCGTTGGCCGGGTCGATATAGCTGACGAGCGTGGTCATTCCCAAAACGGAAAATGCAAAGTTGCGCGCCAGTCCTGCGGCTTCATGGGCATAGCTTTTGCCTTCAAAACCTTCGAACAGGATCCAGCCAAGTTCAGGTTCGGGATAATCGTCCGGTTTGTTCAGGCCTGCCTGTCCGGCATATTGCCCTGTGGTACGCTCCTCGATTGCCCAGGAGCCGAATCCGATCAGCGCCCATTGCCCGGCGTCATAGCCAAGGTCTCGCCACGTCCTGTTGCGCGGCTGCGGTCCGCCGACGCCTGCGGAGCGGGGTGTCTGGTAAAATGCGGCCAGCCGGTCAATGTCGCTAGCGCGGTGGGGGCGAAGGATTATGTGGTTGCCGGTGAGCGTGGGGGCGACCGGATGGAACAAAGTCATCGCACCCGCCCCCGCTTCGTCAGTCTTGCCAGCTCAGGCGAGTGATGCTTCGAGCGTCACATTGATGGCGCCGAGCGCCTTGGACACCGGGCATTCGGCTTTGGCCTTGGCGGCCAACTCCTGAAATTTCGCATCCGTGATGCCCGGAACATCGCCGGTCAGTTTCAGCGCTGATCCGGTAATGCCGGTTCCGGGTATGAGTTCTACGTGCGCCGTGGCTTCGAGCTTTGCCGCAGGCGTGCCGTTTTCGGCGAGGAAGTGCGACAGCTGCATGGCGAAACAGCCGGCATGGGCAGCTGCGATCAATTCTTCCGGGTTGGTGGCGGATTTGCCAGACTCATCGACGAAACGGGAATTAAACGAATAGGGGTTGTTGGACAGGGCGCCGCTTTGCGCGGACACCGAGCCCTTGCCGGTTTTGAGATCTCCGGACCAGATGGCGGTGGCGTTACGTTTCATGGGGTTCTCCTTTAAGGGTCAAGGCCTTGCGGACTTGCGTCCACATCCAGAAGATGGCGTTTTTCGTACAGTCGTCAACCGGTCGTTTGATGAACACGGCGTCCTCACCGCATTGTGTGGAAGCGTGATTTCCCCATTCTGCCGCTGCGCCCTAGTATCAGTTTGAAAATTCGTGGAGATCTTCATGTTCAAGAACACACTTGCCGCCGCCATACTGGCCGTCCTGCCGCTTGGAGCGGCACAGCCCGCATTTGCCGAAACCGCTGTTTTCGCCGGCGGATGCTTCTGGTGCGTCGAGAGCGACATGGACCATGTCAAAGGCGTGACATCGACGGTTTCCGGCTATGCCGGCGGCACCATGGAAAACCCGACCTATGAAAATCACGAAGGCTATACGGAGGCTGTCAAGCTCGAGTTCGATCCGGCGATTGTATCCTATGAGACGCTGGTCGCCACATTCCTGCGGACAATCGATGTGACCGATGCCGGCGGCCAGTTCTGTGACCGGGGATCGTCTTACGTTTCGGCGATTTTCCCGATGGACGCTGCGCAAAAGGCGGCAGCTGAAAAGGCTGTCGCGGATGCGGAAAAGGTGCTCGGCCAGAAAATTGTGACGCCAATTGTCACCTTCACCACGTTTGGTAACGCGGAAGACTACCACCAGGATTACTACAAGGGCGACAACCGTGTGGTCACCCGCTTCGGCATCATCAAACAGTCGGACGCCTATGCCCGATACCGCAAGGGCTGCGGGCGCGACGCGCAGGTCAAGTCGGTCTGGGGCGCCGAGGCCTATAAAGGAATCGAAGCGCATTGATTTGCGCGGAATCCCAATTTGCGGTTGATTTTATGAGTTAACATTCATATATTTGCATGTAACAAATCTTTGAAAGGATTGTGACATGGCCGCCACCGAATGGAAATCATTCACCGACCAGACCAACAAGCGCATGGCCGAAATGCGCAAGGCCTATCCGGCCGTCGCCAAGGGCTTTGCCGAATTGGCCACGGCGGCAATTGCGCCTGGCGCGCTGGATTCAAAAACCAAGGAATTGATCGCGCTTGCCATCGGCGTTGCCGTGCGCTGCGACGGGTGCCTTGCCTTCCACACCAAGGCTGCCGCCAAATATGGCGCGACGCGCGAAGAAGTGGCCGATGCGCTCGGTGTTGCTGTCTATATGGGCGGTGGTCCGGCCGCGATCTACGCAGCCGAAGCGATGTCCGCCTGGGACGAACTAACGGCTAAATAGCCTCGCCCTTCAAAAGCTTTGGTGCGCCCGGAACAATGCCGGACGCCTGCTGGATGAAAAAGTCCTTCAGGCGCGGCATCCGGTCGACGAGGCCGAGCCCCACGTCGCGAATGAAGCGCAGCGGGGTGATGTCGTTGGAGAACATGCGGTTGAGCACATCGGTAGTGATGCCGGTGCGCACCGTGTCGAAGCGCCGCCATTCCTGATAGCGCTCCAGAACGTCCAATTGACCGATGTCCTGACCGAGCCGCACCGCGTCCACCACGGTTTCGGCAAGCGCGGCCACATCGCGGAAGCCGAGGTTGAGGCCCTGGCCTGAAATCGGGTGGATGCCATGCGCCGCATCGCCGATCAGCGCGAGGCGTGGCTTGACGAAATCGCGCGCCAGTGTCAGGCCGAGCGGGAAGGCTTTCGGGACGGAATCCACCTTGATCTCGCCAAGCTTGTGGCCAAAACGGCGCTCCAGTTCAGTTTCGAACACCAGCGGGTCCGATGCAACCAGCCGTTCAGCTTCCGCCGTGCGTTCGGTCCAAACCAGCGAGGAGCGGTTGCCTTTGAGAGGCAGGATGGCGAACGGGCCGCCCGGCATGAAATGCTCTTCGGCGCGGCCATTGTGCGGGCGTTCATGTGCCACTTCCACGACAATGCCGGACTGGCCATAATCAAACCGCACCACCTTGATGCCCGCCATGTCGCGCAATTTCGATTTGACGCCATCAGCGGCAACCAGCAGTTTGGCTGAAACGGTGTCACCGCTGGCGAGCGTCACGTTCATGGACGCGGCATCCGGTAGCATCGCTGTCGCGGCGACACCGTCGGTCACCGAGATGCCAAGTTCCTTTGCCTTGCGGCGCAGCGCCCGGTTCATGGATACGTTCGGCACCATGTAGGCGAAAGGCTCTCCCGCCTCGCGGTCGCCTTCAAATGTCAGAAACACGGGCCGCACGGGATCGCTGGCGCGCGAATCAGTGACGATCATGTCGCCCATCACCTGCGCGTCGGGTTCGATCTCGTCCCAGACGCCGAGCTGGCGCAGCATGCGGATGGCGGCGGCGGCGATGGCCGAGGAGCGGACATCCTTTTCCCAGACGCCGGGAGGGGCCGCATCGACAACCTTGATCGACAGGTGTGGTGCGGCGGATTTGATCGCCACGGCGCAGGACATGCCGACATAGGCGGCGCCGGCAATGAGAATATCAACCTTGTCTTGAGCCATTTGCAGTTTCCCGTGATGCATCTTTGCCTTGACTTGCCTTGCCATTGGCAGTCAACAATTGACGCGAACGTCAATCGGATATCCTGCCATGTCACAAGCCTTCGCGGCGCTTTTGTCCATTCTCGACCTTGAGCAGCTGGAACACAATCTGTTTCGTGGTCGCAGCCCCGCTACCGGCTGGCAGAGGGTGTTTGGCGGACAGGTTATAGGGCAGGCGCTGGTTGCCGCCCAGCGCACGGTCGTCAAAGACCGGCATGTTCACTCGCTGCATGCCTATTTCATGCGGCCGGGCGATCCGGCCATTCCGATCATCTACGAAGTGGACCGGATCCGCGACGGCGGCTCGTTCACCACGCGCCGTGTTGTCGCCATCCAGCACGGGCAGGCGATCTTTGCGCTGTCAGCCTCGTTTCAGGCGGATGAAGACGGTTTGGAGCACCGGATGCCGGTCAAGCCGAATGTGCCGGGACCGGACGGACTGATGAGCGACCGCGATTTTGCCGAACAATACGCGCACATGGCGCCTGATTATGTGCGCAAATATTTCGAGCGTGACCGGCCGATTGAGATGAAGCCGGTGTCGATTGCCCACTACATTTCGCGAGATCCTCTGCCGCCGGAGCAAAATGTCTGGGTGCGCACGCTTGGCGACGTGCCGGATGACAGGGCGATTCAGGCGGCTGTGCTTGCCTATGTGTCGGACATGACGTTGCTTGACGGTTCACTGTTCCCGCATGGCCGAACAGTGTTTGACCGTGACCTTCAGGCCGCGAGCCTTGACCATTCGATGTGGTTCCACCGGCCAAGCAAGCTGGACGACTGGCTGCTGTACAGTCAGGATAGCCCGAACGCTTCCGGCGGGCGCGGATTCACACGCGGCTCCTTCTATACACGCTCGGGTGAGCTGATTGCCTCAGTCGCGCAGGAGGGATTGGTGCGCGTGCGAAAGGCAACTGATTAAATAATAGCCACAATTTTGTTTTTGCCTATATTATAGCCACGTGATAGCAAGGATTTGTTAACCGGCGGTTGGCGCCTGAATATTTAATGTTTGTATTTCAATTAGTTACTTCATGATTTTGAATCTGGCATGGTCCTTGAATTCAAATGAATGCTGCAGTGCACATTTGGGGTTCTGCGGCCGCTGGAGCGCTGTTTGTGGCGTCGGCGGGTGTGTTCAAAGGATCAGGGGGCCAAAGCCTTATGAAAATCGTGATGGCAGTCATCAAGCCATTTAAGCTGGACGAAGTGCGCGAGGCACTCACAGCTGTTGGCATTCAAGGCCTCACCGTAACCGAAGTCAAAGGTTACGGCCGCCAAAAGGGTCATACGGAAATCTACCGCGGCGCTGAATATGCCGTGTCGTTCCTGCCCAAGCTCAAAATCGAACTCGCCATCGCCAACGACCTGGTCGAAAAGGCGATTGACGCGATCACCGGCGCCGCCAAGACCGGCCAGATTGGTGACGGAAAAATCTTCGTCTACCCGCTCGAACACGCCGTGCGCATCCGCACGGGCGAAAAAGACAATGAAGCGCTCTGAGCGCGGTCCCTCAACAAGGATTAGTCCCATGAAGAACAGATTGTTTCAAACAGGCGTTGGCGCAGGGCTCTTGAGCCTCCTGTCCGCGCTTCCGGCTCTGGCGCAGGATGCTGCCGCTGCCGCCGCACCTGTGGCAGAAGCTGCCGCACCGGTCGCCGACAAGGGCGATACGGCGTGGATGCTCATTTCCACCATCCTCGTCATCCTGATGACCATTCCGGGTCTTGCCCTGTTCTACGGCGGCCTTGTCCGCGCCAAGAACATGCTGTCGATCCTGATGCAGGTTCTGGCCGGTTTCTCGATGATTGCCCTGCTCTGGGTCATCTATGGCTATACGCTGGCATTTGCCGGCGCGGGCACTGCTGCTGACGCAACGGCCCTGACGCCATTCATCGGCAATTTCTCCAAGCTGTTCCTTGCCGGAGTCGGTCCGGACTCGCTGGTCGAAACCTTCACCAAGGGCGTCTACATTCCGGAACTGACGTTTGTCGTGTTCCAGCTGACCTTCGCCGCCATCACACCGGCGCTGATCATCGGCGCTGTTGCCGAGCGCATGCGTTTCGGCGCGGTGATGCTGTTCCTTGCCATCTGGTTCACCTTCTCCTACCTGCCGATCGCCCATATGGTCTGGTGGTGGGGCGGCCCGTCGGCCGTTGATGCTCCGGCCGGTTACCTGTTCGGTCTTGGCGCGCTCGACTTTGCCGGTGGCACAGTGGTTCACATCAATGCCGGTATTGCCGGTCTCGTCGCCGCCATCTTCGTCGGTCCGCGCGTCGGCTTCGGCAAGGAAAACATGGCTCCGCACAACTTGACCTTCACCATCATCGGCGCCTGCCTGCTGTGGGTCGGCTGGTTCGGCTTCAACGCCGGTTCCAACCTTGAAGCCAACGGTCTGACCGCTCAGGCGCTGCTCAACACGATCACCGCGACAGCTGCTGCCGCTCTTGCCTGGTCTGCTGCTGAACGTGTGCTGCGCGGCCATGCGTCGGCTCTCGGCGCCGCTTCCGGCGCTGTTGCGGGTCTCGTCGCCATCACGCCTGCCGCCGGTCTTGCCGGTACGATGGGTGCGATTGTTCTCGGCGCGATTGCCGGTATCGTTTGCCTCTGGGCAGTGATCTCGCTGAAGCCGATGCTCAAGTACGACGACTCGCTCGACGTGTTCGGCGTCCATGGTGTCGGCGGCATCGTCGGCGCGCTCGGCACGGCCATCGTCGCCTCGCCGGCTCTCGGCGGCTTCGGTGTCGGCGGCGCGGACTACTCGATTGGCGGCCAGTTCACTACGCAGGCAACTGCCGTGATCATCGCCATCGTCTGGTCGGCTGTGGTTTCGATCATTGCGCTCTACATCGTCAAGGCGATCCTTGGCCTGCGACTGCCGGAAGCCCAGGAACGCGAAGGTCTCGACATCTCCTCGCACGGCGAACGCGCCTACAACTGATTGGATGCGGGCCGGATCAAACTGGCCCCGTCCTCACCAACGGCTTGGCATCTGCTGAAGTCTATCTTCCCGTCGCGGTTGACACGAACGTGAAGATCGCCAACTCGAAGGCCCGGGCAACCGGGTCTTTTTTTGTCCATTTTTTCAGCAATTGCATTTCTTCTCGCCTAATAAACAGGCATTTGCCGCATCGGTTGGCGGTGTGCCTGAAAATACATCAAAAATTTCCCGTCAAATGGATCTGGCATGCTTCTTGGTTAGTCCGCCCAGGGGCTTGCCCCTTAGAAGCGCGGGCGACAGACCCGCCGATCAACGGGACGGGATAAATGACAACCAATTCAGTCGGCAACGACGTGTTCTTCGTTTTGCTTGGCGCAATCCTTGTATTCGCCATGCACGGTGGCTTCGCTTTTCTTGAGGCGGGCACGGTGCGGCACAAGAATCAGGTCAACGCGCTGGTGAAAATCCTCGCGGACTTCGCCATCTCAACCGCAGCCTATTTCGGCATCGGCTTTTTCATCGCCTATGGCGTCCATTTCTTTCACTCGGCTTCTGTCTTGAGCGGAGGCGAAGGGCAGGCGTTCCTGCCGCAAGGCTTCTCGCTGGTGAAGTTCTTCTTCCTTGCAACTTTTGCTGCCGCCGTTCCCGCCATCATCTCCGGCGGCATTGCCGAGCGGATGCGGTTCCAGCCGCAGTTGATCGCAACCGCCATCCTTGTCGGTCTTGCCTATCCGCTGTTTGAGGGCATTGTCTGGAACGGCAATTACGGCATCCAGGAATGGATCAAATCGACCTTCGGCTCCGCCTTCCATGATTTTGCCGGCTCGATTGTCGTTCATGCTGTCGGCGGCTGGATCGCGCTGGGCGCCGTCATCACCTTGAAGCCGCGCCTCGGGCGATATCTCAAATCCGGCAAATCCATCGGCATTCCACCATCGTCGATACCTTGGCTGGCGCTTGGCTCATGGCTTTTGTGCACCGGCTGGTTCGGCTTCAACGTCATGAGTGCGCAGTCCGTTGCCACCGCATCCGGCCTTGTCGCAATGAACTCGCTGATGGCGATGGTCGGCGGCATTCTGGTGGCGCTTTGGGCCGGACGCAACGATCCGGGCTTTGTCCACAATGGCGCACTGGCCGGGCTTGTCGCCGTGTGTGCCGGGTCAGACCTGTTCCACCCCATCGGCGCGCTGTTCGTCGGCGGTGCGGCAGGCTTCATCTTCGTACGTGGCTTCCATTGGTGCCAGGAAAAGCTGAAGATCGATGACGTGCTCGGTGTCTGGCCGCTGCATGGGCTTTGCGGCCTGTGGGGCGGCATAGCGGCCGGCATTTTCGGCCAGACGGCGCTCGGCGGCATGGGTGGCGTGTCGTTCGGCGCGCAGCTTGTCGGCAGCCTTGGCGGCGCGGCCTATGCATTGGCTGTCGGCTTCATGATTTACCGCTTGCTCGACAGGTTGGTTGGCCTGCGCCTGTCTGAAGATCAGGAGATGCGCGGCGCGGATCTGTCGATCCACAAGATCGGTGCCAATCCCGAAAGCGAAATCCGCGGCATGTGAGCCGCTACGCAACGCTGCTGAAAAGAGCCCGCGTCGAAAGGCGCGGGTTTTTGCCATTTAAGCTTTCGCAAACAGGCATGGTTAACAGGCTCTTTACCCTTGTGCCTGTAGGGTCTGGTTGGAATCTGCCGTCCCGATGGCGGTGAGTGCAGGCAATACGGGGTTTCGGACATGCGTCCACAAGGTTCGACGGTCTATGCAGCGCGCGATGTCAGGCAGGGTCTCAATGGCTTCTTGTGGCGTCAGTTCGAGGCGCTATGCGGCGTTGCGCTGATGGCCCTGGTGATGGCCGGGGTAGCGGCGCTAGGCACCTGGAGTGTCGCCGATCCAAGTTTCAGCCATGCGACCGGCAATGTGACCGTCAATGCGCTCGGTTCGGTTGGCGCGATTTTTGCCGATCTTGCCATGCAATTCTTCGGTCTCGCCAGCGTGCCGGTTCTGGTGCCGGTTCTGGTCGCCGGGTTTTTTCTTGCGCGCGGCCGGCCGGTCAAAAACCGCTCGCGCCGTGTGCTGGCATGGATTGTCGGCGCGTTGTTCGCCGCCTCGGTGTTCGCCTGCTTCAACCCGCCGGTCTCGTGGCCGTTGCCCGTCGGCATCGGCGGTGTGCTGGGTGATCTGGTGATCAAGGTCCCCGGCAACCTGTCCGCTACCGGATATCCGACCGGCATTTTTGCGGTTTTGACCGGCCTTCTTTTGGTCGCTCCCGCAGGCTGGCTTTTGGCCTATGCCTCCGGCGTCATCGGCAATGGCGCGACGGCCAGTGAGCCGGCATCGCGGCGCAATGCGGCCCGCGAGGACGAAGAAGACCTGTTTGAAGAAGACGAAGAGGGCGGGTTTCTCGCTCTTGGCGCGCTCACCCATTATTGGCTGACTTTCCGTGGCCAGGTCAGTCGTGCCGCATCTTCACTGATGTCTCGCGCCCGCCGCGAGGACGAAGACATGTACGCTCCGGCCCGGCAAGGAGCCAATTCCCGCGGCGCTTCGCGCCAGCAAGCGGCTGACGATTATGATGATGACATCCTTGACGATATGCCGCGTGCCCCGCGGATGAAGCAGGAACCGGAATTTTCCTATGCCCGCCAAGGCTCCAAGCCGGTCGCGGTGCAGGCCGACGATGATTTTGACGATGACCTTGAAGCTCCGGCGCCGCGCATGGTGCAACAAGGCGGCGGCATGGCCGACAACCGCGTGATGGAATCACCGGCTTTGCGTGTCGAAACCCAAATTGCCCGCCCCAAGCAGGGAACACGCGTGATCAAAGAGGTGCAGCGCTCGCTGATTGCCGAAGACGGCTATGAGAAGCCGCCGCTTTATCTTCTCGGCGAGCCGAAAAGCATCGGCAAGGACGCGTCCCTGTCCAAGGACGCGCTGGAACAAAACGCCCGCCTTCTTGAAGGCGTTCTGGATGATTTCGGCGTGCGCGGCGAAATTCTTCACGTCCACCCAGGTCCGGTGGTCACGCTTTATGAGCTGGAACCTGCACCCGGCATCAAATCGTCGCGCGTGATTGGTTTGGCCGACGATATTGCCCGGTCGATGAGCGCAATTGCCGCGCGCGTTGCGGTGGTTCCGGGCCGGAACGCCATCGGCATCGAATTGCCGAACCAGCGCCGCGAGACCGTTTACCTTCGCGAACTGATGGCAAGCCAGGATTTTGAGAACTCCAAGGCCAAGCTTGCGCTCGCACTTGGCAAGACGATCAACGGCGAGCCTGTTATCGCCGATCTTGCCAAGATGCCGCATGTCCTTGTGGCGGGCACCACCGGTTCGGGCAAGTCCGTGTCGATCAACACCATGATCCTGTCGCTGCTCTACCGGCTGACGCCGCAGGAATGCCGCCTGATCATGATCGATCCTAAAATGCTGGAACTTTCCGTCTATGACGGCATTCCGCATCTTCTGACGCCTGTTGTGACCGACCCGAAAAAAGCCGTCGTCGCGCTCAAGTGGACGGTCAAGGAAATGGAAGACCGGTATCGCAAGATGTCGAAGGTCGGCGTGCGCAACATTGACGGCTTCAACCAGCGTGTCGCGCAGGCGCAGGCTTCCGGCGAGCAGGTCACGCGCACCGTCCAGACAGGCTTTGACCGCCATACCGGCGAGGCGGTTTATGAAACAGAAGCGCTTGATCTCAAGCATATGCCTTATATCGTCGTGCTGATCGACGAAATGGCCGACCTGATGATGGTCGCCGGCAAGGATATTGAAGGCGCGGTGCAGCGTCTGGCGCAGATGGCGCGCGCTGCGGGCATCCACGTGATCATGGCCACGCAACGCCCGTCAGTTGACGTTATCACCGGCACGATCAAGGCCAACTTCCCGACCCGCATCTCGTTCCAGGTCACTTCCAAGATCGATTCGCGCACCATTCTGGGCGAAATGGGCGCCGAACAACTGCTTGGTCAGGGTGACATGCTCTACATGGCCGGTGGCGGCCGTATCCAGCGTGTGCACGGACCTTTCGTTTCCGATGATGAAGTCGAAAAGATCGTCGCGCATCTGAAAGTTCAAGGTACGCCCGAATATCTGGAAGCCATCACGCAGGATGATGAAGAAGAGGGCGAGGATGGTGACGGCCCGGCCGGAACATCGAACCTGTCTGAATCGGATGATCCGTATGATCAGGCGGTATCCATCGTGCTGCGTGACAAGAAGGCTTCGACTTCCTACATCCAGCGCCGGATGGGCATCGGCTACAACCGCGCCGCCTCGCTGATCGAACGCATGGAGCAGGAAGGCATTGTCGGCCCGGCGAACCAGACCGGCAAGCGCGACATCCTTGTGCCGACCGAAGATGACATGATGTGACACCAAATCGCCCGCTTGCCGCCACAGTGGCGACAAACGGACAGGCTATCGACCAGACAGGGTTATCCCTGCAGGAGGCATTCAGATGAATGGCAAAGTGAACACAATGACCGCTGACAAGACCGTTTCGCGACGCAGCTTTCTGGCCGCCACTGGTGGTCTTGCGCTGGCCGGATTCGGCTTGATGGCAACGGCAGAAGCGGCAGCAGGCTCCGCCTCGGTCGATGCGATCGCCAAACATTTTTCCGGCGTGAAGACGCTCACCGGCGAATTTGTCCAGTTTGGTCCGCGCGGCGAACAGACCGGCGGCACATTCTACATTTTGCGCCCGGGAAAAATCCGCTTCAATTACGAAAAGCCGTCTCCGATTCGCGTTGTAGCCGACGGCAAGTCTGTCGTGGTCAACAACAAGAAGCTCGACACCTGGGATATCTACCCGCTCGACAAGACGCCTTTGAAGCTGCTCTTGTCAGACAAGATCGATTTTTCCGGAGACAAGCTGAAGTCGGTCAAGGAAGAGTCGGACCTCACCACCATCGTGATGACCGACAAGAAGATTTTCGGCAACGCCAAGATCACCATGATGTTTGATCCGAAGAGCTACGAACTGCGCCAGTGGACCATCACCGATGCGCAAGGCCTTGATACTACGGTGATGATTTTCAACACCAAGGAAGGCGTGACGTTCGAGCCGAAAATGTTCGACATCGATTATGTCCGCGTTGCTCGCGCCAACGACAAGCGCACCAGCGGCAAATGACGCAATGTCAGGACAAACGGGGATAAAACCGCCGCCTGCCGGCTGACGCTTGAACTTCTGCAGCCGCGCTGGCATGGTCCGCTCCATGTCATTTTCTGTTGCCACATGGAATATCAATTCCGTCCGCTTGCGCCGTCCGATCGTTGAAAAACTGATCGCCGAGCGAAATCCCGATGTCATTTGCCTGCAGGAAATCAAGTGCCAGAACACCGAGTTTCCGGCGGAGGAATTTGCTGCCGCCGGCTATCGGCATCAGGCGATATGCGGCCAGAAGGCCTATCATGGCGTTGCGATCCTTTCCCGCCATCCGCTTGAAACCACGGCGCAGGAAAAATTCTGCAGCATTGAAGATTCGCGCCATGTCTCCGCGCTGGTGGATATCAAAGGCAAACCGGTTCACATCCATAATTTCTATGTGCCCGCCGGGGGTGACGAACCGGACCCGGTGATCAATCCGAAATTTCGCCACAAGCTGGATTTCGTCGAGGAAATGCGCCGGATCCGCCCCGAGCATCCAAAAGCGTCGTCGATTCTTGTTGGCGATCTCAACATCGCGCCGCTGGAGCATGATGTCTGGGGTCACAAGGAGTTGTTGAAAGTCGTCAGCCATACGCCGGTCGAGACCGCCGGCTTTGAATCAATGCGCAAGGATTCAGGCTGGATCGACCTGATGCGCCAATTCACGCCGGAGCCGGAAAAGCTCTATACCTGGTGGAGCTATCGCGCGGCGGACTGGGAGGCGTCAAACCGCGGCCGCCGCCTTGATCACGTCTGGTCGTCGCCGGACCTGTCACCAAGGCTTAAAAACATCGAAATCATCAAGGCAGCGCGCAGCTGGGACAAACCGTCGGATCATGTGCCGGTCATTGCGACATTTGCCCATTAGCCGGCGCAAGATCAGTCTTTGAATCGGTTTTCCAGATTTGTGACATCATCAATGAAGCGGCCGAAACGGCGCGACATGGCGGCGTGAAGCGCGGCGGCGAGTTCTGGATATTCTTCCAGAACGCGGCGGAACAGCGAACGCGAGATGCGGATCACCTCGCAATCGCTCGCCACGACGGCGCCGGTGGACCGTTCGCCGCCCGCGATCAAGGCAAGTTCACCAAGCAGAGTGCCAACACCGGCGACGTGGACAATGCGCCGGTTGTCATCCTTGTCGTCAACCAGATTGATCGACCCGGACAGGATGACAAAGCCGCAATCTGCAGTCTCGCCTTCGCGGAACAGTTCCCGGCCCTTGGCCATCGTCAGGTGTTCGGTGCCGAACGCAATCAGGCGCAACTGTTCACTCGAGAAACTCTGGAACAGCGGCACTTCGCCAAGCGCCCGAACGTCCGTGTCAATTGCCATGAAGGCCCCGAATCACCCCAATCCAAGCTCAGGGAACGAGCTTGTACCCGCCACTTTCTGTCACAAGGATTTCGGCATTGGAAGGGTCACGCTCGATCTTCTGGCGCAGCCGGTACACGTGGGTTTCGAGCGTATGCGTGGTGACGCCCGAATTGTAGCCCCAGACCTCCTCAAGCAGCACATCGCGGGTGACCACCTTGTCGCCGGCGCGGTAGAGATATTTGATGATCGCCGTTTCCTTCTCGGTCAAGCGCAGTTTGCCGCCTTTCTTGTCCAGCAGCAGCTTCTGGCTCGGCTTGAATGTGTATTGGCCAACCGTCAACGTCACATCTTCGCTGTTTTCATGCTGGCGCAATTGCGCGCGGATGCGGGCGAGCAGCACGGCGAAGCGGAACGGCTTGGTGACATAGTCGTTGGCGCCGGATTCAAGGCCCAATATCGTATCCGAATCGGTGTCATGCCCGGTCAACATGATGATCGGCGCTTTGAACCCGCCCTTGCGCAACAGCCGCACGGCCTCGCGCCCGTCCATGTCCGGCAATCCGACATCCATGATCAACAGGTCGATGACGCCTGCACGGGCTGTCTGAACGCCCTTGGTCGCGCTGTCGGCCTCGAGCACCCTGAATTCCTCATAGAGCGCGAGCTGTTCGACCAATGTCTGGCGAAGATCATTGTCATCGTCGACGATCAGGATGGTTCTGGCTGCCATGTAGTGTCCTCCGCATGGTTTGACCGTAGGCTAGGCCGTTTTTGCTCTATGCGAAAGGGTCGCCTGCCGTCTATGAAAGGCGCAGACCAGTCAAATCAGGGCGAATTGCGGCAATGCCGGTCACATTCTCTCACATCAGCGTGAAGAAGCGCCCGGGACACGCCTCGCAAGGCCTGTTGACGGTGGGTGGCCGCACGCATGTCTGCGCGCTCGGCAAGGGCGGAATCCGCGCCTTGAAGCGTGAAGGCGACGGTGCAACGCCGCTCGGGCGGATGCGTCTTGTCAGCGGCTGGATCAGGCCCGATCATCTTGTATTGCGCTCAGCGCCACTTGGCCTGTCGCGAATTAGCGCCGCCAGCGGCTGGTGCGATGCTGTGGGTGACCGCAACTACAACCGGCCTGTCAGCCTGCCCTATCCGGCCAGTCATGAGACGATGAAGCGTGCGGACAGCCTGTATGATCTGGTCATCGTGCTCGATTTCAACCTGATGCCCCGCAGGCGCGGCGGCGGCAGCGCGATTTTCATGCACATCGCACGGCCAGGCCTGACGCCGACGGAGGGGTGTGTGGCGCTGCCTGCAAAGGTGTTGATGCGGTTGCTGCCAAGACTGTCGAACCGCACGGAATTGAACGTCAACTACTGAGCCGGCTTGTAACGCCACACAACTGTCCGCTGCACATCCTGGTCTTCCAGCGCGCGGGTGACCTGCACCTGATGTTCGGACAGCCTCTCCAGCCGTTCTTTCGGCAAATAGGCCCGGCCCGGGTCGCCGATCAAAATGTCCGCGCCTCTTGATGCAAGCAGGTCGAACCACGGCAGCAGCATCTGCGCCAGCGCGCGGTCATAGAAGACGTCGCCAGCCAGAATAACATCCCAGCCGTGGTCCTGTCCGACTAGATTTTCGGCTGTATGTTCCAGCGTTATACCATTCAGTTCCGCATTCAGCGCAACGGCATCCGCCGAAAACGAATCTATATCCACCGCGAGCACCCGTGATGCGGCGCTCATGTACGCAGCAATCGCAACGAGGCCGGAGCCGGTGGCGAAGTCGAGCACGGTTTTGCCTTTCACACAATCGGGGTTGTCGAGTACGTGCCGCGCAAGCCCCTGACCGCCCGCCCATGCGAACGCCCAGAATGGCGGTTCGAGGCCGCTTGTCCGCAACTCTTCTTCGGTGCGATGCCAGAGGTCATGCGCTTCATTGGCCAGATGCAGCCGGATTTCCGGCACATGCGGCGGCGGCAGGATGCTGGTGTTTTCAAGTATGAAACGCCGGAATCCTGGTCCCGGCGTCAGCTTGTCAGTCATTTCGGTGCCGGAACAAGCCCGCCCATGCGGCAGATTTCCGCCCATTCCTCATCACGCACCGGCTGCACCGACAGGCGCGTGTTGACCACCAGAACCATCTCGGAAAGCTTCGGATTGGCCTTGCAGTCATCGCGCGACACGGGTTTTGACATGTCGCAACAGGCCTTGATGTCCACGCACTCCCAGCGGTGGTCGTCGCTGGTGGAATCTGGATGGCATAGCGCGATCACTTCAGCTACGCCGACAATCTCCAAACCGATGTTCGAATGATAGTAAAACACCTTGTCGCCAAGCTGCATCGCCCGCATGTTGTTGCGCGCCTGATAATTGCGCACGCCGTGCCATTCCGAGCCTTTGTCTCCGGCCTTTTTCAGATCATCAAATGAATAGACGTCCGGCTCGGATTTCATCAGCCAGTAGGCCATCATGCGTTCTCCGGGTTCTTGATCACCCAATTCCACGGCTTGATTTCTACGGCGGAGAACAATCCGGCCTTGGCATAAGGATCAGCGGCAGCGGTGGCTTGTGCGCCGGCCACATCGTCAGCCTTGATGATCACCAGGCTGCCGACCGGCTTGCCATCATCACCCAGAAACGGTCCGGCCGCTTTCAGATTATCTCCAAGTGACTCAAGAAAGGCGAGATGCGCCGGGCGCGTGTCCATGCGCACTTGAAGGTGGCCGGGCTTGTCGGTGCAGATCAGGGCGAACAGCATGGGTGGTCCTTTCTTGAAATCAATCTTCACTTTTCAATGGTCGGGAGAGGAGGGCGGCGACAGCATCCGCGACAGACAGTTTGCCAGCTAAGATGGCCGCGGTTGCGCTGATGATCGGCGCCTCGATGCCAAGCCTTGCAGCCTCTTGCGCCGCAATCCGCGCCGTCGCCACGCCTTCTGCAAGCGGGCGGCCGTCCAAACTTTCGCCGCGCCCGAGCGCAATGCCATAGGACAGGTTGCGCGATTGCGGCGATGTGCAGGTGAGGATGAGGTCGCCAAGCCCGGAAAGGCCCATCAGTGTTTCCGGCCGTGCGCCAAGCGCCGCGCCGATGCGGCGCAGTTCGACAAATCCGCGGGTGATCAGCGCTGCTTCCGCGCTTGCTCCGAGCGCACTGCCGCGCACCGCGCCTGCGGCCAGCGCCAGTACATTTTTAAGCGCGCCGCCGACTTCGACGCCGATCAGATCATCGCTGGAATAGCAGCGCAGCGTCGGCGTCGAGAGGCGGACGGCGAGGTCGGCTGCGAGCGCTGATGCATCCGCCGCCACAGTCACCGCTGTTGGAAGCCCGCGCGCCACATCAATGGCGAAACTCGGTCCGGACAGGGCGGCCGCCGGATTGCCTGCCAGACAATCGGCAACAACGGCTGACATCAATTTTCCGGTGCTGCGCTCGATCCCCTTCGCGCATAGGACAATCGGCACACCTTCCGGGACAAAGGCTTTCAGGCTGTCAAGGACGGTGCGCAAGGTCTGCGCCGGGATGACGGCGAGGATCAGCGTTGCGCCTTGCAGCGCCGCTTGCGGGTCAATCGTCGCGTGAATTGCCGCATCAAAGGTCACATCCGGCAGATAGGCCGGATTTTGCCATGTCGTATTAATGGTTTCAGCGATCCCGGCATTGCGGCCCCACAGCACGGCTTTGCGTCCGGCCCGCGCTTGCGCCAACGCCAGCGCCGTGCCCCAGGCGCCTGAACCCAACACGGCAATCTTCTCTCGTTCGCTCATGCCTTCGGCCCCTTGCGTCCGGAGCCGAACACACCCGCCGACTTTTCGTCAAGCGGCCAGCGCGGGCGCGGCGTCAAATCCATGGAATCGCTGTCGCCCTGCGCCAAACGGCAGGCCGCCGCCCAGGCGATCATTGCGGCAT
The DNA here is from genome assembly GCA_041751995.1 of Rhizobiaceae bacterium. Lineage (GTDB taxonomy): Bacteria > Pseudomonadota > Alphaproteobacteria > Rhizobiales > Rhizobiaceae > JANMEX01. Next base: position 1,736 of record JBGSHY010000053.1, on the reverse strand, counting down.
TGTCGGTGCACAGCGCCATTGGCGGTGCGACAAATCGGTAGCCGTTCGTCGCGCAAAGGCCGGTCAGCATCGTGCGCAGCCGTTGGTTCGCCGCCACGCCGCCGGCTACCACCAGCACAGGTTCCGCGATGTCCGGAAATTCCCATTTGAACCGGTCGAGCGACCTGGCCAGCCGCTCCTGCAGCGTCTCGGCCACCGCCTCCTGAAACGATGCGCAAATGTCGGCCACATCCTGTTCGCTTTCGAAGTTGATGGTTTGCGTCGCCATGCGGACGGCGGTCTTCAGGCCCGAAAACGAGAAATCCAGCCGCTTTTCGCCGCGCATTGGGCGGGGAAAATCAAACCGCTTCGGGTCGCCAAGCTTTGCCCGCCGCTCGACTTCCGGTCCGCCCGGCCATGGCAGGCCGAGTAGTTTGGCCGTTTTGTCAAAAGCTTCGCCGAGCGCGTCGTCGATCGTCGTCGCCCAGCGTTCATAATCGCCAACGCCGCGCACCAGAAGAACCTGTGTGTGGCCGCCGGAGACCAGCAGCAGCAGATAGGGAAATTGCACATTGTCGGTCAGGCCCGCCGTCAGCGCGTGGCCTTCCAGATGGTTGACGCCGAGAAACGGCTTGCCGCTCGCCGAGGCCATCGCCTTTGCCGTCATCACGCCGACAATCAGGCCGCCGATCAGGCCCGGCCCCGAAGTCGCGGCAATGGCGTCCATGTCAGCAAGTTCATGACCGGATTGCTGCAGCGCTTGCCGCACAACGGGATCAATCAGTTCGGCATGGGCGCGGGCGGCGATTTCCGGCACGACGCCGCCAAAGGCGGCATGATCGTCAAACTGGGAATGGATGCAATTGGACAGGATGCGTCCCGTCCCGTCGGCCAGCCGCTCCACAACGGCGGCGGCGGTTTCGTCGCAGCTTGTTTCCAGCGCCAGAACCAGCATGAAGACCCTTTCAATGCTGCGCGTCAAACTTGCCCTGCCGCCCGGTGGCGGCTAGAGGAAGTCATCGCGCGAATTCGCGCCTGCGGTATCACGGACTGTTTTGGCAATGCAAACATCGGCAGCGGTCCGTCCGCTCAAAATTGGAACACGCGGCAGCGCTTTGGCGCTCTTTCAAGCGAACGAAACCCGCACGCGCCTGTCCAAGGCACACGGCTTGCCGGAGACCGCCTTTGAAATCGTGGTGATTTCGACCAGCGGTGACCGGATTCAGGACCGTCCCTTGTCGGAAGTTGGCGGCAAGGGCCTGTTTACACTGGAAATCGAGGAAGCGCTGCGCAACGGCGCTATCGATATCGCGGTGCATTCTTCAAAGGACATGCCGACATTGTTGCCGGAAGGCCTGATGCTTGCTGCGTTTCTTGAACGGCAAGATCCGCGTGATGCGTTCATCGGCCACACCGTCAAGAAACTCACCGATCTGCCCTTTGGCGCAACAATTGGCTCCTCGTCGCTGCGGCGGCAGGCGCAGATCCGCAAGATCCGGCCTGACCTCAACATTGTGATGTTTCGCGGCAATGTGCCAACGCGGCTGAAGAAAGTTGCCGACGGCGTTGTTGAAGGCACGCTCTTGGCTCTTGCCGGCCTGAGGCGGTTGGAGCTGGACGGCGCCGTCACCGAAATCCTGTCGCCGGACGTTTTCCTGCCCGCTCCCGGACAGGGCGCGATCTGCATCGAATGCCGCGAAGCCGATATGGGTGCGCGCGCCATGGTCGCCGCCATCAGCCATGCCGACACTTCGGCG
>JBGSHY010000052.1:0-36366 GCA_041751995.1 Rhizobiaceae bacterium | reverse complement strand
GCGGCGGGCGGCGCCAAGGGCAAAGGCTCGCTGACCGTCTCGGCCAAGGGCGGTTGCAAAGCGGCAGAGCTGCCGGACGGGCCGCTGATGTTGAACATTTACATGCAGACCGAAAACAATGGCGACTGGTTCCCCGTGGTCAACCGGCTCGATGTGAAGCGGGCACTCGGCGAGGAGATGCTGGCGAAGATTCCGGCTTGCGTGTGATTACCGCCCCAGATGATCGATCAGCCTGTCAGCTGCTTCAACCGCCGTCACCTCATCCCGCGCAATGATCGCGTCGATCAGCGCCACATGCCGTTCCGCTGCCTTTGACAGCGAGTCGGGGCGCTGCAGGCGGAACCAGAATCTCCGGGAGTGGGTTTGCAACGGGGCGGCGAGGCGGGCGGCGTAGGGGTTGGCGGCGGCGCTGGCGAGGATTGTGTCGAAGGCCTTGTCGGCGTCGAGGAACAGGTCGACATCGCCTTCTTCCGCCGCTTGGCGCATCTGATCGCCGACAAAGCGGAACGCCTCGTCATCGGCGGAGGAGGCATAGCGCGCTGCGCTTTTCGCCAGCACCTCTTCGACGCCGCGCCGGGCTTCCAGCACCTTTGAAAACTCTGCCGGATCAAGGTCGGCGACGCGGATGCCGGAGCGCGGGCGGATGTCCACCAGTCCTTCCCAGGCCAGCCGCTGGATGGCTTCGCGCACCGGCGTGCGGCCAACGCCCAGCCGGTCGATCAGCGTCGCTTCGGTCAGCATTTGACCGGGAGCAAGGCGCAATGTCACAATTTCGCGTTCAAGCAAAAGATAGGCTTGGGTCGCGAGGCTTTCCTGCGGCGTCTGTCTGTCCAGCACTGTGAAATTCCTCATTGACCGACGTTTCATCGTCAGATATATCACAAATATATCAACCTGAAAAGAGCCAAGGAGACAATCATGTGGAAAGGCGTATTTCCCGCAGTCACCACCAAGTTTCACGCCGACGAATCGCTCGACCGCAAGGAGATGGAGCGCTGCTTCGCCCTGCAGGTGGATGCAGGTGTTGACGGCCTGATTGTTGCCGGTTCGCTTGGCGAGGGCCCGATGCTGTCGCTGGATGAAAAGACCGAGGTTTTCAAGATTGCCAAGTCGGTCGCGGGCAAGCTGCCGGTGCTGATGACGGTCAACGAGGCCGGCACGCGCGAAGCTGAAACCGCCGCCCGCGCCGCAGCCAAGGCTGGCGCCGATGGCCTGATGGTCGTGCCGTCGATGGTTTATCACACCAACCCGGCCGAAACGGTTGCGACACTCAATGATGTCGCCAATGCCGGCGGCCTGCCGGTGATGATCTATTCCAACAAGATCGGCTACCGCGTCGATGTCACCTGCGACATCATGGAGGAACTCGCCGCCAATCCGCTGTTTGTCGCCGTCAAGGAATCCTCCGACGACATCCGCCGCTCGACCGACATTATCAACCGGTTCGACAGCCGCTTCGATCTTTTCACCGGCGTCGACAATCTGGCCTACGAGGCCTTGGCAGTCGGTGCGGTTGGCTGGGTTGCGGGTCTGGTCGTCGCCTTCCCGAAGGAGACGGTGCAGATCTATCATTTGATGCGCGCGGGCCGTCACGCCGAGGCATTGGAAATCTACCGCTGGTTCCGCCCGCTCCTCGATCTCGATGTCTCGACCTATCTGGTGCAGAACATCAAGCTTGCCGAAGCCATCGCCATCGGCTCGACCGAATATGTGCGCCGTCCGCGCAAGCCTCTGGCCGGAGATGTCCGCGCAAAGGCCGAAAAGGTCATCCGTGATGCGATCGCCGTGCGCGAGGACTGGGCGCAATAGTGTCTGACAAAAACATCATCATCATCGGCGGCGGGATCATCGGGGTCAACGCCGCCTGCTTCCTTGCCGAAGCCGGACATGCCGTGATGGTGATCGACCGGGACGGCATTTGCGAAGGCACCAGCTCCGGTAATGCGTCGGCGCTGGCCTTCTCCGACATCTTGCCGCTGGCGCAGAAGGGTATGCTGAAGAATGTGCCGCGCTGGCTGATGGATCCGCTCGGTCCCTTGTCGATCCCTCCCGCCTATTTTCCATTCGTGCTGCCATGGCTCTTGCGGTTGATGCGCGAAGGCGCGCCGTCCAAGCGCGAGAAGTCGATTGCCGCGCAGGTGTCGATGATGCGCCTGTCGGAAACCGAAACGCTGGCGCTGGCGGCGCGGGCAGGGATATCGCCGATGATCCGCAATGACGGATCACTCGAAGTCTACACCAGCGAAGCCTCGTTCCAGTCCGGACTTCCCGGTTGGGCGCTGCGCGAAAAGCATGGCGTGCCGTTCGAGCATGTGCGCGGCGAACGGCTTGCGGAATTGCAGCCGGGCCTTGCGCCAAAAGTCATTGCCGGAACCTTTTCTCCGTCATGGCGCACGGTCACCAATCCGCAGGATTACACCCGCGCGCTTTGGGCTTACGCAGTGCGGTTCGGCGCGAAAATTGAACGCGGCGAGGTGCGCGAACTGCGTCCTTACGAGGGAGGCGCGTCGGTTGATCTCAAGGACGGTCGCCGCCTGTCTGCGGATTTCGTCATAAATTGCGCCGGCGCATGGTCGCACCGGCTGGCGGCAACCATTGGCGAAATCATGCCGCTTGAAACCGAACGCGGCTACAACACCATGCTGCCGCCTGCCGCTTTTGACGCCAAGCAGATGATCATTTTCGGCGAGGATGCATTCGTGCTGACACCGCTGTCCAACGGTGTGCGCATTGGCGGTGCGGTGGAGCTGGCGGGTCTCAACCGGCCGCCCAATTACAAGCGCTCCGCTGCGATGCTGGCCAAAGCCAAGTCCTATCTGCCGGGTCTCAATGCCGACGGCGGGACACCGTGGATGGGCTACCGCCCTTCGCTGCCCGATACTCTGTCTGCCATCGGCCGGTCGAAATCCTCTGCGCACATCATCCACGCCTTCGGCCACGGCCATCTTGGCCTGACGCAATCGGCCGCCACCGGGCGCTTGCTGCGCGACCTAGTTTCGGGGCAGACTCCGGCGGTTGATTTGTCACCCTTCAATCCGCACCGTTTCTGAGAGCATACATGGCCAGGCACACATTCCAATGCATTGATGGACACACCTGCGGCAATCCGGTCCGGCTGGTGGCGGGCGGCGGTCCGGTCCTTCACGGCAAGACCATGATGGAGAAGCGAGCGCATTTCCTTGAAGAGTTCGACTGGATCCGTCACGGGCTGATGTTCGAGCCGCGCGGCCACGATATGATGTCCGGTTCGATCCTCTATCCGCCGACGCGCGAGGATTGCGACATCGGCATCCTGTTCATCGAGACGTCGGGCTGCCTGCCGATGTGCGGCCATGGCACGATAGGCACGGTGACGATGGCGCTCGAAAACGGGCTGGTGACGGCCAAAACGCCGGGTATGCTGCGGCTCGATACGCCCGCCGGTTTGGTGACTGCCGAATACACGATGAACGGCGAGTATGTCGAAGAGGTGCGCATCACCAATGTGCCGTCCTTTCTCTACAAGACCGGCCTTGAAGTGGAGTGTCCCGATTTTGGCCCGCTCAAGGTTGACGTCGCCTACGGCGGCAATTTCTACGCCATCGTCGAGCGCCAAGAAAACTTCCACGACATGGCAGATCACGCCGCTCTCGACTTCATCAAGTGGAGCCCGGTGCTGCGCGACCGGCTGAATGAAATGTACACGTTCGAGCACCCTGAAAATCCCGGCATCAACCGGCTGACCCACATGCTGTGGACCGGCAAGCCGCAGCATCCGGAAGCCCATGCTCGCAACGCGGTGTTCTATGGCGAGAAGGCAATTGATCGCTCGCCCTGCGGCACCGGCACCTCGTCACGCATGGCGCAGTTGTTTGCGCGCGGCGATCTGAAAGTCGGCGATGATTTCGTGCATGAGTCGATCATCGGCTCGCTGTTCAAGGGCCGCGTCGAGGCGGAAACCACCGTCGGCGGTTTCAAGGCGATGATCCCGTCCATCGGCGGCTGGGCGCGGATGACCGGCTACAACACCATCTTCATCGACGACCGCGACCCGTTCCACCACGGATTCACGGTTCGCTGAGCCGAAAAAGGCTCAACTCCCGCCTTCGAATACTTGGAAAATCATGCGGTTTTGGCGTCGAGTTGGCGGATAATAACGCCGATCAGCCGGAAATTAGAGGTTTTCACCGAATTCTTTCTGACCCAGAGTCAAATTGCCGGTTTGTGTCAAAAATTTGTTGCTTTCCATTCCGGTCACGTTAGTTGTTAGGAAACGGGCTATGAAGCTGGCACAAGACCAGCCAACCGGGGGTATCGGGAGCGCATGGAATATTTTGTCCAGCAAGTGATCAATGGAATCACGCTGGGGTCAATTTATGGCCTCATCGCCATCGGCTATACGATGGTTTACGGCATCATCGGCATGATCAACTTTGCCCATGGTGACATTTTCATGGTCGGCGCATTCATGGCGTTGATCACTTATCTCATTCTCACGACCTTCTTCGTCGGGGTGCCCGTGGCCGTTGCGCTCATCCTGATGATGATCGTGGCGATGCTGCTGACTAGCCTGTGGAACTGGTCGATCGAGCGGGTGGCTTACCGGCCGCTGCGCGGTTCTTTCCGCCTTGCGCCGCTGATCACTGCCATCGGCATGTCGATTGCGCTGTCGAACTTCATCCAGGTGGTTCAAGGCCCGCGCAACAAGCCGATCCCGGCGCTGGTCTCAGGCAATTACCAGCTGTTCGGCAGCAACGTGATCATCTCGCTGAAGCAGATCCTGATCGTCATCGTGACCGGCGTTCTGCTCTACGCCTTCTGGTATATCGTCAACAAGACACCGCTTGGCCGTGCCCAGCGCTCCTGTGAGCAGGACCGCAAGATGGCTGCGCTTCTCGGCGTTGACGTCGACAAGACCATCTCGATCACCTTCATCATGGGCGCCGCGCTCGCGGCCGTCGCGGGCACGCTGTATCTCTCGTACTATGGTGTGATTGTGTTCACCGACGGCTTCGTGCCGGGCGTCAAGGCGTTCACCGCTGCCGTCTTGGGCGGCATTGGCTCGCTGCCGGGCGCCGTGGTCGGCGGACTGTTGATCGGCCTCATCGAAGCCTTGTGGTCGGCTTATTTCTCGATCGACTACAAGGACGTCGCGGCCTTCTCGATCCTTGCCATTGTGCTGATCTTCATGCCGTCCGGTCTGCTTGGCCGTCCTGAAGTGGAAAAGGTATAACCCGATGACCGTACCATCCAATCCGGCAGCCGCTGAAAGCCGCGTGTCGCGTGCGATCAAGGACGCCATTTTCACCGGCGCAATCTCTGCGGGCCTGTTCGTTCTCCTGATCGGCTTCAAGACCGACCAGAACATCCGCAACGAACTCATCCTTGTCCAACGCTGGGGCCTGTTCTTCATTCTCGTCGGCATCGCCATGGCCGGACGCTTCCTGATGTCGGCCTATATCCAGCCGGCTTTGGCGGAGCGGAAAGCCGCCAAGGCCGCCGTCAAAATTGTCGACACCGGTGAGCAGACCTGGTTCAAAAAGAACTTCAACAAGATCGCGCTGGCCTGCCTGCTGCTTTATCCACCGTTCATTCTTGCCACCGCTGGCATTCAGGGTTCGCTCAAGTGGGTCGACAATTTCGGCATCCAGATCCTGATTTACGTGATGCTGGCATGGGGCCTCAACATTGTGGTCGGGTTGGCCGGTCTTCTCGATCTTGGCTATGTCGCCTTCTACGCTGTCGGCGCCTATTCCTACGCCTTGCTGTCGAGCTATTTCGGCCTGTCCTTCTGGGTATTGCTGCCGCTGGCGGGCATTCTTGCCGGCTTCTGGGGCATGATCCTCGGCTTCCCTGTGCTGCGATTACGAGGGGATTATCTGGCCATTGTCACGCTCGCTTTCGGTGAAATCATCCGCCTTGTCCTGATCAACTGGACGGCTGTCACCAAGGGGACATTCGGCATCTCCGGCATCGCCAAGGCGACCCTGTTCGGCCTGCAATTCAATGCGACGCCGACCGGCTTTGCGGCCATTTTCGATCTGCCGCCGTCATCGGCCTACTACAAGATTTTCCTCTACTATCTGATCCTGGCGCTCGCCATGCTGACCGCCTTCGTGACGATCCGCCTGCGCCGCCTGCCGATTGGCCGCGCCTGGGAAGCGCTGCGTGAGGATGAAATCGCCTGCCGCTCGCTTGGCATCAACACCACGACCACCAAGCTGACGGCTTTTGCCATCGGTGCGATGTTCGGCGGTTTTGCCGGCGCGTTTTTCGCCGTGCGGCAGGGCTATGTCTCGCCGGAAAGCTTCGTGTTCCTCGAGTCGGCCGTCATTCTCGCCATCGTCGTTCTCGGCGGCATGGGATCGCTCACCGGTATTGCCATTGCGGCAGTCGTCATGGTTGGCGGCACGGAAATGCTGCGCCAGCTGGATTTCCTCAAGGAAATCTTCGGCAACAATTTCACGCCTGAACTTTACCGCATGCTGATTTTCGGCCTCGCGATGGTGGTGGTCATGCTCTACAAGCCGCGCGGCTTTGTCGGCACCCGTGAACCGACCGCCTTCCTCCATTCCGATCACAGGGCGGTCTCCGGTGAATTTTCCAAGGAAGGGCACGGCTGATGGCCCCGGGTTCCACGCAAATGTCTGATCCGATCCTCAAGGTCGACCATCTATCCATGAAGTTCGGTGGTCTCGTCGCCGTCAACGACCTGTCGTTTGAAGCCAAGCGCGGCGAAATCACCGCGCTGATCGGCCCGAATGGCGCAGGCAAAACCACGGTGTTCAACTGCATCACCGGCTTCTACAAGCCGACCGAAGGCATGATGACGCTGAAGCGCAAGAACGGGGAAACCTATCTCCTGGAGCGCATGCCCGATTTCGTGGTCAATCGCGAAGCCAAGGTCGCCCGCACGTTCCAGAACATCCGCCTGTTTTCAGGCCTGACGCTCCTCGAAAATCTGTTGATTGCCCAGCACAACGCGCTGATGAAGGCATCCGGCTACACGATCATGGGCCTGTTCGGCATGCCTGCCTACAAGCAGGCGTCGAAGGAATCGGTCGAAAAGGCCCGGCGCTGGCTGGACCGCATCGGCCTTACCGACCGTGCCGACCGGCCTGCCGGCGATTTGCCCTATGGCGCCCAGCGCCGCATGGAAATTGCCCGCGCCATGTGCACGGACCCGGAACTTCTGTGCCTTGACGAACCGGCCGCCGGTCTCAATCCGCGTGAATCCGCCGAACTCAACAATCTCCTGAAGGCGATCCCGAAAGAGACCGGAACATCGATCCTTCTGATCGAGCACGACATGTCGGTGGTGATGGAAATTTCCGATCATGTCGTGGTGCTCGAATACGGCACCAAGATCTCTGACGGCAATCCGGCGCATGTGAAGTCCGATCCGAAAGTCATTGCCGCCTATCTGGGCGTTGATGATGACGAGGTTGAAGAGGTTTTGACCGAAGTCGCCGCCGCCGAACAGACACTGCACGGTTTCGATGCCGAGCCGGATGCCGCGCATGCGCCGCACAATTCATCATCAATGATGGCGGGGCCGATTGACCAGACAGTTGGCCATTCATCCGGCGGCGAGATGGTCAAGGTTTCGCCAGGCGCATCGCGGGCCAACCGTGTTTCGGCCTCACTTGCAAAATCTGTGGCTGCAAAATCAGCCGGCGCGAAAGCAAAGGCCCCGGCGAAACCGGCGCCGAAAACCGCCGCGACGAAAGCAAAATCCGCTGCGGCTCCTGCCGCCGTGATGTCAGTACCTGCTCCGGCCAAGGCAAAAACGGCGGCTTCCAACAAGGCGGGCGCCAAGCCTGTTGCAAAAGCCACAGCCAAGCCTGCAGCGGCGAAAGCAACTGTTGCCAAATCTCCAGCAAAGCCTGCCATCAAGGCAGTGGCAAAGTCCGCGCCCGCAAAAACTGCGCCTGCCAAGCCAGCAGCCAAGGCAACCGCGGCTAAAGCTGAAACAAAGCCTGCTGCAGCGAAGACTGTCGCCAAGCCAGCGGCGGCGAAAGCAACTGCTGCTAAATCTGTGGCAAAGTCTGCTCCCGCAAAGGCGGCGTCGGCCAAGCCAGCGGTCAAGGCGACAACGGCAAAAGCTGACGTTAAGCCGGCAGCCACCAAGCCTGCAGTGAAGACGGCCGCCAAGCCTGCCGTAGTCAAGGCCGCCGTGGCCAAGCCTGTAGTCGCTGCCAAGCCGGACGATCTGAAGCTGATCAAGGGCATCGGTCCCGTCAATGACGCCAAGCTGCGCGCCCACGGCGTGACAACTTTCAAGCAGATCGCCGCGTGGAAGAAATCGGATATTGTCGAGGCCGAGAGATATCTGGAATTTGACGGGCGCATCGCCCGTGAAGACTGGGTTGGTCAGGCGAAGAACCTCGCCAAGGGCGGGAAGCCGTTGCGCGGAGGTGAAAAATAATGTCGTCTGTAACGGCCAAGGAACCGCTTCTGAAAATTCGCGGCGTCGAGACTTTCTACGGCAACATTCAGGCGCTCAAGGGCGTCGATATTGACGTCAATGACGGTGAAATCGTCACGCTGATCGGCGCCAACGGTGCAGGCAAGTCGACATTGATGATGACCATTTGCGGCAGCCCGCAGGCGCGCAACGGGTCTATCACTTTCGCCGGCACGGATATTTCCAAGATGCCGACGCATGAGATCGCTCGCATGCGGATCGCCCAGTCGCCGGAAGGCCGGCGGATTTTTGCGCGCATGACCGTGCAGGAAAACCTGCAAATGGGCGCGAGCCTCGACAATCTGAAATATTATGATCAGGACGTGGAAGAGATTTTCACCCTGTTCCCGCGCTTGAAAGAACGCATTGGCCAGCGCGGCGGCACCTTGTCGGGCGGCGAGCAGCAGATGCTGTCGATTGCGCGCGCGTTGATGGCCCGTCCACGGCTGCTTCTCCTTGATGAACCGTCGCTTGGTCTTGCGCCGCTGATCATCAAGCAGATTTTTGATGCGATCCGCGAACTCAACCGGACCAAGGGCCTGACCGTGTTTCTGGTCGAGCAGAATGCGTTTGGCGCGCTCAAGCTTGCCTCGCGCGGCTACGTGATGGTCAACGGGTCAATCACCATGAGCGGGACCGGCAAGGAACTTCTGGCCAATCCGGAAGTCCGCGCTGCCTATCTTGAAGGCGGCGGTCACTGAACTTCGTGTTGCGATAGGAATATCAGAATGCTTTTGGACATTTTCTCTGGGGTGGCGGCAGCGGGCGAATATGTGTTCATGCTTTTGTGCATGCTCGCCGCCTGGCAGATTGGCAAATCGGTCGCCAGTGACTGGAAGAGCCTGACGACGCTGGTCGTCTACACGCTTCTTCTCGGCTGCGGTGCGCGCTTTCTGCATTTTGCGCTTTATGAGGCGCAGTTCATCAGCGTCGGCCGCTATGTTGCCGATACACTCGTGTTGATGCTGGTGGCCTACATCGGGTTCAGGTTCACGCGGACCAACATGATGACCCGCCAGTATCATTGGCTCTATGAAAAAGCCTCGCCGATCTCGTGGAAGGATCGCAGCTGAATTAAGCCTGTTTGCCGATACCGTTTTGTCACAGGTTACCAAAACGTGAATCAGCGTGACATTTGCCGAGAAATCGGCAAAGTTTGGCCTCAAGCGGTGGGTAGTCACCGCTGGGGGCCGAAATCAAAAAGACCCTCAAAAACCCAATGGGAGTTACAATATGAAGAAAACTTTGTTCTCGGGCGTCGCCCTTGCTGCCATGATGGCATTCAGCGGTTCGGCTTATGCTGAAATCCTGATCGGCGTTGCAGGTCCCTTGACCGGCCCGAACGCTGCCTTCGGTGCGCAGCTGCAAAAGGGTGCCGAGCAGGCTGCTGCCGACATCAATGCTGCTGGCGGCATCAACGGCGAACAGATCAAGCTGACCTTCGGTGACGACGTTTCTGATCCGAAGCAGGGCGTTTCCGTTGCGCAGAAGTTTGTTGCTGACGGCGTCAAGTACGTTGTCGGTCACTTCAACTCCGGCGTCACAATTCCGGCTTCTGACGTTTACGCAGAAAACGGCACCCTCGTGATCACCCCGTCGGCCACCAACCCGCAGCTCACCGAGCGCGGCCTCTGGAACACGTTCCGCACCTGCGGCCGTGATGACCAGCAGGGCGCAGTTGCCGGCGCTTACATTGCCGCCAACTTCAAGGATGGCAAGGTTGCCGTCATTCACGACAAGACCCCATATGGTCAGGGCCTTGCCGACGAAACCAAGAAGGCTGCGAACGCCGCTGGCGTGACCGAAGTCGTCTATGAAGGCATCAACGTTGGCGACAAGGACTTCTCCGCCCTCATCACCAAGATGAAGGACGCAGGCGTCACGTTCGTTTACTACGGTGGTCTGCATCAGGAATTCGGCCTGATCGAACGCCAGGCTGCCGATCAGGGCCTCAAGGCAACCTTCATGTCCGGCGACGGCATCGTCTCCAACGAACTGGCCTCGATTGCTGGCCCGGCCGTTGAAGGCACCCTTATGACGTTTGCTCCGGATCCGCGCAAGAACCCGGCTGCCAAGGAACTCGTCGAAAAGTTCCGTGCGGCTGGTTTTGAACCGGAAGCCTACACGCTCTACTCCTACGCTGCGTTGCAGATCGTTGCTGCTGCCGCCAACAAGGTCGGCAAGTCGGATGACGCGCAGGCTGTTGCTGCTGCCATCAAGGCCAATGGCCCGTGGGCGACTGCAATCGGCGAAATCGGCTACAATGAAAAGGGCGACATCACCCGTCCGGACTACGTGATGTACACCTGGCAGAAGCAGGCGGACGGTTCGTTCACCTACATCGAAAACGCCAAGTAACAAACGTTTCCAGTTCGCTGGATGAGAGCCGCCCGGAGCAATCCGGGCGGTTTTTTATTGCCTCTTTTTTGGGCAATGGTGCGTTGCGCTCAATCTATTTGCACTGCAACAAATTGCGCGTTATGGACTTGGCATAAACTTTAGTCTGGCAAGGGCCGGGATGGCTTTTGCAGAGCGCTGCCAAGAGGGTCCTTTCTGTGCCGATCACCAAGATTCTTGTCGCCAACCGTTCCGAAATCGCCATCCGCGTCTTCCGCGCCGCCAACGAGCTTGGCCTCAAAACCGTGGCGATCTGGGCCGAGGAAGACAAGCTGGCGTTGCACCGGTTCAAGGCGGACGAATCCTACCAGGTCGGCCGCGGTCCGCATCTTGCCAAAGACATGGGCCCGATCGAGAGTTATCTGTCGATTGACGAAATCATCCGCGTCGCCAAGCTCTCCGGCGCCGATGCGATCCATCCGGGTTACGGACTGTTGTCGGAAAGCCCTGAATTCGCCGACGCCTGCGCCGAGGCAGGGGTCATCTTCATTGGCCCGTCGCCCGATACAATGCGCAGGCTCGGCAACAAGGTCGCCGCGCGCAATCTGGCCATTGAAGTCGGCGTCCCGGTCATTCCCGCTACCGATCCGCTGCCGGATGACATGAACGAAGTGAAGAGACTGGCGCTCAAGGTTGGCTATCCCTTGATGCTCAAGGCCTCCTGGGGCGGCGGCGGGCGCGGCATGCGCACCATTCGCGCCGAGGCTGATCTCGAACGCGAAGTCATGGAAGGCAAGCGCGAAGCCAAGGCCGCCTTCGGCAAGGACGAAGTCTATCTTGAAAAACTGGTCGAGCGCGCCCGCCACATTGAAGTGCAGGTCATCGGCGACCGCCACGGCAATGTCGTCCACCTGTTCGAGCGTGACTGCTCGATCCAGCGCCGCAACCAGAAGGTCGTCGAGCGCGCGCCCGCGCCATACCTTACCGATGCACAGCGCGAGGAAGTCTGCAATCACGCACTGAAGCTTGCCCGCGCCACCTCCTACGTTGCCGCCGGAACGGTCGAGTTCCTGATGAATGCGGACACCGAAGAGTTCTATTTCATCGAGGTCAATCCGCGTATCCAGGTCGAGCATACGGTGACCGAAGAAATCACCGGCATCGACATCGTCAAGGCGCAGATCCATGTCGTCGAAGGCGCGGAGATTGGCACGCCGGAATCCGGCGTTCCGCTGCAAAAAGACATCAAGCTCAACGGCCACGCCCTTCAGTGCCGCATCACCACCGAGGATCCGGAGCAGAATTTCATACCGGACTATGGCCGCATCACCGCCTATCGCGGCGCGACCGGCTTCGGCATCCGCCTTGATGGCGGCACCGCCTATTCCGGCGCGGTCATCACCCGTTTCTACGATCCGCTCCTGGAAAAAGTCACCGCCTGGGCGCCGACGCCGCGCGAGGCGATTGCCCGGATGGACCGCGCGCTGCGCGAGTTCCGCATCCGCGGCGTGGCGACCAACCTCACCTTCCTCGAAGCGATCATCGGCCACCCGAAATTCCTCGACAACAGCTATACCACGCGCTTCATCGACACGTCGCCGGACCTGTTCTCTCAGGTCAAGCGCAAGGACCGCGCCACCAAGCTGATGAATTATCTGGCCGAAGTCACCGTCAACGGCCACCCTGAAACAAAGGGCCGCGCCAAGCCAAACCCGGATGCCGCCGCGCCACGCGTGCCGTTCCATGGCGGCGCGGTGCCGGACGGCACCAAGCAATTGCTGGATCAGCTCGGCCCGCAGAAATTCGCCTCCTGGATGCGCGAGCAGAAGCAGGTACTGGTCACCGACACGACAATGCGCGACGGCCACCAGTCGCTTCTGGCCACCCGCATGCGCACCCATGACATTGCCGCCATTGCTGGAACCTATTCCCGCGCCCTACCGCAGCTTTTGTCCCTTGAATGCTGGGGCGGCGCGACGTTTGACGTGTCTATGCGCTTCCTCACTGAAGATCCATGGGAGCGCCTTTCGAAAGTGCGCGAGGCCGCGCCAAACCTCCTCTTGCAGATGCTGCTGCGCGGCGCCAACGGCGTCGGCTACACCAACTATGCGGACAATGTAGTGAAGTATTTCGTCAAGCAGGCGGCAAAGGGCGGCGTTGACTTGTTCCGCGTGTTTGATTGCCTCAACTGGGTCGAAAACATGCGCGTCTCGATGGATGCGGTTGCCGAAGAGGGCAAGCTCTGCGAGGCGGCGATCTGCTACACAGGCGATCTTCTCAATCCCGAACGCGCCAAATACGATCTGAAATACTATGTTGGCCTTGCCAAGGATCTCGAAAAGGCGGGCGCGCACATTCTTGCCGTCAAGGATATGGCCGGTCTGTTGAAGCCTGCCGCAGCGCGCGTTCTGTTCAAGGCCTTGCGCGAATCCACCGATCTTCCGATCCATTTCCACACCCATGACACGTCCGGCATTTCCGCCGCCACGGTGCTCGCCGCTGTTGAAACCGGCGTTGATGCGGTGGATGCGGCGATGGATGCCTTCTCCGGCAATACGTCGCAACCATGCCTTGGCTCTATCGTCGAAGCCCTCAAGGGCACGGAGCGTGATCCGGGGCTCGATCCGAAATGGATCCGCAAGATCTCGTTCTATTGGGAGGCCGTGCGCAACCAGTATGCGGCCTTTGAAAGCGACCTGAAGGGGCCGGCTTCTGAAGTCTACCTGCACGAAATGCCGGGCGGCCAGTTCACCAACCTCAAGGAACAGGCCCGTTCGCTTGGCCTTGAAACCCGCTGGCATGAAGTGGCGCAGGCCTACGCCGACGCCAACCAGATGTTCGGCGACATCGTCAAGGTGACGCCGTCCTCAAAGGTGGTCGGCGACATGGCGCTGATGATGGTGTCCCAGGATCTGACCGTTGCCGAAGTCGAAAATCCGGCCAAGGACATTGCCTTCCCGGATTCGGTCGTTTCGATGCTGCGCGGCGATCTTGGCCAGCCGCCCAAGGGCTGGCCGGAAGCGCTGCAGAAAAAGGTGCTGAAGGGCGACAAGCCAATCACGGTTCGTCCTGGCTCGCTGATCAAGGAAGCCGATCTTGCCGCCACACGCAAGGACGCGGAAAAGAAGTTAGGGCGCAAGCTCGACGATGCAGAGTTTGCCTCTTGGCTGATGTATCCGAAGGTGTTTTCCGACTTCAACGCCGCAAGCGATACTTACGGTCCTGTCTCGATCCTGCCGACTCCGGTCTATTTCTACGGCCTTGATCAGGAAGAGGAAATCTTCGTCGAGATGGAGAAGGGCAAGACACTGGTCATCCGGTGCCTTGCCATTGGCGATGTTGATGAGCAGGGCCAGGTCACGGTATTTTTCGAGTTCAACGGCCAGCCGCGCCGCATCCGTGTGCCGGACCGCGCCCATGGCGCCAAGGGCTTGCGTGCCCGCCGCAAGGCGGACATCGGCAATGAAGCCCATGTCGGCGCGCCGATGCCCGGCGTCATCTCCTCGCTCGCCGTTCAGGCTGGCCAGCAGGTGAAAGCCGGCGACGTGCTGGTCTCGATCGAGGCGATGAAAATGGAAACCGCGCTGCACGCCGAACGCGACGGCACGATCACCGAAGTGCTGGTGAAGGCCGGCGACCAGATCGACGCCAAGGATTTGCTGGTGGTGTTCGGGTAGCGACGCATTCCAATCATGCGGGAGGTGTTGTAGACTTTCGGAATGTTGAAAGTCAGCGCCCCAGTTTTGACGGCAGAGTTTGATCCGGCAGCGGCCAAAGCCATTCGCTTGTTTCTCGAGCGCGCGTCGGCGAAGTTTGACGTATCTCAGGCCAAGCTGTTCGGCAGTCGGGCACGCCATAACGCCCGGCCTGACAGTGATTTTGACATTGCCATCATCCTGCGGGGCAAACGCGGCGACTTCATTGGCACAAAACTCGAATTGACCGATTTGGCCTATGACGCGCTGCTTGAGGATGGGATTCACATCCAGGCGCTTCCAGTCTGGGAGGACGAGTTCCTGCACCCCCAGGACTATTCAAATCCATGTCTGCTTGAGAATATCGAGAGAGAAGGAATGCTCCTTTGAAGGTGGCGGAACTGCGCGCCAAGTCACTGGCGGCGCTGAAATCTGCAAAGCTGCTGCTTGAAACTGGTGATACGGACGGTGCATGCAACCGCGCCTATTATGCCATGTTTGATGCTGCCCGCGCGGCGCTGCTTCAGATAGATGCTCCCATAAAGCCGGAGATTGCGAAAACCCATTCCGGCTTGATCTCGGCGTTCAGTCTGCATCTCGTCAAAACCGGGCGTCTTTCTGCTGATTTCGGGCGCGCCTTTAGCCGGGCGCATGAAATCCGCCTTCTTGCCGACTACATCGGCGATCCGGTTGCGGCAGATGTCGCGGCAAAGATCGTCGAACAGGCTGCCCATTTTGTCGAAGAGCTGTCCCGAAATCTTCCATGATTTGCCCGCATATTGAGCAAGCCGGGTGAGATGAAATGTCCAGTCCCTAAGACCTATTCGCACATCCCGCCGTCGATCATCATGAACCGCTCGTTCACCCAGCCGTTGCCCTTGGCCGTCTGTACCTGCCACCACTTGCCTGACTTGGACTCGACCTTGGCAGCCGTATGATCTTCCAGCTCCTTGCAGCCGGATTGCTTCTTGTTGCACAGTTCCGCGCCGGCCTTGATCCAGCAGTCCGGCTGCGTGTCGCTGACGCAGAGTTTTTTGACGCAAGCATCGAAACTTGCGTTTGCCATACCTGCCGTGCCGCCGAAGAGCAGTGATATCAGGGCGAGGCTCATAAGCGGGATAGATTTCATCCTTGCCCTCATTTTCCGGAACTGGCCGACGTGCAGTTTCTCCAGCATAACCGGAGTTCCTCTCGCAATTCAAACGACTTTTGCGGTTTTACAAGCCCTGTTTCGCTGGGAAATACGAAACCGCCTCCCCGCCTTTGACCGAACTATCCACGTGAATGCCTGATTTAACCCTTTGTATTCATTGTGAAATGGACTTTTTTGCCCGGCACTCTGTCCACACCTTCACCGCACCACGCATAATCCTTTTGCTCTTTGCAGAGGGTGAGGATCGCTTCTGAGTCAGCATAACAAATTGGTCCTGTGGACCAATTTGAGTGACGCAAGTGACGGTGTGTGTGGCGATGTCACATATTTTAATCCATCAGAGACAGGACCACCTGTGTGCAAACGCCGTAATTGCAGGACCAGCTCGCGGTGCCAGGCCGAACATGTGCTTGGCGGTGACTGCGCCACGCCCTTGAGCGCTGACCTTTTTGACCGCATGCTCGGCCTTATCGACTAGAGGATGCTGCTGTTCGATTCCGTTGACGGCAACGCAGTTGAAGACAACCGCGAGGGTATCAGGAAGATCTTTGGCTTCCTGGTCGCTGAAATTGCTTTCAGGGACGCGGGTTTGACGCAAGAGAACAAGGAGAGATTGACAAAGCTTTTAAACGTGCATAAACGTTCATAAACAGGAATAATCGCGGAATCACATGCAACACGCAACCGGCCTTCTTCTTGACGAACGTCAAGCCGAAATCCGTCGCCGCCTTGCGGCGTCGGACCGGGTAATTGCCGGCGATCTCGCGCAGGAATTTCAGGTCTCGGAAGACACGATCCGACGCGATCTGCGCGAGCTTGCCGCTGCCGGCCAGTGCATCCGCGTCTATGGCGGCGCGCTGCCGGTACCTACGCCGGACTTGCCGCTGTCCGAGCGGTACCGGGCCAACATCGAGCGCAAGCGCCGCCTTGCCATGGCGATGGCCGGGTTTGCCGAGCGGGGCATGACGATTTTTCTGGACGCCGGTTCAACCAATCTCGCCGCCGCGCATTTGTTGCCGGACAATCTTGACCTGACTGTCGCCACCCATGCGCCGCATATCGCCGCCGCTGTTCTTGACCGCCCTGGCCTGCGGCTGTTCATGATCGGCGGCAAGGTCGATGCGAAAGTCGGCGCGGCCATTGGTTCGCAAAGTCTCAAGGAACTTGAGCGTCTCAACCCGGATATGGCGTTTATCGGCGCCTGCGCCATAGATGGGGCCGCTGGCGTGTCTGCATTTGATGCTGACGACGCCGAGTTCAAACGCCTTTTGACGCAGCAGAGCCGAATCCGGTTGGTCGCCGCCATCAACGAAAAAATCGGCACCGCCGCGCCATATCCTGTTCTTCCGCTCAGCGCCTTTGACCATGTCGTGATCGAGAAGGATCTCGATTCGGCAAAAAAAGCGTCCCTTTCCATTTCTGAACCAGCGCTCGTCAGCGCCTGAAAGGTCTACCATGTCCGCAATCACCATACCGGATAGATCAAGCGCCGCGCGCGGGCGCTGGGCGGTTGCGGCGATGTTTCTGGTCAACGGCTTCATCATCGGCTCCTGGGCGCCGCAGATCCCGCTGATGCTGCCGCGCCATTCGATCACCGAGTTCACGCTTGGTCTTCTGATCCTTGCTTTTGGCGTCGGCGCGGTGACTGCCATGGTCTGGACGGGGCGATTGATCAATTACTATGGCTCGCGCACCGTGACCCGCACTTTCGCCATTCTGGCTTCCTTCGGCTTGGCGGCGATTGTCCTCTCACCCTCCATCCCGCTTGCGGCAATTGCGTTGCTGTTTACTGGCGCGTGCGGCGGGTCAATGGATGTGGCGATGAACGCCAATGCTGTCGAAGTCGAGCGGCGGCTGGACAAGGCGATCATGTCCGCCTCGCACGGCTTCTGGTCACTCGGCGGCTTCATCGGCGGCGGCGTCGGCGGGCCGATCATCGAGCGCTTGGGAGCGGAAGGTCATGCCATACTCGCCAGCGCCATCGCATTGGCCATCGCGCTCGTCGCCATGCAGTTTCTGGTCAGCGAACCCGCACATCATGAAGACGACGGTCCGAAGCCGAAATATGCCTGGCCGAAAGCGCCCATCGTCTACATTCTTGGCTTCATGGCGCTCTTCTCTATGGTGCCGGAAGGTGCAGTTCTGGATTGGGCGGCGCTCTATCTATCCAAGGAACTCGGCTCTTCCCTGTCAGTGTCCGGTCTCGCCTTCGCCTTCTTTGCCGGCACGATGGCCGTCATGCGGTTTGCAGGCGATGGCGTGCGCAACCGGTTTGGCGCAGTTGCCACCATGCGCTGGTCTGCCTTTATAGCCGCCGCCGGCATGCTGGCTGGCGGTCTGGCGCCGACGGACTGGTTTGCCATCGCCGCCTTTGCCATTGCCGGGCTTGGCATCGCCAACACCGTGCCGATCGCCTTCTCCGCCGCCGGCAATCTGCCGGGCTTCTCGGCAGGCGCAGCGATTTCGGTGGTGACGATGATGGGCTACTCCGGCATCCTGCTCGCGCCGTCGGCCATCGGCTTTGTTGCCGAGCACATCGGCTTCCGCATCACCTACATCGTGCTTGCAGGCGCGCTTGTGCTGGTCGGGCTTGCCGCGTCTCAGGTTGCGTCCGCCGACCGGGCAAAGGCCGCCAGTTCTTCGTAGAGAAAGTCAGCCGTGCGGCGGATCCGCGGTGAGGTGCGCACATCTTTGTGCATCGTCAGCCACATCGGCAACACCGGCAGCGGCAGTTCCGGCAGGAAGGTTTTCAGCTTCGGCTCGCGCAGTATCAGCGGAACCTGCGCGATGCCAATGCCCACCCCGGCGCGGACCGCCTCCCACAGGATCACCTGATTGTCCGAGCGGAAGCGGAAGGAGTGGCGGTCCACTTTGGTTGCCCCGAAAGCGCGGAAGCCGCGGATGAAATCGTCGGCACGGTCCTGACCGATCAAATCATGGTCAAGCAGGTCGAACGGCTTTTCCGGCGTTCCCTTGCGGGCAAGATAATCCTCGTGTGCGCACATCGACATGGTGATGTCGCCGATCTTGCGCGCGACCAGTTCCTCCTGGCTTGGCGTCACCATCCGGATGGCGATGTCGGCATCGCGGCGTAAAAGGTTCTCGACCTGATTGGAGCCGATCAGTTCGATCTCAATGGCAGGCTCTTCCCGTGCGAACCGGCCGAGAATCTCGGGCAATACCAGCGTCGCCATCACCTCGCTGGCGGTAATGCGCACCGTGCCGCTCAGGCCTTCCTCCGCACCTGTGGCCGTCAAAGAAAATCTATCCACGGCCTCGCGGACAGTGAGAGCATGGCTGAGGAGGGCCGTGCCGGTGTCAGTGAGTTCATAGCCGCCCAGGCCGCGCCGGAACAGGGTGACGCCAAGATCCCTTTCCAACTCGGTGACGTGGCGGCCGATGGTTGGCTGGCTTGAGCCGATCTTGCGCGCCGCAGCAGAAAGGCTGCCCGTCTCTGCCACCGCCACAAAGGAGCGGACGAGGTTCCAGTCAAAGTCAATCATGCTGTCACCCATTCAATTTTGAATAGGAGAACATCAATCTTCGCGAATTTCAATAATAATTTGTTTGGCTATGATGGCTTTACCAACAAGGAGATACGCAAATGACCACCATCGCAGTCCTCGGCGCCAATGGCCGCCTGTCCCGCACGGTTGCCAAAGCCTTTCTTGAGGCAGGCCATGATGTGATCGCCGTCACCCGCTCCGGCAAGCCGCTCGCTGAACTTTCCGGCGCGTCGTTCATCGCCGCCGACGCCATGAATGCGGATGAGCTGATCGGGGCGACAAAGGGCGCGGACATCATCTTCAACGGTCTCAACCCGCTCTACACCGAGTGGGAGCAGAAGGTTTTGCCGATGGCCCGCAATGTGATGGCTGCGGCCAAGGCGCACGGCGCGATGCACGTCTTCCCCGGCAATGTTTATGGTTATGGCTCGCCAATGCCTTTGGAGCTTCGCGAAGATACGCCCATGCGCCCCTCTACCGAAAAGGGGCGCATCCGGGTGGAAATGAAGCGCCTGTTCCGCGAGGAGGCCGAAAAGCCCGGCGGCCTGCAGACCATCGTGCTTCGCGCCGGTGACTATTTCGGCGGCACGGGGACCGGCTCGTTCTTCGATCTGGTTTCGGTGTCAAAACTCGCCAAGGGCATTTTCACCGCCGCCGGACCGGAAACGCTGGTGCATGAATGGGCCTACCTGCCGGATTTCGCCCAGGCGTTCGTCAAGCTCGTCGCCGTGCGGGAGCAACTGCAGCCGTTCGAGAATCTGAATTTCCCCGGTCATGCCATCACCGAACTGCAGTTGAAGGCAGCGGCCGAAAAAGCTGTCGGCAGACAGCTGAAACTGACGCATCTGCCATGGACGCTGCTGAAAATCATGGGCCTCGTCATGCCGATGATGCGCGAGCTGTCGCTGATGTCCTACCTGCGTTTCGAGCCGCACAGGCTGGTGTCATCACGGCTTGAAAGCCTGATTGGTCCAATCCCGCACACGCCGCTGGAGGACGCAGTCAAACAGGCCCTGAGCGATCAGGGCCTGCTGGAAGGTTCAAAGCGTTTTGCGGCGTAGCGCCTATTCAGCCGGCGCCGGCATAGCTTCCGGTTCCGCTGCAGCTTTTGGCTTGCGGCGGAACAAGCGCTTGACGCGGTTGATGACGCCGTCGCCCGGATTGGCGCGGGTGAAGACCATGAGCGCGGACGGCGTGACAATCAGCGTCAGCACCGTCGAGAAGGCAAGGCCGAACACGATGGCGCTCGACAATGCGATCCACCACTGGGTCGATGGCGCGCCGATGGTTGTGTCATGCGACAGGATTTCAAGGTTGATGCCAAAAGCAATCGGCAACACGCCAAGAATCGCCGTCGCCGCCGTCAACACCACAGGCCGCGCCCGCTCGCGACAGGTCTGCAAGATGGCTTCGAGCTTGTCCATGCCCTCATGCCGCAGCGTGTCGTAGGTGTCGATCAACACACTGTTGTTGTTCACCACCACGCCTGCCAGCGCGATCACGCCTATGCCGGACATGACGATGCCGAAAGGCTGGCCGGTGATCATCAGGCCGAGGAATACGCCAATCGTCGACATGACCACGGCCGACAGAACCAGCCAGACGCTGGTGAACTTGTTGAACTGCGCCAGAAGCACCACAAAGATCAGGAAGATCGCCGCGCCGAAGGCTTTGCCAAGGAACGCCGACGCCTCGGCGCTGTCCTGGTCGGAGCCAACCATTTTCCAGCCGATGTTGCCGAAATCCTGTTGCGCCATCAGTTTGGCGACGCGCTCTTGCACGACGGCAGCCTGCACGCCTTCCTTGACGTTGGCTTGCACGGTGATGGTCCGCTCGCCGTCGATGCGGTTCAGCGTGCCGACGGACTGTGCCGGTTCGCGGGTGACGAAGTTGGAGATCGGCACAGAGCCGAACGCCGTCTCGATGCGCAACTGGTCAAGTGTCGCCAATGTCCGCCGGTCTTCCGGCAGGCGCAGCCTGATGTCGACCGCGTCATCGGCGCCGGCCGGACGGTAGTCCGACAGTTTCAAACCGGAGGTGACCAATTGCACGACGGTCCCGACAGAGCCCGGCCCGATGCCATATTTGGCCGCTTCAATCCGGTTGACCTTCAGTTCCCAGTCAATGCCCGGGATCGGCAGGCCGTCGGCAATGTCGAGAACTTCCGGGTCAGCCTTGAGCAGCGACACGACCTTGCGTGCCGCGTCTTCGATGCCTTCAGGATCGGCGGCAGACAGGCGGACCTGAATGGCCTTGCCGGTCGGCGGGCCGGCGGCCGGAACCGAGACCTCGATGTCCACGCCCGGAATGCCGGCCATGGCAACCCGCAGGTCAGCCAGAATATCTAGCGCCGGCTTGCGTTCGCGCCAATTGATGAACTCATACTGGATTGTGCCAACCACGTCCGGGGCAACTTCATTGCCCTGGCCGCCGCCCGCGCCAACGCGGGTGTAAACGGATTTGATCCCCGGCCAGCCAAGGATGCGCTCCTCGGCCATGCGCGTCAGCGTGTCCTTTTCCTCAAGGGACATGTTGCCGCGCGCGTGAACGTACAGAAGGCCATAGTCCGGCTCTACATTCGGGAAGAATTCGACGCCCGCGCCGATCTTGCCATAGGTGTAGGGAACCGCGAGCAGCAGCGCGACGGCCAGCAGCAGCACGGTCTTCGGGAAACGGATCGCGCTCTTGACCACGGCCATATACCAGCCGTCGTGATGCTCTTCGACATGGTCCGGCTTCTTGGCGAACATCGCGCCGAGCGTCGGCGTGAACACCAAGGCGTAAAGGAGCGAAGCCGAAAGCGTGGCGATCAGCGTGATCGGCATGTATTTCATGAACTCGCCGACAATGCCCGGCCAGAACAGCAGCGGCGAGAAGGCGGCGATGCGGGTCATGGTTGCCGCCAGCACCGGTCCGGTCATCTTCTTGGCAGCCATGGAGTAGGCCTCGACCTTGTCCATGCCCTCAGACATGCGCCGTTCGGCAAATTCGGTGACAATGATCGCATCGTCCACGAGCATGCCCACCGCAAGGATCAGAGAGAACAATACGACAAGGTTCACCGTATGCCCGGCCAGCGACAGGAACAAGATGCCCATCAGGAACGAGACCGGAATGGCAAAGCCGATAAACAGCGAGGCGCGTCCGGACAAAGCATAGAGAATGACGATGAAAACGAGAATGACCGCTGTCAGAACCGAGTTCTGCAGATCGTGCAGCAACTGGCGGATTGTCTCGGACTTGTCCTGACTGAACGTGATCTCGCCGCCTTCCGGCATGTTCGATTTGAATTCGTCGGCAATTTTCTTCACGCCATCAACCGTGTTGATGAGATTGGCCCCGGTGCGCTTGGACACCTCAATCGCAATGGCCGGCTTGCCGTTGAGGCGCGTGATCGATTCCGCGTCCTTGTGCGAGGAACGGATCGTGGCAAGGTCGCGCGCCCGCACCACGGCGTCGGCGTTGGCGACAATCGGCAAATTGGCGACGTCTTCGGGTGTTTCGATCAGCGACGGCACTTTGACAGCATATTTGCCTTCCGTGCCTTCAAGCGCGCCTGCGGCCACCAAGCTGTTCGAGCCCGCGACGCCGCCGATCAATTGGTCAAGCTTGAGGCCGTAGGATGACAGTTTCACCGGATCGATGATGACTTCGACAAGATCATCGCGCGCGCCCTGCAGCTTGGCTTCGAGAACGCCGTCAACTTCCTCGATGCGCTTCTTGAGTTCACGCGCAGCGTCCACCAGCACGCGCTCGGAGGCGTCGCCCGACAGTGTGACCACCAGCACCGGAAATTCCGAAAGGTTTACCTCGAAAATCCCCGGCTCATCGGCGCCCTGCGGAAGATCGCGCTTGGCATCGGATACTTTCGAGCGCACGTCGTCCAGCGCCTTGCCGAGATCGGCGCCGGCGTTGAATTCCATCAGCACATTGCCGCCGCCCTGATAGGCGGCGGAGCGCATTTCCTTGACGTCCTTGATGCTTTTCAGCGCGGTTTCCATCGGTCGTAACAACAGCCGCTCGGAATCTTCCGGCGAAATGCCCTGATAGCCGAGCGACACGTAGATGATCGGAATCTGGATGTCCGGCTCAGCCTCTTTCGGGATCGACTGGTAGGCCAGCGCGCCCGAAATCAGGAAGAACAGCAGGATCGAAATCGTCAGCCGCGAATTGCGGATCGCAAGATCAATGATATGGCCCATGACGGTTCGCCTTTGCGCTTACTGGAGTTCGGAGGCGAACTGCGCCGCGAGTTTCTTGAGCGTTGCCGCATCCGGCTCAACGACATTGACCACTTCGCCGTCCACCACGAAATCCTGTCCCGAGATGATGATCTTGGTGCCTTCCGGCACGCCGGTCAGGACAATCGCGTCCGTCGCATCGTCGATCAGGTCAACCGGCAGAAACACCACCTTTTTGTCCTTGTCGACCGCGCGCACGCCGAGCGCGCCATCCTGATTGAGGGTCACGGCTGAGCGCGGCAATTTGATTGCCTTGACAGGGTCGGATTTCAAATTGATTTCCGCTGTCATGCCGGCCGGTATGTGGCCGTCCTTGTTTTCGACGGCGACTTCGATGCGGTAGGTGCGCGTTGCGGTGCTGGCTTCGCGGCTGATGTAGCGAAC
Organism: Rhizobiaceae bacterium; assembly: GCA_041751995.1. Classification (GTDB taxonomy): domain Bacteria; phylum Pseudomonadota; class Alphaproteobacteria; order Rhizobiales; family Rhizobiaceae; genus JANMEX01. Next base: position 12,604 of record JBGSHY010000052.1, on the reverse strand, counting down.
TGTGCCGTCTTCGGTCGAGCCGTTGACAAGGCGGATGCTGGCAGGGCTGCCAATCTTGATGGACGACAGGTTGCGTTCGGAAATCTCGCCGACTGCCACTATCGGGTCGAGCGCGATGATGGTGGCCACCGGGCCGCCCTGACTCACGGACGCCCCCTTTTCGACGGAAATCTTGTCGATGATCCCGTCAAACGGCGCGATCACCTGTGTGCGCTCGAGTTCGGCTTTGGCCGCCTCGTATCCCGACTGGGCGCCCTGAAGATCGGCACGGACAGCGTCCAGCTGCAGCTTTGCAACATTGCCACGCTTGGCCAAAGCTTCGGTCGCATCGGCCTGCGACTGCTTTTGCTTCACAAGCTGGGCCGCTGCATCAACGGCGATTTTCTTTTCCACGGAATCCATCGACAAGATGACGTCACCGGCCTTGACCGCGTCACCCTGTTTGAAAGGCAGGGATGAAATGGTTCCTGCCGAGCGGGTCGCCAGCTCCGCGCGTTTGTCCGCTGCCGTCTGGCCGGAAACGCGGATGGTCAGCCGATGGTCGATGATCGGAACAGCGACCGCCGATACCGTTCGCGGCGGCTTTACAGTTTCCGCCGGCTTTGCTTCGGGCGTCTTTTCTGTCGCCTCTTGCGCCGCGCTGCCGACAGATGAAAACTCACCGGTCAAAACCCACGCAGCCGCCCCTGCCAAAACGAGGATCGAAGCAAATTTGTGAAAACGAAAACGTGCCATGGGATATCCGGTTTGCTGTTGAATGAATTGTGGCTGCCATAAGACGAAACTTTGGCAGCAATTGGTGAATGCGCGGGCCGAATGCAAGCCCCTGCCTGACTGCTATGCGCGGTCTCCTGACAGAGGGATGTCTAAAGCATTCTTCGCAGTTGCGAAAGACAGGAATCCATCAAATTCTCTCACGCAAACTTCACTTCCTTAGATAGTGGCAATGACCTTATGCGTTTGCCAGTCAGGGCATACAACGCATTGGCCAAGGCGGGCGCTGCCGGTGGCGTTCCAATCTCGCCGACGCCGCCAATGTCGTCTGCGTTCTCGAGAATTTCGACATGGAATTGTGGCGCCTGATTGATGCGCATAGGCTCGTAGTCAGGGAAGCTCGACTGCTCGACCATGCCGTCCTTGAACGTGATTTCCTGGCCCATCGCCGCCGACAGGCCATAGACGACGCCGGAAATGATCTGGGCTTTGATTATATCGGGATCGAGGGCGAGGCCAACGTCGGCCGCGGCCCAGACATTGGTGATGCGGATGCCTTGCGGCGTGTCCTGCACCTCGATGACTTCGGCCACCCAGCCGCCAAACGACAGGCAGAAGGCGATGCCCTTTGCCGTTCCTGCCGCAGGTGGCTGGCCCCATCCGGACATGGCCGCGACCTTCTCGACGGCTTTCGCCGCCGCCGGATGATCAGCCATCAGCTTGAGGCGCATGGCGACCGGATCGAGTTTGGCCGCTGCCGCCACTTCGTCCATGAAGCTTTCGTGGAAAAAGGCGTTCTGCGAATTGCCGACCGAGCGCCAGAAGCTGACCGGCACTTTCAGGTCCACATCAATGCCGCGGACGCTTTGATTTGCGATTGAATAGGGTTGGTTGAACGCGCCGTCGGTGATGGATTTGTCCGGACCAAGCGGGGCATTGCCGAGAGATGGCATGTTGCGGCGGATGACCGAGCGCATGACCGAAGGCGAAGCAATTGCCGCATCCAAAGCGGTCGGCAGGCCGTCATCACCCAGCCGCGCCTTGAATTTCGCCATGGCCGCCGGGCGGTAGAGGTCATGTTTCATGTCCTCTTCGCGCGTCCAGGTTACCTTGACCGGTTTACTGTCCGCTGCCATCGCCAATAGCGTGGCGTAGCCGGAAAAATCCATTTCGCCGCGCCGCCCGAAACCGCCGCCCATCATGGTGGTGTGGACAGTGACATTGTCCTGATCAAGGCCGGCAACGTTGGAGCAGACAAAGCGGGTGATTGTCGCTCCCTGGTTGGGCGACCAGATTTCGAGCCTGCCATCCTTGAATTGCGCGGTGGCATTCATCGGCTCCATGGTGGCATGGGCGAGGAAAGGAACCGAATAAGATGCTTCGATCAATTTATCCTGCGGCGCGTCGGCAAACGCGACTGTCACATCGCCGATTTCACGCAAGGCCGAACCGCCGCCTGCAGCCAGCGCTGCGTCGATCACGCCCATGATGCCGGCCGTACCTGCCGGGTAGGGCGCATCGCCCCATTCAACGATGATCGCATCGGCCGCCTGAAACGCCGTCCAGGTGTTGTCGGCGATCACCCCAAGCCCGTGGCCGAATTGGCAATCGATCTCGACGACCTTGATGACGCCCGGCATCGCTTGCGCCTTGGACGCATCAAAGCTCTTCATCCGCCCGCCAAGACGCGGGTTCATTTTCACCGTGCCGTAGACCATGTCCGGCAAGGTCACGTCGATGCCGTAAACCGGGGCGCCTGTGACTTTGGCGCGCATGTCGACGCGTGGCTGCGACTTTCCGAGCAGTTTCCAGTCCTTGCGGTCTTTAAGCTTGATGTCTTCGGGCGGGGTGGTGTCCGCCGCCTTCAGAGCCAATTCGCCATACGTCTGGCTCTTGCCAGAAGCAGGGTCGGTGACCGTGCCGCGATCTGCCTTGAGTGTTGCAGCATCAACGCCGAATTCCTTGGCCGCTGCCGCTTTCAGCATTTCCCGCGCCAATGCGCCTGCATGGCGCATTTTATCAAACGCATCGACAGTGGATGTCGATCCGCCGGTGATTTGCAGCGCCACGATCTTGCCGACAGCGCCCATGACGGAACGGAAACCGTCCTTGAAGGCCGAATGCTCCCACGGCGCAAAGGGGGCATTCTCGGACATCACCGCGCTGTTGAAATAGGCAGCAGAAGCCGGGCCATGTTCGACGATCACCTGATCAAGCCCGACTTCCAACTCCTCGGCGACCAGCGCCGCCAGCGTCGTCATGATGCCCTGGCCCATTTCGGCGCGCGGAGCGATGATGGTGATGGTGTTGTCCGACCCGATTTTCACGTAGGGGTTGAACGTCGCTTCGCCTTCGCCAAGCCCGTCCTTCAGCGGGTTTTTCACCGGTTTTTTGAATTGGTAATAGCCGAAAGCGACACCGCCCGCCGCGGCAACAGCGCCGACGAGGAAAGTCCGGCGGGCAATTTTTGCAATGCGTCCCATGCTCATGCGCCTCCATTGGCGGCGCGGTGGATGGCGGCGCGGATTTTGGGGTACGTGCCGCAGCGGCACAGATTGCCGCTCATGGCTTCATTTATCTCCGCATCGGTCGGATTGGGCTTTTCATTCAGCAGCGCCACCGCGCTCATGATCTGGCCGGACTGGCAATATCCGCACTGTGCCACCTGCTCATCGAGCCACGCCTGCTGCACTTTGTGCAACACGCCATTCACTTCCAGTGCGTCGATGGTCGTCACGACGCCGGTAACAGTGCCGACCGGAGTCACGCAGGAGCGCGTCGCCACGCCGTCAATCAGCACAGTGCAGGAACCGCAGGAAGCAATGCCGCAGCCGAATTTCGGGCCCTTGATATCAAGCACATCACGCAGCGCCCACAGGAGCGGCATGTCCTCGGGAACATTCAGTTCCCGCTCCGTGCCATTCACATTCAGCTTCATGTGGATTCTCCCAAGGTCGCATACCGGACGGATTGACATTATGTGAAAAAATGTCAGAACGTCAAGTCATGGAATCCAACGCCGTCAACAGCAATGCCAATCCGCAGGATGAGAAGCGCAAACGCATTCTCGAATGTGCGTTTGATGTGGTGCTGCGCTATGGCTACCAGCGCATGACGATGGATGATGTCGCCAAAGCCTGCGGCATGTCGCGGCCGGCGCTATATCTTCAGTTCAAGAACAAGGGCGAAATCTACAGCGCCATCGCGTCGGAAATGATGGGCCGCGCCTTGGGAGGCGCAAGAGCTGCCCTTGATGGCGCTGGATCCATTGAAGACCGGCTCTTCGCCGCCATCAAGTGCGGGATACTCGATCCGATCGAGTTTCTCTACACCACGGCGCATGGCGCGGAACTCATGGACATGAAGCACCAGTTGGCCGGCGATGTCGTGGCCGACTGGCATGCCAAGAAAGCGGCGATGGTTGCCGCTGCATTGGAAGCATCCGGCGCTGCAAAGGCTAAAGGCCTGACAGGCGATCAGCTTGCAGATATTTTGCTGGATGGCCTTGATGGGCTCAAGATGCGTGCAAAATCCGCGCAGGAACGGCGCGACGGCGCGGCGGCGCTTGTAAAGCTGATTGCCGGCTAGAGCGCCGTCCAGCCTCCATCCACCGATATCGTCGTGCCGGTGATCTGCGCTGCGCCTTCCGAGCACAAGAACGCCGTTGTTTCGCCGATCTGCTCCGTGGTCGCAAACTGACGCGACGGCTGACGTAACAGCATCACTTCGCGGATCACGGTTTCGCGGTCCATCTTGTGAGCCTTCATCTGGTCCGGAATCTGCGCCTCCACCAGCGGCGTCAGCACATAGCCGGGGCAGATGGCGTTGCAGGTGATGTTTTGGCCCGCGGTTTCCAGCGCGATGGTTTTTGTCAGGCCGACAACGCCGTGCTTGGCGGCAATGTAGGCGGCCTTGTAGGGCGAGGCGGTGAGGCCATGCGCCGAGGCGATGTTGACGATCCGGCCCCAGCCGCTTTCACGCATCAGCGGCAGTGCGACTGCGGACGTGTGAAATGCGGAGGACAGATTGATCGCCAATATCTGGTCCCATTTTTCGACTGGGAACTGTTCCAGCGGCGCGACATATTGAATGCCGGCATTGTTGACCAGAATGTCAACGCTGCCGAACAATTCCGCTGCCTTGGTGACGAACGCGCGGCATTGTTCGCCCTTTGACATGTCGGCCTGCAGATAGACCGCTTTCACACCATGCCGTTTGGCAAGGTCCGCCGCCAGCGCATGGTCTTCCGCCCGGTCCGTGAAGGAGTTGATCACCAGATTGCAGCCCGCCGCGCCCAGCACTTCAGCGACGCCAAGTCCGATGCCGGAGTTCGAACCGGTGATCACCGCTGTTTTGCCCGCAAGTTTAGCGCCCGCCATGTCCGTCTCCACTTGATTTGATTTGTTGCATTGCAGCACAAACAGAGCGACGCCGCAAACGCTGCGAAAGGCGAAGCATCGGCTTGCTGTTGACAAGGCGGGCGCAATTCTCCACCTCAAGCGCTAGCTGAACGCCGGATTTGCCCCATGACCGTCACTTACCGCTCCGAACCCCATGCCCGCAAACTGACTGTCGGCGTCAAAGTCGGCTCGGTCATGGTTGGCGGCGGGCATCCTGTGGTGGTGCAGTCAATGACCAACACCGACACGGCCGATATTGACGGCACGGTTGCCCAGGTTTCGGCGCTGGCGCGTGCCGGTTCCGAATTGGTGCGCATCACTGTGGACCGCGATGAATCAGCTGCTGCTGTGCCGCGCATCCGCGAGCGGCTTGACCGCATTGGCTGTGACGTGCCGCTGGTCGGCGACTTTCATTACATCGGCCACAAGCTTTTGGCTGACCATCCGGACTGCGCCAAGGCACTTGCCAAATACCGGATCAATCCGGGCAATGTCGGGTTCAAGGACAAGAAAGACAAGCAGTTCGCCGACATCGTCGAAATGGCAATTCGCCACGATAAGCCGGTGCGTATCGGCGTGAACTGGGGTTCGCTCGACCAGGAACTGCTCACCCGCCTGATGGACGAGAACCACGCCAAAGGCGCGCCGCTGTCCGCCCGCGAGGTGATGCACGAGGCCATCGTTCAGTCGGCGCTGATGTCGGCGGAACTGGCGGAAGACATCGGCCTGGCCCGCGATCACATCATCCTGTCGGCCAAGGTCAGCCAGGTGCAGGATCTGGTGGCGGTCTATGTCAAGCTTGCCCAGCAATCTGACCATGCCCTGCATCTCGGCCTCACCGAGGCCGGCATGGGCTCAAAGGGCATTGTCGCCTCATCCGCCGCCATGGGCATCCTTTTGCAGCAAGGCATCGGCGACACGATCCGCGTCTCGCTGACACCGGAGCCGAACGGCGACCGCACCCGCGAGGTGCAGGTGGCGCAGGAATTGCTGCAGACCATGGGCTTTCGGCAGTTTGTCCCCATTGTCGCCGCCTGTCCCGGTTGCGGCCGCACGACCTCCACGGTGTTTCAGGAGCTGGCGCAGAACATTCAGGATGATTTGCGCAGGAACATGCCGGTCTGGCGCGAGAAATATCCCGGCGTCGAAGCGCTCAACGTCGCGGTGATGGGCTGCATCGTCAACGGGCCAGGCGAAAGCAAGCATGCCGACATCGGCATCTCGTTGCCTGGCACCGGTGAAACCCCGGCCGCCCCGGTGTTCATCGACGGTAAGAAAGCCGCGACCCTGCGCGGCGCAAATATTGCAGCGGATTTTCAGGTGATGGTAGCGGAGTATATCGAGAAGCGCTACGGCGCTCAGTTTTCCCGGTAAGCCACAAACGCCGCCGCCTCGATCAGCGTCTTCGCCTTCTCGCCGAATGGCTCCAGCAAATCTTCCGCCTGGGCAACCAGCCCTTTGAGCTGTTTGCGCGCCCAAGCCTCGCCGTGCAGACTTGGCAGCGTTGCCTTTCCCCGTGCGGCGTCTTTCCCGGTGCGCTTGCCCATGCGCTTTGCGTCCGCCGTCATGTCCAGAAGATCATCTGCGATCTGGAAGGCGAGGCCGATGGCCGAACCGAATTCGGCCAGCCGTTCGCGTTCTTCGGGCGAAGCCTTGCCGACCACCGCCCCCGCCTCACAGGCAAAGCGGATCAGCGCGCCGGTCTTCATCGCCTGCAGGCGGATAATGCCTTCTTCATCCGGCTTCACGCGTTCGGCCTGCAAATCCAGCGCCTGTCCGCCCGCCATGCCGCCGATGCCGGCAGCGCGGGCCAGCATGCGGACCAGTTCAACCTGCGTTCTGGCGTCGAGCTCTGTCTGCGGATCGGTGATGATATCGAAGGCCAGTGTCAAAAGGCTGTCGCCTGCCAAAATCGCGTGCGCCTCGTCAAAGGCGCGGTGAACGGTCGGCTGGCCGCGGCGAAGGTCATCATCATCCATGGCCGGAAGATCGTCGTGGATCAGCGAATAGCAGTGGATGCATTCCAGCGCCGCCGCCACCCGCAGCGCGGCTTCCGTATTGCCATCAAACAGCGCGGCGCTTTCCAGCACCAGAAACGGGCGCAGCCGTTTGCCGCCGTTCAGGACACCGTGCCGCATTGCTTTCAAAAGCTGCCCGGGTCGGTCGATTTCGCCATCCTGCGGATATGCGGACAAAATCGCGTCGAGCGCCGCTTCCACCTCCAGCGCTTGTGCGCCAAGGCGGATGTCAAATGCCGGGATGTCCTTTTGCTCGCTCATGCTCCGGCAATCGCCCGAAATGGGCAAACCGTCAAGGCCGCACCAACTTCACACGGGCGGCATTGCGCCAAAAGGAAAGGGCGGATAAGTCAAAAACCAAAGTGCGGGATCAGGCATCAGGGGCAGGGCGGCGTATTGGCGAAGGGGATCGGCAAACTCGGCAGTTACGGATGGCGCGGCACCCTGCGCAAAGTCATCCGCTATGGCCTGATGCTGGCCGCCGTGCCGATAGTGCTGATGGTCCTCTATATTGTCCCGTTCGTTCATCCGGTTTCGACGCTGATGCTGAAAGACCTGGTGACGTTGAAGGGCTATGACCGGCAATGGGTGTCAATCGACGACATTGCGCCGGTCTTGATCCACTCGGTGATGATGTCGGAAGACGGTCAGTATTGCGCCCATGCTGGCGTCGATTGGGCCGCGATCAATCAGGTGATTGATGACGCGATGGAGGGAGAAGGCTCGCGCGGCGCCTCGACCATCCCGATGCAAACGGTGAAAAACCTGTTCCTGTGGAATTCCCGTTCGATTGTCCGCAAGGCGATAGAGCTGCCTTACGCCATGGCGGCGGATCTGATCTGGTCCAAGCGCCGGTTGATGGAGATCTATCTCAACATCGCCGAATGGGGTCCCGGCATCTACGGCATCGAGGCGGCGGCGCGGAAACACTTCAGGACGTCGGCCAAAAAGCTCACGGCGCGCCAAGCCTCCCTCCTGGCCGTCTCGCTGCCAAATCCGATCTTGCGCAAGCCTGCCAAGGCCTCGCGCGGCCTCATACGCCTTGCCCGCCTCAACGAACGCCGTGCGGCCCAGGCCGGCGGTTACGTCGATTGCGTCACGCCATAGTGTCTGCCTGAAAATCCGTCGCAACGGCCAACTGGTGTAGCTTTCTGCGCTTCCGGTGCTCACGTACCCCAATGTACGCTCCGCTCCGGTTCTCGAAAACCACGCCATTTGACTCGCCGCGGCGAATTTTGAGCCAGACACTAATTTTTTTCAGGCGCGACTGGTCAAATGGGGAATGCGCGTGTATAGGCACGGCACAATTTTCGGAAATTTTGCCGGATGGACGAGCGGTCATGCCGCTTTTTCCGGCTGTAGAGTTTGATGGAGCAGTCCCATGGCAGTGCCAAAAAGAAAAACTTCGCCGTCCAAGCGCGGCATGCGCCGTTCGGCTGATGCGCTGGTTGCCCCGACCTATGTCGAAGACAAGGCCTCGGGCGAACTGCGCCGTCCGCATCACATCGACCTGAAGACCGGCATGTACCGCGGCCGTCAGGTTCTGGACGCCAAGACCAAGTAATTCCTGCATTTGATTGCAGACATTGAGGCCGGTGCCATGCACCGGCCTTTTTGTGTTTGCGCCAGTTTGCTGTCCGGCCATTGTTGCGCCATGATGCGCGGGGAACAATCGGGATATCATTCGGGCGGGATTCTCTCGGGACATGGAAATTCTGGCGCAAGTCACGGCCTCGGCGATCATCTTCTTTGCCCGCATGATCACAGCCGTGCGCGGGGTCTGGCTTGGCATTGAGCCGGTCCGCCGCCAGCGGGTGTATTTTGCCAATCATGTCAGCCACGGAGATTTCATCCTGCTCTGGACCGTCCTGCCCGAGCGACTGCGTCGCCGGACGCGTCCTGTTGCCGGTTCTGATTACTGGATGAAGTCGCCGCTGCGCGAATTTATCGGGCGCGATGTGTTCAAGTCGGTGCTGATTGACCGCGATCCGGAGACCCGCACGGAAGATCCGGTTGAAAAAATGGTCGAAGCTCTGGACGAGAACGCCTCGCTGATCGTCTTTCCCGAAGGCACGCGCAATTCGACCGATCAGCCGCTGTTGCCGTTCAAGAGCGGGCTTTATCATCTGGCGCGCGAGCGGCCCGCGGTTGATCTGGTACCGGTGTGGATTGCCAATCTCAACCGCGTCATGCCCAAGGGCGAGTTTGTTCCGATCCCGTTGATCTGCACTGTCACGTTTGGCGCGCCGCTGCATGTCGGTGCGGATGAAGAAAAGGATGTGTTCCTCGCCCGAGCCCGCGCCGCGCTTTTGGCCCTGTCCGTGCCACAGAACGGAGCAGACCAATGAGCGCGCCCTACGCCGACCTGTTCACCTTGCTTGGCGGACTTGCCGCCGTCTTGATTGCCGCATCGGCAGTCGGGTATGTGTTGCAACTGCGCTTGTCGCCGGACGGCTCCAATACAGTGATCGAAAATCTCAACGACCGTATCTACGCCTGGTGGGCGATGGTCGTGCTGATTGGCTTGGCGCTGATTTTCGGGCGAACCGGCGCGGTGCTTTTGTTTGCCTTCGCGTCGTTCGCTGCCTTGCGCGAATTTGTGACGCTGACCAACACCCGCCGCGCCGATCACTGGGCGCTCGCTACTGCGTTTTTCATTGTGTTGCCGGTGCATTACTACTTCATCTGGGCTGGACGGACGGGCATGTATTCGATTTTCATCCCGGTTTATGCCTTTCTGCTGATGCCGATCATTTCGGCGCTGCGCGGCGACAAGGACCGGTTTTTGATCCGCATCGCCGAATTGCAGTGGGCGCTGATGATTTGCGTTTACTGCGCCAGCCATGTTCCGGCGCTGCTCGATTTGAAAATCCCGGGCTATGAGGGCCGCAACCTTCTGCTGATCGCTTTCCTCGTCGTGGTCGTCCAGTCGAGTGACGTCCTGCAATATGTATGGGGCAAACTCCTTGGCAAAACCAAGATCGCGCCGGAACTGTCGCCCTCGAAAACCGTAGAGGGGTTTGTTGGCGGCGCGTTGTCGGCCACGCTGGTTGGCGCAGGCCTGTCATGGATGACTCCGTTCGGCATGTTGAATGCCGCCCTGTTGTCGCTGGTGATTGTGGTGATGGGCTTTTTCGGCGGGCTGGTGATGTCGGCGATCAAGCGAGACCGCGGCGTCAAGGACTGGGGCCACATGATTGCCGGACATGGCGGATTCATAGACCGGCTGGATTCGGTCGTTTTCTCTGCGCCGGTTTTCTATCATCTCGTGCGCTATGGATGGGATTCCTGATGGCTGACATCAAAGACCGTCGCCCGCTTGCCAGCCGTCAAAGCGGCTGGGCCGCCTACTTGACCAGACGTCTTGCCGCGACCTCCGTGACGCCAAACCAGATTTCGATGGCGAGCATCGCCGCGGCCGCGGTTGCCGGCATGGCATTCTGGGCTTCCGGCCATGCGGACGGCGCGGTCCGCATCTCCCTGCTGATTGCAGCCGCGCTGTTTTGCCAGTTGCGGCTCCTGTGCAATCTGCTTGACGGCATGGTGGCCATCGAGGCCCGCAAGAGCGCCCATGACGGACCATTCTGGAACGAGTTCCCGGACCGGATTGCTGACATTCTCATCTTGGTCGGGGCAGGACTCGGCATTGGCAACCCGGCGCTCGGCTGGGCGGCGGCGGCACTTGCAGTGCTGACGGCCTACGTCCGCGAGCATGGCCGTGCCTGTGGCGCTTCGGCCGATTATTCAGGCCCGATGGCCAAGCAGCACCGCATGGCGGTGATGACGCTTGCCGCCATTCTCGGGGCAGTCGAGCCGCTTTGGCATGGAAGCGGCCTTATGCTGGTCATGGGCCTGTGGATCGTCGCCATCGGCAGCGGGATCACGGTTTTGCGCCGCGCGATGCGGCTGGTCACCTTCCTGCGCACAGTTGTGCGCTGAACTTCAGTCCGCTAAGCCTTCGCCCCTGTTTCCGATTCACATTTGCGCCAACGAGGCCATCCATGTTCGCCAGCGTCCCGCTTCTTGCAATTTCTTTCGTTCTCTACAACATCGTTGTCTTCGCCACCGGCAGTGCGGCCGGCGATCCGCTGCAGACGGAAGTGTTCTCGATGGGCATGATGTCCGGCGGGCGGTTCTCTCTCAACATGGGCGACGGCATCATCATCGCCTCGCTGATCCTGCTGTTCTTCGAAATCCTCAAATCCACCCGGACGTCAAACGCCTCGGTCGTCGATCATCTCTTGTCGACCGGCGTGTTCATCGTGTTTTTGGTCGAGTTTCTGCTCGTGCCCTCGGCTGCAACCGGCGTGTTCTTCATCATCATGGTGATGGCGCTGATCGACGTGATGGCCGGTTTTTCGGTGTCGATCCGCTCGTCGGGCCGGGATATCAATTATAACTGAACTGGTCCTTGCCTAGCCCTTCGAGATCGTCTCGAGCTTGCGCTGCATGGCGGCAATCTGTTCCTTCAGGTCGCTGAGGTCGTCCTTGGCAGGCTCTGCCGCAACCGCTTTCGGCACTTCCGCCGTTTCCGCCGCACCGGTTGCTCCGGGCAAACCAAACGGGATGAACATTTTCATCGCGTTCTGAAACATTTCCGTGTTGCGGCGCACCGTGTCTTCCATGGCCTTCATCGGCTCGATGCCGATCATGCCGATCGGGGTCTTGCCAAAGGCGGCGGTCAGCTGTTCGCGCATGCGTTCCTGCTCACCCGAGAATGCCTTGAGTGATTGCTCGAGGAAGCTCGGCACCACCATCTGCATCTGGTCGCCGTAAAAAGAGATCAGCTGGCGCAGGAACGGGATCGGCAGCATATTCGCGCCATCCTTGTTCTCCAGTTCGAAAATGATCTGTGTCAGCACCGGATGGGTGATGTCTTCACCGGTTTTGGCGTCCTGGACGGTAAAATCCTCGCCCTTTTTGACCATTTCAGCCAAATCTTCGAGCGTGACATACGTGCTTGTGCTTGTGTTGTAGAGCCGACGGTTCGCATATTTCTTGATGACGATGTCATCATTTTTTGCAGCCATGGTTCACCTCCCAATGAATGCCACCGCATTAAGTAAGCGGAGACTTTCTCTTGAAATTCTTCCGATGCTGCACACTAAGCGCAAAATGCTGCAGTTTCCAAGTTAAATTGTGCGGCGCGAAAGCGCAGTGCAGCAATGTGGTGAATGGCGAGCCGCCAAAATAGTCTAAGCGGTAAGTCGTAAACCCATTTTCCCGTTTGACAGCGCCCGTTTCCGGTGAAACCCTTGGGCAAAAGCCGGTATTCCGGCAAATTTAAACATACGGGAGATTTTCATGAGCCAATCCATAGTCATCGCCAGCGCCGCCCGCACACCGGTCGGTTCGTTCAACGGCGCGCTTGCGGGAGTGTCCGCCCATGCGCTCGGCTCGATCGCCATTCAGGAAGCGCTGCTGCGCGCCGGCGTTGCGCCGGGCGAAGTCGACGAAGTCATCATGGGCCAG